>NZ_JAELXW010000011.1 GCF_016428645.1 Glycomyces salinus | reverse complement strand
GACCTAGGAGGGACGCGGGGGGGGACAAGCGTCCCGAGGGCCACCGGTAGGCACCGTTTCGGGTCATCGCGGGGCAGGTCGAATCCCCACCGATCGACCGGCCCCGCAGGCTCACCCGGTCGGCTAATCGGGGTTGGCGATGACCTTGCGGGCCTCGGCCGCGATCCAGGAGCACCAGCGGTCGCCGTTCCAGGGCCCGTGCCAGCGGATCGCCTCGGTTGCGTCGGCGGGAATGCGGCAGACCTGGGACGGGCCGTTGCCGTCATCGCAGTCGACCCGGTAGGAGTCGGGGTCGAACCGGAAGACGACGAAGACGGCCGGGCCGCGCCGGAACTCGCACATATAGGAGTCGATCATGTCGGCTTCAGCCATTGCAGGTGCGCCCCCTTCCGAAATCGGGGCGGGTTCCGTTGTGGAAGACCATGAAGGCGCTGGCCTCGAACCAGTCCCGCCAGGACTCGGAGGCGGTGCGCCACTGCGGGCCCCAGGTGGCGCGGAGCTCGCCGGAGTTCAGGCCGGAGATGACCAGGACGACCTCGGTGGTGTTCCCGTCCGCGTAGACCTGGAACGAGTCCGGGGCATCGACGCAGGAGGCCCGGACGGTGAAGTTGCGGACTCCGTCGCTGAAGTCACCGCGATCGAGGCCGAGTCGGCTCGATCGGTTCGCGTGGCCGTCTCGTAGGCTCGGTCTTGTCGTCATCGGAGGAATCCTCTCTGTTGGCGGAAGCGGGTCGCCGTACGTTTCCAGGCGAAGCGGCGACCCGCGTCTATCCGCGGCCGAAGTTCGGCCACCTCTCGACGGTAGGGCGGAAAGCAAGCACCTGAGAAGAGGAAACGCCCAATCCGTTTTGGAGCCTCCGGCGTGGAAGGTTGATCTACGGAACTCAGCGTGAGACTCTGCCTACATGACAGCGTCACAGCCAACCATCGCCAGGCGAAGCCTCGGCCGAGCGCTCGAACGCCATCGAGAGTCCAACGGTCTCACCAGGGCCCAAGCCGGGCGCGAGATCGGCTACTCCGGACAGACCATCCAGAGAATCGAGGAGGGAACCCAGGCCACAAGGTCGATGGTGGTCGAGAAGCTCTGCGAGTTGTACTGCATCAAAGGCGCCGAGCTGAGCCACCTGACGACTCTCGCTGTTCGGGGGAAGGAACGGGGCTGGTGGGAGCCCTACTTCGATATCGGCGCGGAGAAAACCTCCAGGCCGAAGATCCCGCTGTTCCTGGAGACCGAGCAAGTTGCGCTCCAGATTCGGGTCCTTGAGACCGAGGTGATCCCGGGGCTGCTGCAAACACCGGAGTATCTTCGCGAACTCCAGGATGCGTATCTCGAGATGCCCGATGAAGTCGCCGAATCATGGCGGGCACTTCGAACCCACCGGCAGAAGCTCCTCTACAACCGGTCACCGCTGCCGGAAATCCAGTTCCTCATCGGCCGGGCGGCAATCGACTACCTAGGTGAGATGCCGCCGGAGGTCCGGGAAGGGCAGCTGAACCGACTCCGAGAGGTGGCGGCCCGGGGTAGCGCGGAGATCAAGATCATCACGAGGGTACACGCAGCCGCATCAGGCGCGTTCAACCTGCTCTACCCAGGGGACGAGACTCCTCCGTTCGTATTCATGGACGCGGCAGACGGCTGTCGTTACATCGAGCAGCCCCAACTAGTGTCTATGTACGAGCAGACGTTCTCGTCAGCTTGCGACAGATCCGTTCCAGTAGAGGAGTATCTGAGATGAAATCCGAGTGGCGCAAATCAAGCCGCTCTAGCAGCCAAGCCAACGGCGACTGCGTCGAGGTCCGTCTCAATGGCGACCGCTTCGAGGTGCGTGACACCAAACTTGGGGCCGAGTCCCCGATCCTCGACGTCTCCCCCGCCGAATGGGTCGCCCTGCTCAGCCACGAAGGGCGCTGAGCCAGAACCGACCATGACCTGAAGGCCGGAAATGGAGGACCGGGCAGTGCAAAGATTCGAGTGGAGCGGGTGGCAGAAGTCGAGCCGCTCGCAGGGAAACGGCGGGAACTGCGTCGAGGTTCGCTACGACGGCGCGGAGTTCCAGGTGCGGGACTCGAAGCTGGGCGGGGACTCGCCGATCTTCGATCTCTCGGCAGAGGACTTCGCGGCGCTGAAGCGCGCCGCCTAACGGCACCTGTCGGCCCCACCGGCAGGACCACCACTACGCGACCAGGCATCTCGCCCCAACGCAGCGGCTCTTCCACCTTTCGAGGCGGAGGGCCGCTTCGTCGTTCCGGCCCGCCTCCGACTCGCCGCCTCGTCCAAAACCGCCGTTCGGCGGCCGCTTCCCGCCCTTTCTGTCGGGGTCGAACGCTACTCTCACCGCATGCCTGACTTCAAGGACAAGGACCTGACAGGCGCGCAATTCGAGCGTGTCGATCTCTCCGGCGCCCGGTTCGAACACGTCAAGTTCGACGCTGCCGAGATCCAGATGAGCGGCATGACCGACACCCGTTTTCGAGACGTCTGGTTGAACCGCGTAGTGATGCGCGGCGTCGAAATGGTCGACCTGGACATCTACGGCGAGATCGGTCGCTTGACGGTGAACGGCGTCGAGGTCCGCCCTTACGTCGAGGCCGAGCTCGACCGGCGGTACCCCGACCGCGCCAAGATGCGCCCTGAGGACGCCCAAGTGTTCCGTCTAGCCTGGGACACGGTCGAACGGCTCTGGGACGGCACCGTAGCCCGCGCCCGCCGCCTGGAACCGGAACTCCTGCACGAGTCCGTGGACGGCGAATGGTCGTTCATCGATACCTTGCGCCACCTCGCCTTCGCCACCGACTCCTGGGTCAAGAGGGCCATCCTCGGCGACCCGTCACCATGGCATCCGCTCGACCTCCCATGGGACGGCATGGAGGACATGCCTGGGGTCGTGCCACGCGATCGCGAGGCCCGGCCGTCCCTCGATGAGGTTCTGGAGCTTCGCCGGGACCGCATGTCGACGGTCCGATCGGTCGTCGACGGCCTGACCGACGAGTACCTGGTCACCGAGACAGAGCCGGTCCACGGGCCGGGCTGGCCGGACCCCGGCACCTATTGGGTCCGGGAGTGCCTCCTGATCGTCCTCAACGAGGAGTGGGAGCACCGCCTCTATGCCGAAAGAGACCTCGCCATCCTCGAGGAACGGACGTCAGAGCAAAATTGAGGCCGCTCCGAACCCCGGCCGACTTCGCTCGACCGCAGTACTCATCGCTCACATCCACGGGTTGTCGGCGTCGTCGAGGTCTTCGGGCTCGTCGGCATGGTCTTCTCGGACCGGACCAGGTTCCCACATCAGCACCGCCCTCCCGGACTCGGTCGTGAGCAGGAAGATCGAGTTCACCTGCCCTCGTTCGGGGTCGGGGCGCAGACCGAGCCGGTGGGCGTGCTCCTCGATCGACTCGCCGTCCGGCGGTGAGTCCCAATGAGCCAATAGCTCGCGTTCAAAGCAGGTATCGGTCGTGACAGCCCACTGCTCGATCTCGGCTTCATCGGTCATCGCGGAGCGCCTCCCCGGTGCCAGTGTAGGACTTCGAGCGGGTTCTCCCCTGCTCATCGACGGAGTGGATGTGGAGTTTCGTGCCCCGGGGCAGCAGGTGAGCGAGGTTCGCTTCGCAGCGGAGCGGGTCGGCCTCGCCGCCCGGCGCCGGGCCGCCGCACGGGGGCGTATTGAGGTACAGGCTCGCCTCGGTCACGCCGTTGCGGCGCATCCATGCGGCCGTGTGGCCCTCGACGTGCCAGCGCGGCGTGTACCGCTCGTCGGATCGCCACGGTTCAACCAGGTCCGACCCGTCGGCGGCCGGGCCACGCTTGACGGCCCGCAACGGCTTCTCGATGAGCGGGCGGCCGTCGCGGTCGTAGAGCAGCCCGCGCGCCGAGATGCGCCCCTCGGCATTGCGCGGCCAGCCGAGCCGCTCGACCGCCTTGGTCCCGTCCGCCGCCGGCCGCTGCGGCGCGAAGTCCCGGAGCCGCGGCGGACCGGCCTTGAGTGCGGGGCTCGCGCGGCCGGCGCCGCCGGCCGCCACTAAACCCTTCAGCGCGTCGAGCTTGGCGTGCACGTCGTCGAGGGTGCTCGATGAGTCGGTCAGGACGGTGTGCAGTTCGCCGAGCGCGTCCCTGATCGCCGCGGCCTGTCCGGCCTTGGCGTCATAGCCGCGCTCGCGGCTCTCGGCGGCGAGCTTGTCGGTCACCTCATGTGCTTGGGCGACGTTGGCGGCCACGGTCTCCAGCGGCGATTTCGCTGCACTCACATGGCCCTGTGCTTCTTCGACTAACGACATGGGCGTCTCCCGGGGTTGGGAACACCCGAATATTATGGGTTATTACCGCCGAATGGTAGGGGTATGTCGGGTCGTCGACACCGACCCGTCAGGACAGGCGGGCCGGTCCGGCCCGCCTGGTCCCCGCCTCGCCGGGGGCCGAATACGGTGACCCGTTCTCGCGCCCGCGCCTCTTCCGAGATTTCTCCGGTTCCGCTGTCGAATCTGCCCCGTCCCGATCGACTGAGGGGTGTACACGGATATCACGATCTCGGAGGATCACCATGAAACTCAGTGTCCAGACCTTCATCACCCTCGACGGCGTCATGCAGGCGCCCGGCGGCAGCGACGAAGACGACGAGGGCGGCTTCGACCTCGGCGGCTGGCAGGGGCCGCTCATGGACGAGGAGACCGGCGAGGCCATCGCCACCTGGTATCGGCGCGCGACCGCCCTCCTGCTGGGCCGCCGGACCTACGACATCTTCTCGTCCTACTGGCCCGACGCCCCCGAAGAGACCCAGCCGTTCAAGTCGCTGGTCAACGACCCGCCCAAGTACGTCGCCTCGCACACCGAGCCGGAGTTCACCTGGGACGACTGCCACTGGATCGGACCCGACGCGGCCGCCGGGGTCCGCGAGCTCAAGGCGCGACCGGGCGGCGAGATCCTCGTGCCCGGCAGCTCCGACCTGGTGCAGACGCTCCTGGACGCCGATCTGGTGGACGAGCTCCAGCTGGTCACCTACCCGGTGGTGCTCGGCAAGGGCCGCCGGATCTTCGAGACGGGTCTCAACCCTTCCGCCTGGGAGCTGGTCGAAAGCTCCCCCAAGCCCGGCGGCGCGGTCGCCTCGGTCTACCGCTTCTCGGGACGTCCCGAGTTCCGCGACATGTGACGGCGGCGGGCGGGGTGCTTCGCGCCCCGCCCGTCCGTAGGTCTTCGCCGGTCAGTCGTTGCCCGACTCCATGGCGGCGTGGTCGAGCCAGTCCTCGCTGGGGGCCTGGCCTCGGGAGGCGATCGCCGACGCGCCACCCTCGTCCATCGCGCCGATCAGGCCGGTCGAGGCGGCCTGGGCCGCGCCGATCATCGTCGGGTGGCCGCTGCCGACCATGCCGATGCCGGCGTACTGCTCGAGCCTGGCGCGGGAGTCGGCGATGTCGAGGTTGCGCATGGTCAGCTGGCCGATGCGGTCGAACGGGCCGAACGCCGAGTCCTCGGTGCGCTCCATCGACAGCTTGTCCGGGTGGTAGCTGAACGCCGTGCCGGAGGTGTCGATGACCGAGTAGTCCTCGCCGCGCCGCAGCCGCAGCGTGACCTCGCCGGTGACGGCGGTGCCGACCCAGCGCTGGAGCGATTCGCGGATCATCAGCGCCTGCGGGTCGAGCCAGCGGCCCTCGTACAGCAGCCGGCCCAGCCGCCGTCCTTCGCTGTGGTAGATCGCGAGGGTGTCCTCGTTGTGGATGGCGTTGACGAGCCGCTCGTAGGCGTGGTGCAGCAGCGCCATGCCCGGGGCCTCGTAGATCCCGCGGCTCTTGGCCTCGATGATGCGGTTCTCGATCTGGTCGGACATGCCCAGTCCGTGGCGGCCGCCGATGGCGTTGGCCTCCATGACCAGGTCGACGGCGGTGCCGAACTCCTTGCCGTTGATGGTCACCGGGCGGCCCTGCTCGAAGCCGATCGAGACGTCCTCGGTCTCGATCTCGACGGCCGGGTCCCAGAACCGCACACCCATGATCGGATCGACCAGTTCGATGCCGGCGTCGAGGTGTTCGAGGGCCTTGGCCTCGTGGGTGGCGCCCCAGATGTTGGCGTCGGTAGAGTACGCCTTCTCCTTGCTGTCGCGGTAGGGCAGGTCCCGCTCGGTCAGCCATTCGGACATCTCGGTGCGCCCGCCGAGCTCGGTGACGAAATCGGAGTCCAGCCACGGCTTGTAGATCCGCAGGGCGGGGTTGGCCAGCAGCCCGTAGCGGTAGAACCGCTCGATGTCGTTGCCCTTGAAGGTCGAGCCGTCGCCCCAGATCTGCACGTCGTCTTCGAGCATCGCGCGGACCAGCAGCGTGCCGGTGACGGCCCGGCCGAGCGGGGTCGTGTTGAAGTAGGTCCGGCCTCCCGACCGGATGTGGAAGGCGCCGCAGGCCAGGGCGGCGAGCCCCTCCTCAACCAGCGCGGCCCGGCAGTCGACCAGGCGGGCGATCTCCGCGCCGTAGTCGGCGGCGCGGTCGGGCACCGATTCGATGTCCGACTCGTCGTACTGGCCGATGTCGGCGGTGTAGGTGCAGGGCACGGCGCCCTTCTCGCGCATCCAGGCGACCGCGACCGAGGTGTCGAGGCCGCCGGAGAAGGCGATCCCGACACGTTCACCGACAGGCAGGGCGGAGAGAACTTTTGACATAGGTATGAGTATGCACCATCTTGCATCTTCATTCAATACCGGTCCGGTGGGACCTGCGTCACCGCCCGGCGACCGCCTCCGGCCGAGGCGGGGGCGGTCGCCGAATCGCCGGTCCGCGGGCCGCCGGGCTCCTAGGGTGGAGGGCAGCGGGCCGCCGCAGGCGCCGCGAACGGGCCCGATCGAGGAGGGAGACCGGACATGAGCGACTTCGCGTTCGCGGGGAAGACCTTCGAACTCCATATGGAGGACGGCGTCGTCTTCCGCAACACCTATGGCCCGGAGGGGAACACGCTCCGCTACCGGGAGATCGACGGCGCCACCGAGGGGGCCAGCGAGGACGTCAGGGTGCACGCGGCCGAGGTCGGCCGCAAGATGTACCTGCTCGGCTGGAACGAGATCTCGGGGACCGCGGTCACGCACGTGATGGACTTCAAGAACTCCACGGTCACCGCCTTCTGGTCCTTCCCCGAGGGCAGCGGCCGCACCGGCCAGATCCACACCGCGACCTTCAAGGAGATCGACTAGCGCTCTCCGCATGGACGATTCCGTTCCCGGAGCTCAGGCCCGGCCCTGGACGAGCGCTTCGTCCGCGTCCGAGGCCGGGTCCACGGTGCGGCTCATTACCAGGACCAGCGTCGCGAGCGCCAGCAGCACCCCGGCTCCGACCACTCCGGCCACCCCGTATCCGTGGAGCGACGCCTCCAGTTCTCCGTCTCCGGCTTCGACCCGGCCGCGTGCGGCGGCGGTCAGGATCGAGGTGAGCAGGGCCGTGCCGATCGCGGCGCCGAGCTGCTGCGAGGAGTTGACCATCGCGCTGGCGACCCCTGAATCGCTCCCGGCGCTCCGGGTCGCCTGGTCGGATCCGACCACCATCACCACCGTGGCTCCGGCGCCGACCAGGACCATCACCGGGAGAATCCCGGTGAAGTAGCCCGTGTCCGACCCGGTCAGCGCGAACGAGCCGATCGCGGCGGCCACCGCCGCCAGCCCGACGGCCATCAGCACCCCGGGACGGACCCGATCGCTCCAGCGCGAGACCAGACCGGAGGTGAGCAGGGCACTCACCCCGAACGGAACGAAACCCAGCCCCGTGACCAGCGCACTGAACCCCAGGACCTCCTGCTGGAAGATGGTGAGGATGTACATGGCCGCGAACGCCCCGATGCCGACGGTGAGCACCGCCAGGTAGGCCGCGGCGCGCCGTCCGTCGGCCAGCACCCGCGGCGGGACGAGCGGGTGCTTCGAGCGGCGCAGGCCGACCGCGAACGCGATGAGCAGTCCTGCGGCCGCCACCAGCAGGACGGGGATGGACGGGTCGGACCAGCCCGCCTCGGGTGCCCGATTGAGGCCGATGACCAGCAGCGCCATGGCTGCGGTGACGAGGGCCGCGCCCGGCAGGTCGATGCGGCCGCCTCGCGCTTCCCGACGTGCCGGAGCGGTGCGCAGCAGACCGGCGACGACGACCACCGCGACAGGAATGTTGATCAGCAGGCACCAGCGCCATGTCAGGGCGTCGACGAACGCGCCGGCCACCGCGAAGGAGACGGCGGTGCCCGCGCCCATGACGGTGCCGAACACGGCGAACGCGCGGGCCCGGTCCGCCCCGCCGGTGAACATCACCGACATCAGCGCGAGCGCGGTGGCCGCGACCAGCGCGCCCGAGGCGCCCTGCGCCGCCCGCGCGGCGAGCAGCACCCCCTGGTCCCCGGCCAGGCCGCCGAGCAGGGAGGCCGCGGCGAAGCCGATCATCCCGGCGACCATCGCCGTCCGCAGTCCTATCAGGTCGGCGATCCGGCCGCCCAGCAGCATGGAGGCGCCGAAGCACAGCGAGTAGATGGTCACCACCCATCCTCGCCCGCTGTCGGACAGGCCGAGCTCGGCCTGCGCCGCGGGAAGGGCGACGTTCATCATGGTCACGGCGGTGAACACGGCCAGGTTTCCGGCCAGGACGAAGCCCAGTGCCCACCAGCGGCGGTGGGGAGCGGCGGGCTCTTCGGTCGAAGCGTTCATAGGTCGGACTCCTTCTTCTGCATCGAGGCTGGTGGAGCGGCGGCGGTCCGCTGCGGTCGCCGCTCGGGGTCGGCGCGGACTCGCAGCGGACCGCCGCCTTGGGGTCTGGTGGATTCAGGCGGCGTAGAGGGCGGCCTCGCGCTGCCGCTTGAGGGCGGCGGCCCACCACTCGACCTGGCTCAGGAGCTTGGAGGCGGCCTCGTCGGAACGCTCGTTCTGGGCCAGCGCGCCGCTCTCGTCCATGTGCTCCCAGACGTTGGGGAAGCACACGACATCGCGGACGGTCGTCGCGTGCAGCTCGGGCATGACCAGGCGCAGGGCCTCGACTGCCCGCAGCCCGGCCGAGATGCCGCCGTAGGAGACGAACCCGACCGGCTTGGCCTGCCATTCGTCGAAGTACCAGTCGATGGCGTTCTTCAGCGAGGCCGGGTACGAGTGGTTGTACTCGGGGGTGACCATGACGTAGGCGTCGGCCGCGCGCAGGCGCTCGCCCAGGTCGGTCACGCACGCCGGGATCTGCTCCTCGGTCTCGACCAGGCGGTCGGGCAGGCCCGATTCCCTCAGGTCGATCAGGTCGACCTGGAAGCGGCCGTCGGCCTTGGCCCGGTCGGCGAACCACTCGCCGATCGCGGCTCCGAGGCGGCCCTCGCGGATCGAGCCGATGATGATCGCCAGGTTCAGGTTCTCGTCCATGTCAGTTCCCTTCGGATCGCGCCTTGCGGTTGCAGGACCGAACTTGGCCCGGCGGCGTTCCGAAATCGTTCCGGCCCGGTTCCGGCGGGCCGGAACCGCCGGTGAGCGGGGACGGGCAGAGTAAAGCCGGGCGGCCCGTCCTGGTTCTGGGACGGGCCGCCCGGTGGTTCATCGGGTGGTCGCGGCTAGAGGTCGACCTGGTCGCCTCCTATGGTGACCACGAGGGTTCCGTCGGATTGGAAGCTCCAGTCCAGTGAACCGGAGTACTGGGAGCATCTGGATCCGTTCGACCCGTCCCACCATTGGTTACCTCCGGCGTCGTCGCCGATGATGCGGTCGGTCGAGCCGCTGTCGCAGGAGGTGTTGCCGGTGAAGGCCGAGGATCCGCCGTCGAAGTTGTAGTTGCGCTCCTCGCTGCCGATGCTCAGGTTGTCGTTGACGGTCATCGAGCCCAGGTTCCGGTTGTAGGTGAACCCGTGCTTGCCGTTGTCGAAGGCGATGTTGCGCTCGATGACGTGGTCGACACCAATGTCCTCGCCGCCGAGCTTGAAGCCGTTGCGGTCGCCCGATGAGTTCTGGGTGCCGTCCGAGAGCGTGCCGTTCTCGTACGACAGCGAGTCCTCGATGGTCACCTCTCCGATCGGACCGGTGTCGGTCTTGGTGTAGAGGTCCCAGCCGTCGTCGATGTTGTTGTGGGCCACGCAGTACCGGAAGACGTTCCCGGGGCCGGTGGTCAGCTTCGGGGCGAACCCGTCGGCGTCCTCGCCGTCGGAGTCGGCGTTGTCGTGCGACTCCGAGGAGAGGATGAGGTTGTTCGAGGGCCACTCGGAGCTCGGAGCCCCGGCGGTGTACCGCGAGAGCTGGAGGCCGGTGTCGTGGTTGAACCGGGTCACCACCCGCTCGATGATGTTGTCGTTGCCGCCCAGGAGGATGCCGTTGTCACCGGCGTGCTCGACGATGAGGCCGTAGAGGTGCCACCAGTCCCCGCCGATGGCCAGGCCGCGGTTGGCCGAGTCCTCGGACTGGGCCGAGAAGTTCAGGACCGGGGTCTCGCCGGGGTAGGCGAACAGCTCGGTGCGGTCGCCGGAGTCGCCGTCGTTGCCCGGCTCGATGTGCACCGTCTCCGAGAAGTCATAGGTGCCGCCGCGCATGTAGATCGTCCCGCCGGCCTCGATGCGCTCGATCGCGGAGGTCAGCGTGGTCGGGTCGGACTCGGAGCCCGAGGCGTCGTCGCTCCCGCCGGGGTCCACGAAGAGCTCGTCACCGGTGGGCGGCGGAGTCGTGGGGTCGTCCGGCGTGGTCGGGTCGTCCGGTTCGCTTCCGGTCGAAGAGTCCAGGTAGTCGATGTTCGGCAGGCCCGCGGAGTCGGTGGCGACCAGGCGGACGGTGTTGGTGCCGGAGCTGAGCTGCACGCTCGCGGACTCGGTGGACCAGTTCGCCCAACCGCCGGTGGATCCGAACGCGAGCGAGTCCATGGTGGAGCCGTTCACCACCACGTCGGCCGGTCGGCCGTCCGAGCCGCCGTTGGCGAACCCGATCTCGAGGGTCGCCGTGCCCGCCGAGGCGCCGTCGATGGTGAACTGGGCCGCCGCCCCGGAGGTGTTCTCGGTGTTGCAGAAGCCGGTGCCGGAGTATCCGGAGTGCTCGGACTCGATATCGCCGTCGCAGGTGGCCGACGAGGACTCGGCCTCGTAGCGGACCGCCTCGGAACCGCCGGCGGGGCCCTCGGCGTCCACATAGTCGATGTTGGGAAGCCCCTCCGAACCGGTGGCCGCCAGGCGTACGGTGTTGTCGCCCGCGTTGACCGGCACGGTCAGGGACTCGGTCTCCCAGCCGGTCCAGGCGCCGGTCGACGCGAAGGACGCGGTCGCCGCCGAGGAGTCGTTGACGACGACGTCGGCGCTTCTGGCCGAGGAGCCGCCGTTGGCGTACCGGATGTCAACGGTGGCCGTCCCGGACTGGTCGGCGCTGATGGTGAACTCGGCCGCCGCGCCGGAGGCGTTCTCGGTGTTGCAGTAGCCGTCGCCGGAGTAACCGGAGTGCTCGGACTCGATTTCGCCGTCGCAGCTGGCCGACGAGGACTCGGCCTCGTAGCGGACCGGGCCTGCGTGGGCCGTGTTCAGGGCGAACAAGGCTGCGGAGGCGGTGACCAGGCCGGTCAACCCGGCCACGAGCGCCACTCTCACTCTTCTTCTTCGAGACATGTCGTTCCTCTCCTCGACATTGAGGTATGCGAATGAGTCTAAGAAGAGGGCTTTCCACGAGTCAATAGCAATCCAGCAAACGATTGCTTACGCATTCGAGGATTCTCCGCGCGGATCACGCAGGTTATGTCAGGTTCTCGCGCCACATGAGCGCTTCAGTCGCCGTCGATCTCGCCATATCCTGCAACCGTTTGATACATTGCTTGCTGAATACACGATTCCGTGTACTGTTGTATTCATGGAAACCCTTACCCACGGACAGGTCCTCGCCCGATTCGGGCACGCCCTGTCCGATCCGACCCGCGCCCGCCTGCTGCTCGCGCTGCGCGAGGCCCCCGGCTACCCGGCCGAGCTCGCCGAGCTGCTCGGCGTCTCACGCCAGTCCCTGTCGAACCACCTGGCCTGCCTGCGCGGCTGCGGCCTGGTCGTGGCCGCCCCCGAAGGCCGGCGCACCCGCTACGAACTGGCCGACCCTCGCCTGACCCACGCCCTGACCGACCTGCTCGGCACGGTCCTGGCCGTCGACCCGGCCGCCTGCGACGCCGCCGACGGCGAGGACTGCTGCTGATGGCGGCCCCGACACTCGCCCCGCTCACCGACGCCCGGCGTCGCCGCCTCACGAAGCTGGTGCGGCTGCTGGTCGCGGCCACCATCGCCTACAACCTCGTCGAGGCCGTCATCGCCATCTGGGCCGGCACGATCGCCTCCTCGGCCGCCCTGATCGGCTTCGGCCTCGACTCCCTGGTCGAGGTCTCCTCGGCCGCCGCCGTCGCCTGGCAGTTCTCGGCGATCGACCCCGAGGTCCGCGAGGCCCGGGAGCACCGCGCCCTGCGCGTCATCGCCATCTCGTTCTTCGCGCTGGCGGCCTATGTGACGATCGAAGCCCTTCGCACCCTCTTCGGCGCCGCCGAACCCGAGCACTCCACGGTCGGCCTGGTCTTGGCGGCCGTGTCGCTGGCGATCATGCCCGCGCTCTCGCTGACCCAGCGCCGCGTCGGACGCGAACTCGGCTCCACCAGCGCCGTCGCCGACTCCAAGCAGACCCTGCTGTGCACCTATCTGTCGGCGGTGGTCCTGATCGGCTTGGCCGCCAACAGCATCTTCGGCTTTTGGTGGGCCGACCCGGCTGCCGCCCTGGTGATCGCAGCCGTCGCGGTCAAGGAGGGCCGCGAGGCGTGGAAGGGCGATGCCTGCTGCTCCCCCGCCCTGCCGACCGGCCGCGAGGCCGAGACCGAAGAGGCGTGCCACGACGGTTGCTGCTCCCACGCCTGACCGGTCGGCGCGGCGGGACCGCTGGTCGGATCGCCGCCCGGCGGGGGCGTCAGTGTCCGCGGAGCCAGATCCGCAGCGGGCCGATCGGTTCGAATCCGTGGCGGCGGGCCGAGGCGAGGTCGTCGCCGTGCTCGTAGCCGACCGCGGGCAGACCGGGGAACAGCGTGTGGGCGGCCTCCAGTGCGACCGGCCAGGCCGAGTCGGTGTCGCCGCCGGTCGCGAAGAGGTTGGAGACGCCCACGACCGTGGCGCTGCGGCTCGCCACCGCGCCCGCGGCGATCCAGCCGTCGGCCGATCGCCCCGCGATCACGGCCGTGTCCCGGTCCTCCAGCAGCCCGGGGCGGAAGATTTCGGTGGCGGGACCGTCGTCGGCCCAGGCCAGCGCCCATTCCCGCAGTGTCTCCGGGTCGCGTACCGCGCTCCACGCGAATTGCGGCGGGGTGTCGGGCGGTCCGGCCGGGCGGTGAATCCACTGTGCTTCGAACAGAACGGTGAAGCCGTGTCCGGTCAGGTCGAGGTCGGCGAAGCTGTCCTTGACGCTGGCGCCGGGCGCGGCGGTGTCGATGCGGTCCACCAGGGCTCGGACGTCGGCGCGGGGCGCCAGCGTCACCGCGTCCGGGTAGAACTGGGGCGTACGGGCCGGGGCGGTCCACGCCTGCGGCCCGAACTCACTCGCCGTGCCGTGTGAGCGGGCGACGGCCGCGCACCATCCGGCGTTGTTGCGGGCGGCCGCCCGGATCAGGGTCTGCTTCGCTGGAGTCACGGATACCGATCATGCGGGTACCGGTCCGGCGAGTCAATCCGCTTTCCTCCGATTCGGCGGCCGTGGGGTCGGCGGACTCGCGGGCGGCATCACGGTTGGAGGAGCGCGGCGTACAAGGTCAGGCCGGGGCCGAAGGCCACGGCCACCATCGGTCCGGGCGGCGGGCCGTGCTCGAGCAGTTCCCGGATCACCAGCATGACGGTGACCGAGGAGCAGTTGCCGTGTTCAGCGAGGACGGTGCGGGATGCTTCGAGCGCCGAGGGGTCGAGGTCGAGTCCGTCGCGGACCGCGTCGAGGACCCTGGGCCCGCCGGGGTGCACCGCCCAGGAGCCCACATCGGACACTTCGAGTCCGTTCCGGGACAGCAGGTCCTTCACCACCGGTCCGATGTGCTCCCCGAGGACGTCGGGCACCCGCGGTGACAGGCCCATGCGGAAGCCGAGGTCGGTGACGTGCCAGGTCATGTGGTCGCTCTTGGCGGTGTCGGTGCGGGCGGCGAAGTCGACCACGCGCGGGCCGGGTCCCTCGTCGCCGGGCCGCAGCACGATCGCGGCCGCGGCGTCGGCGAACAGGGCGTGGGTGATCATCTGCTCGATCTCGCTCGACGGCGGTTGGAGGTGCAGCGAGGTCAGCTCCAGGCACAGCAGCACCGCGGGCCTGGATCGGGCCTGGACGTATTCGGCGGCCGCGCCGAGTCCGGGGATGGCGGCGTGGCAGCCCATGTGGCCCACCAGCAGCCGCCGCGCGTCCGGGGACAGCGGGAGCGAGCGCGCCAGTTCGATGTCGAGCCCGGGGGTGCCGTAGCCGGTGCACGAGACGACGGCCATCAGTCCGACCTCCTCGGCGTCGGTCTCGGCGTCGGCCAGGGCCTGGCGAACCGCGCTCAGGCCCAGCGGCGGCGCCCGCTCGATGAAGCGGCGCATCCGCTCTCCTGTGGACCAGGTGGTGACGGCCTGGAACTCGGCCGGGTCGGTCACCGAGTGGCGGCGGACCACGCCCGCGTCGGCGAAGACCCGCTTGGCGATCCGGTTGCCGGAGAAGTGCTCGCGGAAGGCGTTCCGCCACAGCAGGTCCTGTTCGTAGGCCGCAGGCAGGGCCGTGCCGAGTCCGGCGATCCTGGCGGTCACCACCGCGGCACCTGGGCGTCGCCGTCGGGGTCGTCGCCGAGCGCGGCCACGCCGAGCCAGTCGGCGCACACGTCGGAGGTGGCCGGTTGCAGTGCGCCGCAGCGGGCGTCGCGGAAGGTCCGCTCCAGCGGGTGGCCGCGTCGGCTCGCGGAGGTCCCGGCGGCCTCCAGCAGGGAGGAGGCGACCTGGGAGGCGGTGTCTCCGGCCAGGAGCTTGGCGCGCCAGACCCACAGGTTGGTGTCCTCGTCGCCGGGGTGGGAGTCGATGCGCGCGGCGGCTTCGGCCACGGCCAGTTCGGCGGCGGCCACCGCCGCGTCGGCGCGTCCGAGGCGGGCGCGCGCTCCGGCGAGCGAGCCGAGTCCGCGTTCGCGCAGGTGCTCGGCGGCGGCGTCCACGGCGGCGCGGGCGACGCCGACGTAGACCGCGGAGTAGGAGGCCACCAGCCACTGCGGCATGGCCTCGGCCAGGATCAGCGTCAGGCCCTCCTTGCCGCCCAGGAGCGCGTCCGGTCCGACTTCGACGTCGAAGTGGACGTCGTGGCTTCCGGTGGCGCGCATGCCCAGCGAGTCCCAGGTCTGCTCGACGCGGACGCCCTCCGCGGCCGGGACGAGGAAGTAGGAGACCTTCGGGTCCTCGGCTTCGGCGTCGCGCGCGGTCACCAGGTAGGCGTCGGCGTGCCCGGCGCCGGAGACGAACGCCTTGCTGCCGGTGATCCGGTAGCCGCTGCCGGTGGCCCGGTAGGCGGTGCGGGTCCGCGAGAGCCGCGATCCGGTGCCGCGCTCGCTCATGGCGACCGCGTACAGCGCGCCTGCGGCCGCGTCGGCGAGGGCCTTGTCTCGGGCGGCGAAGTAGCGGTCGGGGGCGCCGAGGTAGCGCACCAGCTCGTCGGGGGTCTGGGCCAGGGCGCCGGTGACCGAGGCGTGCATGTTGAACACCAGCGCGGTCGCGCCCGCGCCGCGCCCGAGTTCGGCGGCCACGCGGGCGTATCCGGCGAAGGAGGCCCCGAAGCCGCCGAGGCGGGAGGGGACCATCAGGCCCAGCAGGCCCGCTTCGCGCAGGTCGGCGAAATCGTCCTCGGGGAACAGGCCCCGCCGGTCGTGCTCGGCCGCGCGCTCGGCCAGGCGCGGAGACAGTTCCCGTGCCAGGGTCAGCGCACGTCGTTCGTCCTCGAGCGTTTCCGTTGTCGCCATTGGCGCTCACTCCTCGGGGGGTGGGTCGTCGCGCTCTGTCGAGTGTCCTCCGGAATCAGGGCTTCGGCAAGGACCGGCCGCGTCAGGCGACGGGCACGCCGGTTCCCAGCAGCAGCGCGACGTCGATGAGCGCCACCAGGATCACCGCGTGGAAGGCCGCTCGGGAGCGCGGCCTGCGGCCGAAGATGAGACCGGCGGCCAGCACCGCCGCCGAGACCGGCACTGCCGCCAGCGCCAGGGCCGAGGGCGGGCCGGGCGGACCGAAGGCCAGCAGGACCGAGGCGGTCAGCACCAGCGCGGCGGCGATGAGTTGACTCGCGTTGGGCCCCAAGCGGTGCGGCAGGCCGCGCACGCCGGTGGCGGCGTCGTCGTCCAGGTCGGGCAGGACGTTCGCGAAGTGCGCTCCGCATCCCAGGGCCGCCCCGGCGGCGAACAGCCAGATCGGCGGGAACGCCCCGCCGGGGGCGCCGAGCGAGACGAACGCCGTCAGCAGTCCGAACGAGACCGCATACGGCAGCACCGAGAGCGCGGTGGCCTTGACGCCGAGGTCGTAGGCCCAGGCGAAGACGAGGGCGATCACGTGGGCCCCTCCTGCGGCGAGCCCGGACAGCAGAGAAAGGACCACGGCGGCGACGGCGGCCGCCGCCACGGCGACCCGCACGGGCCCGGGGCCGATCTCCCCCGCCGCCACCGGTTTCCCGGGGCGCCCGACCTGGGCGTCCCGCGGCGCGTCGACCAGGTCGTTGAGCCAGCCGACGGACAACTGTCCGGCCAGGACGGCCGCGGTCGCGGCGAACGCGGCGGCCACCGGCCGGCCCGTACCGGCGATGAGCCCGGCGGCCACGGCCGTGACCCCGAGCGCGGGCAGCGGATGGCAGGAGCGGGCCAGAGCCCAGGTCCCCGCCAGAGTCAGCCGCACATCCGCAAGTGTGCCATCCTGGGGTGATGGGCGGAACCGCCGCGCGGCCAAGGAAGCGACCGGTGCCCAATGACCCTGCGCTCTATGAGGAGCTGGCGGACGAGTGGTGGCGGCCGCGCGGGAAGTTCGCGATGCTGCACTGGCTGGCCGCCGCTCGGGCCGAGATGATTCCGCCTGCGCCGCGGCCGGGTGCGGTGCTGGTGGACCTGGGGTGCGGGGCCGGGCTCTTGGCGCCGCGCTTGGAGGGCAAGGGGTACCGGCATATCGGGGTGGACCGGTCGCCGAGCGCGGTCGCGCTGGCCGCCGAGCAGGGGGTGGCGGCGGTGCGCGGGGACGTGCTGGCCGTTCCGTTGGCGGACGGGTGCGCCGACGTGGTGGCGGCCGGGGAGATCCTGGAGCACGTCCCGGATCTGCCGCTGGCGGTGTCGGAGGCGTGCCGCCTGCTGCGTCCCGGCGGTCTGGTGGTGATCGACACTCTCGCGGACACGTTGCTGTGCCGGCTCATCGCGATCGGCGTGGCCGAGCGGCTGCGGGGCCTGGCCCCGCGCGGCGTCCACGACCCGGATCTGCTGGTCGACCGCGACGAGCTGGTCGCCGAGTGCGCCGGGCACGGAGTGGAACTGGAACTGCGCGGCATCAGGCCGTCAATAGTGGACTTCGCGGCATGGCTGGCGGGCCGCAGACCGGCTGTCCGAATGCTCGGCGCGCCGACCACGGCGGTCCTGTTCCAGGCGTGGGGCCGCAAGCTCCCCTGAGCAGCCGGGACCGGCCCGGACCGGCCGACCACGACCTGAAGCCGGGACCCCTCTCGCGGCTCCCGGGCTAGTTTCGACTCACCTGTCAGACCTTCCCCGAGGAGAGCACATGGGCTGGTTCAAGAAGCGCCGCTCCGATGACGCCGGGCCGATCGTCTTCGCGACCCGCGCCGAAGCCGAAGCGGCCGAGGCGAAGCAGGCCGCGGCCGGGCTGGAACCCGGGTACGGGAGTCTGCGCAATGCCAGCGGCACCTACTACGTGTTCCGGGGCAGCGACACCGAGAAGGCCAAGCAGTACCTGCGTGACGAGATCGATGTGGTCCGCGAACTGATCTATTACGTAGTCGAAACCCCGAACGGCAACTGGGGCAAGGATATCGATGGCTTGTACCTGGAGAACCTGCTCCCATGGCAACGGAACGTCGCCGCTGCCGATCATAAGGGCGACATCATCGGCGTGGTGACCGGTGCGGCCGGTTTCGTCGCCATCGACAACGGCAGCGGCGATAACTTCATCGTCGGTGTGCGCTGCGGCAACTGTGAGCACGAATGGGAGGACGGCGTGCGGTACCAGAGTTTCACCGCAGTCAGATGCCCCTCTTGCGCCGCCCTGAACAGCATCGACAGCAGGGGCATCAAGTACCGGCGATACGGAGACGGCGTGGTCACCTCCTACGATGTCCGAGCCGACGGCACCATCTAGCTCGCACTACGCCCGGGGAGTTGCCGGGGCCTGGCTCGGTGCCGGTGGCGTGTGCCGGGCGGGCCGGCGACCGGCGGCCTCGACGGCGCGCGGGCGAGTGCGAGCCGCTCGGCTGCGCGGTGGCGCCGACGGTACCGGCCGGGGTGGGAGCGTGTCCGTGGCGTCGGTCATGGCGGTCTCACCTCCGTTCCGGGTGTGGGAAACTGCTGCTGTAGGCGGTCGGTCCAGCCCGTGACCGGTGTCGGCTATTTGCCGTCGCAGGTGCTGCTCGGGCCCGGTCGATTCTGGCCGGTGGCCGGTCCGGCAGCAACGCAGTCGGTCCTGGCCGGTAGCCGGTGCTGCGCTCGCCCGGTGGGACTGACCGGAGGACGAAGACGCTCCTCGGCCTGTCCGGTGCCTCCTTTCAGTCTCGGTGGTGGTGCTGCTCGCGGCCGGTTGGCGCGGGCAGGGCTCATCGCTGGACGGGCGCGGTGGCCCGGTCAGCGGTGGCGGTGATGCGCGCGCGGCTCAGGCTATGGTCGGCCCTGCGCCGCTTCCACGCGGTGTGCCTCGTTCGGAGCACTCGCCGCCGGGTCGGGGTGATCCCGACCGGGCCGTCTCCCACCCAATCACGCCGGGTTCGGCGTAGAACGCTGCGGGACCCGATAGCACGTGGGGTTGAGACCGTTCCGGGCCCGTCTGCTACTGCGGGGCCGGTGGTCTCGGCATCGGTCAGGTTGCCGGCTCGGCCAGAGGCTTGTCGCAGTCTGCTTACACCTGTCCGACTCCTGATCGAATGCCATATCCCTGTGCGTATCTCTATTATCCCCGGTTCAAGCCCGGCCCGCATCACCCGACCGGGGCGAAGACATTCACATTCGGCACCGGACCCACACGGCTGCAAAAGGATCGGGCCGCTCCGTGCCCCGCGGTCGGGAGTGTCGCCGCACCGAGTCCCCCGGTTCGATCGTGCCCGGCCGATGCGACAACCGACACTGATCGCTGAGCACGAAGCTTCAGGTGCCAGGCGCCTGGGGTCGGGCACGGTGCTGGCCCGCCGTCCGCCCGAAGCGCACCGAGCACGGCGGTCCTGTTCCAGGCTTAGGGTCGCAAGCGGCTTTGAACGGTCGGGACCGGTCCCGGCAGACCGGTGAGAGCCTCGAGCGGTGACCGAACAGCTCCCGCCTCCGCTCTCCAGCTACTCGCTCCGCATCGTGGCGCGGCTCGTCGACGGGATCGCCGTGCTGGGGCTCATCGCGCTCCTCGGCTGCGTGTTGAGCATCCCGGCGGTGCTCGCGAACTCGGAGGCGGAGAGCGACAGTTTCGGCTCCGTCGCGTTCATCGGTGTCCTGGTCGGCTTGGTGGTCGGGGTCCCGCTGTACGAGGCGGGCCTTACCGCCGGGGGGCGGACGACGGCGGGCAAGTGGGCCATGAAGATCAGGGTCGTGCGGATCGACGACGGAGGGCCGCTGCCGTTCGGGCGGGCGCTGGCGCGCACCGTCGTGTACTGGATGCTGTGGCTGACCGTCATCGGATTCTGGCTCAACGCGATGTACGTGCTGGCGGATCGGACGAACCGCAGAGGCATCCACGACCTGGTCGCGGGCTCGGTCGTGGTCTACACCGAGGACGTCCCGGACGCGCGGCGGGCCGTGTTCGGGGCGCCCGGCGGGCCGGGAAGAGACGGGCGACGGCGGCGGGGCCGGTGAGGCTCCGCCGCCGTGATCGCGTCGGTTGTCAGTCGAGGTCGAAGCGGTCGAGGTTCATGACCTTGGTCCAGGCGGCGACGAAGTCGCGCACGAACTTCTCCTTCGCGTCGTCGCCAGCGTAGACCTCGGCGACCGCCCGCAGCTCGGAGTTGGAGCCGAAGACGAGGTCGGCACGGCTGCCGGTCCACTTGGCCGCACCGGTCTTCGCGTCGCGGCCCTCGAAGGTCTGGGAGTCCTCGGAGGTCGGCGACCAGGTCGTGCCCATGTCGAGCAGGTTCACGAAGAAGTCGTTGGTCAGCGTCCCGGGCCGGTCGGTGAGCACGCCGAGCTCCGAGCCCTGGAAGTTCGCCCCCAGCACGCGCAGGCCGCCGATGAGGACGGTCATCTCCGGCGCGGTCAGGGTCAGCAGGTTGGCCCTGTCGACCAGCGCGAACTCGGCCGGGACCGGCAGGTCCTTGGCGAGGTAGTTGCGGAAGCCGTCCACGACCGGCTCCAGCGGTGCGAACGACTCGACGTCGGTCTGCGCCTGGGTGGCGTCGGCGCGACCGGGCGCGAAGGGCACCTCGATGTCGAAGCCGGCGTTCGCGGCGGCCTGCTCGACGGCGGCGGACCCGCCGAGGACGATCAGGTCGGCCAGCGAGACGCGCTTGCCGCCGGTCTGGGCGGCGTTGAACTCCGCTTGGACACCTTCGAGCGCGCTCAGGACGACCGCGAGCCGTTCGGGCTCGTTGACCTCCCAGCCGTTCTGCGGTTCGAGGCGGATGCGCGCGCCGTTGGCGCCGCCGCGCTTGTCGCTGCCGCGGAACGAGGAGGCCGCGGCCCACGCGGTGGACACCAGGTCGGCGGGTTCGACGCCCGAGGCAAGGACGCGGGCCTTGAGTCCGGCGACGTCGTCGGCGGCGATCAGCTCGTGGTCGACCGCGGGCAGCGGGTCCTGCCAGATCAGCTGCTCGTCCGGCACCTCGGGGCCGAGGTAGCGGACGATCGGGCCCATGTCGCGGTGGGTCAGCTTGAACCAGGCGCGCGCGAAGGCGTCGGCCAGTTCGTCCGGGTGCTCCAGGAAGTGCCGCGAGATCGGCTCGTAGACCGGGTCGAAGCGCAGTGAGAGGTCGGTGGTCAGCATCGTCGGGGCGTGCTTCTTGGACGGGTCGTACGCGTCGGGCACGGTTCCGGCGCCCGCTCCGTCCTTGGGCCGCCACTGGTGCGCCCCGCCCGGGCTCTGGGTCAACTCCCATTCGTAGCCGAACAGGATCTCCAGGAAGCTGTTGTCCCACTTGGTCGGGGTGCCTGTCCAGATGCCTTCGAGGCCGCTGGTGATCGCGTCGGCGCCCGTGCCGGTGCCGTGGGCGTTCTTCCAGCCCAGGCCCATCGCCTCCATGGGGGCCCCTTCGGGTTCGGGGCCGACGCCGTCGTCGGGGGAGGCCCCGTGGGTCTTGCCGAATGTGTGGCCGCCGACGATCAGGGCGACGGTCTCCTCGTCGTTCATGGCCATGCGGCGGAACGTCTCGCGGATGTCGCGGGCGGCGGCGATCGGGTCGGGCTCGCCGTTCGGGCCCTCCGGGTTGACGTAGATCAGGCCCATCTGGACGGCCGCGAGCGGTTCCTCGAGTTCGCGGTCGCCGCTGTAGCGGGCGTCTTCGAGCCAGGTCGTCTCGGGGCCCCAGTAGACGTCCTCCTCGGGTTCCCAGACGTCCTCGCGGCCGCCGCCGAAGCCGAAGGTCTTGAAGCCCATCGATTCGAGTGCCACGTTGCCGGTGAGGATCATCAGGTCGGCCCAGGAGATCTTCTGCCCGTACTTCTGCTTCACCGGCCACAGCAGGCGGCGGGCCTTGTCGAGGCTGACGTTGTCGGGCCAGCTGTTGAGCGGCGCGAACCGCTGCTGCCCGGCGCCGGCGCCGCCGCGGCCGTCGCTGATGCGGTAGGTTCCGGCGCTGTGCCAGGCCATGCGGATCATCAGGGGGCCGTAGTGGCCGAAGTCGGCGGGCCACCAGTCCTGGGAGTCGGTGAGGACCTCGGCGATGTCCCGCTTGACGGCGGGCAGGTCGAGGCTTTCGAAGGCCGCGGCGTAGTCGAAGTCCTCGCCGAGCGGATTGGTCTCGGCCGGGTTCTTGGCCAGCAGTTTGAGGTTGAGGCGATCGGGCCACCAGCCTCGGTTGCCGCCGCCCTGGGACGGGAGCGGGGCCCGCCCGTGGTTCACGGGGCAGCGCGGCTCGTCGCCGGTTTCCAGTGCGCCGTCGTTGTGGTCATGCTCGTCAGACATGGAGATCCTTCCGGACTAGTTGTTCCACGGTGCTCTGGAAGGGTTTTGGTCCCACACTACCCACAGGTACGCCGGCTAGTACCGGTGGCTGGGACCTGTCCACACCCGGAATCGCCCCGCTTCGGCACCGAGGTCCGGGTTCGCGCGTTTCGGCCGCTCAGAGGTCGAAGTCGAGCCGGGCCCGGCGCGGCACGTCGCCGAAGGCCCCGGCGTGGAAGTCGCGGAACGCCTCGCTGATCTCGGACCTGGTGTTCATCACGAACGGGCCGCCGAAGGCGACCGGCTCGCGCAGCGGCGTGCCGCTGTAGACCATGACCCGCGCGGGCGCGTCACCGTCGGGGACCGACAGGTGCAGGGTCGTGGTCTCGGCCGCGCCGACCGGGTCGGACCAGCCGATCTGCCCGGCGGCGAGCTCGCGGCCGCCGACCAGGACCGGCCCGGCGGCGACGTGGGCGAACAGGCGGTGCTCGGCGGGGACGGTCAGTTCGTAGGAGGCGAGCGGGTCGAGGGTGGCGAGCAGGCCCTGCACCGACTGGTGGGTCTCGGCCCGGCCGCTGACGCCGCCGACGGTGCCGGCGTGGACGTCGATGACGGCGCCGGGCGCGTGGATCTGCGGCATGGTCGCGCGGGTGAGGTCCTGGTACCGCGAGGCGGTCATCTTCTTGGACTTGGGCAGGTTGAGCCACAGCTGCATCGTGTGCGCGTGCTCGTTGCGGTAGGCCAGTTCGCGGTGGATGATGCCGTGTCCGGCGGTCATCCACTGCACTTCGCCCGGCTCGAGCGCCCCGGCGTTGCCGAGGTTGTCGCCGTGTTCGAGCACGCCGTCGACGACGAGTGTGACCGTCTCCAGGCCGCGGTGCGGGTGCCATTCGAAGCCGGGTTCGGAGAACCAGTCCTCGGCCATGATCAGGAACGGGTCGGTCAGGGCCGGGTCGGCCGGGGCGAACGCGATCGCCTTGTCGTCGACCTGGGAGTCCGGGCCCAGGCGCTGGCTGTCGTCGACCCGGTTCAGGGTCCGCTGGAGTGTCGCTGGGCTGTTCATGGTCGCTTCCCGTCGTCGCGGATCGGCTGTCTACCACAGGAACATACGTGATCTGTCATCTATTCCGCCGGGTGCGCCGGTCAGGCCGTCGGCTCGTACCCCACCGAGAGGACCCGGGAAGGCGCGGCAGCGGCCGAGACCGCGAGCGTTCTCCCGGTGAAGCCGGTGGCGACCTCGGTGGACAGGTAGCGGCCGTCCATGCGCCCCAGCTCCTCGAACGCCTCGCCGTCGCCGAAGGCGAGCACGATCTCATCCGGGCCGACGCGGGTGGGGAAGACGCCCTCGGACTCGGGCCGGAACGCCTCGATGCGCAGCACCGACCGCTCCTCCGGGCACGGGGCCGAGCCGAGCCGGTGGAGGAGGCCGCCGATGCGGACCTCGGCGCGCACCTGCCCGTCCTCCCAGGTCAGCCCGTACCAGTGGCGGTCGTCGATCCCGACCTGGAAGCGCCCGGCCCCGGCCAGGACCGCCTCGGCCCTCCAGCTCAGGTCGCGGACGCGCGCGCTCAGCAGGCCGGGGGCGCCGTCCGGGGCGTCGCGCAGTTCCAGTCCCCCGTCGGGGTGCGGCCGGGCGATCGAGTCGGGTTCGGCTCCCGGCGCGACCCAGCGGGGATCGAGACCGGGCCCGGTGAAGTCGTCGGTGAAGGCCGTGTCGGCCCCGGGCGCCCGGTGGCGCTCCTCGTCGAAGACCGGCCAGCCGTCGACCCAGTCGACCCCGGCCAGGAAGGTCTCGCGGCCCAGGACGTGGAAGTGCGGGGTGAACCCGAGCGGGCGCACCGCCAGGTAGACCGCCGCCCACTCCCCCTCGGGGGTCTGGACCAGGTCGGCGTGGCCGGTGTTCTGCACCGGGTGCGGGGTGCTGCGGTGGCTGAACACGGGGTTGTCCGGGCACGGCTCGAACGGCCCGGCCGGGCTCTCGCCGCGCGCGACGGTGACGGTGTGCCCGCGTTCGGTGCCGCCCTCGGCCAGGATCAGGTACCACCGCTCGCCGATCCGGTACAGGTGCGGGGCCTCGGGCGCGTGGAGGCCGAGGCCCTGCCAGACCGGGTAGGGCTCGCTCTTGAACATCCCGGTCTCGGGGTCGAGGCGGACCTGGAAGATCCCGTCGCCCTCGCCACCGGCGACCGTCCCCTTCCAGGTCAGGAAGCATTCGCCGTCCTCGTCCCAGCAAAGGTCGGGGTCGATGCCGAGCGCTTCCCGGACGAACACCGGCTCGCTCCACGACCCGGCCGGATCGGCGGCGGTCACGATCGTCTGGCCCGGCTCGGAGCCGCCGACGTTGGTGGTGACGAACCAGAACCGGCCGCCGTGGTGGCGCAGCGTCGAGCCGTAGATCCCGCCGGAGGGGCGGCCGTCGCCGCGCTCGAACTGGCTGCGCCGGTCCAGGATGTTCCCGATCTGACGCCAGGTCACCAGGTCGCGGCTGTGGAAGATCGGCGCGCCGGGAAAGTACTCGAAACTCGAGTTCGCCAG
Organism: Glycomyces salinus; assembly: GCF_016428645.1. Classification (GTDB taxonomy): domain Bacteria; phylum Actinomycetota; class Actinomycetes; order Mycobacteriales; family Micromonosporaceae; genus Glycomyces; species Glycomyces salinus. The sequence goes on along the minus strand of NZ_JAELXW010000011.1, from coordinate 52,665 downwards.
GTAGTAGTCGTCCCCGACCCGGCAGATCGTCGGGTCGGGGTAGAACCCGGGAATGATCGGCGTCGCTGACATCTCCAACCACCGTTCCAGATAAGAGGGACTCCGCGGGCCGCCGCCGAACCGGGATTCGCCGGGAGGCACGACCAATCCTTCCACGCGCGGGCGCGGCCCCGCTCAGATGATGAGCAGCCCCGCGCCCACTCCCGAGAGCACGAGCGTCGCGATCTCGAACTGGCGCTGGTCGACCCGGTGCACCAGCGCCCGGCCCGCGAAGGCGCCCAAGGCGACGGCGGGGACCAGCGCCGCGGCCAGCGCGAGCGTGTGCCAGGTGGTCAGGCCCAGGGCGGCGCTGAAGGGGACCTTGAACAGGTTCACCGAGAAGAAGAACCACGCCATCGTCCCCAGGAACCGCAGCTTCGAGAAGCCCGACAGCATCAGGTAGAGCACCATGACCGGCCCGGCCGCGTTGGCGACCATCGTCGCCGCCCCGGCCGCGACCCCGGCTCCGGCGGCGGCGCTCCTGCGCGCGAGCCCGCTCGGCGGCCTCGCCTCCGCCGGACTCGGGCGGAGCTTCGAGTAGACCTGCATCGCCAGCAGCGCCAGCAGGATCGTCCCGATCACGACGCGCATGTGCGAGTCGTCGGCGAACCACAGCACGACCGCGCCGACCCCGACACCGGCCACGACCCACGGGGCGAGCCCGACCAGCACCGGCCACTCCACGTGGTGGCGGTAGAAGCGGATCGCGAACAAGTCGGCCACGATCAAGACCGGCAGCAGCGCCCCGGTCGACTCCTTGGCCGGGATGACCGTCGCGAACAGCAGGATCGCCAGCGAGGCGACGCCGCCGAACCCGGTCTTGGCGAAGCCGACCAGGGCCGCGCCCAGCGCCAGCAGGAGCCAGGCCGACGGCTCGGTGGGGAATGCGCTCATGAGTGGTCATCTTTCACTCCCGTGCGGTCGCCGCGAAGGGCGGCCGCGCCCCGGTGCCCTGGACGACTCGACCGGCGCGTCCGAGTCCCCGGCCGGGCCGGGGGCCTTTGATAGCGTTGTCGGTCACCGCGTCGCAGCGGAGGAGCCCCCGAACGATCCGGCTTGGTGATATGAGTCTTACCGCGGTCCTGATTTCCAGCCCGTTCCTCGGCCCGGCCGTATGGTCCGGGGTCGAGGCCGAACTGCGCGAGGGCTTCGGGACGCCCGCGACCACGGTGGCGGTCCACGACTCGGACGCCTCTGACCCGGACGCGATCCTGGCCGCCCTGCGCGAGCGACTGCCGCCCGGCGAGGAGCTCCTGCTCGTCCCCCACAGCAACGCGGGCCTGTACGCACCGGCGCTGGCGCTCGACGCCCCGAGGCGCCGGGTGGTGTTCGTCGACGCGATCCTGCCGCCGCCGAACGGGACCCTGCCCGTGGCCCCGCCGGGCCTGCGCGACGCGCTCGCGGCCGAGGCCGACGAGGACGGGCTGCTGCCTCCCTGGACCGGATGGTGGCCCGAGCGGGTCGTCGACGAGCTGTTCCCCGACGCCGCGACCAAGGCGAGCGTCGAGGCCGGCCAGCGGCGCATGCCGCTGGCCTATCTGGACGCCCGCGTCGAGGTCCCCGACGGATGGGACCGGGCCCCGGCCGCCTACCTGGCGTTCGGCGACGCCTACGCCGACGAGCGGGACGACGCCCGGAGCCGCGGGTGGCCGGTCGAGACGATGGACGGCGGCCACCTGCACATGCTGCGGGAACCGGCGGCCGTGGCGGCGGCGATCATCCGCCTGGCCGCCGCCTGACCGCGACGAGAGGACGACAGTGCCCGCACTGAGCGACATCCAGATCCGCGACCCGTTCGTGCTCCGCGTGCCCGAACGGGACCGCTACTACCTGTTCGGCAGCACCGACCCGGACATCTGGAGCGGACCGGCGACCGGGTTCGACACGTACTGGAGCACCGACCTGGCCGATTGGCACGGCCCGATCCCGGCCTTCCGGCCCGGCCCGGACTTCTGGTCGCGCACCCAGTACTGGGCGCCGGAGGTGCACCGCTTCGGCGGGGCGTACTACATGTTCGCGACGTTCACGGCCGAAGGGCACTGCCGCGGCACCCAGGTACTCCGGTCCGAAAACCCCGAGGGCCCGTACGAGCCCTGGTCGGACGGCCCCCTGACGCCCCGCGACTGGGAATGCCTCGACGGCACCCTCCACGTCGAGGACGGCGAACCCCACATGGTGTTCTGCCACGAGTGGAAGGACGTCGGCGACGGCGAGATCCGCTCGGTGCGGCTGACCCCGGACCTGCGCGGGACGATCGGCGAACCGGAATTGCTGTTCACCGCCTCCCAGGCACCGTGGGCGCGCCCGCTCGACAGGCCGGGGCCGACCGCCCACGTCACCGACGGGCCCTTCCTGCACCGCAACTCCGACGGCCGGCTGCTGATGCTCTGGTCGAGCATGGGCGAGGACGGCTACGCCCTCGGGGTCGCCGCCTCCGAGACCGACCGCCTGCACGGACCCTGGCGGCAGGCCCACAAGCCGCTGTGGCCGGCCGACGGCGGCCACGGGATGGTCTTCGAGGACGCGACCGGACGGCTGCTGCTGGCGCTCCACCGGCCGAACCGGACCCCCGAGGAGCGGGCCCGCTTCATCGAGGTCGAGGAGGTCCCCGGCGGCATGGCCCTGCGGTGAGCGCGCCCCTCAGCCGGTTCCCGGCGGCACGAACGGCACCGCAGACCTGGCCTCGACGCGGCCGTCCGGGGCGAGTTCGATCCGCTCATTGGCCGCGGCTGACAACGGAATCCGCGCCGCCCCCGGCCCGGCGCCGATCTCCAGGTCCCCCGAGACCGCCGCCGGGCTCATGCCGACGACCGCCCGGACCGCCCCGGCGGAGTCGGTCGCGATCCGCCACCCGCGCGGGAAGGAGTAGAGCCGCCTCCCGTCGCGGTGGACCTCGGCTCGCTCGTCGTCGGCGGCGAGTTCGTACCGCGCCCCGCCGACACTCCGGGCGTAGGCGGTCGCCCGGGCGGCCGCGCCGTGGTCGAGCCGCGTCGGCGGCGTGCCGGTGAACCACACCTCGCCGTCGGGGCGCGGCAGGATGCCCGCGCTGCGCTCCACCGTGTCCAGGAACCACAGGATCGCCGGCGAGTACACCGAGGTGAACCCCGGCGCGCCCGACCACGGGTCGAGGCACTGCGGGAAGCGGTCGGCGACCGCCGTAGCGGCCAGGGCCGGCGCGGTCGCCACGGCCAGTTCGGCGACGCGGCCGTGATGCTCGAACGCGTGCGGCGCGCGCAGCAGGGACAGGAAGTTGACCGGCCCGCCCCAGGAGTTGTGCGAGGCGTCGGCGTCGAACCGCGGGTCGTCCATGGCCAGCGACGTGAACCCGTAGTGCGCCAGGAACCTCCGGGTGTTCATCAGGTGCTCGCGCAGCGCCCGGTCGAAGAACTCGCCGTCCCCCATCTCGCAGGCCAGCACCCGCAGCAGCACATCGGACCGCACCCGGACGTGCCGGCCCGACCGGTCCAGGTCGTAGAAGCTCCCGTCGTCCGCGTCGAAGCAACGGGCGTACAGGGCCGCGACCGACGCGCGCGACCGGGACCGCCACGGCTCGCCGTCCTCCCCCAGCTCCTCTGCGATCCGCGCGAGGTAAGCGCGCTGGCAGGCGACGTTCGCGGTCAGGTCGGGCGCCACATAGGGGAGCGTCGGCGAGTCGGGGTCGCAGCGGCGGGCGTCGCCGCCGAAGGCGCGGTCGGGCGCGAACCAGAACCGCGGCGAGAGGTCGTGCCCGGTGTCGAAGGTGCAGAACGCCTCGACGCCGCCGGTGCCCCTCGTGTCGCGGTAGCGCTCGAGCCAGGCGTCGTAGTAGGCCATCGCGGGGTACACGGCCTCCAGGAAGGACCGGTCGCACCCGGTCAGCCGGTAGTGGTGCCACACCGTGCGCGCCAGCGGAGTGACGATCTGGATCTGGCTGAATCCGGGCCCGGAGTCGGTGACCTTGTACGGGATCATGCCGTCCTCGCGCCGGTGGGCGGCGAACAGCAGGTGCGTGTCGCGGGCGAGGGCGGGCGCGAAGCGGGCGAGCACTTCGGCGCTGATCGTGCCGGTGCTCTCCAGCCACGCGCCCGCGTAGACGCCGCCTTCGTTCAGGACCGGGGCGCCGCCGCCGAGCGGTCGCACGCACTGGTCGAGCTCGGCGAGCGCCTGGTGCCAGCGCCGCTCGAGCGGGCCGCCCACGGCGGCGAAGCCCACGCCCTGGTCGGCGAGTCCGGCGCCCAGGCCCGTCCCCTGGACGCCGGCGCGCTCGGCCGGGTCGCCCGCGCGGAGACGGGCCAGCGCCTCCTCGATCACTCGAGCGCTTCCCCGAGTTCCTGGACCCATTGGTCCGCGGCCTCGTCGGAGCTCATCCGGCCGAACAGGACCTCGGTCTCCATGCGCTGCGACAGCTCGTTCATGATCGAGCCGCCCGCCGGCTGCGGCGGCGCGACCACGCCCTCGTCGAAGACGATGCCGACGTAGTCGGCCGCGGCCTGGCCGGGCTCGTCCAGCAGGGGCGAGACGATCTCGAGCGAGTCGGGGTTGAACGGCACGCCGCGGGTGTCGAGGACCAGCTCGACGGCGGCGGGCTCGTGCAGGAACCAGTCGATGAGCATGGCCGCGGCCTCCGGGTGCGGGCTGGCGGCGTTGACCGACCAGAAGCCCGAGGGCAGCAGTGCGACCCCGGACACGCCGGTGTCGGTCGGAGGCAGCATCATCCGGACGTCGCCGGCGGCGCTGTAGGCCGACATCAGGTTGGTGTATCCGAAGGTGACGGCGGCCTGGCCGATGGTGAAGGGCTGCTGGTCGGGCGGGAGCTGCCAGTTGGCGGTCACGATGGACGGGTCGGGCAGTCCGCCGTTGTCCAGCAACCGCTCTTCTATCTCGTACCAGCCGGCGATCTGGTCGGCGTCGACACCGAGCCCGCCGTCCCAGTCGTACATCCCGACCTCGCTGAGCTGGCCCGCGTAGGTTCCGAGGATGTCCTGGATGCGCAGGTCGATGCCGAAGATCGGGTTGCCCTCGTCGTTGGTGAGACCGGCGCTCCCGATCTGTCCGGCAGCCTCGACGAGCTGGTCCCAGTTCCAGCCCTCTTCGGGCAGGGGCACGCCGGCCTGCTCGAAGATGTCGGCGTTGATGAACGCGGCGGTGGCGTTCCCGCCGGTCGGGAGGCCGTACAGCGTGTCGTCGACGATGGCGCTGGTGAGCGAGAAGTCGGGGTAGGCCGTGGTGTCGAGGCGGTCGCCGACGGTCGAGAGGTCGAGCAGGGCGCCGAGGTCGCCGTATTCCTGGGGTTTGGCACCGCCGAGCGCGAATACGTCGGGGGCGGTGTCCCCGCCGCCGGCGAAGTCGGTGGCGAGGCGGTTGAACAGGTCGTCGGGCGCTCCCACCGGGGTCTCGACGACGGTGATGTTGGGATGCTCATCCTCGAACAGGTCGATGACCTCGCCGAAGAGGCGAGCGCGATTGTCGTCGCCCCACCAGGAGATCTCGAGCTCGATCTCCTCGTCCGGGTCGTACTCTCCGGCGGACCCGCCGTCGGAGCCGAAGCATCCGGACAGAAGCAGGGTCGTCGCCGCGAGGATTCCAACGGCCACGCGCGAACGTCTTGTACGCATCTTTGCGCCCTCAATTCGTGAATCGGGGTGGTGTCGGGGCCACCTAGGGGAGCCGATGGTCGCGTGGAAACTTTTTCGTACGCGGTGAGGGAGCCGGCATCGGCGGTTTCAGTCGGGAATGCAACCGCTTGTTGAGCGAACCTAACATCCGCATCTCTGGATGTCAATATTCCCCTCCGTGCATCCATCTACCGACTCTCGCCAGCGGGTCTCCCTAGAATGGGAAACTGTTTCGTAGATCCGGGGCTATTGACGGCCCACTCGGGGGCGGCCATAATCAACGCAGTCGGGTAATCGCTTTCTCCATTTCGGACTCTTATCCAGGAGGAAGTATGAGCAGTCTCGGCGAGCTTCGCAGCATCGCCGTGAACAAACGAAAGGGCGGGCGCCGCACCGAGGAGAAGTACCCCGACAACAAGGCCGCGTACCTCTTCCTGCTCCCATGGTTCATCGGCCTGCTCGGCCTGACCATCGGACCGATGATCGCCTCCCTCTACCTCTCGTTCACGGACTACAACCTGCTCCGACCGCCCGAATGGTCCGGTCTGGACAACTTCACCGCGATGTTCGGCGACGCGAGATTCTGGAACTCGTTCCGGGTCACCGCGGTCTACGTGCTCGTAGGCGTCCCGATCCAACTCGCGCTCGCCCTCGGACTGGCGATGCTGCTGGACAAGGGCATGCGGGGCCTGTCGCTGTACCGATCGGTGTTCTACCTGCCGAGCCTGCTGGGCGGGTCGGTCGCGATCGCGATCCTGTGGCGGCAGGTGTTCGGCAAGGAGGGCCTGGTCAACGGCGCCCTCTCCTGGTTCGGAGTGGACGGTCCCGGCTGGATCGGCCACCCGGACTACGCCCTCGGCACCCTCATCGTCCTGAACGTGTGGACGTTCGGCTCGCCGATGGTGATCTTCCTGGCCGGGCTGCGGCAGATCCCGGAGATGTTCTACGAGGCCGCCGCGATCGACGGCGCCGGACGGTTCCGGCAGTTCCTGTCGATCACGCTGCCGCTGCTGACACCGATCGTCTTCTTCAACCTGGTGCTCCAGATCATCTTCGCCTTCCAGGCGTTCACGCAGGCGTACGTGGTCTCCGGGGGCACCGGCGGCCCCGGCGACTCGACGATGTTCTACACGCTCCTGCTCTACAAGGAGGCATTCACCGAGCTCAACATGGGCTACGCGTCCGCCATGGCCTGGTTCCTGGTGATCGTGATCGCCGCCTTCACCGCGTTCAACTTCTGGCTCTCGAAGTACTGGGTGTTCTATGACGACTGAGACCGAAACCCTCGTCCGCGCCGAGACCGCTCCGGCCCGGCGCCCCGGCGGAACGCGACGGGGCGGGTTCCGCTCCGTGGTGAAGCACGCGATGCTGATCGCGCTGTCGCTGGTGATGATCTACCCGCTGCTCTGGCTGCTCGTCTCGAGCTTCAAGCCCAACAGCGAGATCTTCCGCGACCTGAGCATCTTCACCACCGACCTGACCCTGGAGAACTACGCCAACGGCTGGAACGACCTGCAATTCCCGTTCGGAGTGTTCCTCCTGAACTCCTCGGTCATCGCCTTCGGGGCGATCGCGGGGAACCTGTTCTCGTGCTCCCTGGCGGCCTACGCCTTCGCGCGGTTGCGGTTCCGCGGGCGCAACCTGATGTTCGCGATCATGCTCGGCTCGATCATGCTCCCGTTCCAGGTGCTGCTGGTGCCGCAGTTCCTGATCTTCAAGGAACTGGGCTGGCTGAACACGTTCCTGCCGCTCATCGCCCCGAAGTTCCTCGCGACCGAGGCGTTCTTCGTGTTCTTGATGGTGCAGTTCATCCGGGGACTGCCCAGGGAGATCTTCGAGGCCGCCCGCATCGACGGCGCCGGGCACCTGCGCTCGTACCTCCAGATCACCCTTCCGCTGATCATGCCGGCCCTCGCGGCCACGGCGATCTTCACGTTCATCTGGACGTGGGCGGACTTCTTCGGCCCCCTGGTCTACCTGCGCCTACCTGAGTCCTGGCCGGTCTCTGTGGCGCTGAAGGGATTCCTCGACGCCCAGTCGACTTCGGACTACGGCTCGATGTTCGCCATGAGCATCGTCTCCCTGGCCCCGATGTTCCTCATTTTCGTCTTCGGCCAGCGCTACCTGACCAAAGGCATAGCGACCACCGGCATCAAGTGAGCACGGCCGGGCCGGCGCGAGGCGGTCACGGACGGCCGCTGACCGGGTTCCAACCCGGCGGTGGGTCCTCGCCGGCTCGGCCGTCCACCGCCTCGCGCAGCAGGTCGGCGTGCCCGGTGTGCCTGCCGTACTCCTCGACCAGGTCGAAGACCAGCCGCCGCAGGCTCAGATGCCCGCGGCCGGGCCACTCCAGGTACACCGGCCGGTCGAGGCCGCCGTCCTCCAGCACCGCGCCGAGGCGCTCGCGGCTGCGCTCGACCGCGCCGTCCCACAGCGCGTACAGCTCCTCGGGCGCATGGCCGGTCGTGTCGAAGGTGAAGGCCCAGTCTCCGAGGGGGCTCCAGCCGAAGGACTCCCACGGTTCGCCGGGCGGGTTCCCGGAGAGCTTCCCGGTGAACATGACGTCTTCGCACGCGGCCAGGTGCTTGAGCAGCCCGCCTAGCGTCAGCGTCGAGGCGCCGATCCGCTGGGCGAGCCCGTCCGCGTCGAGGTCGTCGGTCTTCCATCTGAAGGTCGCGCGAAGCCGGTCGAGAGAGCCGATCAGGTGCTCGGTCTCCGTCCCGGCCAGGGGCGGTTCCCACCAGGTGTCGTCGTCGCTCATATCCGCCACGGTAGACCGGGCCGCCGACACTGCCCGGCAGTGACCGCGGCTTTCGCGGGCGGCGGCGCGGTTCGGTTCCTTTCGGTCGGCGGCCCACCCGAGGCTGCTAGGTTGATGCCGTCAACCTACTCCCTGGAGGATGTGATGAGCAACACGCGGGACGCGTTGGTGGAGTCGGCCGCCCGGCTCCTGGACGGCGGCGGCGTCGAGGCGGTGACGCTGCGCGAGGTGGGACGCCTGGTCGGGGTGTCGCACAACGCGCCGTACAAGCACTTCGCGGGCAAGGAGGCCCTGCTGGCGGCGATCGCGGCCCGCGAGCTCGAGGGTCTGCGCGCGGCGTTCACCGACTCGGTGCGCCGCGAGCGGCCCCCCGGCGAGGCGCTGCGCGCGGTCCTGCACGGCTACATCGAATGGGCCCAGCGCCACCCCGAGCGGTTCAGGCTCGTGTTCAAGTCCTGGACGATCGAATCGGCCGAGCTCGGCGAGGCCGCGGAGCAGGCCCAGGGGGCCTTCGTGGACGTGGTCGCCTCGGCCCAGGAGTCCGGCGACCTGCCGCCCGGGGACCCGGAGCGGCTGTCGTCGCTGCTGCGCGCCCTGACCCACGGCGCGGCCGACCTGGCTCTGGCCGGGCACATCTCCGCTCACGGCAAGGGCAGGGCCGACCCCGGTGACCTGGTCGACGACCTGCTCGGACACCTGCGAGGCGCCGCCGCCCGCTGAGTTCCCGCGCCCGCCTTCGAGACTCGACTTGACTTGGAGTGCACTCCAAGGAATAGCGTCCCCCGCATGAAGTACCGATACATGGGCCGAACCGGCCTGAAAGTCAGCGAACTGTGCTTCGGCACGATGTCCTTCGGCGCGGCCACCGGCGAGGAGACCGCCCACCGCATGCTCGACCGCTTCGTGGAGGCGGGCGGGACGTTCATCGACACCGCCGACGTCTACAGCAACGGCGTCTCCGAGGAGATCCTCGGGCGCTGGCTGGAGCGCCAGAACCGGGACGACCTGGTGGTCGCCACGAAGTTCTACGGCGACATGGGTCCGGGATCCAACGACGGCGGCGCCGGGCGCAAGCACCTGCGCAGCGCCGTCGAAGCCAGCCTGCGCCGCCTCAGGACCGACTACATCGACCTCTACCAGGTCCACGTCTTCGACGACGCGACCCCGATCGAGGAGACCCTCAGCACGCTCGACGACCTCGTCCACGACGGCAAGGTCAGGTTCCTGGGCGCCAGCAACTACGCCGGCTGGCAGCTCCAGAAGTCGATCGACGTGTCGAGCATGCGCGGCTGGGAGCGCTTCTCGTGCCTCCAGCCGCTCTACAACCTCCTCGACCGGGAGACCGAGTGGGACCTGATCCCGGTCTGCCAGGAGGAGGGCCTGGGGGTCATCCCGTGGAGCCCGCTGCGGGGCGGGTGGCTCTCGGGCCGATACCGGCGCGGCATGGACGGACCTCCCGAGGGCAGCCGCGCCGAGAACAACGGCGGAGGCTGGCCCGAGGCCTGGGACGTCTACGCGAACGACCGCACCTGGAACGTGATCGACACCCTCCTGGAGGTAGCAGAGAAGACCGGCGGCAGCCCGTCCCGGGTCGCGGTGCAGTGGGTCAAGGACCGGCCGGGCGTGACGGCCCCGATCATCGGCGCACGAACGCCCGAGCACCTGGAGGACAACCTCGCCGCCGTCGAGCAAGAGTTGGACCCGGAGCTGGCCGGGCGCCTCACCGAGGTCAGCGAGCTCAAGAAGCCCTACCCGTTCGGGCTGCTCGACAACTTCAAGCGCCGCTGAACCCGAGCGCCGGTCCGCCGGGATCGGTCGCGGGTGTTCCGCCGAACGGGTGATCGCCAGGGTCGCGGTCACCCGCTCAGCGGCCGACGGCGTCCAGGCGTTCCCGGGCGGCCGCGGGCGCGGCGGCGTGCTCGGCGAGGCTCGACCACGGGTCGGACTTCTGCGCGAGCCGGCGCCGGACGGTCTCCGGCGTGTGGCCGTTCGGGGCGGAGCGGCCGAGCTCGGACCAGTCCAGCGGCGTGGCCACCGACGCGCCGGGCCGGGCGCGCAGCGAGTACGGGGCGATGAACGTCTGCCCGTAGGCGTTCCGGTTGACGTCGAGGAAGATCCGGTCGCCGCGCTTGTCCTTGCGCTGCGCGGTGGTCAGCAGGTCGGGGTCGCGCTCGACCAGGAGGTCGGCCATGTCGGCGGCCAGGCCGCGCACGAGGTCGAACTCCGCGGAGCGGTCCAGCGGCGCCACGACGTGGTAGCCCTTGCCGCCCGTGGCCTGCAAGAACGGGGCGAGGCCGATCTCGCTGCCGAGGTCCCGCACCCGGCGCGCGACCTGGTGCAGTGTGGCCGCCTCGGTGCGGGGCGGCGGGTCGATGTCGATCACCAGGCGGTCGGGCGACTCCGGCCGGTCGACAGTGGAGAGCCAGACGTGGAACTCGATGGTGGCCTGGTCGACCAGGTATATCAGGGTGGCCTCGTCGTCGCACACGACGTGCCTGACCGAACCGTCGCCGCGCTGCCGCATCGGAGCGATGCGGAGCCATTCGGGGAAGTGGTCGGAGGCGTGCTTCTGGAAGAACCCCTCGGCGCCGATCCCGTCGGGGAAGCGGCGCATGGTCAGGGGCCGCCCGGCCAGATGCGGAAGCATGGTGTCGGCGACCGCGCGGTAGTGGTCGAGCACGTCGCCCTTGCTGACGTGGTCTTCGGGATAGAACTCCTTGTCGAGTCTGGACACGTCGACGTCGCGCCCGTCGGCGTGGATCGTGGGCGGTGCCATCAGCTCGTCTCCCTCACTACGTCGTCGGGCGACTTGTCGGTGCGGATTCCCTGGTAGCGGGGGTGCCGCAGCAGTCCGTCGCCGGTCTATTCGGTGTAGTAGTAGACGGCGACCCCGGTCGCGGCGATCCGGTCGGGGTCGGAGAAGCGACGCTCGGTGAGCGTCGCCGGCATCGGTTCGCGCCAGCGGCTCACTGGTCCTCCAGATCCTCGTTGGTCCACCCGGACAGCACCGACTCGGGCTGGGTCTTGGCCGGTTTGCGGCGGCGGTCGGCGCCCTGGTCGTCCTTCTTCACCAGCAGCCACTGGTCGCGGCCGCGCATCCTGGTCATGGCGAACGCCCCGGCGAGCTTCTCCCCGTCGAGCCGGACCACCAGGTGGCCGTCCTCGACGGCGTCGGTGACGGGGACCTCCCGGCCGTCCTTCTCGGTGAGGTTTTGGTAGGTGCCGGAGTCCCACACCACGACCGTCCCGCCGCCGTACTGGTCGGACGGGATGCGGCCCTCGAAGTCGGCGTAGTCCACCGGGTGGTCCTCGGTGCGCACGGCCAGCCGCTTCTCGCCCGGATCGACCGACGGGCCCTTGGGCACCGCCCAGGACACCAGGACCTCGCCGACCTGGAGCCGGAAGTCGAAGTGCAGCGAGGAGGCGTCGTGCCGCTGGACGACGAACTGGTCGCCGCCGCCCTTGCGCCGGCCTCCCGACGGCTCCCCGGACTGCGAAAGATCCCGTTTCCTCCGGTATTCGTCCAACCGGTCCCCCCGTGTCATCCGCGGGAGGTACCCGTCGCGGCAGAACGGCAAACCGGGGCGTCCCGGGGCGACGACGCGGGTCGGTCAGGAATCGAGAAGCGGGGGTGCCGGTGGGCGCATAGCGTGGTGACCATGACTTCCATCGAATCCATCACGCTCGAGGTCGACGACGCCACCGCCGCCGACCGGTTCTACTCCGTCGCGTTCGGCCTGGACTCGCGGGTGCGCACGCGCACCGCCGAGGCGCCCGCCTCCGGGTTCCGAGGGTTCACGGTCTCGTTGATCGTGTCGCAACCGGCGACCGCCCGGGGGTTCTTCGACTCGGCGCTGGAGGCCGGGGCGACCTCGTTGAAACCGGCCAAGAAGTCGTTCTGGGGCTTCGGCGGCATCGTGCAGGCCCCGGACGGGACGATCTGGCAGATCTCGACCTCCCAGAAGAAGGACACCGGCCCGGCCACCCGGGAGATCGACGACGTCGTGCTGCTGCTGGGCGTCGAGGACATGCTCGCGACCAAGCAGTTCTACGTCGACCACGGGCTCGAGGTGGCCAAGAGCTTCGGCCGCAAGTACGTCGAGTTCGACGCGACGGGCTCCCCGGTGAAGCTGGCTCTCTACGGCCGCCGCGGCCTCGCCAAGCTCGCCGGGGTCGATCCCGAGGGGAGCGGGTCCCACCGGATCACGATCGGCACCGACGCCGAGCCGTTCACCGACCCCGACGGGTTCGCCTGGGAGACCGTCGCGCGGTCCGACTCGGGCGGCGGCCGGTAGGCGGCTCAGCGGAGGCCGACGTCCAGGCGCTGGTCGCCGGTGGCCTCGATCGCGAACTCGGCGGTGCGGTCCTGCCAGGTGAGGCGGTAGTCGCCCAGGAAGCCGTTGAAGCGGAGGCGGCCCTCGGCGTCGGTGACGGCCTTGGTCGGCGGCGTTCCCCATTCCTCGTTGACCAGTCGGTGGAGCCGCTCGTAGGAGGGCTTGGGCGTCCCGTCGGCGCGCACGAAGCCGCCCGGGGCGCCGAGCCAGCCGCCGTCGCCCATGCCCCAGTAGGTGATCGCCTCGACCGAGGGGTGGGAGAGCAGGGTCCGGTAGTGGCGTTCGATCTCGTCGGCCTGGCACTCTTCGCCTTCGGGCGTGGTTGGCCACCGGTCGATCTGGTAGTCGTTGAGGTCGACGATCTCGGGCGGCATCAGGTGCCCCGAGAGAATGGTCGTCTCGGTGAAGTGGATCGGCAGGCCGTAGCGGGAGAACCGCTCCAGGATCGACAGGGTCTTCTCCTCTCCCCAGTAGCCCTGGTGCATGTGGCTCTGGAGGCCGAGCGCGTCGATGCGGACGCCCGCTTCGAGCAGGCCCTCGATGAGGCATTCGTAGGCGGCCGACATGTCGAAGTCGTTGAGCAGCAGCACCGCTCCGGGGTTGGCCTCCCGGGCGGCGTCGAAGACCATCCGCACCATCGGAATCCGGCCGATCTCGCGGCAGAGCCTGGTGATCCCGTTGTCGTACTGCGCGAAGATCGGCATGATGACGACCTCGTTGATGACGTCCCACATGTCGATCACGCCCGCGAAGTCGCTCATCTCGCGGCGGATGCGGTCGGTCTGGACCCGCGCGATCTCGGCGTTGTCGAGGTCGAGCAGCCAGTCGGCGGTCACGGTGTGCCAGGTCAGCGGGTGGCCCTTGACGGTGTGGCCGCGGTCGGCCAGCCAGCGCGCTGCCCCGAGCAGGCGGTGCGTGTCCGGCTTGCCGCGCTCGGGCTCGAAGCGGCCCCAGTAGAACGGCAGGGTCGCGAAGTTGAACAGGCCCTCCCAGAGTTCGACCGCGCGCCCGTCCCGCTCGGGGTCCTCCGATTCGCCGTTCGCGTAGTCGATGAACTCGAATCCGGTGCATCCGAACAGGAAGCGGTGGCGCACCTGGTGGAGTTCGACTTCGTGCCCGGCCAGCGGCTCGCCGTCGCGGGTCACGGTGACGGTCGCATCGGCGGCTCGGTGCCTGCGGATCTCGGAAATTTCGGTCATGGGTCACCAATTTCCATGGAAGTTTCGGTACTTCTCGACATTCCAGCAGCCGCGGGGCCTTCCGTCAAGATCCCGGCGCGTCCCGGTCGACGACGCGCTCTCAGTTGGCCGGGTCGACCCGGGGTCTGCGCCCGGCCAGGATGTCGTCGTACTCGGCCTGGTCGATTTGGCCGCTGGCCAGCATGAGCTCGGCCGCTTCCTTCCAAAGGCACTCCGCCGCGGCGGCGTCGCCGAGCGCCTGCTGGGCCTCGGCCTGGCCCCAGAGGATCTCGATGTAGGTCTCGGACTTCTCGAAGCCCTCTTCCACCGCGATGGCCCGAGCCGCTTCGGCGAAGGTGAGGCCCTCGGCGGCCCTGCCGCCGTGCACCAGCCGAAAGGCGTGGTTGATCAGATGCATCGACCGGCGAAGCGGCGCGACGCCCGCCGTCTCGTCCTCGGCCAGCGCCGCCAGTTGGGCGCTCTGCTCGATGGCCGCATCGTGCTCTCCGCGCCGATCGAGGATGTACGACCTGAAGGCGCAGACCCGCTCGGCGACGTCGGGCAGGTCCCGCTGCCGGGCCTCGGCGATGGTCTTGTCGGCCAGTTCCAGCGCCTCGTCCTCCCTGCCGTGGCGCTGAAGAGCCCTGACCAGTGTGGCCCTCACGGCGAGCGCCTCGGCGATGAGGCCGTGCTTGAGGGCGGACCGCTCGGCGTCGCCGAGACCGCGGATTCCCGCGTCGTGGTCGCCCAGCCAGGAGTACTTGGCCGCGAGGTCGTGGTGGAAGTACACCGACCACGGCTCGTCGTCGATCCAGGGCGCGGCCGATGCCGCTTCGCCGATCGCCACCAGCTCGGAGATCATCCCGGCCCGGACCCCGACCGGGGGCCCGACGAGGATGAAGATCAGTCCGGGGAATCGCCGGTCGGCCTCACCGGCGGTGCGCGCGACTTCGGTGAGGGCGGGCAGGCGCGCCACGAGCCATTCGTCGATCTCCTGGGAGGAGGCGAACTCGATCGGTGAGGCCGGATGTTCGGACATGAGGTCCAGGCGATTGCGGACCACCGACTTGTCGACCTGCTTCCGGTAGAACCGGTAGGCATCCACGGCGATCCCCAGATAGGCCGAGCGCATTCGCTTCTCGGCCGCCGCGACCTCGGACCGGTCGAGCTTTCGGGCCTCCTCCGCCGCGAACGACCGGACCAGGTCGTGCATCGCCAGGTCGCCGAGGCGGTCCTGTTCGACCAGCCGGTAGCGGCGCAGCAGCTCGCCGAGGTGCCGCGTCCTCGGCACCGGCTTGTCCGCCAGTGCGGCGGCGATCTCGACCGGAACCGCCGGTCCGGGATGCAGGGCCAGCAGGGTGAACAGCTCCGCCGCCTCCGCCCCGAAATCGGTGGCGGCGAGGGCTTCGAGGCTCCCCGCCAGCGAAGCGGCGAGCGAGTTCTCACCGTCGTCGAAGCCCGACAGGCCGAGCCTCTCGTCGGACAGGCCGTCCAGGATGACCGGCAGCGAACCCGGCTCGCCCGCGTTGAAGCGGGCCGCCGCGATGCACAGCGCCAGCGGCAGCCCGCCGCAGCGGTCGAGCACGCCGTCGAGCGCCGCTTCGTCCTCCGAGGTGAACCGGTGGTCGACGCCGTCCCTGAACAGCACGCGGGAAGTTTCTCTATCGAGATAAGACAGGCTGATGTGGCGGGCTCCTCGCAGCGAGGGGAGCGCGCGCCTGCTGGTGACGATGACTCCGCAGCTGGAGCCGTTGGGCAGCAGCGGGCGGATCTGCGCGGCGTCGCGGACATCGTCCAGGACGATGAGCACCTGGCGGTCGGCGGTGACCGAGCGGAAGTGCGCGGCCGCCTCCTCGACGTCGATCCACTGGTCGCCCCCGGCGCCCAGCGACCGGAGGAAGCGCCTGACGACCTGTCCGGTGTCGAGGGGCTCGTGCCCGGGGGCGTTGCCGTGGAGGTCGGCGAAGAGCTGGCCGTCGGGATAGCACTTCTTGAGGCTGTGGGCCAGTTCGAGCGCGAAGGCGGACTTGCCGATCCCTCCGGGACCGTTGACGGCGACGATGGCCGGCGAGGTCGTGTCCAGGACCGACATGGCCCTGCGGGCGCGTGTGCGCTCGCGCGGATGGACCGATACGTGGTCGGGCAGCCGGGGAAGCTGCCGCGGGACGGGAGCGGGCTCGGGCGCCGGCTCGGAGGCGTCGCCGCCGTCGGTGCGGAGGATCTCGGAGTAGAGGGCCGTCAGGCCCGGGTCGGGGTCCAGGCCGGTCTCCTCGGCCAGCATCCCCTTGACGTCCTGATAGGCGGCCAGCGCCTCGTGGACCCGGCCGGCGGCGGCCAGCGCGGACATAAGGATGCCGAGCGCCTCCTGGGACAGTGGATCGCCCGCGAGCACCGCCTCGGCACCGCGGCGGGCGGCGTCGTGGTCTCCTTGGTCGAGCGCCAGTTTGGATTCCCGCAGCCGGGCCCGGTCGATCTCGCGCTGAAGCCGGGCCGATTCGCCGTTGAAGAAGGCGTCGTCCTCCCATTCGGCGAAGGGGACGCCGCGGACGAGTCGGAGCGCCGCCTCCAGGGAGGCTCGTTCGCGGGTCTCGTCGCCCGCGCGGCGCAGTCGGTAGGCGTCGGCGCACAGCTCCCGGAACCGGTCGAGGTCGGTCGTCGCTCCGGCCAGGGAGATCGCGCCCTGGTGGGTGACGGCCGACCGGCCGCCGACGAGCCGCCGCAGGCGGCCCACGAGGTTGAGGGCCACGCGCCTCGACTGGGCCGGGGGCGAGTCGGACCAGATCACGTCGATGACGGTCTCGATCCGGACCGGCATGCCGTTGCGCAGGGCGAGGAGCGACAGGAGCCGGGGCACCTGGCTGCCGGTGGGCCGGACGACGCTGCCTTCCACCGAGACCACCAATGGGCCCAGGAGGTCCACGCGCAGACCGGGCTCTTCCTCGACGGGGCGGTGACGGGTCATGCACTAGATCATAATTCGGTGACGATTCCATAACAGAGGAGCGGTGCTGCCGGGCTCCCGCCGCCGAACCGCCCGGCCGCGAATCGGCGTCGTCGCATTCGGCCGGGGTCAGTCCCCTTGCCGGTCGAACCGCTCTCTCGCGCGTTCGACGTCGGGCATGTTGGTCGTCGACCAGTGCAGGAGCGCGTCGATGAGGCCTTGGAGGGTCTTCCCGAGCGCCGAGATGCGGTACTCGACGGCGATGGGCCTGGTGCCGACGATCACGCGGTCGACCATGCCGTTGCGTTCGAGGCGCCGCAGGGTCGCGGTGAGCGACTTCTGGGTCACGACCGGGATGGCCCGGCGGAGTTCGTTGAATCGCGAGGGCCGTTCGCAGAGCCGGTCCAGGACCTGCAACGACCACTTGTCGAGCACCTGGTCGAGCAGCTCGCGGTGGGCGGAGTCGAGACGGGGCGGATCGGTGGCGGGCTTCGCGGTTTCGGCCATGAAACCTAGTATAGTTGAAGTTCCCTTCGTAAACCAGGTATACATCAGATACCTGCAAGTCGCCGAACGAAGGGAACCCCATGACCGTCCGACTGCTCACCCCCGAAAGCATGTTCCAGCCCGTGCCCTACCACCACGTCGCGATCGGCACCGGGTCTCGCCAGATCCACGTGGCCGGACAGATCGCCCGCGACGGCGAGGCGAACCGCATCGCGACCGGCGACCTCACCGGCCAGGTCGTCCAGGCCCTGCGCAACACCGCGCGCGGCTTGGCCGGGGCCGGAGCGACCTTCTCCGATGTGGTGCGCCTCAGGTTCTTCGTCACCGAATGGAGCCCGGACAAGGCCGACGCGTTCATGGCGGGCATCGAGAAGGTCGTCGAAGAGCTCGAACTGCCGCAGCCGCTGCCGCCGGTCTCGCTCATCGGCGTGGACTACCTGTTCGAGCCGGACGTGCTCGTCGAGGTCGAGGCGTTCGCCGTCCTCGACTGACCTCTCCGGGTCCGGTGGGGCGCGCCCCACCGGACCCGGACGGTCGCGGGCTCGACCTTCGCGATCGTCGACTCGGGACTGTATTCTCGGCCTGTGCCCCAACCCCCGACCTCCGTCCGGCTGGCCGTCGATCTAGGCACCACCCACACCGTCGCCGTGGTGGGCCGCGGTGACCAGCGGCCTCGTGCCCTGCTGTTCGACGGCTCCCCGCTGCTTCCCTCCGGCGTCTACCTCGACTCCGGCGGCTCGCTCCACACCGGACGCGACGCGCAGCGCCTGGCCTCGACCGAGCCCGACCGCTTCGAGCCGCATCCGAAGCGCCGCATCGACGACGGCAGCGTCCTGCTCGGCGACCGCGAGGTCCCGGTGGAGGGACTGCTCACCGCCGGTCTGCGCCGGGTCGCCGAGGAAGCGGCCGGCTCCGGGCTCCGCCCCTCGCACGTGATCCTCACCCACCCGGCCGACTGGGGCCCGGTCCGCCGCGGCATCCTGGAGCGGGCCGCCGCCGAGGCCGGCCTCGGCCCGGTCCGGCTGCTCCCCGAGCCGGTGGCGGCCGCAACCTACTGCACGCAGGAGCTCGACGGCGATATCTCCCACGGCGCGGGCATCGCCATCTTCGACTTCGGGGGCGGCACCCTCGACGTCGCCGTGGTCCGACGCGGCCATCCGGGGGACGCCGAGACGCGCACTCTCGCCGTCGGCGGCCTCGACGACCTCGGCGGCCTGGACATCGACCACACGCTCGTCGCCCACCTCGGCCGCATCCTGGCCTCCCGCGACCCCGAGCTGTGGCGCCGCCTCGACCGGCCCGACGAGGCCGCCGACCGCCGCGACCGACTGGCGTTCTGGTCCGAAGTGCGCGCCGCCAAGGAGATGCTCTCGCGCGCTTCGAGCGCGCCCGTGGCCGTGCCCGGCCGCGACTCGACCGACCTGCACCTGACCCGCGACGAGCTGACGAGCCTGGCCGACCCGCTGATCGCCCGCGCCGTCGACGAGACCCGCCGGACCATCGAGCGCGCCGGGATCGCCCCGCCCGACCTGGCCATGCTGCTGCTGGTCGGCGGGACCAGCCGGATGCCGCAGGTCGCCACCCGCCTCCACGCCCGCCTCGGCGTCGCCCCGGTCGTGCCCGAGCAGCCGGAGCTGCCGGTCGCCTACGGTGCGCTGCTGCACGGCTTGGCCGAGGCCGAGCGGGCCGCCGACTCGCCTCCCCGAACGCCTCCCGCCTCGGTCTCGCCGCGGCCCGAACCGCTGACGCCGGTGCAGTACGCGCCATACCCGGCGCCGGGTCCGGACGCCACGCCGCCGGCGGGCGGCCGTGTGCCGGATCCGACCCCGGCGTTCCCGCTGCCGCAGACCGGGCCGCCTCCGCCCCGACCGACGCAAAGGCGCGGCCGGGCTGCCGGATATGTGGCCGCGGCGCTGGTCATCGCCGTCGCCGTGGCGCTCGGTCTCGTGATCCAGCGCTACGACTGGAACCTCACCGAGGACCTGGCGGCGCTGGGAGGAGACGGCGGAACCGCGAGCGGCGACGGCGGCGAGGTCGAAATGCCGCGGCTGCACGAGTGGGAGCTGGCCGGGACCGGAGCCGCCGCCGTGGCGGTCACCGACGAGTTGGCGCTCATCGCCGAGGCCGTGGACGGGCAGACCGAGATCAGCGCATTGACCGGGATCGAAGGCGAGCAGGTGTGGGCCGGCGCCTTCGATATCGAGCCGACCGAGTTGCAGATGACCGTCGTCGGCGGCCTGCTCGTCGTCGACGCCGAGGAGTCCGCCACCGACGACGGCCGGGACATGCGGGTCGTCGTGTCTCTGGAGGACGGTGAACTCCAGTGGAAGGGCCCGTGGGAGGACCTGCGCCGGGAGGTCGCCTACTACGGCACCCAGGTCGTCGTCGAGGTCAACGACGGCATCTACGACAACGCCGCGCTCGGCATCGACCTCGCCACCGGAGACGAGGTGTGGACCGAGGCCGGACCCGACGGTCTGTGGATCAGCGACGAGCGGCGCATCCAGCCGTCCACGTATTGGGACGACGGTGGTGAGGCCGCCGGAGCTCTCGCGCCGGACTCGGGTGCGCTCCATGACAACCTGATCGCGGGCCCCCGGATCATCGAGATCGACCCGGAGACCGACACCGGGTACATTCGCGACGCGGCCACCGGGGAGTCGGAGGCCAGCGGCTCGCTGCCGCTCGACGCCGAGTTCTGGACCGTATACGAGGACCTGGCGATCGGGAAGCTCTCCGACGACGCGTCGCCGGGCCGCGACGTCCTGGCGGCCTACTCGCTGTCCGGGCTGGAGCAGATGTGGGAGCTCCCGCTCGACGCCGGCGACGGCATCGAGGTCGTCAAACCGTGCGGAGCGACGCGGGTCTGCGCCGCGATCGGGAACACCGGCGACGGCGACCTGTCCCGGATGATCGCCGTCGACATCGAGGACGGCGAACAGGCGTGGTCGATGCCGGTGGACTGGTCGATGGACGCGGCCTGGTACACCGCCCCGGACGGCATGGTCTTCGGGGACAAGCCCTTCGCCAGCCTCCCGTCCATCTGGAACGCCCGACTGCTCGGTGACGACGGCGAGTCGATCTTGGAGCCCGCGATGTACCGGGAGGCGCAGGCGGTCAACGAGGGACTCGCCGCCGTGAACGCCACCGGGGACCGAGACGGGCGGATCGTCTACGACGCCATCGTCTGGGACGTCGCCTCGGGGACGCGGACGGCGCCCCAGGAGGTCGGAGCCGAAACACCCGAGAGCATGAAGCTGTCCGGAGACCTGCTGGCGGTCCTGACCAGCGAACGGACCGTCGCGGTCTTCGACGTCACGGCGCTGCGGTGACCACTCTCTCGGCCGGGGCGCCGCCTCGGCGCCGAAATCGGTCGTATCGGGACGTGGCGTTACCGTCCCCGCAGGATACGGTTCATGTATGACCTACAGCTATCTTTCTCAGGCCGCTGCCGCGGCCGTGGTCGAATCCAAATACCCCGAAGCGCGGCGGCTGCCCGCGCTGTCGGACCTCCTCGACGGTGACATGCTGTGGGATCAGGCGGAACTGACCCTCGTGTACCAGATCGACACCTGGATCGAGGGCACCGGACTGGGGCGACGCATCCACACCTGCGCCGCCCGGAAGGTCACCGGCGACAAGGACCTCGCCTTCGGGTTCTCCAAAGCGGCCAAGACGGCCGATCCCGCGCTCGTGGCGGCCGCCGCCGACGAGATCCTCGACATGATCGCCGCGGGCGTCACCGCCGCCGACCAGGCCGCCGCCGGAGTCGCCATCAAGGCGGTCCTCTACAGCGGCCTGGCCGAATCACCGTCCAGGCACCCGATGTTCGCGGCGCTCCGCCTCCAGCGGGAAGCGCGCCTGCTCACCGACTGACCGGCCCGCCGGTCGCCTCAACGCCGCGCCGAGCGGTCGCCCCACCGGGACGACTCGCCGGGCGCGGCGATCCGCTGCGGGACGCCCCACGGGTTGTCGTCGCGCACCGGCGGCGGGAGCAGGTCGGCCGGCGCGTTCTGGTAGGCCACCGCCCGCACGAACCTGGCGATGGCCGCCGTGCCGACGCTCGTGCCGCCCGACGTCGTCGCGGGCCACGGCCCGCCGTGCTGCATCGCCGGGGTGACGGCCACACCGGTCGGCCATCCGTCGAACAGGACCCGCCCGGCGTGACCGGCCGCGGCCCGGACGAGGCGCTCGACGTTCTCGCCCTCGGTCCGGTGCACGGTGACGGTCAGGTCGCCCTCGAAGAACTCCCCCAGCAGGTCCGCGTAGTCGGTTTCGGCCGGGACCTCGACGAGGATCGCCAGCGGGCCGAAGCATTCGTCCCGCAGCGCGTCGAACGCCTCGCGCAGGCCGTCCAGGCCGACGGCCGCGATCGTGGGGGTCGCCCAGCCGTGGCCGTCCGCGTCGATCCGGATCGAGCCCTCGGCGACGACACGGACGCCCGCGCTGTCGAGGATCGTCGCGCGCCGCTCCCGGTATCCGCCGGCGATGCGCGCATCGAGCATCCGGTGCTCGGCCACGCCGCCCGCGGCCTCCGCGATCGCCTCCTCGAGCCCGTGGTCGGCCGGGAGGAACACGAATCCGGGCTTGGTGCACAGCTGCCCGGCGGAACCGGCCACGCTCGCGACCATCCCGGACACGAACGACTCGGCGCGCTCGGCGACGGCGCCCGCGGTGGCGAAGACCGGGTTCACGCTGCCGAGCTCGCCGTAGAACGGAATCGGGACCGGCCTGGAGGCGGCCTCGCCCGCGAGGAACTGGCCCCCGGGGATCGACCCGGTGAAGGTCGACGCCTTGACCAGCGGGTGCTTCAGCATCGCCACCCCGGCCTCCCGGCCCTCGATCAATTGCAGCGCCGTCTCCGGGAGTCCGGCCTCTTCGAGCGCGGCGGCCACGATCGCGGCGGTGCGCTCCGACAGTCGCGGATGCCCGGGGTGGGCCTTGACGATCACCGGGTTGCCCGCGGCCAGGGCCGAGGCGGTGTCCCCTCCGGCGACCGAGAACGCGAACGGGAAGTTGCCGGCGGCGAAGTTCAGCACGGGCCCGACCGGTTCGTTGACGCGGCGCACGTCGGGCCGGGGACCGAGCGCGAACTCGGGGTCGGCCCGATCGATCCGGGCGTCGAGGTAGGCGCCGTCGACGATGGTGTCGGCGAACAGCCGCAGCTGGACGGCCGTGCGCTTCAGCTCGGCGCGCAGCCGCGGCTCGGTCAGGCCCGTCTCGTCCATCGCCAGCGGCACCAGCTCGTCGGCGTGCGCGGTGACCGCGTCGGCCGCCGCCACGAGCGCGGCGGCGCGGGTCGCCGGGGGGACCGCCGCGAGCGCGCGGGCGGCCGCGTCGGCGGCGCGGGCGGTCTGGTCGATGCGGTCGGGGGGCGTCTGGTCGGTCATCGATACTCCTAGAACTGGAAGCCGGTGGGGAACGGGTCGGCGGGGTCGAGCATGTACTGGGCGGTGCCGGTGACCCAGGCGCGGCCGGTGATCGCGGGGACCACCGCCGGGCGGTCGCCGACGGTGGTCTCGGCGACGAGGCGTCCGGTGAAGCGGGAGCCGATGAAAGACTCGTTGACGAAGTCGGACCCGAGGGCCAGTTCGCCGCGGGCCCACAGTTCGGCCATCCGGGCCGAGGTGCCGGTCCCGCACGGGGACCGGTCGAACCAGCCGGGGTGGATGGCCATGGCGTGCCGCGAGTGCGCCGCGGTCGAGCCGGGCGCGATGAACTCGACGTGGTGGCAGTGGTCGAGCCCGGCTATGTGCGGGTGCACCGGCGGCGCGGTCCGGTTGACCGCGTCCATGATCGCCAGGCCCGCCTCCAGGATCTCCCGCTGGCGGGAGCGGTCGAACGGCAGCCCGACGTCGTCGAGGTCGACCATGGCGTAGAAGTTGCCGCCGAAGGCCATCGAGTACGGGACGGTGCCGAGCCCGGAAACCTCCACGGTCGCGTCGAGCGTCTCGGCGTAGCTCGGGACGTTCTCGATGGTGACCGAGTCGGCGTGGCCTCCGGAGACGGCGACGCGGGCGGTGACGGGGCCGGCCGGGGTGTCGAGCCGGATCTCGGTTACCGGTTCGACGACCGGGACCATGCCGGTCTCGACCAGGACCGTGGCGACGCCGATCGTGCCGTGCCCGCACATCGGCAGGCAGCCCGACACTTCGATGAAGACCACGCCCCAGTCGCAGTCGGGCCGGGTCGGCGGTTGCAGGATCGCGCCGCTCATCGCCGCGTGGCCGCGCGGCTCGTTGACCAGGAACCGGCGGATGTCGTCCATGTGGTCGATGAAGTGGAGGCGCTTGTCGTTCATCGTCGCGCCGGGAATCGGGCCGACGCCGCCGGTGACCACACGGGTCGGCATGCCCTCGGTGTGCGAGTCGACCGCGCTGATCAGCCGTGTCGTTCTCATATCCGTCCTCTCGCGGGGTAGCCGCTAGCGGGCCGCGCCGGCTCCGAAGGTCCGGGCGGAGTGGTCCAGGGCGCGGCGGGTGTCGCGGACGACCTGCTCGCGCTGGGCGGCCGTGAGCGGCCCGCGCGGCGGGCGGGTCGGGCCGCCGTAGCTGTTGCCGGCGACGTCCATCGACAGCTTGATGGCCTGCACGAACTCGGTCTTGGTGTCCCAGCGGAACACCGGGACCAGGCCGGTGTAGAGCTCGCGGGCGCGGGCGATCTCGCCGGCCTGGACGAGATCGTAGATTTCCACCGCCTCGCGCGGGAACGCGTTCGGGTATCCGGCGAACCAGCCGACGGCCCCGACGACCAGGGACTCGAACAGGAGGTCGTCGGCGCCGGCGATGACGTCGATGTCGCACAGCTCCTTGATCTCCAGGACGCGGCGGACGTCGGTGGAGAACTCCTTGACGGCCACGACGTTCTCGAGCTGGAACAGCTCGGCGATGAGGTCGGGCTCCATGTCGACCTTGGTGTCGATCGGGTTGTTGTACATCATGATCGGCAGGCCGACCTCGTCGACCTTGGTGTAGTGCTCGATCACTTCGGCGCGGTTGGAGCGGTAGATCGTGGGCGGCAGCAGCAGCAGGCCGTCGGCGCCGTCCTCTTCGGCGTACTCGGCCCACTTGACGGACTGGTGCCAGCCGACGCCGTGGACTCCGGCGACGACCAGGCCGCGGTCGCCGACGGTCTCGACGGCCACCTGGACGACCTTGCGGCGCTCGGCGTCGGTCAGGGACGAGTACTCGCCGAGCGAGCCGTTGGGTCCGACGCCGCGGCATCCGTTCTCGATGAGGAAGTCGCAGTGCTCGGCGAACTTGTCGTAGTCGACGGCCAGTCCGCCGGGGGCCTTCGGGTCCTCCTTGAACGCCAGCGTCGTCGCGACGATGACGCCGCCTAGGTCGAAGTTCTTCTCGCTCATCAGTGTTCACCTTTCTGGGGGTCGTCCTTGCTGGAGAGCCCGGCGAGGTCGCCGAGTCGAACTGGGGCGGCCAGGGGCCGCCGGTCGGAGGTGTCGGCGGCGCGAGAGGGGTCGGCTCCGGTGAGCTCCTCGACCGTGCGGCCGCACATGCGGGCCTGGCAGATGCCCAGGCCCGCCCGGGTCGTGAGCTTGACCGAGCGCAGCGAGCCCTGCTCGGTCGCCGCGGCGGTGCCGAGCAGCGCGCCGTAGGCGACCTCTTCGCAGCGGCAGACGACGGTGTCCTCGCGCATCCAGGCGGTCCAGCCGGGCCGGACGCCGTGGGCGGCCTCGATGCGGCGGGCGAAATCGGCACTCGCGCGGCGGCGGCGCCGGGCGGGTCCGATCGCGGACCGGTCGCCTCCGGCCGCGAGGTGTCCGGCGACGCGGCCCTCGGCGAGCGCGGCGTCGACGCCGCCGATGCCGGTGATCTCTCCGGCCGCCCAGACGCCGTCGACGCTGGTGCGCTGGTCGTCGTCGACGGTGACGAAGCGGTCGGGGCCGATCTCGCATCCGGCGGCGATGGGCAGTTCGAGTCGCGGGGTGAAGCCGTGGCTGACGCATACGGCGTCGGCGGCGACGGTGAGTTCGGTGCCGGGTATCGGGGACCAGTCGGCGTCCAGGCGCGCGATGACGGCCTCTTCGACGCGGCCGTCGCCGCGCGCTTCGACCACGGCCCGGCCGAGGCGGTAGGGCACGCGGTGGCGGAGGTGGTGGGCCAGGTAGCCGGCGAGTTCGCCTCCCTTGCGCGCCGAGGACAGCAGTCGCCACGGGCGCGGCAGCCAGCCTTTCGCGAGGGCCGGGGTGCGCGCGGCCTCGTATACGCCGAGGACGGTCGACCCGGTAGCGGTGAGCGACTGGGCGACCGGCAGCAGGAACGGCCCGGCTCCGGCGACGACGGCGCGGCGCCCGACGGCGATCCGCTCGCCTTTGGCCAGGGCCTGGGCGGCTCCGGCGGAGAACACGCCGGGGAGGTTCCAGCCGGGGAAGGGCAGGGTGCGGTCGTGGGCGCCGGTGGCGAACACGAGTGAGTCGGCTTCCAGTGCGAGCGCCTCGCGTCCGGCGGCGTCGCTCGGCCCGATCAAGGCGTGGACGGTCGCGCCGCCGGTGGTCTCGATCGCCCAGGCCTGGGCCTCGGTGACCACGTCGATCGACCCGTCGCGTTCGGTGCGCTCGCGCAGCCGCTCGAATTCGGACCAGCCATGGTGGAGCCGGGCTTCGCGGCGGCTCGGGCGCTCGGGGGGCAGGTGCCGCCAGTACTGGCCGCCGGGGCCGGTGCCGGAGTCGAGGACGGTGACGCGCGCTCCGGCGTCGGCCGCCGCGACGGCGGCGGTCAGTCCGGCCGGTCCGGCGCCGATGACGAGGACGTGCTTCATCGGGTGTCCTCCTCGGAGTCGTCCTGGGTCTCCACGGTGTCGCCGTCGCGGGCCCGCCGCAGGCACAGGCGGACGTCGCTCTCGCCGTTGACGGTGCCGACGCAGTCGAAGCAGACGCCGATGCCGCAGAAGACGCCGCGCTCGCGGCCGGCGACGGTGGTGCGCCAGGCGGTCCGGCCCTGGGCGAGGAGGATTCCGGCGATGGACTGCCCTCGCAGCCCTTCGATCCGCTCGCCGTCGACGCTGATGGTCAGGCATCGCGGTTCGGCGGGCCGGATCGGGTCGGATTCGAAGGGGACGATGCTGCTCACGTCGGACCTCCGGGGCTCAGGTGGGCGGCCAGGCTCGGCCTGGAGAGCTGGAACGGTCTCGGGTCGAGGGCGGGTTCGGCACCGGTGAGCTGGGCGCCGATCAGGGCTCCGGTGACGCCGGCGAGGCCGATCCCGGCGCCTTCGTGTCCGGTGGCGTACCAGAGTCCGGGGTCGCGGTGGTCCTCGCCGATGACCGGGAGGTGGTCGGGCACGTAGGGGCGGAAGCCTCCGTAGGCCCGGATCGCGGAGGTGGTCTCCAGGAACGGGAACAGGCGCAGCGCCTTGCGGGCGATGCGCGCCAGGACCTCGACGCGCAGCCGGTCGTCGAAGCCGATCTGCTGGCGGCTCGAGCCGATGAGGACGGTTCCGCCGGGAGTGGACTCGATGACGCTGGAGGTCTGTAGGCCCTCGTCCGAGGACTGGGTCGCGCCGAAGTAGTCGGCGTCGTACACCTTGTGGAAGACCCGCTGCCGCATGCGGGAGGTCACCAGGACCATGCCGCGGCGGGGGCGGACCGGCAGATCCGCGCCGAGCGTCCGGGCGACCTCGCCGGACCAGGGCCCGGCGGCGACGAGGACCGCTCCGGCCGAGATCGCCTCGGCGGCGGTGCGGACGCCGCCGAGGCGGCCGTTCCTGTCACGGACCGGGCCGACGACTTCGCTGTGGGGCAGTATCTTCGCGCCCGCACGCCTGGCGGAGGCGAGCAGGGCCTCGGTGGCGATGACGGGTTGGACCTGCGCGTCCTGCGGGTAGTGGACGGCCGCGGCGACGGCGGGGTCGAGGTGGGGTTCGAGTTCGAGGGCCTCGGGGACGGACAGGTCGGCGGCCTCGACGCCGAGTTCGGTCTGGCGGCGGGCGAAGGCGCGGAGGGGTTCGGCGCCTTCGGGTGTCGTGGCGACGACGACGCCGCCCTTGCGCTGGTATTCGATGTCGGGGAACGCTCCGCCGAGTTCGTCGGCGAGCTCGGCGGCCAGACCGGGCCAGTGGTCGGCGGCCAGCAGGGCGAGGTCGAGCTCGGGGCCCGGGGCCTTGTCGGATACCAGGAGGTTCCCTTCGCCGCGGGCGCTGGTGGCGCTGGCCGCCGCGCCTCGGTCGACGACGGTGACGCTCAGTCCGGCGCGCGCGGCCTCGCGCGCGCACGCGGCGCCGATGATGCCGGCACCGACGATGACGACGTCGGTTCTCATGGCCACCTCCCGCTCCAGTAATATGTCACACATTTATATGTGCGACACTCGGATTCGTTCACTCGACCGCGGGGGCTACTCCCCCGCGTCATCCTCGGTCTTGCCGGCCCACCAGCCGACGGCGTGCCTGATGTGCTGCCGCATGAGGTCGGCCGCCGCGTCCGCGTCGCCGGCGGCGAGGTTGTCGAGCAGCCGGTGGTGCTCTTCGGCCGAGACGTGGAGCATGCTCGTCTCCAGCATCGAGACGAGCCCGACCAGCCGGGTGCGCGCGCGCAGCTCGGCGATCGTCTCCACCAGCACGGGGTTGCCGAGCAGGGAGGTCAGTTCGAGATGGAAGTGCTGGTCGGCCAGGAGGTAGGCGGTCAGGTCGCCCGAGTGGGCGCCGGTGACGATCTCGTCGGCCTGGGTGCGGAACTCCGCCAGCCGCTCGGCCGGGAACGACTCGGCCAGGCGAGCCATGGCGGGCGGTTCGAGCAGCAGCCGGATCTCCACAATGTCGTGGAGCAGGTCGTCGCTGACGGCCGTCACGCGGAAGCCCTTGTTGCGCACCGGCTCGACGAAGCCGCGCTTCTCCAGGTCGAGCATGGCCTCGCGGACCGGCGTGGCCGACACGTCGAACCTCTCGGCCAGGGTCGGCACGGTCAGCAGCGTCCCCGGCGCGAGCTCACCGGAGATGATGGCCAGCGACAGGGTGCGCTCGACCCTCGCCCGCAGGCTCTCGCCCGGTTCCAGCCGTTGGATGGATAGCAACGTCACTCTCCCGCTTGCCTTTCTGTAACGCACGGTCGAGACCGATGCCGTCGCTTTGCAGGGTACACCGCACGGTCTGGGCGGCCTTCCGTTCCGGTGTTCATTGTGAGCCCTCTCGGCCGGGGAGCACGAGTCTTCGGCGCGGTTCCTCGTTGCCCGCCCGGTCGGTCGCGGCGAACTCGATGACCTGCGGCTCGTCGTCGATCGCCCGCACGAACGCCTCCTGGAAGGTGCCCCAGAACGTGCCGGGGCCCTCCCACTGGATGCGTTCGACGCCGGAGACCTCGTCGGTGGCGTGGAGGGTGATCTCGACGCCCGCGCCGAGGTCTTTGACCGTCGCGTACGACTTCGGCGGGTCGGTGTCCACGCTGATCTCGCGGCTCGCCGTGACCGCGGACCCGTCCGGGCCGGTGGCGCGCGCCTCGATGAGGTGCTCGCCTTCGGCGGTGATCCGGACCGGCTCGGTGTAGGGGGTCCAGTCGCCTCCGGCGACGCGCAGCTCCAGGCCGGGCCGATCACCGGTGCCGAAGGCGCGCAGGCGGATCGTCGGCGCGGTCGTGTACCAGCCGGACGGGGCCGGCTCGTCGAGGACCTCGATGGCGAGCCCGGGGCCGCCGGGCCGGCCGGCGTAGGCGGCTTCGGCCGCTCTGGAGCGCACGTACATGTGGTACCTGGTCTCCAGGCCGGACCAGCAGGGTTCGAAGTCGACGCCGTCGAGCCGCACGGTGCCTTCCCGGGCGAGCTCGGCCAGCAGTTCGGCGCCGGTCCTGCCCTCGACCGGGCCGCCGTCGAGCCGGCCGGCCAGCGGGAACCGCATGCGGGTGGTCGATTCGGACCGCGCCAGCAGCACGGTCGCGCCGAGCCGGAGCGCGCACAGGCCGGGGTCGTCGATCGTGGCCTCGGCCCGGAGGGCGGCGGGGGTGTCCAGGCGCAGCTCGTCTCCGGGCCGCCAGGCGCGGGTGATCGCGGCGTACTCGCCCGGGACGGGTTCGACGCCGCTCGGCGCGCCGTTCAGCCGCAGTTCGAGTTCGCCCGCGGCCCAGGCGGGGACGCGCAGGCGGATCGTGCGCTCGGCGCGGTCGGGTTCGGCCCCGTCGAGCCGGTCGAAGCGGAGCGCGAGCTCGCTCCCCAAGGGGTAGCCGGATTCGAGCCCGATGCGCAGGCCCGCCTCGTCCCAGTCGGCCTCGGAGTCGATCGGCAGGTTCACGTACAGGCCGTCGTCGTCCCGGAGGTAGACGGCCTCCTGGTATTTGACGTGGTTCTCCAGTCCGGTGCCGCCGCAGCAGGTTCCGACGTTGTCGTATTCGCGGAGCGCGCCGGGGTGGACCGGGAACATGTAGGCGACCTCGGGGCCGACATCGGAGCGGGCGGTCTTGCGGGATCCGAGGATGTGGTTGAGGACGGTCCGCTCGTAGTAGTCCATGTAGCGCGCCTCGCGGGTGTGCGCGAACAGCTTCCGGGCGAGTTTGAGCAGGTTGTAGCTGGCGCAGGTCTCGGCGTTGCGGTGCCCGATGTCGCCGGCGACCGTCTCGGGCGGGCCCCACAGTTCGCTCTCGCCGGTGCCGCCGTGGGCGTAGGTGCGGCCGGGGACGATCTGGTCCCACAGGCCCTTCGAGGCTTCGAGGTAGCGGCGCTCGCCGGTCAGCTCGTACTGCTCGATGTAGCCGATGAGCTGGGGCAGGTGCTGGTTGGCGTGCATGTCGTCGAGGATGTCGGCGCCGGAGGCGCCCGCTTCGAGCAGGTTCTCCTGGTCGAAGAACGCGGCGGTGTCGGCGAAGGTCGGCTCGGCGGCGGCCGCGGCGAGTCGAGCGAGCGTCTCGTTCATGCCGCCGAACTCTCCGGCGATGTAGATCGACCACATGCGTTGGCGGCGTTCGGGTTCGAGGCGCGAGAGCCGGTGGTGGACCCAGTGGCCCATGGCGGTGGCGATCTCCAGGGCACGGTCCGAGCCGGTGAGCCGGTGGGCGTCGAGGAGTCCGGCCATGATCTTGTGGCAGGTGTAGTAGGGCGCCCAGATCTCGCCGTAGGGGGCGAAGTCCTCCAGGCGCGAGAACTGCCATTCGCCGTAGGCGGCGAGGAATCCGGGGTGGGTGTAGCGGCCGGTCGCGGCGAGGGTGTCCTGGACCTCGCCGAGTCCGGAGACGAGTTCTTCGGTCTTCGCGCGCAGGGACCGGTCCCGCTCTCCGGCCGCGGCCATGGCGAGCATCGAGAGGAAGTGCCCGGCGTAGTGACCCCGGAGCAGGTTCGCGGTCTGGGCGCGTTCGCGGCCGGGGTAGTCGGTCTCGCTCCAGGGCTCCTCGTTGGCGTGGCCGAAGTCCTCCCAGTTGCCGGGCGGGGCCGCGCCGCGGGTGTCCAGGCCCGCGTTGCGGCGGAAGACGGCCAGCAGGCGGTCGACCGGGTAGGCGCGCGCCAGGTGCAGGATCTCGTCGCGGGCGCGGGCGAAGACACTGGCGCCGTCGATGCGGACCGCCTCCAGCGCGAAGGGCCGCAAGGGTGTCGGTGCGGTCATCGCTGCTGTTCCTTCGTCCAGGCTTCGATGCCGTCGGCGTCGATCGGCAGCGCCGCGGAGAGGACTTCCGAGCCGGTGTCGGTGACGAGCACGTCGTCTTCGAGGCGGACGCCGATTCCGCGCAGCTCGGGTGGGACGGTGAGGTCGCCTGCATGGAAGTACAGGCCGGGTTCGACCGTCATCACCACGCCCGGTTCGAGGTCGGCGCCCATGTAGTCCTCGTATTCGGCGCTTCCGCAGTCGTGGACGTCCAGGCCGAGGTGGTGGCCGATGCCGCAGGCGAGGTAGCGGCGGTGCTGCTGGCCCCGCGGGGACAGGGCCTCGTCGACCGAGACCGGGAGGAGCCCCCAGTCGTGCAGGCCCTGGGCGATGACCTCCATGGCGGCGAAGTGGAAGTCGAGGTAGTTCGTGCCGGGCCGGATCCGTTCCAGCCCGGCCCGGTGGGCCCGTTCGACCAGGTCGTGGACGGCGCGCTGCTCGGTATCGAAGGCACCGCTCGCCGGGAGGGTCCGGGTGACGTCGGCGGTGTAGAGGCTGCGGGCTTCGACGCCCATGTCCAGCAGGATCACGGCCTCGGGCAGGATCGGCCCGTCGCAGCGGACCCAGTGGAGCACGGGCGCGTGCGGGCCGGAGCCGACGATGGTCGTGTATCCGGTGCCGTTGCCGAAGGTGCGCGCGTGGCGGTCGAACGTGCCTTGGAGCCAGCGTTCACCGAGTCCGTCGCGGACGGCGCGCGGGATCTGCTCGGCGACGGCGGTGAAACCGGCGACGGTCGCGTCGACCGCTCCGCGGAGCTGTTCGATCTCCCAGGCGTCCTTGATCATCCGCAACCGGGAGAGGTGGCGTTCGAGGAGCGCGGATCGTTCGAGCCCATGCTTTCGCACGAGGGCTTCGCTCACCGAGTCGCTCGCCAGGGCGCCGTCGATGGTCGCCTCGTCGATGGCGGCCACCGGTTCGACGGCGATCTCGAGCGCCTCGGACCATTCGCGCAGTCCGGGCGAGGCGCCGACCCACAGTTCGCCGTGGGAGACGGAGCCGAAGAACCCGGTCTCGCCGGGCCGGAACGGCGGGGGCAGGTACAGGGTCGCGTCGTGTCCGCCGGGCCGGGGCCGCATCACGAGGGTGCCGCCTTCGGCCTGGCAGCCGGTGAGCCAGACGAAGTCGCTGTCGGCGCGGAAGGGGTAGTCGTTGTCGTCGTTGCGGATCGGGGCGGTCCCGGCCGAGACGACGACGGTCCGGCCGGGGAGGCGCTCGCTCAGCCGCCCGCGGTGGGAGGCGGCGGCCCCCGCGGCGCCCTCGACCGGCGTCGCCGGTACCGGTTCGTCGCTCCAGCCGGTCGCGACGAACTCGGTGAACGCCTCGACTTCGGACAGTCTCGGGTAGCGGGTGCCCGCGTAGGGCGGACGGCTCGTTTCGGTCATCGGCGCTCGCCTCCTCGGTCGCGGACCATCTCTCGCAGGCGGGTGAGGACCCGTCCCGACCCGATGCCGTCGTGTTCGAACTCGTTGGTGACCCAGGACTGGGAGTTGCCCAGGCCCTTGAGGGTGTCCAGTTGCAGCCCCGAGTCGACGAACATGTCCTCGAAGTAGACGGCCGCGGCCACCGGTACCTCGTTCGATTCGAGTCGGTCGGCGTCGAACACCGGGCTCCACTCGCGGCGCTCGGCCAGGTCGCGCACGGCCGGGCCGAACCCGCGCAGGAGCCTGACCTCGTCGAACATCCAGGGGAAGGCCATCTCGCCGGTGAACTGGAGCGGGCGCACCTCCTCGCCGAACTCGGGGCGGCGGTCGCGTTCGCGTTGGGCCGCCCAGTCGGTGGGGCCGTTGGCGCCGTCGCCGTAGATCGACTCCTGGAGCGTCCAGAACAGCGGGTTGGCCGCCGAGGAGGTGCGGGCGAGGACGGCGGCGAGGAAGCCCTCGGAGAGGCGGTCCGCGGTGATGAACGCGTCCTCGACCAGCCAGTGCATCCGCTCCAGGCCCGGTTTCATGCCCAGGTCGAGGCCGAGCGACTGGAAGCGCCGCACGGTGAGCCGGTCGCCGTCGGGCAGCAGGACGGTCTCCGCCGCGAGCCGGTCGGCGATCGCGGCGACCTTCTCGACGTCCTGGGGGTACCGCCGGTAGTACTCGGCGGTCTTGTCCGCGACGCGGTCGAAGGTGCGCCGGTAGACCTCCTCGGCGCTCATGGGGTTCCCGGGGATGCCGCCGCACACGTAGCAGGCCGCCAGCGCCTCCGGTGCGTGCGAGAGGTAGGCGAGGGTGAGCCAGCCGCCGTAGCTCTGCGCGAGGGTGGCCCATTTCCGTCCCTCGTAGAGCACCGTCCTCACGTGCTCGAGGTCGCGGACGATCGAGTCGGCGCGGAACCTGGCGAGGTACTCGGCGCCGGCCTGCGCGTCGCCGATCTCGGCGACCGTGCGGGCGTCGACGGGGGTGCTGCGTCCGGTGCCGCGCTGGTCGACGAGGACGACGCGGTAGTCCTTGAGTGCCTCCTCCATCCAGCCGGAGGCCTCGGTGGGGCGCGGGTTCGCCCCGCCGGGGCCGCCTTGGAGGTAGGTCAGCAGCGGCAGGTCGTCGCCGCGCTTGTCGGGGTCGACGATCTCGCGGACGAAGACCTCGATCTCGCCTCGGTCGCGGTCCCACCAGTCAAGGGGGACGCGGACGGTCCGCTCGCGCACCCGCATGCCCGGCATCGAGTACTCCACGTGCGCTTCTCTCATGATTCGACCGCCTCCTGTCGCTCTCGGTCCCGGCGGGCCCGCTCGTTCCTCCGTCGTGCAGCGTCCCACTCGGGCCTGATGCGCGGGATCGCGGACAGCAGCTTCTTCGTGTAGTCGTCGCGGGGTTCCTCGAACACCTGGTCCCGGTCGCCGGTCTCGACGATGCGGCCGCCGTTCATGACCGCGACCCTGGTCGCGATCTGGCGGACCACCGCGAGGTCGTGGGCGATGAAGAGGTAGCTGAACCCCTCCTCGTCCTGGAGCCGCCGGAGCAGGTTGATCACCTGCGCCTGCACCGAGACGTCGAGGGCTGAGACCGCCTCGTCGGCGATGATCAGCTTCGGTGAGACGGCGAGCGCGCGGGCGATGCCGATGCGCTGGGCCTGCCCTCCGGAGAACTGGGAGGGGAACCGGGCCGAGTGGTCGGGGTCGAGGCCGACGCGCTCCATGAGCTCCTTGGTGAAGGCCCTCGCGCCGCCGGGTACGCGGCGCCGCTGGTAGACCAGGGGCGCGGTCACGATCCGCTCGACCGAGTGCCTGGGGTTGAGCGAGGAGTACGGGTCCTGGAAGACGACCTGCACCTCGCTGCGGTAGGCGTGCAGGGCCCGGCCGGTGAGAGCGTGGACCTCCCTGCCGGCGAACTCGATCGAGCCGCTGGTGATGTCGATGAGCCGCGCGATCAGGCGCGCGGTGGTGGACTTGCCGGAGCCCGACTCGCCGACCAGGGCGAGGGTCTCTCCGGTGCGGACTTCGAGGGAGACGTCGTCGACGGCGCGGAACCGCCTGGCCCGGCTCAGCGGCCCGCCGCCGGGAATGGCGAACTCCTTGACGAGGTCGCGGGCCCGCAGCAGGGGTTCGGGAGTGTCGGTCATCGCCCCTCCTCCGCGGCCGAGGTGGTGCGCAGCAGCCCGATCTCGTCGTCGATGCGGGGCACGGCGTCCAGCAGCATGCGCGTGTACTCCTCCTGCGGGTCGGTGAAGATCCGCTCGACCGGTCCGGCCTCGACCAGGTCGCCGTCGCGCAGGACGACGATGTGGTCGGTCACCTCGCTGACCACGGCCAGGTCGTGGGTGATGAGGATGAGTCCGGCGCCGGTCTCGGCGCGGATCTCGGCCAGCAGGTCGAGGATCTGGGCCTGCACAGTGACGTCGAGGGCCGTGGTCGGCTCGTCGGCGATGATCAGTTCGGGCTCCATGCTGAGGGTCATCGCGATCATCACGCGCTGGCGCATGCCGCCGGAGAACTGGTGCGGGTAGTGGTCGACGCGGCGGGCGGCGTCGCGGATGTGGACCCGCTCCATCGCCTCGATCGCGACGGTCCTCGCCTGCCGCCTGGTCACGCCCTTGCGGTGCGACCGGTACGCCTCGGCGATCTGGGTGCCGACGGTGTAGTACGGGTTCAGCGACGAGAGCGGGTCCTGGAAGATCATGCCGATGCGGTCGCCGCGGACGGCCCGCATGCCCCGCTCGGGCAGGCCGGTCAGCTCGGTCCCGGCGAACTCGATGGAACCGGAGCGCCTGGCGCCCTTGGGCAGCAAACCCATGATCGCCAGGCTCGTCATGGACTTGCCCGAGCCGGATTCGCCGACGATGCCGAGCGCGCCGCCCCGTTCCAGGTCGAAGTCGAGGTTTTCGACCACGTCGACCGGGCCCTGGGCGGTGGTGAAGCCGACGGTCAGGTCGCGGACGCGCAGCAGCGTCGGGTCGGCGCCGGTTTCGGGTGCGGTCGTGGTCATTTGGCGCTCCCCACTCGCACGCGCGGGTCGATGGCGGTGTACGTCAGGTCGACCACCATGTTGCCGACGACCACGAGGAACGCGGCCAGGAGCGTGACTCCCATGATGACCGGCTGGTCGTTCTTGGTGATCGAGTCGGCGGCGAGCTTGCCGATGCCGTTGAGCCCGAAGACGGTCTCGGTGATGAGGGCGCCGCCGAGCAGGTTGGCGAAGTCCATGCCGAAGATGGTGACGATCGGGGTCAGGGCCGGGCGCAGCGCGTGCCGCCGCCAGACCAGGTCGGGTCTGAGTCCCTTGGCCCGCGCGGTGCGGACGTAGTTCTCCTGGAGGGTGTCGATGACGTTGGCCCGCGTGAGTCTGGTGTAGACGGCCGCGGCGCCGATGGCGAGCACGATCCAGGGCATCAGGAAGTTCAGGAACCAGCGCACCGGGTCGTCGGCGAACGGGACCGCCTGCGGGAACGGCAGCCAGCCGAGTGTGACCACGAGCAGGAACTGGAGCGACAGCGCCAGCACGTAGTTGGGGATGGACATGCCGGTGAGGGTGAGGCCGGTGACGAAGCGGTCGGCGAAGCGCCCTTCGCGGACGGCGCTGACGAGTCCGGCCGAGACCCCGGCGAGCAGCCACAGCACCGCTGCTCCGATCGCGACGGTCGCCGAGACCGGGAGCCGCTGCACGATCATGTCGGTGACCGGCTGGCTGGTCTGGAAGGAGTACCCCAGGCACGGGGCGGCGCACTCGATGGCGTTCGCGCCGGTCCCGTAGGTGCGCCCGGCGAACAGGCCGCTGAGGAACGTCCAGAACTGGGTCCAGAACGGCTGGTCGAGGCCGAGGTTCGCGCGGATCTGGTCGATCGCCTCGGGGGTGCAGTTCTTGCCGCAGATCTGCACCGCCGGGTCGGGCGAGAGGACGAAGAAGACCACGAAGGTGAACAGGCACACCAGAAACAGCACGACGGCCATGCCGAGCACGCGGTTGATCAGGAAGCGGCTCATACCCGGCCCTCCCCGGACTCGGCGATCTTCTTGACGCGGTCACCGAGGACGGTGAACGACAGGACGAGCAGGAACAGGCAGGCCCCCGGGAACAGGAAGTAGGCCGGGTCGACGGCGTACCAGGGCACGGAGCCGGCGATCATCTGGCCCCACGAGGGGGTCGGGGGGACGACGCCGACGCCGAGGAACGACAGCCCGGCCTCGGTGCCGACGTAGCCGGGGACGGCCAGGGTGGTCATCACGATGATGGTTGAGGTGAGGTTCGGCAGGATCTCCTTGAAGATGATCTGCGCGCTGGAGGCGCCCGAGGCACGCGCGGACTCGACGAACTCGCGCTCCTTGATCGACATGGTCTGGCCGCGGACGATGCGGGCCAGGTACGGCCAGCCGAAGAAGGAGATGACGACGACCAGCAGGAGCTGCCGGTTCTCGGCCGGAAGCGCCGAGAGGACGGCGATCATGAAGATCAGCGCCGGGAAGGCCATGAGGAACTCCATGACGCGGGAGACGATCATGTCCACCCGGCCGCCGAAGTATCCGGCGATGAGGCCGAAGACGACGCCGAGGACGCTGGTGAGCACGGTCGCCAGGAGCGCGATCGTCATCGACACGCGCGCGCCGTAGACGATGCGCGCGAAGATGTCGCGCCCGTTGCCGGGCTCGACGCCGAACCAGTGCTCGGCGCTGATCCCGCCGGCGGTCCCCAGAGGGATGCCGCCCAGATCGGGGTCGACGGCGCTCTGGTCGAACTCGTACGGTCCCCAGCCGCTGATCTTGACCAGCAGGGGCGCGGCCAGGGCGACGACGATCACCAGCAGGATGTAGACGCAGCAGGCGACGGCCGCGCGGTCGCGGAGGAAGGTGCGGACCAGGCGCCGCCCGGAGGCCGGCGGCGAGGCCGGCAGGGATTCGCCCGCCGTCTCGCCGCCCGCCGCACCTTCGACTTCGAGATCTGTCGGAGTGAAGGTCATGGATATCAGCCCAGGGACGGGTCCTTCAGCCCGATGATCGTCAGATCGGTCATGCTGGTGTTGGGGATGTAGCCGGCGATGTTCTCGCCGGGGAGGAAGATGCCCTTCTCCCACAGGATCGGGGCCATCGGCGCCAGGGCCATGACCTCCTCGTCGAAGGCGCCCCACTCCTGGTTGGCGGCCTCGAGGTCGGTCATCGCCATGATCTGGTCGATGCGGTCGTTGATCTCGGGGTCGTCGATCTGGGCCAGGTTGGTGTTGCCCTTGTCGGTGATGGCGTCCCCGTCGACCAGCGGCGGGACCATGGTGCTGGCGCTGGAGGCCCAGTCGGGGCACCAGCCGGTGATGGCGGCGTCGGACTGCTGCGAGGGCGTGCCGATCGTCTCGTAGTAGGTGGAGGTGTCGATGACGTTCAGCTCGACCTCGACGTCGATCTCGGCCAGCGCCTGCTGGATGGCCTCGGCCTGGGCCTGCATGGCCGGCTGCGAGCGGATGTCGAGGGTGAAGGTGAAGCCGTCCTCGAGTCCCGCCTCGGTGAGCAGTTCGACCGCCTGGTCGGGGTCGCCGGCATTGTCATCGCTCGGGTAGAGGTCGAAGTCGCGGTGGCCGGTGACCGACGGGGGGATGATCGTGGTGGCGGGGTCGGCCAGCTGGGTGCCGCCCGAGGCGGTCACCAGCGACTCGCGGTCGATCGCGTAGTTGATCGCCTGGCGGACCTCGACCTGGTCGAACGGGGCCTTGGTGGTGTTCATGCCCATGTAGGTCGTGCAGTAGGCGTCCGCGGTCAGGACCCGGTCGGCCACTTCAGGGGACTGGAGCCGCGCCAGGGTGGCCGGCTGGACTCTCCCGGAGATGGCGTTGACGTCGCCGCCCTGGCCGGCCAGGAGCCGCTCGTCGATCGTGGCGCCTTCGAGGCCGATCTCGAACTCCCAGGCGTCGGGGTAGGCCTTGCGGACGTCGTCGGTGTCCGGGTCCCAGTGCTCGTTGCGCTCCAGCTTGATGAGGCTGCCGGGCGTGTAGGTCTCGAGGGTGTAGGGCCCGGAGGCGATGATGTCGTTGATGAACTCGTCCCCGGCTCCGGAGTCGACCGGGAACGGCACCGCGTTCGGCTGCGCGAGCACGTTGTCGAACTCGGGGAAAGGCTCCTTGAGGTGGAAGACGATGGTGTTCTCGTCCGGGGTCTCGATGCCGGGGTGCTCGCCGGAGATGTAGGGGCCCTGGTAGTCCTCGGG
Source organism: Glycomyces salinus (assembly GCF_016428645.1). GTDB lineage: Bacteria > Actinomycetota > Actinomycetes > Mycobacteriales > Micromonosporaceae > Glycomyces > Glycomyces salinus. Next base: position 14,133 of record NZ_JAELXW010000011.1, on the reverse strand, counting down.
CGCGTCGATGGTCTTCTTCAGGTACGGCGAGCCGATGCCGATCTCGGGGTCCCAGGCGCGGGAGATGCCGAAGGCCATCTCGGCGGAGGTGATGGGGTCGCCGTTGTCGAACTTCAGGTCGTCCTTGAGGGTGTAGGTCCAGGTGAGACCGTCCTCCGAGGCGGTGCCGAGGCTTTCGGCCAGGTCGGGGACGATCGCGTTGGGGTCCTCGGCGTCGCCGGCCGCCTGCATGGTCAGGCCGCGGTAGATCAGCCGGTAGAACGCGTTCACGCCGCCGTCCCAGCCGCGGGCCGGGTCGAGGTAGGAGAAGTCGGCGTTCTGGAGCATGTGGACGGTTCCGCCGGAGACGGGGCCGTCTCCGCCGCCGTCCTCGGAGCCGCCGCTGCCGCCCGAACAGGCCGACAGCAGCAGTGCCGCTGCCGCCAGGCCCGCCGAGGCGCGCGTCAGTTTCTTGATCATGAGGGAATTCCAATCGCTTCTTCGCGCCGGTCGGTCCCGTCGGTTGCCCGGGGGCCGGAGCTGCTGGCTTCGGTGGTTCTGCGAACCTGCGGGCCACGGTGCCCTCGCGACCGGTCGGCCGATCCGGGGAACGCGAGGCGCCGCTCGCGTGCCGTCCGGTCCGGTGCCCGTTCGCATTTGCATCGGTCTTCTATGTGACATGTGATATGCCACTGGGCGTCGCACGGATCGCCGTCTCCGTGCCGCCGCGTCGACAGTAACATATCACATACCACTGCGGTTTCGAGTGGTCTCGACAGCGGAGATCCGCCGGCCAGGGCCCCGCTACGGCACTCCCGGATCGGCCGCCTCGACGTAGAGCCAATCGCCGTCGACCCGCTCGAACGCGCTGGTCTCGACCTGGACGCCGGGCCCGTCGGCGTCGTTGAAGCGGGCGCGGAAGGCGACCGTGCCGGTGGTGTGCAGCGCGGTGCCGCCGGAGGTGCCGGTGATCTCCAGGCCGGTCCAGGTCAGGCCGCCGGACAGGTCGATCCCGGCCGGACGGGTGCGCGGATGCCAGGTGCGCAGCAGGTAGGCGGTGTCGCCGACCGCGAAGGCGCTGTAGCGCGAGCGCATGAGCGCCTCGGCGGTCCCGGCCCTGGCCGCCCCGGAGTGCAGCGGGCCGCAGCATTCGGCGTAGCCGGTACCGCTGCCGCACGGGCACGCCTCGGGCCGGGCGGCCGGACGGGGCTTTCGGGGATGTCGGGAGCGCTGTGCCATGCGGGGATTGTCCCCCACCTCCGCGGAAGAGGCGCGGGAGCTCCCGCGGTCGCGCCGTTTGATTCATACATCTGAATAGTTGACTTCAATGTCGATTCGTCGCTACGCTGCTCGGACAGGTTGCGTGCAACCGTTTGCATCCACTCGTCACCGACCCGAGAGGGGCCGATATCCCATGTCCGTCAGCAGCACCCGACACCGACCGAGAGCGCTGCCGGTCGCGATCGCGACGGCCGCACTCGGCCTGCTCGCGGCCCTCGCGCTGTCGCAGCCGGCCACCGCCCAGACCGGGACGCTCACCGTCGCCACCGACGGCAGCGACTCCAACCCCGGCACCGTCTCATCGCCCCTGCGCAGCGTCCAGCGCGCCGTGGATCTGGCCGAACCCGGCACCGTGATCCAGATCCGCGGCGGCACCTACGCGCCCGAGGTCAACATCCGCATCGAGACGAGCGGCACCTCATCCGAGCCGATCACCATGCGCGCCTACGGCGGCGAGCACGTGGTCATCGACGGGGAGAACATGCCGAACACCCCGGCCCCGGTCGGCGAGTCGTATCCGCGCATCGAGCGGGGCGCGATCCACGTCGCCGGGGACTGGTGGCGGTTCGAGGGCCTGGAGCTGATCAACGGGCCCTACGGCATCTTCGCCATCGAGTCCAGCCACAACGTCTACCGGGACCTGGTCACCCGCGACAACTACGAGACCGGCCTGCACCTGGTCCTGGACTCCAGCGACAACCAGGTCATCAACCTCGACAGCTACGGCAACCGCGACCCGCGCAAGAACGGCGAGAGCGCCGACGGCCTGGCCATCAAGCAGGGCTCCGGATCGGGCAACGTCGTCGTCGGGGCCCGGACGTGGAACAACGCCGACGACGGCTTCGACTCCTGGGACTTCCTGTCCCCGATCACGATCGAGGACTCGGCGGCCTGGGGCAACGGCTTCGACCGCTGGGGCTTCCCGGACTGGGAGGGCGACGGCAACGGCTTCAAGCTCGGCCGCGGCGACGCGAACCACGTCGTGACCGGCAGCATCGCCTTCGACAACGCCCACCACGGCGTCATCGACAACGGGAACACCGCCTCGCTGAGCATCGAGAACAACACCGCCTGGGCCAATGGCGGCACCGGGTTCGTCTTCGACCGCTCGACCTCGACCCTGAACCGGAACCTCTCGGTCTCCAACACCGACGCCGCCAGCCTCGGTGCCTCCGGCGGGAGCGGGAACTCCTGGGACATCAAGGACGACTGGAGCGACGCCGACCTGGTCAGCACCGATGCCGCGGCCATCAAGGGGCCGCGCGAGGCGGACGGCTCGATCCCGGCCACGGACTTCCTGCGGCCGGAGGGCTATCCGGGCCTCGGCGCGGACTTCGGCGACGGCGACGAGCCCGGCTCCGACCGCTACGAGGCCGAGGACGCGTCGGCCGACTGCGACGGCACGATCGACTCGAACCACTCCGGCTACTCCGGCAGCGGGTTCTGCAACACCGAGAACACCGTCGGGGCGGCCGCGACGTTCAGCGTCGAGGCCGACGGAACCGGCCCGGTCGCGATCGAGATCCGGTTCGCCAACGGCACGTCGAGCGCCCGGGACGCCGACGTGGTCGTCGACGGCTCCCCCGCCGCCTCGGTCTCGTTCGAGCCCACCGGCGCCTGGAACGGCTGGTCGACCGAGACCGTGACCGTCGACCTGGAGGAAGTGGCGAACACCGTCGCACTGGTGGCGACCGGCTCGGGCGGCCTGCCGAACATCGACTACATGGAGCTCTGAGCCCCAGGGCCCGGGAGGTGCCTGGCGACGATCGCCTCCGCCGCCGGGGTCGGCACGGCGCCGTAGTTCAGGCCGCGGCCGGGTCCGAGGCGCGAGGCGCAGAACGCGTCGGCGACCTCGGCCGGGGCGTGGCGGATCAGCAGGGACGCCTGGAGCGCCAGGCCGAGGTCCTCGGTGAGGCGGCGGGCCTCGGCCTGGTCCGATCCCGCGGCGAGGGTCTGCTTCAGGCGCTCGAGGTGCGCGCCGAGGAGGGCGTCGGAGGAGGCGGCCGGTTCGATCTCGGCCAGGACCGCCTCGGCGGTCTCGGGGGCCGAGGCCAGCGCGCGGAGGACGTCGAGGCAGATGACGTTCCCCGATCCCTCCCATATGGACATGAGGGGCTGCTCGCGGTAACGTCGCGCCAGCGACGCCTCCTCGATGTAGCCGTTGCCTCCCAGGCATTCCAGGGCCTCGGCGGCGTGCGCCGGACCGCGCTTGCACACCCAGTACTTGGCGACGGCGGTCGCCAGCCGCCGGAACGGGGCCTCGGCCGGTTCGTCGTAGGCCGAGGCCAGGCGCATCATCATGGCGGTGGCGGCCTCGGACTCGACGCTCAGGTCGGCCAGGACCTGCGTCATGGCCGGCTGATCGATCAGCCGCCGGCCGAAGGCACTGCGGTGCGCGGCGTGCCAGGCGGCCTCGGCGACGCTCTGGCGCATCCCGGCGGCGGTGGCGATGACGCAGTCCAAGCGGGTGTGGCCGACCATCTCGATGATGGTGGGCACCCCGCGTCCCTCCTGGCCGACCAGGTGGGCGACCGCGTCGTCCAGTTCGATCTCGGCCGAGGCGTTGGAGCGGTTCCCGAGCTTGTCCTTCAGGCGCTGCAAGCGGATCGCGTTGCGGGTGCCGTCGGGGAGGACGCGGGGCAAGAGGAAGCACGAGAGCCCGCCGGGGGCCTGCGCGAGGACGAGGAACGCGTCGTTCATCGGCGCCGAGCAGAACCACTTGTGCCCGCGCAGCACATAGGTGCCCTCCCCGGTCGGGGTCGCGGTCGTGGTGTTGGCGCGGACGTCGGAGCCGCCCTGCTTCTCGGTCATCGCCATGCCGACGAGCACGCCGCTCTTGGACTGGGGCGGACGCAGGCCGGGGTCGTAAACGGGGGCGGTGATGCGCGGTTCCCATTCGGCGGCCAGTTCGGGGCTCGCGCGCAGGGCCGGGACGGCGGCGTAGGTCATCGAGATCGGGCAGCAGTGCCCGGGCTCGGTCTGGGCGAGCATCGACAGCAGCACCGCCCGCGCGGCGTGGGCGCCCGGCCTCGGCTCGGCCCAGGGCAGCGCGTGCGCGCCGTTCTCGACCGCGAGCCGCATGAGGTGGTGCCAGGAGGGGTGGAAGTCGACCTCGTCGACGCGGTTGCCGTAGCGGTCGTGGGTCCGCAGCACCGGCGGGTGCCGGTGGGCCTCCTCGGCCCATCCGGCGGCCTCGGCGCCGGCCAGGACCTCGCCGAGCGCGCTCGCCCGCCCGGCGATCCAGCCCGCGCCCGACCATTCGGCGGCCTCGCGCAGGGGCGTGTTCGTGTCGAACAGGTTCCGGTCGACCAGCGGCGGAGGCTGGTTCGTGACCGCGTGGGTCTCGATGAAACCGCTCAAGGCGCGCCTCCCATATAGGCAGAGCTCACATGGTAGACCTGCGCGCCGGTCCGGTGGAGCGGCACCGCTCGTGGAGATGTGCGTGGACTCTAGTTGGACCGTCGTTCCGCCCGGGACCTCTCATTGTGACAGTTCCAATCTATCTCAAAAATGCCGACAATGGAGATTCAAAGTGAACTCTCCGGGTCGTTCAATCCTGTTCAGTAACCGATCCGCACCGATTTCCGGGATCCTTTCACACCTCTTACCCGACCAGGGGACCCGGATAATCACATCACTACAGCACGCGACTCCTCAGCCACTGCTCGCACCACCAGCCCCTGAACTCTCCGCCGCCCACTCGAGCACATCCGTGCTCTGACAGCAACATTCATGAAGAAGTATGCCTCCTGAGCAGACGACTAGCCTCGCCTGAATATCCCACGAGATAGTTGAAGAGCTGTGACTTCGTTACACGGTCGATCGTAGTTATATTCGTAATCTTCAATAAACAAGATCGGTTTTGAACCATGGACCCGCTCCATTTAAAACTGATCAATCTTTGCCCATTGTGATCATGAACAATCCACATTATGTTGACTTACGAAACCCCATTCTTTCGAGATTCTAGGAGGATTCTTGATACTCCCCCATGAAATCAGGCGACCGGCGAAGCTGCTCGCGATCCTCATCTCGGCGGTCCTCGCCGCCGTGTTCTTCCTTCCAGGTTCCGCCACGGCCGAGTCGGACCGGGCGGACGAGGTCGTAGCCGACCTGGCCTCGCCAACGGGCCCCGCCGTGGGCGCGCAGAAGGACCTCGACGCCTACTGGACCGACGAGCGCATCGCCGATACGGTGCCACTCGACCTGGCGCAGCCGAAGTCGGCCCCCGACCCGGTGACGGATTTCGATCCCGGGATGGTTCGGGAGATCGCACCGAGCATGCCCGACGGCGGCGTGGACACCCAGGTGGACCACTCCTACGCGACGGGCCGGATGTTCTTCAACCAGGACGGCGGCTCGTACAGTTGCTCCGCCTCGGCCGTCTCGAGCGGCAACCAGAGCGTGGTGCTGACCGCGGGACACTGCCTGCACGCGGGCAACGGATCCGCGTCGAGCTGGTCCACGAACGTGATCTTCATACCCGGCTATAACAACGGGAACCGCCCGCGCGGGACCTGGAACGGAATCTACGCCACCGAGAACGTCTTCAGCTCCTGGTACAGCAGCGGCAATCTCCAGCGCGACGTCGGCATGTACCTGGTCAGTCCGAACTCCAGCGGACAGAACCTCACCCAGGTCACCGGCGGCCATGGACTCTCCACCGGCCAGGGCTACGGGCACGAACTGCACGTGATCGGCTATCCGCAGAACCACGACAACAACCAGATTCAGTGGCACTGCTGGGGCGACGTGTCCCGGGCAGGGCTGTTCAACCCCCAGGTGAGGCTGGACTGCGACTTCAACTTCGGAGCCAGCGGCGGTCCATGGCTGATGAACTACTCTTCCGTCTACACCGGACTCGGAGTGGCGAATGGAACCATGTCCACCTGGCGGTCGTCGGATGGAGCGAACTTCAGTCCTTACTTCGACGACTCGGTCTGGAACTTCTACACGCAGATGAGCGCCCTGTAAGGCGATGAACAGATCGGGGGCGGTGGCACCGCCGCCCCCGACCGTCGGGAGGAAGCCATGGTCAGTCGAACGGTATACCTGGTGGCGGGCGTCACCGTCCTGGTGGCGATCGGAAGCGTCGTTCTCGCCGTCTCGCGTCCGGGCCAGTCGCCCGGCGAGCCGGCCCCGGACGAGATCGTCAGTCCCGACAGCGCACCCGCCGAGCAGTTGGAGGGCGAGGAGCTCAGCGAGTACTGGGACGACGAGAGGATGAGCGAGGCCGAACCCTACCCCATGCCCACCGACCCCACCGAGTCCTAGTCGCCCGGTCGCGGCCCGACCAGAGGCCGGACCGAATCACGCACCACCAGGTGGGTGCCGAGGACCGTGTGCGGCGGGGGGCCGCCGTGCTCGGCGTGCTCCATCGCGAGCCGCACGGCGGTGCGCCCGAGTTCCTCGTGCGGCTGGTAGATGGTGGTCAGGTTGATGTCGGCCGCCGGCGGCAGGTCGTCGAAGCCGACCATGGACACGTCCTCGGGCACGCCCAGGCCGCGCTCGACCAGGGCCTGCCGGGCCCCTGCCGCGAGCTGGTCGTTGCAGGCGAACACGGCCGTGAAGTCCATTCGGTCCGAGTCGAGGCGCTCGGTCATCATCCGGTAGCCCTCGAACCGCAGGAAGCTGCCCTCCATCTCCAGGTCCGGGTCATGCGGCACTCCGTGCGCGGCCAGAGCGTTCCGGTAGCCGGTGGCGCGGGCCTCGGCGGTGGTGTAGCCGGGGCGGCTGCCGAGGAAGAGGATCCGCTTGTGCCCGGCCGACAGCAGGTGGCTGGTCGCGGCGAACGCCCCGCCGATGTAGTCGCACTCCACGACCACCGCCGGGGTGTCAGGGCCCAGCGGCGGCCGCCCGCACAGCACCAGCCGCGAACCGATCGCCGCCAGCGCGTGCGCGTACCGGCTCATGCGGGCCCGGTAGGAGTCGTCGACCGCGACGTTCCCGACCAGGATCACCGCCTGGGCGCCCTGCTCGCGCATGAACCGGACCATGTCCAGTTCGCGTTCGGCGTCCCCTCCGGTGGTGCCGATCAGGCACAGTTGGCCGGCCTCGGCCGTCTGCGCCTGGACGCCTTGAGCTACATGCGCGTAGTGCGGCGAGACCACCGAATTGACGACGATGGCCACGCTCTTGCGCGAGGTGCCGGCCAGCGCGCGGGCGTGGACGTTGGCGACGTAGTCCAGCTCCTCGACCGCTCGCATGACCTTGCCGCGGGTGGCCGGGGAGGCCGGATAGCTGCCCGACAGGATCCGGGAGACGGTGGCGATGGAGACCCCGGCGTGTTCGGCGACCTCGCGGATGGTCGACTGCCGTGCCCCGTCCTCGGACTTGCCTGCCTTACGCGCCACCGAATCCACCTTGCTTGAAAATTTTCGACAACCGGTTTCAGAAACAATGATTCCCGGTCGTCGAGAAGGTGTCAAGCCGGGGCCGGTCAGCCGGGCCAGTGCACCGCCTCGGCGGCGTCGGCCGGGTGGCGCGCGTAAGCGGGCCGCTCCCCCAGGGTCACTTCGACTCGCTCGCCGTCGGGGAAGCGCACCGTGACCTGGTCGCCGTCGACCTCGGCGCGCACCGACTCGGCCAGCGCGGCCGGGTCGAGGCGGTCGCCGGTGAGGACCGCCAGGGACGCGTGGATCGTGGTGCCGCCCGGATGGTCGGGCGCCGATAGGCAGGGCGCGGCCGAGCAGGGGCCGAAGGCGTTGGCCGAGGCGGCCCGCGCCACCCCGGCGGTCTGGTAGCCGTGCAGCGCGACCATCGCGCTGCCGAGGCCGTCAGGCCGCGTGACCAGCGACCAGGCGTCGCCGGAGCGGGCGGTCGGCCGGCTTTCGTGGGCCAGGCTGTGGCCGCCGTCCCTGACGGTGGTCCCGGCCGAGGCCGTGACCCGGCTGATGCGGACCTCCCAGGGGCCGCGGACGACCGAGGCGGTCTCGACGCGGACCGGGCCGGAGGGCAGCTCGTCCTCGTAGGCGGAGGCGGCGAACCGGTCGAACACGCCGATGCGCTGGATGTAGCGCCGACGCGAGACCGCGCCGTCCCGGTCGTGCACGGCGACGTGGCCGTCGACCGCGCGCCGCCGCGCCTCTTCGCCGGTCTCGGGGGCGGTGTGCGTGGAGTAGGCGATGCGCGAGTAGTGCGGGTCGTCCATACCGTCCGGGCTCTGGTGGCGGGCCCGGTCGCTGCCGTGGTTGAGCAGCCGCACCACGCCGTCGTGCCGGGTGCCGTGCAGGATCCAGCCCGGTGCCGGCAGCGCGACGACCTGGTCGTCCTCGTCGATCGGCGCTCCCTCCTCCCGGGCCGTCCACACGGGGTGGTCGGGCGGCAGGAGCAGGCCGAGGAACGCCTTGCTCGCCCAGTAGGGGGAGGCCGGACCGGAGTATGCCTGCGTGGAGGGCAGGAACCGGTCGTACCAGCCGAGGCTGAGCAGACCGCGGGAGTCGGGGACGCCGCGTTCGACGAAGTGCCGCAGCGCGCCGCTGGCGATTCGGCGGGTCCGGCCCGGCGGGAGCGGTCCGGCGCCCGACAGCTCCCCCAGCCACAGGGGAGAGACGGCGGCGAACCGGTAGCAGAGCGACCGACCCTGGTGGATCGGCGCGCCGTCGGCGGCGAAGAAGTGCTGGTATCCGGACAGGAAGAGCCGCAGACGTTCGCGGTAGAGCGCTCCGCGGTCCTCGTCTCCGGACATGCGGGCCCACAGCAGCGGGTACAGGTGCATGGCCCAGCCGGCGTAGTAGTCGAAGGACTGGCCGTCGCCGTCGGTGTACCAGCCGTCGCCGGCGTACCACTGCTCGATCCGGTCCAGGCCGCCCTCGATGTCCTCGGGAGCGTGCGGTCCGCCCACGGAGGCGAGGAACTGCTCGATCACGACCGGGAAGAGCGCCCAGTTGCTGTTGCGGGTGCGCTTGCCGATGACGCCGGCGAGCCAGCCCACGACCCGCTCGCGGACGGCCGGGTCGAGCCTGTCGAACAGCCAGGGCCGGGTCTCGTGCAGCGCCACGGCGATCGAGGCCGCCTCGACCAGCTGCTGGGAGCAGTCCGAGATCTGCGGCCAGGCGTGGCGGTGACCGGGGTCGGTGCCCGCCGCCAGGCCGCGCGCGTACCGCTCCAGCAGCCGGTCCTCGACCTCGCCGGTGGCGGCGTCTCCGGCCCGCTTGATGCCGCCGATGCGGCACGCGGCGAGCAGGAACGTGCGCGCGAACCCCTCCAGACCGTCGCTCTCCAGCCCGGCCCGACCGGTCCGCCCCGGCAGGCGGATCTGCGCGAAATCAGGCGTCGCGAACGGAACGACCGCTTCGAGCAGGTGGTCGGCGACCGCCTCCCAGTGGGCCCTGGTCCATCCGGTGTACGGCGAGCCGATCCCGTCGGTCGGCGGCAGTGGTATTCGTGGCACCCGCAGGCCACCTCTTTCTTCTCTCTTCGGAACGCGCGGGCCGCCGACGGGTGGCTCTCCGGGGCCATCACGGCCGGTCCACCCGCTGCCGCGCCCACGCGGGGGCGTCCTCTCGGACCCCGGAACGAGCCGAGCCACCGACGACACCCGCCGGCGCGACCACCTCCAGATCACATCCCGGACAAATCCTTGGGCCGAGCGTCACCAAGATTAAAGCGCTTACATATACGAGTCAAGTCCCCCACCCCACTACCCGCCCCCACCGCAGCTCAAGAAAGAGTAAACGCTTGAACACACTGAGAACACCTCCACGGACCCCGCCCTCGGAATCAGCCCGATCGAACGCCGGGGTGCGTGAGGTTCACCGCCTCAAGAACGCGAGCAGCGCCCGCAGGAACCGCTCCGGAGCGTCCTCATGTATGCCGTGTCCGACCGAGATGACCTCGACCCGGGCATCGGGTATACGCTCGGCGCCCCCGATTGAGCGCCCCACCAACGCGACCTCCGACAACCCGAGCGACTCGACGAAGCCGTCGACATCCTCGGCGAGCAGATCGAACGAATACGTCGGTGTCCAACTGCCTCGCCCGTGGCCCCGCATCTCCGGCGCGTACGCCCGATGGTCCTCCACGAGCTCGTCCAGCACTTCCGCCCAGGAACCAGAATCGAGGCTGCCGCCGTGGATCAGCACCACCACCACCGGCGCATTGGGCCGACCGTCGACCAGGTATGAAATCTCGATGCCGTTGCAGACGACCTGTCTCCGAGCTCGCATTCGGGTGTCGATCCTCTATGTTCAGTGTCCGGAATCCGCGACGGGACGGGCTCGGCCTCCGCGGTGAGCCGTGACATCGCCGATCACCTTGGAAAGCGCTTCGACGACATGACGCTAAACTTTCGCGATGACCTCCAGTCCTGACAGCAGCGCCGATGACGCGACGAACGCCGGGCCGCTGACCATCGCTCAGATCGCCGAGCGGGCGGGGGTCTCTGTCGCTACCGTCTCGAAGGTGGTGAACGGGCGGGTCGACGTCGCTCCCGGTACCCGGGACTTGGTCGAGGCGCTCATACGCCAGCACGGCTACCGGAGGCAGAAGCGGCCCATGAAGGCGAATCCGCTGGTGGAGGTGGTCTTCCACGAGCTTCAGGGGCTCTACGGGATCGAGATCCTCAACGGGGTGGCGGAGGTGGCCCGGGGCGAGCACCTCGGCGTGGTCGTCACCGAGTTGCAGGGCCGCCACACGCCCGGCCGCGGCTGGGTCGAGGACGTGCTGGCGCGCCGCCCGACCGGGATCATCTCGGTCTTCTCGAGCCTGACCGACCGGCAGTTGGACCAGGTCCGCAGCCGCGACATTCCACTGGTGATGGTCGACCCCACCGGGGAGCCGAGCCACGAGGTGCCGTCGGTCGGGGCCGGGAACTGGAACGGCGGCCTCGCGGCGACCCGGCATCTGCTCGATCTGGGCCACCGCCGCATCGCCGTGATCACCGGTCCCGAGCACATGCTGGCGGCTCGGGCGCGACTGGACGGCTACCGGGCCGCGCTCGACATGGCCGGAGTCGCGGTCGATCCCGACCTGGTGTGCCACGGCGACTTCCAGATCGAGGACGGACGGCGCTTCACGCGCGAGCTGCTGCGGCTGCCCGATCCCCCGACCGCCGTGTTCGCCTGCAACGACGGCGAGGCCCTCGGCGTCTACCAGGCGGCCGCCGAGGCCGGGCTGCGCATTCCCCGGGACATGAGCGTCGTCGGCTTCGACGACCTGCCGATGGCGGAGTGGAACATCCCGCCGCTGACCACGATCCGCCAGCCGCTCAAGGAGATGGCCACGACGGCGGCGGAGATGGTCGTCGCCCTCTCCCAGGGCCGTCCCCTCCCCCGGGCCCGGATCGAGCTCGCCACCGAACTGGTCGTCCGCGAAAGCACCACTCCTCCGGTGGAGCGGTCGTAGCCCGCCGGGCCGCATTCTTCCGGCATTTGCTCTGTTTCACCGGCCTTGGCTCCTGTATCGTGAGGGATTACCCGATATACACACGGGAGGGTCGCTGTGAGAATAAGTGACATTCTGCGATCCAAGGGGTCCGTCGTGGTCACCGTCCGGCCCGAGGAGCCGGTGCGCGCCTTGCTGGCCAAGCTGGCCGAGCATAATCTGGGCGCGCTCGTGGTGAGTGCGGACGGCCTCGCGGTAGCCGGTATCGCCTCGGAGCGCGACGTCGCCCGGGGCCTCCACGCCGATCCCGATCTGCTGGACGCGCCCGTCTCGCGGATCATGACCGCCGACGTGCACACATGCGCCCTCGAGGACTCCCTCGAGGACCTGATGCTGCTGATGACCGAGCAGCGAGTCCGGCACGTCCCGGTCCTCACCGCCAGCGGTGTCCTGGCGGGCATCGTGAGCATCGGCGACGTCGTGAAGGGACGCATCGGGCAGCTCGAGTTCGAGAAGGAACAGCTCGAGGGCTATATCTCCAACGCGGGCTGATCGACCAGGGCGGCGGCCGGACTCAGCGTGAGATCCAGTCCCGCGCGACTGACCGGGACGGCCCGAAGCCGCCCCGGTGGCTTGCGGTCCACCGAGACGGCTTCGGGTGTGGGTGTTGAGGAAGGTTCTAGTCGGCGCCCACCGGTCAGGCCCGCTTCTTGAAGGTGGCGTTGGCCCAGAGGTAGCCGATGAATGCGATGCCGACGCACCAGGCGACGGCGATGATCGCGTCGGTGCCGTCCGGCGAGCCGGCCAGCAGTCCGCGCACGGTCTCGATGATCGGAGTCAGGGGCTGATACTCCGCGAACTGCTTGAGCCCGGTCCCCATCGCGTCCGCCGGGACGATCGCGCTGCTGAAGAACGGCAGCATCACCAGCGGCACGGTCGCCATGCCCGCCGTCTCCGGGGTCTTCGCGGCCAGGCCCATCGCGACGGTCATCCAGCCGGCCGCGATGCTGAGCAGGACGACCATGCCGGCGATGCCGAACCACTCGGCGACTCCCGCCGCCGGGTCGAGACCCAGCAGGAACGCCACCCCGGTGAGGGCGGCGACGGCGACCAGGTTGGTCAGCACGCTGGCGATGAGGTGGCCGTTCAGCACCGCGCTGCGGGAGACGTCCATGACCTTGAAGCGGTTGATGATGCCCTTGGTCATGTCAGAGTTGACCGCGAGCGCGATGCCCGACAGCCCGTAGCAGACGGCCAGCGCCATCAGGCCCGGTGTCGAGTAGTCGATGTAGTCGACGCCGACGTCGAAGGCGTCGCCCATCATGTAGACGAACATCAGCATGACGATGACCGGCATCAGGATGCCGTTGAACACCGAGAACGGGTTCCGGGCGACGTGCTTGACGTTCCGGCGGAACATCACCATCGAATGGGACTTCATTTCGCTTCCACCTCCGTGGTGTGGCCCGTCAGGGCGAGGAAGACGTCGTCGAGGTCGGGCGTGTGGACCGAGAGTTCTTCGGCGTTGAGGGAGTGCTCGTCGAGCCGGTCGAGCAGGGCCCGCAGGGACCGCGTGCCCGCGTCGCCGGGCACGCGCAGGGACAGCGCCTCGTAGTCCCGGGTGGCGCCGGGGAAGAGCGGTTCGGCCGCGTCGAGTTCGGCGGCGCTGGTGAACCGGAGCCGGACGTGGGTTCCGGGGATGCGGCGCTTGAGCTCGTCGGAGGTGCCCTGGGCGACCAGGCGGCCCTGGTCGAGGACCGCGATGCGGTCGGCGAGCTGGTCGGCCTCCTCGAGGTACTGGGTGGTGAGGAAGACGGTCACGCCGTCGGCCACCAGTTCGCGGATGATCGACCACATCGTGCGGCGGCTGCGCGGGTCCAGCCCGGTGGTCGGCTCGTCGAGGAAGATGACCCGCGGGCTGCCGACCAGGGTCATCGCCAGGTCGAGCTTGCGGCGCATTCCGCCGGAGTAGGTCGAGGAGGGCTTGCCCGCCGCCTCGGTCAACTCGAAGCGCTCCAGCAGGTCCGCGACGATCCGCTTGCCCTCTTTCGGGGGCACCGGGCTCAGGTCCGCCATCAGCTGGAGGTTCTCCTGGCCGGTCAGCAGTTCGTCCACGGCCGCGAACTGGCCGGTGACGCCGATCGCCGACCGCACCGCCTTCTGCTCGGTGGCGACGTCGTGCCCGGCGACGCGCGCCGTTCCGCCGTCGGCCCTCGTCAACGTGGTGAGCACGTTGACCGTCGTGGTCTTGCCGGCCCCGTTGGGGCCGAGCAGGGAGAATATGGTGCCTTCGGGGACGTCCAGGTCGATGCCGTCGAGCACGACCTTGTCCCCGAACGCCTTCCGCAGTCCGGAGACCGCAATCGCTGTTTCGTTCATGCGGGCAAGCGTCGGCGCCCGTGCTGACACCGGCCTGACATGGCGCTGTCACGGGCGCTGACGCGGCTCCACCTCAGGAAACGGCGGTGTCCTCCGAATGAAGGGCTCCCGGCAACACGGCTCAGATCTTGGGTGGCGACATGCCCGGCCGCGGGGCGCGGAGGGGACCGG
>NZ_JAELXW010000109.1 GCF_016428645.1 Glycomyces salinus | reverse complement strand
AAATGATGCAGAATTGCGACCGAGGGTGAGCTGATAACATGACATGACAGGCAACAATCGACTCTCGCCAAGGCATTGACGCGCGACCCCTGGAGTCGCCGATATTCACATTGGCATTATCTGGCCGCATGCCATCGGCCCGGACGACGACCGATCCATAGAACCTCTCCATGTGAACGCCGCTAGCGGCGTTCACATGGAGAGGTTCTATGGATCGAAACGGCCCCAGGCACTCTCATGACCTAAGGACTTTTGGACTAAAGCCGCTCGCCCAGACGGAAGCGAGATTGCGAAGGGCCGTCACTCGATTAGATGATGTGGTCCCTCCGGAGATCTCCCAGGTCCAATTCGTCGGGATGATCCAGTGCTATCTACAGCTACCCCATTGGCAGTTGTGTCGCGATTTCGGAATATTGTGCGCTTCGGCCTCCTTGCACCATGCACACTTTGGCTTGCCGGCTTTGATACACGCGCATCCCATGCGTTGCTCCAATCGAGAGGATTTTGCTCGAAGACTAGCACGGCTTATAAGCGATAGTCGATCTCAGCTTCGATTCCGATACAAGACAAGTCGAGAATAGAGTCTTGTTCAAGCTGTGCATTAACCGCATAATTGTTCTCGGATCACCGGTTCTGCGCGATTATTCTGCCGGTTCGTTCTGGATGACCCGAAGCCTCGCCGAAACTCGGCGGGCCTCGGCATCGCGGAATTGAGCTTCGTATAGGTCCTGCGCTCGGTCGAACGCGGTGCGCGCGGTGCAGAAGTCGCCAGTCGCAACGTATGCCTCGCCGAGATGCTCTGCCACGATCGCCTCGAAATGCCTGTCCGTGTTCGCCGCGCAGATGGCAAGTGCGCGGGAGAAGTGACGCACTGCCTGGTCGAGCCGTCCCGCGAGCTGGGATATGTGCCCGAGATTGTCGAGTGCTCCGGCGCAACCGGCCAGGTCGCCATTGTTCTCGTGCAGGGTAAGTACCCGTTCGGTCTCCCGCCGCGCGGTCTCGTAGTCACCGAGTTCCGCAAACTGACGGGCCATTCGGTTCCGCGCGCGAGCCTCGCCGTGCGCGTCTCCGTTGACACGGTATAGCCGGAGCGCCGCACGGGAATGGCGGAGGCTGGCGGCATGCCTGCCCGCAAGTGAGTACAAGCGTGCCAGATCGTGTCGGGTATGTGCCTGACCGACCAGGTCGTCCTGGTCGCGAGCGGCGCGCAGGGCTCGGTCCAGGTGCCGTTCCGCGTCCGGGAACTGCAGAGTATGGGTAAGGGCTCGACCGAGCTGCCGTTCCGCAAGCGAGATCGCTAATGGGTCGTTGAGTCTCTCGGCGGCTCGGACACCTCTACGGGAAGTATCCACATTGTCCTCCAGGAGCGCTTGGTGGTGCTGGTAGGTGTCCAGAAGGCGGGATGTCCACCACACCTGCCACCACCAACCGCACTGCTCGGCGAGGTGTTGCACGGCCAACACGTGCTTGTATTCGGCCGTGAACCAAGCGAGCGCGGAGGCCCCGTCGGCGAGCGGTGCCACCGAGACATGTTCGACCGATTGCGCGGGACCTATCTGTGCCCGATACGGGTAGAGCAGCCGATCCGCCTTGTAGGCCGCGCCAACGTACGAGTCAACGAGTCGTCGTGCGGCGGCTTCCCGTTCCTTGACCGAGTCCTGTTCTTCAGCGAGCTCTTTCGCGTGCCGCCGTATCAGTTCGTGCATCTGATAGCGGTGCGGCGCGGGCTGCTCGAGGAGGTTTCGGACCTCGAGTTCACCGAGCAGCGAAGTGGCCCGCCGCAGAGGGATACCCAGCAAGCTGGAGGCGGCATGGCGGCCGATCTGGGCGACTGGCGCGAAACCGAGAAGCCGGAAGGCCCGCGCCAGCTCTGGCGCGAGCTGGGACGTCGACCAGGAGAACACGGAGTGCAGCCTCATCGACTCCGCACCTGCGTCGAAGCCGCCCAAATCCTCTGAAGCGTCGCCCAGTTCATCCGTCAGCGCGGACAAGGGAAAATCGGGGTGGCGCGAAGCGCGGGCGGCAACGATGGACAAGGCCAGCGGCAGGCCGCCGCAATGGTCGACGAGGTTCGCAAAGGCATCCGGGTCCGCGTCGACAGCGTTCCTGTTGATGCGCCCAGCAAGCAGTGCGACTGACCCGGCGCGATCGAGTGCGCCCAGTCGAACCCGGTGGATACGCCCGAATCGCAAATCGACGAGTTGGTTGCGGCTGGTCACGACAAGAGCTGCCGGGGCTGCCGCAGGGAGGATCGGGGTGACCTGATTGGCGTCGACTGCGTTGTCCAGTACTACCAGAACTCGCTTGCCGGTGAGCCGGGTACGGAACATCGCGGATGCGGCGCCAACGTCTGGTGGTATCGAGGAAGCCGGGACGCCCATTGCGGTCAGGAATCCGCGAAGCACTTCGACCGGTGCCGCTGGTGGCTCGCGACCGCCGACACCCCCGAGGTCGGCGAACAGCTGACCGTCCGGGAACTCTTCGAGGTGTCGATACGCCCAGTCCAAGGCGAACGCCGTCTTGCCGATACCGCCGGGTCCGTCTATCGCGGCGACAGGGAGGGTGTCCATGCGGCCGGCTGCCATGATCGCTTCGCTCAGTACCGCCGTCTCGGCTTCCCGTCCGGCCAGCAGCCACGGCCGGGCCGGGAGCTGACGTGGCACGGGTAGGTTGTATGCCTCCGATGCCCCGACGTGGATTCCACCGGACACGTTGTCGGCCTGCACGACGGCCTGAGCCTTGCCGTGCATGGAGTTCTCGGTGGATCCCGTCATCAGCCGGTGTCCTCGCCGCCTTCTCGTGTCGATACATTGTAGTACTGGAAACCCTGCAGGGAAACTGAAAGCTGTGACGACCGGCCTTGTCGTGCTCAGGCAAAGGGGATCAACATGGACGGTGATAGCCCGGGGCGACTGGGGCCCCCGAACGCTGCCGGCGCGGTGCGGGCGGCGATCGCCGGTGTGACAGCGGGCCGCCCGGTCTTGGGAATGGCCGTACCACCCGCCCGCGTCAAGGTCGAGCAGTCCGCGGTAGGCGCCGAGGTACTCGTCGACACTACAACTGGCGCAGGTCAGCTATCGGTTCGGTGCTTGCACGAGCTCGCGGAGGGCGAGGTCGCGGCCCTGCTCGACTGCGAGCTGCCGGTGAACCGCACGCTGCTCCTGATCCCCCGCGACGGGTCCGCCGCTCAGCTTGAACTGCTCGCGGGCTTGCGCACGCTCGCGCACCGGGCGTCGATCACCCCTGACAGCGATCGCTTCGTAGCAGAGATCATGCGCACCGATCTGCATACGAGGGCCCGCTCGCTCCTGACCCTGATGCACGGCAACGCGGCGACCACTGAACACCGGCGGCGGGTCCACGCCCTCATGCGCCGACTGCGGGTGCCGCGGCCTGCCGAAGTGAGAGATCTACTGCTCATCAGCATCGACGACCCGGCCGCTGCGGTGCGGGCCGAGCGCCGCTTCGAAGAGGTGGAGATCAACTGGCCAGCACCGGCTGACCTCGCCGCGGAGACACCCGCGGCAACAGCGAACCGTGAACGAGTCGTCTTGGTTCCCGGACAAGGAAATCCGGCGGAGGAGCGAACCCGCCGCGAGCTTCTCGACCAGATTTCCCACTTGCTCGCCGACAAGGAAGCCCCCGCTCGGGTCGCATTGGTCGCCGAGGGAGGGATGGGCAAGTCCTCTCTGGCGGTACGGATATGCCGGGACCTGGAAAGAGGCTATGACGTTGTCGGCTGGCTCTCCGCGACGAATTCCGAGACCTGGCGATCATCGGTGGCGCTGCTGGCCGAACGCCTGGGCCTAGAGGACGCCGAGCCCGAAAAGTTGTGGTCAGCGCTGGGCCGTCACCGCACAGCGCTGATCGTCGTGGACGACGCTCCGGAGCCGGACACCTTCGCCGCCCTGCCTCCTTGGACGCCCGGACTGCATGTTCTCATCACGTCGAAGTCGATCCGCTGGCGCGCAGAGGCGACGGTGAAAGAACTCGCGTTCCTGGACGAGGACGACGGCGTGGAATACCTCCTCGCTCGCACCGGCGCCGAGAGCGAACGGCTGGCGGCCGCGATCACGCGCCGACTCGGGGGCTTCCCACTGGCGCTCGAGCAGGCGGCGGCCGTGGTCGTGGACGGGCTGTCGCTGCGGGGCTGGCTGGATCGCTACGGCGACGAGCCTGTCTCGGGTTCGGGGTCTCTGAAGCAGGCATGGGAGGTCCGCCTCGCCGAGTTGCGTACGCGCCACCCGGACGCGTTGGACCTCCTACGGATACTGTCGTGCGCTCAGTCCACCCCGGTCCCGGGCGGACTGCTGGCCACGCTCGGTGCGGACTTCGACGATCCGGCCGCCGCCGTGTGCGCCGACACGGAGCGTCGGGACGCCGCCGTCGCTCAACTCCGGGCGCAGGCGCTGATCCGGACCGGCGCCGATG
The DNA here is from genome assembly GCF_016428645.1 of Glycomyces salinus. Classification (GTDB taxonomy): domain Bacteria; phylum Actinomycetota; class Actinomycetes; order Mycobacteriales; family Micromonosporaceae; genus Glycomyces; species Glycomyces salinus. The sequence goes on along the minus strand of NZ_JAELXW010000109.1, from coordinate 5,792 downwards.
AGGAGACGCTCCTGGTCCATCCGTTGCTCGCCGAAGCGGTCCGAGATGACCCTGATCTCGGCGTGGCCAGGATCGCGTTGCTCGTCGCCGCCGCCGCCGGTCATCTCTTGGACTCTGACGACATCAATGAATCGGACCGGTGGTCACGGACCATGACGCTGTCCGCCGTCGCCATCGCGGCGTGCGGCCTGGTATTCCACACCTCCAGGCTCCGACCAAGGAGCGTCTCCCGTGACGAATTGCGCGGCCTTGCCACCTACGCCCTATGGCACCCTACCTCGTACCTGCACGAACGCGGCGCATCCCGAGTGACGTATCGCACCTCCATGCTCGCGCTTGCGATGCACGGCGACGAATCCGCCGCGGCGGCCATGCTCGATCGCTTCGCAGAGGTGGTGGACACCTTCGGAGATCTCGACAGGGCGGAGGTCGTACCCGCGGAACAGCTCGGCCACGTCCCGCCCGGGGAGGCCCGGATGTCCGCGGCGCGATGGCTCAATGAGATCGCTAGCCTGCTCATGGACGTCGATTTGGCGTCCGCCGAGGCCTATGCGCGTCGAGCGCTGGCCATTCTGCCTCGCAGGCTCGCCGGGGCGGGTGAGTTGGACGGCGTGCCATGGCCCGACGCGATCAGGATCGAGATCCAGAACAACCTGGGATTCATTCGCTTGCTTCGCGAGGACTTCCGAGAATCGAAGGCCCTCTATGACAGTGCGCTTCGCCGATTGCTGTCGTTTCCGGAGGGAGCCAACAACACCAAGTATGCTGAACTGCTGAGTAATCGCGCCTTGGTGCTGCTCGAACGTGGATTGCCCGAGAGAGGGAGGCGCGATTTCGCTGCCGCCTCGGAAGCCGCACGCGTCAGTTCCCAGGGCCCTGATGTGTTGTACAACGTGGAAAACAATCTGGCTCTCACCGAGCACCAGACATGGCGCCTGCGATCCGCGCACCGCAGGCTTGCCACAGGGCTGCAATGGCTGCGAGGTCGCGAGGCACCACAGAGTACGAGCGTCCTCATCGAGCAGTGCAACCTCGGGCGGGTCTTGTATGACATCGGTGCCACCGACGAGGGCTTCGACCTGACCCACAGCTCTTGGCGAATCCTGGCCGATCGGCTCGGCGCGGAGGACCGCGAAACGATCATCCGCAGGATGGCCCTTGCGGAACTGCAACTCGCCCGCGGCGATCGCCGTGCGGCCCAAAAGGCCGTTCTGCTCGACTTGAAGGCAGCGGACGCCGCGGGCACCGGCGAGCCGGTCTGGGCTGCGGTCCACCGCCTCCGGTCGGCATGGCTGAGCGGCGTTGCGGCCGTGCCTCCGGATACGGCCCGCGACCTCGCTCAGGCAGTCGAGCGAGCGTTCGGGCCGACGACCTCCCACGCGGCGATGGCACGGGGATTCCTGGCGGCCTGGGCACTGGCCGATCCGACTGCGGTGACGGAATTCGACATCGGTTCCGCGGTTGCCACCGTAGGGGTCGCTGCACGGTCCATCGGCCGCGAACATCCCCTGACATTGCTGGCCACTGCCCGACTTGCGCTGCTGCGCTCGGATCTCGGGCGACACGCCCGTCCGCTACGCGCGGGTGGAGGCCGACGCCTACTTGCCACAATGGACTCATTGACCAGTCCGGGTGCGGACGGATTCGCCGAGGACCTTGCCCGACACGGCCAGCATCCGGTAGATCCGACCCGGCCGGGCTGGGAGGCGGAGCGCCTGCTGCATCTGATCATCGACGGCGTCGCCGATCTCGATTCCAGCGAGGAGCTCTGCTGGCGTGCGAATGCCGGACGACTGGCGGCCCTGGCCCGGGCACCGGAAGCCGGCGCGTTGCTCCGGGACGTGGCGGACGCCAGCGCGGCGCTTTACGGGCCACTGCATCCATGGACGCTGCTGAGGGAGGCCGCGGCGGCGATCGCCGCGGATGACCCGGAAGCATTGCGTGCCGTCGCGACCGCCCCGGTCTGGAATTGAGCGCAGAGCATGAGTGAGACACCGCGGCACAGTAAGCCCACCGATCAGAACCAGCGGGTCTTCATCGTCTGGGCACATCGGGATCGACGCTGGAGCGCCGAACAGGCCGGCCAGTACAGGCGGACGGTGACGGAGTTCGTCCGCCTGCTCGACGAAGTCAAGGGCTTGGAGGTCGAGGCGGACCTCTTCCACTTTGATGAACCGGTCGACTTCACTCGCTGGGGACCGGAAAAGGTTGAATGGGCGGATACCGTCATGATGATCAGCAGCGACCCTCTCTGGGAGCGATGGTCCGGACGCAACCCCCAGCAGGAGGGAGCGGGTGCGGCCCGCGAATGCGACGCCCTGCACGGGCTGTTCGACGCCGACCAGGAGACGTTTCAGCAGAAGGTCATTATCGTGGTCTTGCCCGGTGGCACAGACAAATCGGTGCCCTACGACCTTAGTCGCGTCCCGCGCCGCACGGTGGACACAATATCGGTGCAAGGAGTGGAACATGTACTGCGCCTCGTGCTGCGCAAGCCTCGCCACGCGCGCCACACCGACAAAGTTAAGGTGGACCTGCCGCCCTATGACTCCCAACCCGACATACCGGAGAACGAGGGGCAACCTACGACGATCCCGGGTATGCCAGCGCACCGGGCGCAGCACCTAGCTGCTGAGCGAGCTCGCCATCAAGGCGACAGGATAGGTGTTGCAAGGAACCTTGAGGGCGACAGCGACCCGGATAAGGACGAAATATAGCGCCTGTTTCAACCTGATGGGTTCTCTCAGTCGCTGAGGATTTGGACGGCTTAGGGCCTGTCCTGTGCGGATCGCGGCGGTCCAGATGGAAGATCGACCACTGCTTGAACTGCGTGTACCGATGTTCGCCGAGTCCACGCAGACGGACGTGGAGCCATCTGCACTCCTTCTGCCACTCGGACTTGTCCCGGCCTTTGAGCGGCGCGGGAATGAGGTCGTTGTCGAGTCTGCCATAGCCCTTGTCGCCCACAGCGAGCAGAAGGAAACGAGCACGCAGGCTGGTGCGAGGTGGTTTTGTGACTACCCTTGATGTTTTCGCAGGTAGATCGGGGCAACCGCCTTGGTCTTCCAAACCAATGACGCGAGTTCGATTCTCGTCGCCCGCTCATCCCCCTGAACAGGGAAAACGCCCCCGGTTCCGATCATCCGATCGAACCGGGGGCGTTCTTTTTCCCCACAGGTGTGCGACTGATGGCGACCCGTGGCGGCCGTGCGCAAGATTTCGAGGACACACCCAGGTGGAAAACCGAACCCTGTCTATGTGGACAGATCTTCGGCTCCGCCCCCGCAACCCGCCGCTTCAGGCCCCTTCCCCGCCGACGCTCTCACCCAGTCATCGGTCTCCAAGCCGGCGAACCCGCCGCCGACGATGACGACCCGTGGTGTCGTGTTCATGTCCCCTCCCGAGGTGTATCAGCGCCCCTCAATACCAGCACCGGAACTCCGTTCGCGGCAGCGACCAACCGCTCCGCCCAGCGGGACCTCGGTCCCTGTACCCGAGGGTTCATTGTCCCGCGAAGTCGCGGACCGAGGCGGCGATCGCCATCAGGGCGGCGCGAGCGTCGGCGAAGAGCATGCCGGTCTTCGGGTTCGCGAACAGCTCGTTGTCCATCCCCGCATAGCCGTGGCCCATGGAACGTTTGATGACCACGATCCGCCGGGCGGCGTCGACGTCCAGGATCGGCATCCCCGACAGGGCGTTGCCCGGCCGCCTCGCGGCCGGGTTGGTCACGTCGTTGGCGCCGACGACGAGCGCGACATCGGCCTGCGGCAACTCGGCGTTGGCCTCGCCGAGCTCTTTCATCTGCGGGTACGGCACGTCGACCTCGGCGAGTAGCACGTTCATGTGTCCGGGCATGCGCCCGGCGACCGGGTGGATCGCATAGTCCACGACTACGCCGCGCGCTTCGAGCAGGCGTGCCAGCGCGGCGAGCTCCTGCTGCCCGCGCGCCGCCGCGAGCCCGTAGCCCGGGACCACGACGACGCGCGACGCGTAGGCGAGCTGAATCGCTACGTCCGCGGCGGTGACCGGCCGGGCCGGGCCGGCGGGGCCGGCCACGGCGGGTTCGTCGCCGGTGCCGAAGCCGCCGGCGATGATCGAGGTGATCGAACGGTTCATCGCGTCGGCCATGAGTTTGGTCAGAATGACACCCGAAGCCCCGACGATGGCGCCGGCGATGACGAGCGTCGGCTCGTCGAGCACGAATCCTGCCATCGCGACCGCGATCCCGGTGCAGGCGTTGAGCAGTGAGATGACCACGGGCATGTCGGCGCCGCCAATCGGCAGGACCATGGTGACGCCGAAGGCCAGTCCGGCGCCGAGCGCGAGCAGGAGCGGGGCCGGTCTGTCCGGCTCCAGCGACAGCCACACGATGCCGACGGTGAAGACGGCAGCGATCACGAGGTTGACGATTCGGGCGCCTCTGAAGGCCGCCAGTGGACGCGATGGCACGACGCCTTGGAGTTTCCCAGAGGCGATCAGGGACCCAGAGAAGGTGATCGCGCCGATGACGATGTCGAGGCCGCCGGGCAGGGCGACGCGGACGCCGAAGTCGCCGTCGAGCAGATGACCGACGGCCAGCAGTGCGGCGGCGCCTCCGCCGACGGCGTTGAACAGGCTCACCAGCTGCGGCATGGCGGTCATCCGGACGCGCCGGGCCAGCCGGAGTCCGGCCAGGCCGCCTGCGGCGGCGCCGACGGCGAGGACGGTCCAGCCGACCGCGGTGACGGTGCCGCGGTCGACGATGATCGCCGCGGTTGCAGCCACCGCTACGGCCATGGCCGTAGCGGAGAGGAGGTTCCCCCGTCTCGCGGTGGCCGGGGACTTCATCAGGCGCAGTCCGATGACGAAGCAGACGGCGGCGGCCAGCAGCGCGTAGCGGGCGACGGTCTCGATCTCGTTCACGGCCGTTCCTGTCGCTCGGGCTCGCGCGCGGGGGCGCGGAACATGTGGAGCATGCGATCGGTCACGGCGTAGCCGCCGACCACATTGGCCGCGCCGAAGGCGACCGCGGCGAACGCGATCGCGTATCCGAGTGCGTCGTCGGCTGCCGAGGCCACGAGCATCGCGCCGATGAGGACGATGCCGTGGACGGAGTTGGTGGCCGACATCAGCGGCGTGTGGAGCGTGGCGGGGACCTTGCTGATGACCTCGAAGCCCACCAGCAGGGCCAGCGCGAACAGCGTCACCACGGTGAGCAGGTCGGCGGTCATGCCGCGATCCCTTCGGGCAGGTGGTGGTCGATGTGTTCGGAGACGACGCGATTGGCGATCGCCCCTTCGTGGGTGATGAGGGCGCCCGCCTGGATCTCGTCCTCGGGGTCGATGCGCAGTTCACCGTCGGGCGCCAGGTGCTTCAGCAGCGCCGTCACGTTCCGGGAGTATGCGGTGGAGGCAGCGGGGGCCATCTCGGAGGCCAGGTTCGAGGCGCCTATGAGGGTCACACCGCGGGTCGGTTCGAGGGTGGTGTCGGGTTCGGAGCCGGCGATGTTGCCGCCGAGCGCACTGGCGGCGAGATCGACGAGGACCGAGCCCGGGGCCAGTTTCGCGATCGCAGCCTCGGTGACCAGGAGCGGCGGTTCGCCGCCGGGGACCTGGGCGGTGGTGATGACGATGTCGAAGCGGCCGATGCGCTCGACGAGCCGCTCGCGTTGGGCGGTGCTCTCGTCCTCGGTGAGCACCCTCGCATAGCCGCCTTCGCCGGCCGCCTCGACGCCGAGGTCCAGGAGGTCCGCGCCGAGCGACTTCGCTTCGGCGGCGGCCGCGGCTCGCACGTCGTAGGCGGTGACGACCGCG
>NZ_JAELXW010000108.1 GCF_016428645.1 Glycomyces salinus | reverse complement strand
ACGGCGATGCCGTATCCCAGGGGCGCGAGCACGATCGCCGTACCGAGCACCGCGATCAGGCCGAGCAGCCGCCTCGATCGTCGGGTCAGGTGCATGAGGGCCCTCCCTTTAATAGTTAGTAAGTGTTACTATCTATTTGGCAACGATACGGAGATCCGGCCGCCAAGTCAATAGATTCATTGAAGTCAATGCGATTGGCCATCGAACACGACGGAAGAGGGACACCGATGCAGCTCACCGACCGTCAACCGGCGGAGCCCTCCGGCTCGGCGCGCCCCCTCCGCACCGTCAACGACCGGGCCGCGCTCCACCACCTGCTCGAGAACGGCTCGCTCACCAGAGTGGAGCTGCGCGAGCTCACCGGCCTGGCCAAACCCACCGCCTCCCAGGTCATGCGCAGGCTGATCGACTCCGGGCTGGCGGTCACCGTCGGCCGCACCACCGCCAAGCATGTCGGCCCCAAGGCCGAGGTCTACGCCGTCAACGTCGACTACGCGTTCGCCGGATCGGCGACGCTGCGCGAACCCCACGGCATCACCGTCGCCGTCGCCGACCTCGCGGGCCACAAGCGGGCCACGGCCGCCAAGAAGGTCGACTTCAGGGCCGTCTCCGCCGACCAGGCCGTGTTCGACCTGCTGTCCAGGACCGCCGCCGCGGCGGGGATCGATCCCGACCGGATAGGGACGCTCCACCTGGCTGTGCCCGGCGCGTACGATCCCGATTCCGACACGATCGGCCACACCGACATCCCGGGCCTGGCCGGGACGCGGCCGCGCACCGCTCTGGCCGAGCGGCTGCGCGCATCGATCGAGGTCCACAACGACGTCAACGCCGCGACCGTGGCCGAGCGGCGCAACCCGGACGTGACCGGCGGCCTCGC
>NZ_JAELXW010000107.1 GCF_016428645.1 Glycomyces salinus | reverse complement strand
GCGGCCGCGCACCGCTCTGGCCGAGCGGCTGCGCGCATCGATCGAGGTCCACAACGACGTCAACGCCGCGACCGTGGCCGAGCGGCGCAACCCGGACGTGACCGGCGGCCTCGCGGTGCTCTGGCTCGGCCGCGAGGGCATCGGCGTCGGCATCGACATGGGCCAGGGCCTGCTCATCGGCGATCGCGGGGCCGCCGGGGAACTCGGCTACATCCCGGCCTTCGCCGACCGCTCCGGCCCCGACGACCCGACCTTCCAGGATTGGCTCGGCGCGCCGGCCGTGGCCGAGCTCGGCCGCGCGCACGGCATCGGCGGCCGCGACGCGGCGGCGATCATGGCAGCGGCGGTCGAACGCGGCGCGGGGGCGTTCCTGGACGAATTCGCCGACCGTGCCGCGGCGGCCGTCCGGATACTGGGGTGCCTGATCGACCCGCCCCGGATCGTCCTGGCCGGAGAGGTCGCCGCCGCCGGTGGAGAAATCCTGATCGGACACGTCCGGGCCGCGGCCGGGCGCTTCGGGGAGCGCGTCCTGCCCTCGGCGGTCGACGGCGACGCCGTGGCCATCGGGGTCCTGGACTCGGCCTACGCCCGCCTCAAGGCCCGCATCCTCGACGCGGCACTGGAGGCCGGCCGGTAGCCGCGGTTCCGTCCTGAGCGGCGAGGAATGCGCGGGCCGCGACCCGGCCCTCGGTGTCGGCCAGCCACAGGAGCAGCCGCGCCGGGCCCTCTTGGGGCGGGACCGTGATCGTCACCGGCTGCGAGAGCCGGAACGGTTCGGCCTTCAGCGGCGCCGACGTCGCGTCCGGCTGCGGCGCCGGGCGGTCGACGGGCGAACCGGCCGCGACCCAGGCGGCGTGGACGGCCCAGGAGACGGACTCGGACCCGTGGTGGGAGACCCGCACGTCGAGCCCGAACGCCTCGGAGAACGGCAACGGGGCGCAGCTGTGGACCTGCGGGGTCGCCAGCGGCCAGGACTGGTCGGTCGGCGGCGACGGCACGATCCGCTCGATGGGCAAGTGCCTGGACGTGGACGCGCAGGGCGCGGCGAACTTCACGCCGGTGCAGCTGTGGGAGTGCAACGGATCGGGCGCCCAGCAGTGGACGCCGCAGGACGACGGCTCGCTGCTGAACCCGTAGTCGGGCCGCTGCCTCGACCTGCCCGAGGGCGATACCGCCGACGGCACGAAGCTGCAGATCTACGACTGCAACGGCCAGTGGACGCAGGTGTGGAACCTGCCGTCCTGATCGGACGAGCGGCGGCCGCGGGCGCGAACGCCCGCGGCCGCTTTCGCGTCGCGGATCGCGGGGGCACCGGGTAGCGCTACATACCGGTCAGTCGGTATGCTTTGGTCGTACCCGACGACGAGGAGGTCGCCGTGCAGATCACCGGTGCCGTACTGGAGCGCTGCGGCGCCCCTGCCCCGTTCGCGGACTCACGGCCGACCACCGTCGGCCCGCTCGAACTCGAAGCGCCCGGACCGGGCGAACTGCTGGTCCGGATCGAGGCGGCCGGGCTGTGCCACTCCGATCTGTCGGTGGTGGACGGCAACCGGGTCCGGCCCACTCCGATGCTGCTGGGCCACGAGGCCGCCGGGATCGTCGTGCAGGCCGGGCCCGGGACCGCGACGGCGGTCGGGCGGCGCGTGGTCATGACGTTCCTCCCCCGCTGCGGCGCATGCGAGGCGTGCGGCACCGACGGGCGGCTGCCCTGCACGGTCGGCGGCGCCGCCAACGCGGCCGGGACGCTCGTCGGCGGCGCCGTCCGGCTCCGCCGCGGCGGCGAGAGGGTCAACCACCACCTCGGCGTCAGCGCCTTCGCCACGCACGCGGTCGTCTCCGCCACCTCCGTGGTCGCGATCGACGACGACGTGCCGCCCGACATCGCCGCCCTGCTGGGATGCGCCGTCCTCACCGGCGGCGGCGCGGTCGTCAACGCCGGACGCCCCGAACCGGGGCAGACCGTGGCCGTCGTCGGCCTCGGCGGAGTCGGCATGGCCGCGCTCCTGGTCGCGGCGGCCCTCGGCCACGAGGTCGTCGGCGTCGACGCCGTCCGGTCCAAGCTGGAGCTGGCGCGGAGCCTGGGCGCGGCGGCCGCCTACACGCCGGACGAGGCCGCGGCGGCCGGAGTCCGCGTGCCGGTCGCCGTCGAAGCCGCCGGTTCGGCCCGCGCCTTCGAGACCGCCTACGCCCTCACCGCGCCCGGGGGCACCACCGTCACCGTCGGACTCCCCGGCCCCGACGCGCGGGCGAGCATCGCCCCGCTCACCCTCACCGCCGAGGCCCGCACCGTCATCGGCTCCTACCTCGGCTCGGCCGTGCCCGGCCGCGACATCCCCCGCTACGCGGACCTCTGGCGGGCCGGGGACCTGCCGCTCGACCGGCTCGTCTCCGACCGCATCGGGCTCGACGACCTCCCCGCCGCCCTCGACAGCCTCGCCTCAGGCGAGGCGCTCCGCCAGCTCATCGTCTTCTGACCGAACCGAAGCAACCTGCCACCGAAAGGACCCGCAATGACTCCACGGACCGCCGTCGTCACCGGCGCCGCCCGCGGCATCGGTGCCGCCACCGCCCGCCGCCTCGCCGCCGACGGGCACGCCGTCGCCGTCCTCGACCTCGCCGAAGACCAGGCCGCGGCCACCGCCGAGTCCATCGCCGCCGACGGCGGCCGCGCACTCCCGGTCGGCGTGGACGTCGCCGACGCCGATTCGGTCGAGGCGGCCGTGGCCCGCGTCCGCACCGAACTCGGCGAGCCCGCCATCCTGGTCAACAACGCCGGAATCCTCCGCGACAACCTGCTGTTCAAGATGACCCCCGACGACTGGGACGCCGTCCTCGGCGTCCACCTGCGCGGCGCGTTCCTCATGTCCAAGGCCGTCCAGTCGAGCATGGTCGACGCCGGCTGGGGCCGCATCGTCAACCTCTCGAGCACCTCCGCGCTCGGCAACCGGGGGCAGGCCAACTACGCCGCGGCCAAGGCCGGGATGCAGGGCTTCACCAAGACCCTCTCGATCGAGCTCGGCAGGTTCGGCGTCACCGCCAACGCCGTCGCGCCCGGCTTCATCCAGACCGAGATGACCAAGGCGACCGCCGAGAGGATCGGCGTCCCCTTCGACGATTTCCTCTCCGCCGCCGCGAAGGAGGCCCCGGTCGGCCGCGTCGGACAGCCCGAGGACATCGCCGCCGCCGTCGCCTTCTTCTGCTCCGAGGAGGCCGGATTCGTCTCCGGGCAGGTCCTCTACGTCGCCGGAGGTCCGAAGGCATGAGCACCGCCGCGATCAAGGTCGACTCCCCCGCCGCCCTGGCCGGGGCGATCGGGCGCACCGCCACCGGCGACTGGTTCGCGATCGACCAGGACCGCATCGACGCGTTCGCCGACGCCACCGAGGACTACCAGTGGATCCACATCGACCCCGAGCGCGCCCAGGCCGGGCCGTTCGGGACCACGATCGCCCACGGCTACCTCACGCTGTCGCTCCTGCCGCGCCTGATGTCGCAGCTGATCGAGGTGGACGAAGCGGCGATGGCCGTCAACTACGGCCTCGACAAGGTCCGCTTCCTCAGTCCCGTCCCGGCCGGGTCGCGCGTGCGCGCCACGACCGAGATCACCGGGGCCGACCCGAGCGGCGCGGGCGTCAAGCTCGCCTCCACCGTCACCGTCGAGATCGAAGGGGTCGAAAAGCCGGCGCTGGTCGCGCAGGCGATCGCGCTGTACGTCCCCGAGTCCTGAGGCGCGGACAAGCGGCCCGGACGACTTCGGTCGTCCGGGCCGCGGGTGTTCCCGGGTCGGGTCAGAGTCGTTCGAGGACCATGGCCATGCCTTGGCCGCCGCCGACGCACATGGTCTCCAGGCCGTAGCGCCCGCCGGTGTCGGCCAGCGCGTTCAGCAGCGTGGAGGTGATGCGCGCGCCGGTCATGCCGAAGGGGTGGCCGACCGCGATCGCCCCGCCCTTGACGTTGAGCCGGTCCTGGTCGATGCCGAGGTCGCGGGCGGCGGGGATCACTTGGGCGGCGAAGGCCTCGTTGATCTCGACCAGGTCCATGTCGTCGATGCCGAGCCCGGCCAGCGCGAGCGCGCGGCGGACGGCCTCGACCGGGCCGAGGCCCATGATCTCCGGCGACAGGCCGCTCACGCCGGTGGAGACGATGCGCGCCACCGGTTCGAGTCCGAGCTCCTCGACGACCCGACCGGAGGCCACGATCACGGCCGCGGCCCCGTCGTTGAGCGGGCAGGCGTTGCCGGCGGTGACGGTGCCGTCGGGGCGGAACACCGGATCGAGCGCGGCGAGCTTCTCGACGGTGGTGCCGGGCCTGGGGCCGTCGTCGGAGGCGACTTCGGTGCCGTCGGGCAGGGTGACCGGGGTGATGTCGCCGGCCCAGAATCCGGCGGCGATCGCCGCCTCGGCCCGCTGCTGGGAGCGGGCTGCGAAGGCGTCCTGCTCGCCGCGGGTGACACCGCGCAGGGCGGCGACGTTCTCGGCGGTCTGGCCCATGGCGATGTACGGGTCCGGCATGAGTCCGTCCTCGCGCGGGTCGGTCCAGACCGGAGCGTCGCCTTCGGTGCGCCGGTCGGTGCGGGCCATGGCGTCGGCGAAGGCGGGGTTGGTGGGGTCCTGGCCGGGGATGTGGTCGGCCGAGCCGCGGTCCATGCGGCTGACCGACTCGACGCCCGCGGAGACGAACACGTCGCCCTCGCCGGCCTTGATGGCGTGGAAGGCCATGCGGGTGGTCTGGAGGCTCGACGAGCAGTACCGGGTGACCGTGGCGCCGGGGACGCGGTCCCAGCCGAGCATGACCGCGACGATGCGGGCCATGTTCATGCCCTGCTCGCCGCCGGGCATGCCGCAGCCGAGCAGCAGGTCGTCGATCCGGTCGGGGTCGAGCGCCGGTACCTTGGCCATGGCCGCGCGCACCATCTGCGCGGTCAGGTCGTCGGCTCGGACGCCGGTGAGGGAGCCCTTGCGGGCGCGCCCGATCGGCGAGCGCGCGGTCGCGACGATGTAGGCCTCGTTCATGTCGTGCTCCTTGCGGTCTAGACGAATGCCTGGCGGCCGGTGACGGCCCGGCCGACGATCAGGGTGTTCATGTCGCGGGTGCCCTCGTAGGTGTAGACGGCCTCGGCGTCGGCGAAGAAGCGGGCCACGCCGTAGTCGAGCTGGATGCCGTTGCCGGCGAGGATCTCCCGGCAGCGGGCGACGGTCTCGCGCATGCGGGCGGTGACGAACGCCTTGGCGAGGGCGGTGTGCTCGTCGCGCTGGACGCCCTCGTCCTCCATGCGGGAGACGCGGACGCACATGCCGAGGCCGGCGGTGATGTCGGCCAGGGAGTTCGCGAGCTTGTCCTGCACGAGCTGGAAGCCGCCGATGGGCCGCCCGAACTGCTCGCGTTCGGCGGCGTACCGGACGGCGGCCTCGTAGGCGCCGATGGCGACGCCGATGGCCTCCCAGGCGACTCCGGCGCGGGTCAGGCGGAGGACGGTGGCGACGTCGCGGAAGGAGGAGACGCGCTGGAGCCGGTCGGACTCGGGCACTTCGACGTCGGTGAGGGTGATGTCGGCGTTCTGGACCGACCGCAGCGACTGCTTGCGCTCGATCTTGGTGGCGGTGAAGCCGGGAGCGCCCTTGCGGACGAGGAAGCCCTTGACCTGTTCGTCGGCGGTGTCCTTGGCCCAGATGACGTTCACGTCGGCGAAGGTGGCGTTGCCGATCCAGCGTTTGGCGCCGTTGAGGATCCACTTGTCGCCGCGGCGTTCGGCGGTGGTGCGCAGGCCGCGGGCGGCGTCGGAGCCGGATTCGGGCTCGGTGAGCCCGAAGGCGCCGATGACCTCGCAGCGGCCCAGGCGCGGGAGCCACTCGGCGCGCTGCTCCTCGGAGCCGCCGACGCCGATCGCGCTCATGGCCAGGCCGCTGGTGACGCCCACGAAGGTCGCGACGGAGGCGTCGACGCGGGCCAGTTCCAGTGCGGCCCAGCCGCGGAAGACGGCGCTGTTGGCGAAGCGGGCCGATTCGGGCCAGGCCGCGCCGACCACGCCGAGCTCGGCGATGCCGGGGATGAGGTGGTAGGGGAACTCGGCGCGTTCCCAGTAGTCGTCGGCGATGGGTCTGACCTCTCGCTCCATGAACTCGCGGAGCCGGAGCGCGGCCTCGCGCTCGGTGGGCGTCAGTTCGTTCTGGTAGCCGTAGAAGTCGGCCCCCAGCAGCGCGTCGGGCCGTTCGGAAGCAGCCGCGTTCTCACTGGTCATCGTTCCTCCGATCGTTCGACCGACCCGGTACATTCCGACTGGTCGGTCGGTGTCTAGTATTGCACCCACCATGTCCCAGCATCTCAAGCCGAAGGAGCCGCCGTGACCGGTTACCGTCATCCGTTCCCGCTGCGCTGGAATGACAACGACCAGTACGGGCACATGAACAACGCCGTCTACTACGAGGCCATGGACTCCGCGGTCAACGCCTGGATGATCCGCGAGGCCGGGCTCGACGTCGACGGCGGCGTCATCGCCGTCGCCCGCGCGACCTCGTGCGAGTTCCTGGAGTCGGTGTCCTACCCCGAGGAGCTCGAGGTCGACGTGGCCGTGGCCCGTCTCGGCGGCACCTCGATCACATGGGACCTGGCGATCCTCCGCTCGGGCGCCGTCGACCGGACCGACCCGGTGGCGCTGGGCCGGTTCACCCACGTGTTCGTCGACCGGGACGCCCGCCGCCCGGTGCCGATCCCCACCGGTGTCCGGGAGGCGGTCGAGGCGCGCCTGGAGGTCCGGGCTAGCTGAACCGCTCGGCGAGCCTCCGTTTGACGACCTTGCCGCTGGGTCCGATCGGGAGCTCGTCGACCACGTGCACCACCCGCGGGTACTTGTAGGCGGCGACCTTCTCCTTCATGTGGGCCACGATCGCGGCCGCGTCCGGCGAGACGCCTTCGTCGGGCAAAACCGCCGCGTGGATCTCCTGGCCGTGGACCTCGTGCGGCACCCCGAACACCGCGGCCATCGACACGCCCGGGAAGCGGGCGAGCACGGCCTCCACTTCGGTCGGGTACACGTTGTAGCCGTTGCGGATGATCATGTCCTTCTTGCGGTCGACGATGGTCAGCGCGCCCTCGGCGTCCATGGTGCCGAGGTCGCCGGTGCGGAACCAGCCGTCGACCACGGCCGCCTCGGTCGCCTCCGGGTTGCCGAGGTAGCCCTTCATCAGGTTGTGGCCGCGCACGACGACTTCGCCGAGCTTCCCGGGCTCGTCGATCAGGTCGATGCGGCCCTCGGTCTCGGCTTCGGCCACGGCGACCTCGACGCCCCAGATGGGGCGGCCGACCGTGCCGGGCCGGATCGGCTCGTACACGGAGTTGAACGTGCAGGTCGGCGAGGTCTCGGTGAGCCCGTATCCCTCGTGGACCTCCGCGCCGTAGGCGGCCTCGAAGCCCTCCAGGGTCGCGGCCGGGAGCGCGGCTCCGCCGGAGACGGCGTAGCGCAGCGGCGGGCGGTCCCCGGTCTTGGCCGCGGCGGCGATCATGCCGGCGAACATGGTGGGGACGGCGGTGAACAAGGTCGCCCCGTGCCGGACCAGGAGCCGGAGCACCTCGTCGGGTTCGAACTTGGGCAGCAGGATGATCGAAGCGCCGCGGCGGAAGGCGACGTTCAACACGGCCATCTGCCCGAAGGTGTGGAACAGCGGCAGGCCGCCGAAGACCACGTCGTCGGGCCGGACGTCGAAGGAGTCGAGGAGGGTGCAGTGGACCTGCTCGATCATGGCCAGGTGCGAGCCGACCGCGCCCTTCGGCGTGCCGGTGGTGCCCGAGGTGTAGAGGACGGTCGCGGCGGCCAGCGGGTCGACCGGCAGGTGGCGCTCGATGGGAGTCGCGGCCTTCGCCTCGTCCTCGAGCCGCGCGACCGGCGTTCCCCCGACCTCCAGGTCCTCGGGGGCGAGCACGGTCACCAGCGGGACGCCGGCGCGCGCGGCCGCCGGGGCGGCCTCGCCGAGCATCGGGGCGGCGACCACGGCCAGGTCGGCCCCGGAGTCTTCGAGGACGAACGCGATCTCGTCGGTCTTGAACAGCAGGTGCACCGGGACGACCACGGCCCCGAGCGACAGCGCCGCGTAGTAAACCCGCGGGAAGTCGGGGACGTTCGGCACGATCATCGCCACGCGGGAGCCCGGGCCGATGCCGCGTTCGGCGAGCGCGCCCGCGTAGGCGCGGGTCTGGTGCCACAGCTCGCCGTAGGAGACGGTGTGGCCCATGAAGTGCAGGGCGGGACGGTCGGGGGTGCGGCGGGCGGACTCGGCGAGGATGCTCGCGATGGAGAGGGTGCCGCATCCGCGTCCGTCGACGGCCGGATCTGGATTGTGCGTCATTGCAGTGCTCCTTTGTGGTCAGGTCTGGTTCATCGTCGCAGCTCGGCCTTGCCGAGGGAAGCGCTGTGGACCTCGTCGGGCCCGTCGGCCAGACGCATCGCCCTGGCCCCGGCGAACATCCCCGCCAGCGGCGCCTCGCCGGAGAGCCCGGCGGCGCCGAACAGTTGGATCGCCTGGTCGAGGATGCGCTGCACGGCACGGGGGACGGCGATCTTGATCGCCTGGATCTCGGTCATGGCCCGGCGGTTGCCGACCGTGTCCATCAGCCAGGCGGTCTTGAGGACCAGCAGGCGCAGCGCCTCCAGTTCGATGCGGGCGTCGGCGGCCCAGGCGCGGACGGTGCCCTTCTCGGCGAGCGGCCCGCCGAAGGCGACGCGCCCGGACGCGCGCTCCCGCGCCAGGTCGAGGGCCCGCTCGGCCATGCCGAGCGCCCGCATGCAGTGGTGGATGCGCCCGGGTCCGAGCCGTGCCTGGGCGACGGCGAATCCCTCGCCTTCGCCGCCGAGGAGGTTGGAGGCCGGGACGCGGACCTCGTCGAAGGCGATCTCGGCGTGTCCACCGTGGTCGCGGTCGTCGTAGCCGAACACGGTCAGGGGCCGCACGATCGTCACTCCAGGGGTCTCGCGCGGAACGAGCACCATGGACTGCTGCC
Source organism: Glycomyces salinus (assembly GCF_016428645.1). Taxonomy (GTDB): domain Bacteria; phylum Actinomycetota; class Actinomycetes; order Mycobacteriales; family Micromonosporaceae; genus Glycomyces; species Glycomyces salinus. The sequence goes on along the minus strand of NZ_JAELXW010000107.1, from coordinate 26,756 downwards.
GGTGGCGCGGCGCTTCGGGGTCGGTCTTGCCCATGACGACCAGTACCCGGCAGTCGGGGTTCATCGCGCCGGTGGCGAACCACTTGCGACCCGAGATCACCAGGTCGCGGCCGTCGCGGCGGATGCGGGTGGCGATCTGGGAGGCGTCCGAGGAGGCCACGTCGGGCTCGGTCATACAGAACGCCGAGCGGATCTCGGCCTCCAGCAGCGGGTCGAGCCATTCCCGCCGCTGCTCGTCGGTGCCGAAGTGGGCCAGCAGCTCCATGTTGCCGGTGTCGGGGGCGGCGCAGTTCATGGCGGCCGGGGCGAGCCTCGGGCTGCGGCCGGTCAGCTCCGCGACCGGCGCGTACTGGAGGTTGGTCAGGCCGCCGCCGAGCCTGTGAGGGCCGGGCGGCAGGAACAGGTTCCACAGCCCCCGCTCGCGGGCCTCCTCCTGGAGTTCGCGCACGATCGGCGGCGTCGACCAGTCGTCGGGCGCGGCGGCCAGCTGCTTCTCGAGCACCGCCTCGGCGGGCTCGACGCGCTCGGCCAGGAACGATCGCACCTCGTCGGTGAAGGCGAGCGTCATCTCGTCCGGTTCGAAATCCACAGTCCCTCCTCGGCCAGCGGCGCCACGAGGCCGCCGATCCTGTCGAAGCCGTCGCCGACGGTCTGCCCGCCGACGTAGCGGAAATGGACGCCCTCGAGGATCACCGCGAGCTTGTAGCAGGCGAAGGCCCGGTACCAGGACAGGTCGGGCACGGCGATCCCGGCGCGGGCGGCGTAGGCGTCGACGACCTCCTCGAACTCGGGGTAGCCGGCGCCTGGCACGATCGCCCCGGAGGCGGCCTCGCCACCGCTCAGGGACCGGATGTGCCAGTACATGCCGAGCATCCCGAGGTCGACCAGGGAGTCGCCGAGCGTGGCCATCTCCCAGTCGAGGACGGCGGCGATGCGCGGCTCGGCGGCCGGTCCGGCGACGATCATGTTGTCCAGGCGGTAGTCGCCGTGGACGACCGCCGAACGCGTCTCGCCGCCGGGCACCGAGGCGGCGAGGCGCTCCTGGAGGGCGTCGAGCGCGGGCTGGTCGCGCGAGCGCGAGGCGTCGTACTGGCGCCGCCAGGTCCGCATCTGCCGCTCCAGGTACCCGTTCGGGTGCCCGAAGTCGCCCAGGCCGACCGCCTCGGGGTCGACCGCGTGGAGGTCGGCGAGGATCTCGGCCAGCTCGATGCCGAGCCGGTGCAGCCCGGTCGGGCCGAACGCGGCGTTCTGGGCAGGCTCGGACAGCACTTCGCCGTCCACGTACTCCATGACGAAGAAGACCGTGCCGGTCACCTCGGCCGCCTCGGCGTCGTCGACGACGTCCACCGTGGGCGGTACGGGGACCAGGCCCCGCAGCAGGGAGATGACCCGGTGCTCGCGGCGCATGTCGTGCGCCGTGGAGAGCACGTGTCCCAGCGGTGGCCGGCGCACCACCAGCGGCTGCTTCGCGCCGTCGACCCGGTAGGTCAGGTTCGAGCGCCCGCCGTCGATGAGCGCGGCCCGCAGGGGGCCCTCGCCTGCCAGTCCGGGGTGCTCCCGGGCCAGCCACCGGCCCAGTCCGGCCACGTCGAGGCCGGGGACCTCGGTCGCCTCCGTCATTCGTGCTCCTCTCTCATGCTTCGGGCGGCCTCACGATCCGGGGACGCCCTCGTTCTCCAGCGGCACCGGGGACGCCTCGATCTCGGTGACGGCGCCGTCGGCGACGGCGTAGGTGGTGCCGATGTAGTCCTGCACGCCCTCGTCGACGGTCGTGATGCCGACGCCGCGGTAGGCGGCGTGGTCGTCGGGGCCGTACGACAGCGGCACGATGCCGTTGCCGAGCAGGTCCCCGGACTCGAGGGCCTCGGTGAGCGAGGCTCGGGTGGGGTCCTCGCCGGCGGCGGCGAGCGCCTCGGCGAAGAGGTAGGCCACGCTCATGCCGAACACGGTGTTGCCGGTGAACGGCGCGCCGTCGTTGTACTCGTCGTTGACCTGCCTGAACAGTTCGACCCATTCGTCGTCGGGGCTGAAGGGCAGGTAGTTGACGCTCACCATGCCCTGCAGGACGAGCGGCGCGGTCTCCTCGCCGAGGTATTCGACCAGGGTCGGGTAGTCGGCGCCGGAGGACGAGACGTACCACCGGGGGAACCATTCGAGCTGCGCGGCGGTGCCGACCGCGAGGGCGGTGAAGCCGTTGATGGTGCCGAGGACGTTGATCTCGCAGCCGGCCTCCATCATGGCCCCGATCTGGGCGCTGACGTCCTCACTGGAGGTCGAGTAGACCTGGGTCTGGGCGACCGCGTCGGGGCCGAGGACGGCCTCGACGCCCGCGAGGATGCCCTCGCCGTAGTCGTCGTCCTGTCCGAGCACGCACACCGTCGCCTCGGGGTCCTGCTCGGTCGCGTACTGGGCGAGGGCCGCGCCCTCGGTCACGTAGTCGGCGTTGAACGCGAACGTGTTCGGGTACTGGTCGGGCTGGTTCCACGCCAGGGAGCCCGAGGAGACGAACAGGTCGGGCACGCCCTGCTGGTCGAGGTAGTCGAGCACCGCCGAGTGGGTCGGCGTGCCCAGGCCGTTGACGACGGCGAAGACCTCGCCCTCGGCGACGAGTTCGCGCACCGCCGTCTGGGTCTGGGAGGGGTCGTAGGCGTCGTCCTTGACGACGTACTCGATCTGGCGGCCGTGGATGCCGCCTTGGGCGTTGAGGTACTCGAAGTAGGCGGACGTGGCCGCCGAGATCGTGGCGTAGCCGGCGGCGGCCGGGCCCGTCAGCGGCTGGTGGGTGCCGATCGTGACCGTGTCGTCGGTGACGCCGGGCGGGGTCTCGTCCTCGTCGGCGGGTGTGGAGCACGCGGCGAGCGCGAGCGTGGCGGCCGCCGCCAGGGCGGCCGTGCTTCGGGTGGGGATGCGCATGACGAATCACCTCTCTGTGTTCGCGGAAGGGGTTGCGTTGTCGGGGGTCGGGGAGACCGGTGCGGCCGCGCGCCCGCGGCTCCGGATTCGCAGGCGGGGTCCCAGGGCGGCGAGGCCGCCGGGCCGGGCGACGGTCACCGCGATGATGACCGCGCCGAACAGCAGGACGGCGAAGTTGCCGTCGAGGCGCTGTCCGAGGTCGGAGGGGACGGCGTCGACGAGGGTGTCGACCAGCCAGGGCAGGGCGACGACGAGGACCGAGCCGAGGGCGGCGCCGCCGAGGCTGCCGAGCCCGCCGACGACGGCGGCGACCACGAGCAGCAGCGAGAACGCCAGGCCGTAGCCGCCGGGCGCGACCTGCTGGGTGGTGATCGCCAGGATCGCGCCGCCGAGCCCGGCGGGGACGGCACTGGCGACGAAGGCGCCGGTCTTGGTCCTGGCGGGGTCGACTCCGGACAGTCGGGCGGCGGTCTCGTCGCCGAGGACGGCCCGCATGCGCAGGCCCGCCCGACCGGATCGGAGCACGGCGAGCGGGGTGACCGCGACGGCGGCGACGCCGATGGCGAGCCAGGCATGCCACTGCTCGACGGCGATGAGCCGGGACAGGGCGTCGGGGACGGGCAGGAACGGGGCGGGCAGGCCCTGGGCGCCGCCGAGCGGCAGCACGTTCGCCGCCGACGGGAGCGCGATGACCAGGGCGAGGGTCAGGCCCGCGAGGTAGGGGCCGCGGAGTCTGGCGGCGGCCAGGCCGAGCAGCAGGCCGAGCGCTCCCGAGACCGCTGCGGCCCCGGCGAGTCCGGCCGTCAGGACGAGGGCCGCGGACTCGGGTGCGGCCTCGGCCGCGGCCGTGGAGGCGGCCGCGTAGCCGTAGCCTCCGGCGGCCATGAGCACGGCGTGGCCGAGCGAGAGCTGGCCGGTGAGTCCGACCAGGACGGTCAGTCCGGCGACGGCGGCGAAGACGCCGGCGGCCGTGGCGAGCTGGAAGTTGCGGAACGGGTCGAGGGCGAAGGTCGCGCCGATCGCGAGGGCGGCCAGGAGCGCGGCGCGCAGGACGGTCCTCATGCCGACCTCGCCTTCCCGGCGGCGACGAGGCCGCCGGGCCGCAGCAGGAGCACGGCGGTGAGCACGGCGAGCACGGCCAGCGGCGCGGCCGAGGCCGAGACGTATCCGGTGACGAGGCTGGACAGGATCCCGACGCCGATCCCTGCGGCCAGCGCCCCGGCCGGGGAGTCGAGGCCGCCGATCACGGCGACGGCGAAGGCGTTGACGAACAGCAGGTCGGCCGCGAAGGGGTTGAGGCCGAGCTCGGTCGGGACCAGCAGGAGCGCGGCGAGGGCGGCGGTGGCGACCGAGAGCATCCAGCCGACGGTGACCATGCGGGGCACCCGCACGCCCAGGAGTCGGGAGGTCTCGGGGGCGAACGCCGAGGCGCGGAGCTGGAGTCCGAGGGAGGTGCGGTTGAACAGGAGGGCGAGTCCGCCCATGACGAGCGCGGCGACGACGAGCACGAACAGCTCGTACGGGGAGAGCACGGGCACGCCGCCGAGATCGAAGGGCCGCTCGGAGAACGGGGGCCGCATCGTCCGGTGCTGCGGGCCGAAGGCGATCGACAGTCCGGACTGGAGGATCATGACCAGTCCGATGGCGACGATCATGCCGGGCAGCGGGGTGGTGTGCGGCACTCGCCGCATGAGACCGGCTTCGACGGCCGCGCCGAGGAGTGCTCCGGTGGCGAGGCCGCCGATCAGCCCGAGCCAGTAGGAGCCGGAGGCGGCGGTGATGGCGAAGGCGACGTAGACGGCGGCGATCGCCATGGCGGCCTGCGCGAAGTTGACGACGCGGGCGGCCCTCCAGACGATCACCAGGGAGAGCGCGAACAGGGCCAGGACGGCCCCGCGGGCCAGTCCCGATGAGAGCAGGAATACGAGTCGGTCCATCAGAACCCCAGGTAGGCATGGCGGAGGGCGGGTTCGGCGGCGAGTTCGGCGGCCGGGCGGTCGGCCACGGCCTCGCCGAGGGAGAGCACCACGCCGCGGTCGGCGACCGACAGCGCGCCGGTCACGTTCTGCTCGGCGAGGAGCACGGTCAGGCCGGTGCGGCGGGCGGTCTCGCGCAGGACGCCGAGGAGCTGGGCGACCACGAGCGGGGCGAGGCCGAGGGACGGTTCGTCGAGCAGGAGCACGTCGGGGCGGGCGACGAGGGCGCGGGCCAGCGCGAGCATCTGGCGTTCGCCGCCGGAGAGGCTGTGCCCGTGGGCGCCGCGCCGGCGGGCGAGGGGTTCGAAGAGGTCGTACATCTCCTCGACCGCGGCGCGCCTGGCGGCGGCGCGGTGCCGCCACAGGCCGCCGAGGAGGAGGTTCTCGTCGACGGTCAGTTCGGCGACGACGCCGCGGCCCTCGGGCACGAGCGCGAGTCCGCGCCGCACCCGGTCCTCGGTGGGCAGTCCGGTGAGGTCGGCACCGCCGAGCAGGACCCGGCCGGACCGGGCGGGGACCAGGCCGGTGAGGGCCCGCAGGAGCGTGGTCTTGCCCGCGCCGTTGGCGCCGAGGAGGGCGACGATGCCGCCGTCGGCGATCTCGAGGTCCAGCCCGTCGAGGACGGGGGCGCCGTCGCCGTAGCCGACGGTGAGGCGCTCGACGGTCAAGGTGCTCACGAGGCACCCCCTAGGTAGGCGGCCTCGACGGCGGGGTCGCCGCGGACCTCGTCGGGGGTTCCGGCGGCGATGACCTTGCCGAAGTCGAGGACGACGATGCGGTCGGCGACGGCCATGACGAAGTCGACGTGGTGTTCGACGAGGGCGACGGCGCGGCCGTCCTCTGCCAGGGCGCGGACGGTGGCCGCGAGCGCGTCGATGTCGGCGGACCCGAGGCCCCCGGCGGGCTCGTCGAGCAGCAGCAGTCCGGGGTCGGTCACCAGGGCGCGGGCGAGGGCGACCCGCTTGCGTTCGGGATAGGGCAGGGTTCCGACGGGCCGGTCGGCGACGGAGGCGAGGTCGAGGTCGGCCAGGACGGCGCGGGCCCGCTCGGCGTCGCGGCGGAGGCTGGAGAGGGGGACCAGGACGTTCTCCAGGACGCTCAGCTGCTCGAACAGGCCGAGACCCTGGAGGGTCCGGGCGACGCCGGCGGCGAGGAGCCCGGTGGGCGAGGACGGGGCGGGGCGTCCGGCGACGCCGACGGTGCCGCGGCGGGGACGGACCAGGCCGCAGACGGCGTTGAACAGGGTGGTCTTCCCGGCGCCGTTGGGGCCGATGAGGGCGACGGTCTGGCCGTCGCCGACGGTGAGGGACACGTCGTCGAGGGCGGTCAGGCCGCCGAATCGGACCTCGAGTCCGGAGACCTCGAGACGGGGTGGAGGGGTCGTCTGCATCGTGGTACTCGCACCTCTTCGTGTCGGAGTGGGTCCAGCCTACCGGAAATACCGACCGGACGGTATGTTGCGGCGAGAGCTGTTCCGTTTCGATATGGACAAGGCTCGGCTCCCCGGGTCAGCGGTGCGGGATGCCCGCGGTCATGCCGCCGTCGACCACCAGCTCGGCGCCGGTGATGTAGGCCGATTCGTCGCCGGCCAGGAACACCGCCGCCCCGGCGAGGTCGCCGGGGACTCCGGGGCGGCCCAGCGGGACGACCAGCGACTCGGGGTCGATACGGGTGGTCATGTCGGTGCCGATGATGCCGGGGTGGATCGAGTTCGCGCGGACGCCGAACGGGCCCAACTCGACCGCGATCGACTTGGTGAGCCCGCGGACGGCGAACTTGGAGGCGGTGTACCCGTGCAGGCGCACGCTGCCGCGAAGTCCCTCCACCGAGGATATGTTCACTATGGACCCGCGTCCGGCGGCCTTCATGAACGGCGCGACCGCCCGGCAGCCGAGGAACGTGCCGGTCAGGTTCACGCCGATGACGGCGTTCCACTTCTCCAGCGAGAAGTGCTCCAGCGGCGCCGCGTTCGCGATCCCGGCGTTGTTCACCATCGCGTCCACCGCGCCGAACGCCTCGACGGCGTCCGCGACGGTGCGCGCCCAGGAGTCCTCGTCGGTCACGTCGAGCTCGGTGAACCGGGCCCGCTCGCCCAGCTCGGCCGCGAGCGCCTCCCCCGGCTCGACCAGGACGTCCGCGATAATCACGGTCGCGCCGGAGGCGTGCAGGGCCCGCGCGAGGGACGCGCCGATGCCCCGCGATCCGCCGGTGACGATCGCGACTCGCCCGCTCAGGCCCGTCATCCCGACCGCCTCACTCCGATACCCGCACGACGAGCCGCCCGGTCGTGTCCCCGCCCGCGAGCCGCTGGACCGCCGCGGAGGCGTCCTCGAAGGACACGATCTCCCCGACCACCGGGCGGACGGCGCCGGAGTCGGCCAGGCGCGTCAGCTCATCGTGGGCGCGGTCGACCAGGTCGGGGCGGCGCCGCTGGTACAGGGCCCAGTGCAGGCCCAGCACGCTGTAGTTCTTGACCAGAGCGTGGTCGGCGCGGACGCGCGGCATCGCGCCGCTCGCGAAGCCGACCACGACGATGCGGCCCTCGAAGCCCAGGCAGCGCACCGAGCCTTCGAACGCCTCGCCGCCGACCGGGTCGAAGACGACGTCGGCGCCGCCGTCCCGCTTGACCGCGCCGACCCAGTCGCCGCCGCGCAGGTGGACCCGCGCCGCCCCGGCCGCCTCGGCGACCTCGGCCTTGGCGGGGCCGCCGACGATGCCGACCACTTCGGCCCCGGCGGCGGCACCGAGCTGGCAGGCCGCGGTGCCGACGCCGCCGGCCGCCGCCTGCACGAGCAGGGTCTCGCCGGAGCGGAGTCCGGCGCGGCGGTGGAGGCCGAACCAGGCGGTCTGGTAGGCGATGGTGAGCGCGGCGGCCGAGGCGTCGTCGAGCGAGGCCGGAGCCGGTCGGACCGCGTCGGCCGGGACGGCCGCCCACTCGGCCATGACCCCGATCTTGGAGCCGACCACGCGCTGCCCGACCTCGATGCCCTCGACGCCCTCGCCGAGGGCGGCGACGTCGCCGCACAGTTCGATGCCGGGGGTGAACGGAAGCTCGGGGCGCTCTTGGTACTGGCCGCGGGCGAGCAGCACGTCGGGGAAGTTCACGGCCACGGCCCGGACCCGGACGAGGACCTCGCCGGGGCCCGGCCGCGGTACGCCTACTTTGTCGAGCGCCATGACCGCTTCGGGCTCGCCGTGGCCGGTGACGCGCCAGGCGCGCATGGTCTCAGTCATCGGATCTCCTGATGCCTCGCAGGAACAGGGCGGTGAGCTGCTCGGCCACCTCGGTCTTGTCCTCGGGTCCCTCCGCGGAGTACCAGTGCGGCAGGTAGTGCACGTCGGAGAAGAAGTTCGCGATGAGGACCGAGACGGGGATGTCGTCGCGGAAGGACCCCTCGGCCTGGCCGCGGGTGACGAGCTCGGCGAACGCGTCGTGGTATTCGCGGCGGCGGCGCTTGACCTCCTTCTGCCGCTCGGTCGTCAGCATATGCTGGCTGCGGAAGAAGATCGTGCCCTCGCGCAGGAAGTCGATGGAGGTGACGACCACGTCCTCGCAGACGGCCCGCACCACCGCTTCGGCGGATCCGCCCTTCGCGGTGATCTCGTCGAGGCGTCGCTTCTGGAGCGAGAGCATCCGCTCGTAGATCGCGAACAGCAGGTCGTCCTTGGACGAGAAGTAGTGGTACATGGCGCCCTTGGTGACGCCGGCGGCCTCCACGATCTGCTGGACGCTGGTGTTGGCGTAGCCCTGGGCGGCGAACAGCTCGAGGGCGGCGCGGAGCACTTCGTCGGCGACGCTGGTGGTTCTCATGGTCCCCATCTTTCACCCCACCGGCCTGATGCTCGCGCCGCCGTCGACCGGCAGGACCTGGCCGGTGACCCAGGCGGCGTCGTCGGACAGCAGGAACGCGGCGGGCCCGGCCACGTCGTCGGGGGCGCCGAGGCGGCCGAGCGGATAGGCCCGTGCGACCTGCTCTTCGCGGCCCTCGTACAGAGCCCGGGACAGCTTGGTCTTGACCACGGCGGGTGCGAGCGCGTTGACGCGCACGGCGGGCGCGAGCTCCTCGGCGAGCTGGGCGGTCAGGTTGATGAGCCCGGCTTTCGAGACGCCGTAGAACCCGATGTTGTCGCTCGCGCTCATGCCCGCGACCGACGACATGTTGAGCACCGACTTCAGCTCTCCGGCCGCGAGCGACTCGCGGGTCCACTCCAGAGCGGCCAGCACGTTGACCTCGAAGATCTTGCGGGCCACGCCGGAGTCGAGTTCGGTGAGCGGTCCCCAGGCCGGGTTGATGCCGGCGTTGTTGACCAGGTGGTCGAGCCCGCCGAAGCGCTCGACCGCGTGCGCGATCGCCTCGGCCCGGTGCGCCGGGTCGTCGGCGTGCCCGGGGACGCCCGCGGCGCGGTCCCGGCCGAGGTCGTCCACGGCCTCTTCCAGGGCCTCCTCGTCGCGCCCGGTGATGACCACCGAGGCGCCCTCGGCCACCAGGCGCCGGGCCACGGCCAGGCCGATGCCCCTGCTCGCCCCGGTGATCAGGGCGGCCCTGCCTTCGAATCTCTCCACGCGCGGAACTCCCCACCCGGTTCATACCGTCCAGTCGGTTTGTGGCATTGACCGTACCACACTGCCGCGTTCCGCGTCCGCGTCAGAAGCGGGGGTCGACCACCGACTTCAGGGTCGCCTCATCGCGCGTGGAGGCGAAGGCATCCTCCACTTCGTCCAAACCGAAGCGGCCGGTGACCATGGCGTCCAGGTCGACCGCACCGGAGGCGACGAGGCCGATCGCGGTCGGCCAGGTGTTGTTGTAGCGGAAGATCCCGGTCACCGTGAGCTCCCGGCCCTGCACCAGCGGGATCGGGAGCGGGACCTCGGCCCCACCCATGCCCACCAGCACCGCGACCCCGCCGGGACGCACGGTGTGGAAGCCGCTGACGACCGCGGCCGGGGCACCGGAGGCGTCGACGAAGGCGTCCGCTCCCAGGTCGAGGTCCTCGACCTTCTCGCTCAGCGGGTCGACCGCGCTCGTCGCGCCGAACTCCAGGGCCCGCTCGCGCCGCCGGGCGCTGACGTCGGAGACGATGACTTCGAAGGCGCCGTAGGCGCGGGCCACCTGGGCGGTCACCACGCCGATGGGCCCGGATCCGGCGATGAACACGCGGCTGCCGGCGGTGAAGCCCGCCTTGCGGGCAGTCGCGATCGCCACCGACAGCGGCTCCATCAGCCCGGCGGCGTCGTCACTGACCTCGTCGGGCACGCGGTGCGCGAAGTGAGACTGGATGGTCGCATACTCCTGGAAGGCCCCATCGGTTCCGGGGATCGCGTAGAAGCGCATGCCCGGGTCGAGGTTGTACTCCCCGCGCAGGGCCTCGGCCGAGGTCGCCGAGGGGTGCTGGGGCTCGATCGACACCCGCTCCCCCACGCGAGAGGCGTCCACGTCGCGGCCGACGGCGACGATCTCGCCGCCGGACTCGTGCCCGAGGACGAGGGGCCCGTCCAGTTCCCAGTCGCCGAGGCGTCCGTCCTCGTAGAAGTGGACGTCGGAGCCGCACACGCCCACGGCGCCGATCCGCACCAGCACCTCGTCGGGGGCCGGTCGCGGCACGGGGCGCTCCTGCACCTCGATCCGGTGCGCGCCCAGCAGCACTGAGGCCCGCATCGCCGTCGGGACGGTCGTGGAAGTCATGGCAGTCTCCTCGGTACTCTCCCGCCGGGTCAGTCCCCGGAGCGTCGCTTCTCGTGATGGGTCGGCATCGGGGCGACCAGGACGTTGATGCCCTGCGCCTCCATGCGGGAGATGTGGGCCTCGTCGGTCTTGGAGTCGACGATCACCTGGTCGTACTCGTCGAGGCGGACCAGCGCGTGCAGCGCCCGCCGCTCGAACTTCGTGTGGTCCACCAGCAGGATTCGCCGCTTGGAGGACTCGAACATGGCCCGCTTGACGTCCACGGTCTCCGGAGACTGGTGGAAGCAGATGTCGTCGGTGATCGCCGCGGTCGACATGATGAAGGTGTCCGCCCGCAGCCGCCCGATCGCCTCCAGCGTCATCCGGCCCATGAAGGCGCTGCACCAGTTGTGGTAGTCGCCCCCGAGCGCGATCAGCGAGATGTCGCGCACCCCGTTGAGCCCGTTGAGATGGGTGAGCACGTTGGTGATCACCGTCAGCGGCGTCTTGCGGTACAGGTGCTGGGCCAGGTGCAGCACCGTGGTCGAGTCGTCGAGGAAGATCGCCTGGCCCGGTTCGATGTAGTCGAGGGCCGCCTGGGCGATCTCCTCCTTCTCCTGATTCTGTCGCGCCAGCCGGTAGACGTCGCTGGACTCGATCAGGCTCGTCGACATCGCCGTGGCCACGCCCCGGGACTTGCGCAGCAGGCCGCGAGCCTCGAGCTCGTCGAGGTCGCGGTGGACGGTCATCGCCGAGATCCCGAACTGCTCGGCGAGCTGGTCGATGCGCACCGTCCCCTCGGCTATCACCAGATCCGTGATCGCCCGCTGCCGTTCGGCCTGGCGCGACTGGCGCGCCGATCCCGACGACTCCGGCCACGTACTGCCTTGAGTGGTCACCGCATCCTCCGTGTCAACCTATGCGCTCGATCGCCTCGTCCAAGACGCTACCGAGCGCGCGTGGATCGTGTGCGAAGCGCCCGAGGAACAGTCCGTCCACCGAACCATCCAATTCGGACATAACACCCGGCCCGGCGCTGCCTCCGTATATGACGCGGGCCGAAGTCACCGACGCGTGCTCGACCAGGAGCTCCCGCAGCGCCTTGGCGACGACCGTGACGTGCCCGGCCGAGGCGGCGTGCGTCGAGCCGATCGCCCACACCGGTTCGTAGGCGACCACGAGCTCGCCGGAGACCCCCGCCCCGGCGTGGGCCATGGCGGCGCGCACCTGCTCGAGGCAGTGCTCCACGGCCGCATCGGTGTCGACCGGCTCCTGCTCGCCCACGCACAGGATCGGCACGAGCCCGTGCCGCCAGGCCGCGGCGACCTTCCGGCCCGCCACGGCGTCGTCCTCGCCGTGGCGGGCGCGCCGCTCGGCGTGACCGACCTCCGCGTAGCGGCAGCCGACCTGCGCCAGGCTGGCCGCCGACACCTCGCCGGTGTAGGGGCCGGAGTCGTGCTCGGCGACGTCCTGCGCGCCGAGGGAGACTCCGGCGCCATCGGCGATCGGTCCGACGCCGGGCAGGGAGGCGTGGGAGGGCAGCACGACCAGCTCGACGCGGCCGTCGCGCACCTCGGGGCGGGAGCGGGCGAGCCCGGCGACGTCCTCGGCCCACTCGACCGTGCGGTCGTGGTCGAAGTACATCTTCAGGCTCACCCCGATGAACAGCGGCGTCACTCGCACGTCCTCGACGACTCGTACCGGCCGATCACGGCCACCTTCGCCGCGGAGGCGCTGTCGGTGTCGAACCGGTAGGTCAGCCACTCGCGGGCGAGGCGGCGGGCCAGTTCGAGGCCGACGACCCGTTCGCCGAAGCACAGCACCTGGGCGTCGTTGCTCAGGACGCTGCGCTCGACGGAGAAGCTGTCGTGGGCTGTCACCGCGCGGATGCCGGGGACCTTGTTGGCCGCGACGGCCACCCCGAGTCCGGTGCCGCACACCAGCAGGGCCCGGTCGGCCTCGCCGCGCGCGATCCGTTCGGCGGCGGTGACGGCCACGGCCGGGTAGGGCGAGTCCCCGCCCTCGTCGACGCCGACGTCGACGACCTCGGCGACGAGGCCGCTCGCCTCCAGGTCGCGCTTGAGCGCCTCCTTGTACCGGTAGCCGGCGTCGTCGCTGCCGACGACGATGCGCCATCCCTCACTCATCGTGCTCTCCTTTCGGTGCCTCGGCCAGAACCGGTGCGACCGCGCCGGCGATGTACGCCAGCGAGACGGCGCCAGGGTCGGGGGTTCCGAGGCTGTTCTCGGCGTGCGGCCTGGCCCGTCCCTTGCGGGGCAGCAGGTCCGCGGTGGCTCGTGCGCTCTGTTCGGCCGCGTCCGCGGCCCGGGACCAGGCGGTCGCGAGGTCGTCTCCGGCTCTCGCGGCCGCCTCGAAGGAGTCGGCGAAGGGCCCGAGGGCGTCCAGCAGGGTCTTGTCTCCGCGTTCGGCGCCGCCGTAGCGGGCGACTTCGGCTTCTGCCCGGCGCATTCCGGCGCTGACTTGGGCGGCCGAGGGGTGCCCGGTGTCGGTGAGGGCGTCGCCGAGGGAGCGCAGGATCAGTCCCCACAGGGCGCCGGAGGTGCCGCCGGCGCGGTGCGCCCAGGCGTCCCCCGCCAGTCGGAGGACGGTGGCGGCGCCGGCGCCGAGTTCGGCGGCCTCGCGGGCGCGCTCGGCCGCGGCGATGGACCCGCGCCGCATGCCGATGCCGTGGTCGCCGTCTCCGGCGACGGCGTCGAGGCGGCCGAGTTCGTATGCGGTCCTGTCGATGGCGGCGGCGGCTGCCGACAGCGCCGTCGCCGCCCGTGCCGCGGCGGCGCGGGCCTCGGCGTCGGATTCGGGAATGCGGGTCTCGGCGGCGGTGGCGGTCTCGGCGGGGTCGCGCCGCTGACGGGCCGCCACCGCGCCCTTGCGGTAGGCGGGGGTGTCGGCCGGGCCGCGCCAGGCGCGTTCGAGGTCGTCGTCGAGCCAGGTCAGGGTCAGCGACAGGCCCGCCATCTGGAAGCTGGTGCAGAACTCGCCGACGTCCGGTTCCACGGTCTGGAGCCCGGCCCGGTCGAGCAGCCGGGCCACGCTGCGGTAGAGGACGAACAACTCTTCGTACTTGACCGAGCCCAGGCCGTTGAGGATGGGGGCGACGCGGTCGCCGGCGCCTTCGGGCGCTTCTGCCAGGAGTTTTTCCACCAGCATCTCGGCGAGTCCTTCGGCGCTGGGCACGTCCGCCTCGCCGATGCCGGGTTCGCCGTGGATGCCCATGCCGACGCCCATGCGTCCGGCCGGGACGGTGAACAGCGGCTCGTCGGCTCCGGGGAGGGTGCAGCCGGAGAAGGCGACGCCGAAGGAGCGCGTGCGCTCGTTGGCGCGCTCGGCCAGCGCGTGGACCTCGTCCAGCGGCAGTCCGGCCTCGGCGGCCTGTCCGGCCGCCTTGAACACGACCAGGTCGCCGACGATGCCCCGGCGCTGCTCCTTCTCCTCGGGCGGCGCGGAGGAGACGTCGTCGGTGACCACGACGGTCCGGCAGTCGACGCCTTCGGCGCGCAGCCGCTCCTGGGCCTGGTCGAAGTTGAGGACGTCGCCGGCGTAGTTGCCGTAGCTGAACAGGATGCCGCCGCCGGCCGAGGCGGCCTTGGCGACGGTGTAGACCTGCTCGGCCGAGGGCGAGGCGAAGACGTTCCCCATGGCCGCGCCGTGGGCGAGGCCGGGGCCGACGAGTCCGGCGAAGGCCGGGTAGTGGCCCGAGCCGCCGCCGACGACGACGGCCACCTCGCCGTCGGGCACCCGGGTGGCGCGCACGACGCCGCCGGGGACGGCCTGCACCCACGACGGGTGGGCCGCCACGAAGCCCTCGATCAGCTCGTCGGCGAACCTGGCCGGGTCGTTGGATAGGTAGGTCATGGTCTCCTCCGCGGAACGGTCGACGGTGCCGGGCCCAGTCGGGCCCGGCACCGGGGGTCACTCAAGGGCGAACAGCGAGTATCCGTCGATGTTGTCCGGAGTGATCAGGACGCAGTCCACGGCCTGCTTCTCCTGGTCGGCACCGGTCTCGCCCGTGGTGAGGTAGCTGTCGAGCTGCTCGACGAGCATGTCGGTGGCCGTCACGATCGGCTGGAGGACGGTGCCGAGGAGCTTGCCGTCCTCGATCGCCTCGACCGCGTCGGGCGAGCCGTCGAAGCCCATGACGAGGATGTCCTCGCCGGGGACGAGCCCGGCCGACTCGATGGCGGCGACCGCTCCGAGGGCCATCTCGTCGTTTCCCGAGAGCACCCCGTCGATGTCGGGGTGGGCCGTCAGCAGGTTCTGCATGGCCTGGTAGCCCTCTTCGCGGCTCCAGTTGGCGGTCTCCCGCTGCAGGAGCTCCATGTCGGTGTACTGGGCGAGGGTCTCCTCGTAGGCGGTCGACCGCACCGGGGCGTTGTTGTCGGTGGGGTTGCCGTATAGCTCGACGTAGGTGCCCTCGCCGCCCATCTGCTCGGCGAAGTACTGGGCTCCGGCGGCGGCCCCCTGGGCGTTGTTCGCCACGATCTGGGAGATCGCGGTGCCCTCCTCGTTGATCTCGGCGTTGATGAGGAAGACCGGGATGTCCGCCTCGGTGGCGCGCTCGACGGCGCCGATGGACTCGTCGGCGCCGGCCGGGTCGAGGACGATGGCCACCGCGTCCTGGGAGATGGCCGCGTCGATCAGCTCGTTCTGGCGCTGCGGGTCGTTCTCGTGCTGGAAGACGTCGGTCTGGTAGCCGAGCGCTTCGAGTCCGGTCTTGGCGGTCTCGGCCTCGGTGTCCCAGTAGGGGTTGGCCAGTTCGACGGAGATGATCGGGACGTAGCCGCCCTCGACTTCCGCCGCGTCGGGCCTGGGGCCCTCGTCGTCTCCGGAGTCGCCGCCGTCCCCGCACGCCGCCGTCGCGGCGAGGACCATACCGGCGACGATGCCGGCTATGAGCTTGCGATTCATGGTGATTCCTTCCTTATGGGCAGTCGTTGAGAGGCTGGTTCAGACTCCGGAGGCGGCACTGGCCGCCGCCTTGTCGTCGGCGGGCTGCTTCGCCGCCGCCTCACCCGGACCGGACCTGCCCGATCCGCTCCGGGTGCGGTTGAGCCGCTGCTGGAACTGGTCGAGGGCCACTGCGGCGACGATGACCGCGCCGGTGATGACCATCTGCCAGAATTCGGAGACTCCGACGATGACGAGGCCGTCGGTGAGGAAGCCGATGACGAAGGCGCCGATCAGCGTTCCGCGCACCGTGCCTCGGCCGCCGGAGAGTGCCGCGCCGCCGATGACGACCGCGGCGATGGCGTTGAGCTCGTACATCTGCCCGGTCTGCGGGGTGGCCGCGGTCAGTTCCGAGGCGAGGATGAGGCCGACGAGCGCGGCGCACATCCCGGAGATGACGTAGACCGACCGCACGACGCGGTTGACCGGGACGCCGGAGAGCTCGGCCGCGCGCTGGTTGCCGCCGATGGAGTACAGCCAGCGCCCGAAGGGGGTGCGGGTGAGCAGGATCGCGACGACGACGGCGACGCCGATCATGATCCACACGCCCATGGGGATGCCGAGGAGGCGCCCGTTGCCGATCACCGAGAACCCGGTGTTGCCGAGTTCGGGTTCGCCTTGCAGCTGCGGGAAGGTGCGGCCGTCGGCGATCAGGAGGGCCGCGCCGCGGGCCATGTACATCATGCCGAGGGTGGCGACGAACGGCGCCACTCTGAATCTGGTGACCATGACGCCGTTGACGTATCCGGCCAGGGCGCCGACGGCGACGGAGACGACGACCACGACCCACACGGCCGGGTAGGCGACGATGTCGAGCAGGGAGAGGTCGAGTCCTTGCAGCAGCGATCCGGCGACGACGCCGGAGAGTCCGACGGTCGAGCCCACGGACAGGTCGATGCCCCCGTGGAGGATCACCAGCAGCATGCCCAGCGCGAGCACCGCGTTGAAGGCCACGTGCCGGGTCATGGAGATGAGGTTGGTCGTCGTCAGGTAGTGGTCCGACAAGGACGCGAAGATGACGATGATGAGGACGAAGGCGATGAGCGCCCGTCCTTCGAGGAAGACCGTGTTCCAGTCGATCTTCCCGCCGCGGGCCCGGAAGCGTCCCGCTCCTGCCTGAGCACTCACTGGGATGCTCCCATCTGGTTCTGGGCCGATTCGTCGGCCAGGTCTGCGTTCTCTCCGGAGGCGGCCATGACGGTGTGCCGGTCGACCTCGCGGGGGTCGAACTCGGCGACCAGGCGCCCCTTGTGCATGACGATCAGGCGGTTCGAGCCGTTGATGGCCTCGCCGATCTCGCTGGTGACGTACAGGACGCCGAGCCCCTGCTGCGCCTGCTGGGCGAGCAGCGAGTAGATCTCGGCTCGGGCGCCGACGTCGATGCCCCGGGTGGGCTCGTCGAGCAGGAGCACGGTCGGCTCGGTGAGCAGCATCTTGCTGATCACGGCCTTCTGCTGGTTCCCGCCCGAGAGGGAGCCGATGGGTGCCTTCGGCGAGGAGGTCTTGACGCGGGTCTTGGCCAGGCCCTCGTCGATCCGCCGGTCCTCGATGCGGCCCGACAGGAATATCCCGCGCATGAAGTCGCCGATGCTGGCCAGGGAGATGTTCCGGCCCACCGACAGCTGCGGGACGAGCCCGTCGCGCTGGCGGTCCTCGGGGACCAGCCCGAGGCCGCGGTCGATGCGGTCGCGGACGTTCAGGCGCCCGATGTCCTCGCCTTCGAGGGACACCTTGCCGGAGACCACGGGCATGCGCCCGGCGACGGCCTCCATGAGCTCGGTGCGGCCGGCCCCCATGAGGCCGTAGAGGCACACCACTTCGCCGGCCCGCACTCGCAGCGAGACGTGGTCGACGACGTTGCGCTCGGGGGCCTGCGGGTCGGCGACGACGAGGCCCTCGACCTCCAGTACGGCCTCGCCGGGGTTCGGGGCGAGGTCGGCGAAGACCTCCTCGTCGGCGGCGCCGACCATCTTCTCCACGACCCAGCCGAGGTCGATGTCGGCCGCCTCGGCCTCGGCGACGAGCTCGCCGTCGCGGAAGACGACCGCGCGGTCGGTGACGTGCAGGGCCTCCTCGAGGTGGTGGGAGATGTAGACGATCGCCACGCCCTCGGACTTGAGGTCCTCGATGACCTTGAAGAGCACCTCGACCTCGTTGGCGCTGAGCGCCGAGGTGGGCTCGTCCATGATCAGGACGCGCGCGTCGGCGGCCAGGGCCCCGGCGATCTCGACGATCTGCTGCTGGCCCAGGCGCAGGTCGGCCACCTTGACGGCGGGATCGAGGTCCTCCTCGAGGCGCTCCATCAGCTCGCGCACCACCTTGTCCTCGGCGGCGAAGTCCACCGAACCGAAGGGGGTCAGCAGTTCCCGGCCGAGGAAGATGTTGTCGCGGACGCTGAGGTTGGGGGCGAGGTTGAGCTCCTGGTGGATGATGGCGATGCCGTGGTCGAGGGCGTCGTCGGAGGAGGCGAAGCGGATCGGCTCGCCGTCGAGTTCGAGGGCTCCCGAGGTGGGCCGCTCGACGCCGGAGACGATCTTCATCAGCGTCGACTTCCCGGCCCCGTTCTCGCCGAACAGCGTGGTGACCCGGCCGCTGCGGATCTCGAAGTCGACGCCCTTGAGGGCCTCGACACCGCCGTAGCGTTTGGTGATGCCGGTGGCTCGCAGCACGACGTCGGTGGACGGCGGGGCGCTGACCTGTGCGGAGACCATCAGGCGACCTCCACCTGGACAGGCGTGACGAGCCAGGCTCCGCCCGGGGCGTACGAGAACGTCCCGGTCACGGTGGCGGTGCCGCCCTCGATCGACGCGGTGTCGATCTCGGCGAGCACGCCGTCCCGCACGTGCGTGTTCAGCTCGGCGGCCACCGACTGGTACTCCATCTGGTTGGTGAAGCTGCCGAGGCGGACGTCTCCGGTGACGTCGCGCAGGGCCGAGCCGTTGACGACCGGTCCGAACTGGACGATGACCTCCACGCCGTCGGGGAGCCCCTCGACCTCGACCGGCGCGGTTCCGGTGACCTCGTCGACCTCGCCGACGACGCCCTCGAAGGACACCGGGAACGCCCAGGCCGAGGTGTCTCCGGCGCGGGCGCCGTACTCCTGGCCGGCCGCGTCGAGGTCGGCATCGACGGCGGCCGCGAGTTCGGCGGCGGGCACGGCCCGCTCCGCGACGTTCTCGGCGATCTCCTCGAAGTGCTCGTCGGCGTACTCCTCGGCGCTGAACTCCGATTCGCCGGCGCTGGCGGCCTCGTCGGTGCTCATCACCTTGACGTCGAGGGCCATGCCGACGAGCAGGGCCGCGAGCGCGAGCGGCAGCACGATCCGGTTGACGTTGCGCAGACGGCGCCTGCGGGCGCTGCTCTGCTGTGACATGCTCTGTCTCCTCTCGATTGATGGGGCCTCGTCCTCAGAGGAGGACGCGAGAGGCGGTGTCGCCCGGTCGGATCTGGAGCTTGCGGCCCTCGCCCTTGCGGAACAGCTCCAGCGCGCGGGGGTAGTCGTCGAGCGTGAAGGAGTGGCTGATCATCGGCCCTGGGTTGATGGCTCCGGCCTCGAACATCTCCACGGCCCGGCCGAAGGAGTTCAGGACGGCCATGGTGCCGACGATGCTGATCTCGTCGCGGTAGACGCGGAAGGGCGAGTAGTCGGCGGTGGCCTCGGCCGGGGCGACGCCGAAGTGCTGGAAGGTGCCTCCGGCCTTGACCCTCGGCAGGGCGTCCTCGATCGCGGGGATGGCGCCGGTGCAGTCGACGACCACGTCCCACTTGTCGCGCTCAGCCTGGTCGGCGCCGGTCAGCACGTGCTGGATGCCGAGTTCGCTGGCGGTCTCGAGCCGTTCGGCGTTGATGTCGACGATGGTCACGCTCGCCGCTCCGGCGCGCGGCGCCAGTTGGGCCATGAGCAGTCCCATGGTTCCGGCGCCGTAGACCAGGTAGTGGTCGCCCATGCGGCGCGGCAGGAGGTCGTAGCCGCGGATGGCGCAGGCGAGGGGTTCGATGAGGGCCGCCTCGTAGAGGTCGGTCTCCGGGCGCAGTCTGTAGACGTTCGAGACCGGGGCGACGAACCGCTCCTGGGAGGCGCCGTCGGAGGCGACGACGCCGAGGCCGTTCCACTCCCTGCACAGGTTGGACTTGCCGTTGGCGCAGAACTCGCAGGCTCCGCAGGTGGTGGACGGGTTGACGGCCACGTGGTCTCCGGGGGCGAAGGCGGTCGCCTCCGAGCCGACGCCGACGACCACGCCGGTGGCCTCGTGTCCGGGGACGAGGGGGTAGACGGTTCCTTCGAACTCGCCGTCGAAGACGTGGGTGTCGGTGCCGCACACGCCTACCGCGGCGGTCTCGATGACGACGTCCTTCGGCCCGGGGGTGGGTTCGGGGCGGTCGACCTGGGTGAGCTTGCCTGCCTCCTCGAAGACAACTGCTCGCATGACACATTCCTCCGTTGGCTTGGTCATTGAGAGGCAAAGGGCGACTATGCCGTACACGCCCTGGTCAACCCGGTGCCTCATGCTTCACGCTGACACTTCTTGTTAAATCTAACATCGAGCTATCGTGCCCCATGTGATTTCTGACGTTACACAGCGCGATTCGTATTGTCAATCGGCACCACTGACGTTAAGAACTTGTTATAAACGTGATGTCCGGGGGCCGGGAGGGCACGCGAAAGCCCCCCGTCGCGGGACGGGGGGCGGACCGCCGAACGGCGGCGAAGCGGGAGTGGGTCCGGTCCGGCTAGCCGACCGGGAAGTCGAAATAGGTGTCGGGGAACGGCTCGTCTTCGAGGGTGTAGTGCCACCACTCGCAGTCGTAGGGGCGGAACCCGCAGGATTCCATGACCGAGCGGAGGTGCCGCCGGTTTCGGTCCTCGGCCCGGGTGATCCCCTCCGCGCCGTGGTGCGAGATCGGATCCATCAGGTCGTGGTCACCGCCCATGGCGGCCGGTTCGCCGGTGCCCAGGTGGTAGAGCGTCAGGTCGACGGTGCCGCCGCGGCTGTGGCCGGACTTGGCGGCGATGTAGCCCCTCGCGAGCATCTCGCTCCGGCTGATGTTCGGGTAGTGCCGCCGCTTCGTCCGCCCGTCCTCGGGAAGCTCCGTCCACCGCAGGAAGCAGTCCACGGCGCGCTGCGGGCGGTAGCCGTCCCACAGGAGCAGACCGAAGCCGTACGACGCGGCCTTCTCCGCCGCACTGACCAGGGCCGCGCACAGGGCCCGCGTCCCGACGACCCGATCGACCAGGTACCCGTCGACCGGTCTGCCGGTGAAGTTGTCCCCAGTGGCGTACTTGGCGTCCCACCGTATTCCGGGCACGAACTCGTCGACGAAGACGAACTCATCCTTCACTGGAGCCTTCCCGTCAACGCCGACGACACCATCCGATCGATCACCTCGGCGGGCGGGAGGCCGGCGGCCGCCATCATTCTCGGATAGCGGCTGTACGATGTCTGGCCGGGGAAGGTATTGACCTCATTGAGGACCACTTGCCCGTCGTCCTTGAGGAACATGTCGACCCGCGAGATCCCGCTGCAACCGAGGGCGCGATAGTCGGCCTCGGCGGTCTCCCGAACGAGTGACCGATCGGCCTCCGGAATGTCGGCGGAAACGGTTATCGTCGAATTCTCGGAGCCGCTCTCGGGGTCGCTCTCCTGATGGATCTTGAAGAACCCGTGCGAGAGGGAGATCCGATCGACCTCGCCGACGATCGGATCCGGATCGTTTCCCATTATCGCGCAACCGATCTCGCTTCCGACGACCGCCTCTTCGATCAACACCTTGGGATCATACTTTCTCGCGGTATCGATCGCAATCGGCAGTTCCTCCTGCTGAGACACCTTGCCGACGCCGAAAGACGAGCCCGAACGGGCCGGCTTGACGAAGACCGGGAAGGCGAGTCCGTCGAGGTCGACCTTCTCGTCTGAGGTGACGGTCCGGAAGTTCGGCGTGGCGACCCCCGCGCTCCGCGCGACGATGCAGGCCAGGGACTTGTCCATGCACACGGCCGAGCCCTGTGCGTCGCAGCCGGCGTAGGGGATGCCGGCGAGCTCCAGCAGGCCCTGCACCGCACCGTCCTCGCCGAGCCGGCCGTGCAGGACCGGCAGCACGACGTCCAGGCCGATCGTCTCGTACTCGCCGTCACCCAGGAGAGGAGTCCGCCCACGCCGGGATCGGGCGACAGGACCGCCGTGCGTCCGCCGCCCTCCCAGTCCGCGCCGGAACCGTCGCAGAGCACCCAGGCGCCGCGCTCCGTGATCCCTATGTAGATCGGATCGTATTTCCGGGTGTCGAGGTTCCGCGCGACCTCTTGGGCGGACTTGACCGAGACGTGGTGCTCCTCGGAGCGGCCGCCGAAGAGGACTCCGAGTTTCGGCCTATCCATGCCGATTCCTTCTTTCGAACTTCAAGCAGTTGACGATGGTGTTCTCGACCGTGTCGCGCAGGGCACGATCGGTGTAATAGGCGGTGTGCGGGCTGATGACGTCGCTCTGCCGGATCAGCTCATCGAGGCGCACGTAGTCGGCGGCGGTCTTGACGCGGTTGTCGCAGGCGAGGATCCGGCAGCCGAACCCCCGCAGCCTGCCGACCACCGCGGCGCCGATGCGGCCGGTGCCGATCACTCCGACGGTGAGATCGCGCAGTTCCCTCCCGCGCGCCTCCTGCAACCGGTAGTCGTGGACGTCCGCTCGGCGGACGGTCGACTTCGCGTTCCGCACCGCCATCAGGATCATCATCGGCGTGTAGTCGGCCACGCCGTCGGGCGAGTAGGCGACGTTCTCCACGGTGATGCCGACGCTCGCCGCGTATTCGACGTCGATGTGGTCGAATCCGACGCTCCGCGTCGAGACGTACTCGACTCCGGCTCTGCTGAGCGCCAAGAGCGTCGCGTCCACGATCCGGGTCTTGTGGCCGACGCTGACGCAGCGGTTTCCGGACGCCGACTCGATGTTGCCTTGCGACACCGGCGCCTCGGTGATCGTCGGGGACACGCCGAATCGAGGAGCGAACTCCCGGAACAGAGCGGCCTCGTCGCGCTCGCAGCCGTAGACCGTGACTCCCGTCGTCGGTTCGTCGGGCGAGCGGCCAAGGCCCGGCGCCCGTGTTGGATCGCTGTAGGTCATGGCCCGATTGAAGACGGGACGCCGTTGCCATGGCGTATCCGGATTTCGATATGCCGACGATAAGTCGCCGACCAGCGATAGTCACCGTGGTCACTTCGGTTTGCATCCTGTACCCGGGTACGGGTTTACGGTCGGCGCCCAGAGCGAACAGGCCGTGCGCAAGCCGGCACGCATCGGCCGACGCCCCCGCGCGGCGCAACCTCGCGTGGGTGCCGGCCGATGCGTGCCGACTGCCGAGCGCGGAGCAGCCGCTGCGCCTGGCCGAGTTCGAAGACCTGTTCGCCACTGCCGTCACCGGCCTCGACCGCCTCGATTCGACCAGACTGCGCCTGGACCTGTCCCCCGACCCGGACACCGCGTCCCGGGTCGCCGCCCTGTCGGTGCCGAGACCGACTGCTGCGGCTTCTTCACCTTCGCCCTCACCGCCGCCGAGGACGCCCTCAGCCTGGAGGTGTCGGTACCGCAGGGCCGAGCGGGCGTGCTCGACGGCTGCGCCAGGGCCTCGACTGGCCGCGCAGATCGAGGCCCGCATCGCCGACCTCGAAACCGTCGCCGAAATGCTGCGCGCGGCCCTGACCGCCGGTTGCGACGACCCCGAGACGTGCGCGGCCACCCCCGAATGCCCGCTGCCGTTCCCCTCCCCCGGATCCCGACCGTGAGCAGGGCCGGGATGCTAGCGTCACGGCCGTGGACCTAGCCCGATCGATCCTGCTGTTCGCGCTGGCGGCCCTCGCCGAGATCGGCGGCGCCTGGCTGGTCTGGCAGGGCGTGCGAGAGCATCGCGGAATCCTGTGGATCGCCGCAGGTGTCATGGCCCTGGGCGCCTACGGCTTCGTCGCGACCTTCCAACCCGATCCCCATTTCGGGCGCATCCTGGCCGCCTACGGCGGCATCTTCGTGGCCGGTTCCCTGGCGTGGGGCATGGTCGTCGACGGCTTCCGACCCGACCGCTGGGACTTCATCGGCGCCGCGATCTGCCTGCTCGGCGTCGCCGTCATCATGTACGCGCCCCGCGGCTGACCGGCACGGAGTATCGGCGGCGTATCGAAAACTCGATACGCGCCGGCAACATCGCTTCGCATTAGCTGGAGGCATGACCTACAGCGAATCCAGCTCCGCGGGCATGCCCCGCACATCGACTCCCGTGGCGGTCGGGCATGATCCCGATCAGTCTCGGCGAGATCGCCGCGGTCGTCGGCGGGACCGTCAAAGGCGACGGCGGCATGACCGTGGCCGCTCCGGCCGTGCTCGACGGTCGGCGGGCCGAACCGGGCGGCCTGTTCGTAGCCTTCTCCGGCGAGCGGGTCGACGGGCACGACTTCGCCGATCAGGCGGGTCGGGCCGGCGCGGTGGCCGTGCTCGGTTCCCGGCCCACGTCGCTGCCGACCGTCGTCGTCGGGGACGTCCAAGCCGCGCTCCAGCGCCTCGCCGCGCATGTCGTGGCCCGGCTCCACGACGGGATGACCGTGGTCGGGCTGACCGGCTCCCAGGGCAAGACCAGCACCAAAGACCTGCTGGCGGCCGTGCTGTCGAGCGCCGCTCCGACCGTCGCCGCGGCCGACTCGTTCAACAACGAGATCGGCGTGCCGATCACCATGCTGCGCGCCGACGCGGCGACCCGCCACCTTGTCCTCGAGATGGGCGCGCGCCACGTCGGCGACATCGCCGCGCTCGCCGGCTTGGCCGCGCCCGATGTCGCGGTCGTGCTCAACGTCGGCCAGGCCCATCTCAGCTATTTCGGGTCGCGCGAGGCGATCGCGGAGGCCAAAGGCGAGTTGGTGCGGGGCCTGGCGTCGGGAGGGACCGCCGTGCTCAACACCGACGACCCCAGGGTGGCCGCCATGCGCTCGCTCACCGACGGCCCGGTGGCGACCTTCGGCCGGTCCGCGCACGCGGACGTGCGGGTACTCGGCCTCTCGCTCGACCGGCTCGGCCGACCGTCCTTCGAACTGCGCACCGCTGACGCCTCGGCCCCGGTCACGCTGCCGCTCGTGGGCGCCCATCAGGCCCTCAACGCGGCGGCCGCCGCCGCGGCCGGGCTGGCGGCCGGTGTGCGCCTCGACGTGGCCGCGGCCGCGCTCGCCACGGCGTCGCTGTCGAAGTGGCGCATGGAGCTGAGCGACCTCCCCTGCGGGGCGACCATGCTCAACGACTCATACAACGCCAGTCCAGACTCGGCCCGCGCCGCCTTGGACGCGCTGGCGGCGATCGAGGGCGGATGCCGCATCGCCGTCCTCGGCGAGATGCTCGAACTCGGAGAGGACAGCGAGGCCGAACACCGCGGCATCGGAGAGTACGCCGCCTCCCGGGCGGATCTGGTGGTCGCGGTCGGTGAATCGGCCCGACCAATCTCCGAAGGCGCGGGAGAACAGGCGATGGCACTGGCGGACAACACCGCCGCCGTCGACTGGCTGCGCGGCCGACTCGCCCCCGGCGATGTGGTGCTCGTCAAGGCATCGCGGGCCGCGAACCTGGACGAGATCGCCGCGGCGCTCTCGTAGTGGTGCGGGGAAGACGGTTCTAGTTCGAATATGAAGAGAACTGCACCTTCAAATGGGCTGTCAGCCTCAGTGCGCGGATACGCTCGCGAACATACGGTTCAGGCATGGAAACTGTTGAGGATCCAGTCGCCCCGGGCCGCTTCGGCCTGTTCTGTCGGGACGCCGAGTCATGAACAGCCGGACGCTCCTGGTCACCAACGATCTTCCGCCTCGCCGAGGCGGAATACAGACCTTCGTGCAGGGCATGGCGTCACGTCTTCCGGCCGAAGACCTGGTCGTCTACGCGTCGACCTCGCCGGGCTGGGCCGAGTTCGACGCCGCTCAACCGTTCACAGTGGTCCGCGAACGCCACGGCCTGCACGGCAAACCGGTGATCGTGTGCGTCTCTCACCTGGTGCCCCGCAAGGGGCAGGACAAGCTCATCGGCGCTCTCCCGCACGTGCGCGCACAGACCGGCCAGGATGTGCGACTGCTCATCGTCGGACACGGCCCCGACGAACGCAGGCTGCGTACACAGGCTCGCGCCCTCCGCTTGGAGCACGTGGTGACCTTCACGGGGGCGGTTCCGGAATCCGAGCTGGCTCGGCATTTCGCGGCGGGCGACATGTTCGCGATGCCGTGCCGCACCCGCCATCGAGGACTGGATGTCGAAGGTCTGGGCGCGGTGTTCATGGAGGCGGCCGCGAGCGGGCTGCCGGTTATCGCCGGAGACTCGGGCGGCGCGCCCGACACCGTGTTGCACGATCAGTCGGGGTGGGTCGTCGACGGCCGCGACGTCGGCGAGATCGCTTATCGGCTCACGCAGGTCCTCACCGATGCGCCGCTGGCGCGCAAGTTCGCGGCCGCGTCCCGGCAGTGGGCGTGCCGGGAGTGAACCTGGGACCGGCAGGCCGAACGGCTCGAGGCGATGCTCTACGGCGAGACCGTGTGAGCTGCGTTCATATTCGGTGGGCGTAGGGCGGCAGCCCTGCTCCTGAAACTATGCAGGAATGCTAGCTGTACTGCCGAGAGGTCGCGAACGCGGCGGGCGTTGGCGGCGGTGGCGGGAGTGCGGGCCGGTGGCTGTCGCGCTGACTCGGTGGAGTCGGGGTTCGAGCAGGCGGCGACGAGCAATGCGGGTGATCGGGCCGGGTTGATGTTCGGCTCTCGGGTCGGTTTCGGTGGGGCTTCACCCGGGCGGCGATGGTGTGGTGTGGGAGGCGGGTTGGGGTGGCTTGCCGGGTGTGGGCATGGCGAGGGCCCGAACCCCATCGAGTGGGTTCGGGTTGGTGTGTCGTGTGTGTGCTGGCCCCGCCGCGGGTGCCTCCCGCGGCGGGCGGGGTAAGAAGGGCGGGGGTCCGGGGTCGGAGCGTGTTGCGGTGCAGGCGGGCTCGGGAGGAGAGTCCTGCTCGGGTTCGGGTGTGTCCGGGGAGGATTGTTCGGGTCCTGAGCGCGGTCGGGGTGCGGTGGTTCGTTCGGGTCCTGAGTGCGGTTCGGGTTCGGGTCCCGGTGTTCGCGTTTCGGTGGTCTCGGTGGCTTCGGTGGCTTCGGTGGTGAATCGGGCTCGTGCTTGGGCGCGTGCGGCTTTGGCGGCGGCCCAGGCGGCGTCGGTTTCGGCCTGTTCGGCGGCGCGGTTGAGGTCGTCTT
>NZ_JAELXW010000106.1 GCF_016428645.1 Glycomyces salinus | reverse complement strand
CGAGGGTGTGGGAGAGCAGGACACCGCCAAACATTAAACATTGAGAGAAGCTGCGGCCCGCCGGATATCCGGCGGGCCGCAGCTGTATCCGCATGTCCCCACACGACACGATCCGGCATTTCGCATTATCGGTCTGGGCTTCACGTAGCCGATCGGGCCCATACTGGCCCCTGAACGCATTGTTCAGGATCATCGGGGCCGGATTGTCGGACTCGGAAGATAGCTTGAAGGCATGGATAATGCACCCAGACTTGAGGCCGTTACACCGGAAAACGTCACCACGGCCTGCCGAATCAAAGTCGCCCCGGAACAAGAGGCGTTCGTGGCACCGGTGGCGGACTCGCTGGCCGAGGCTTACGCCTCCTACGCGACCGCGTGGCCGCGCCTGGTGTACGCCGGTGACGAGCCGGTTGCCTTCGTGATGGGGGGATTCGATCCGGAAGCCGAGATCGAGTTCTTCCGCTGCGGCATCTGGCGGCTGAATGTCGATGCTCGGCATCAGCGGGCCGGCTATGGCCGTTTCGCCGTCGAGGCGGTGCTCGCCGAAGCACGGCGGCGCGGGTCGAACCGAGCCACCGTGATGTGGAAGCCCGGTGCGAACGGTCCCGAAGACTTCTACCGTCGAATGGGGTTCGAGCTGACCGGTGAGGAATTCGCCGGCCAGACCATCGGAGCGATCGCTCTCGACTGACAAGAAAGCCCGCAGCCTTACGGCTGCGGGCTTTCTTGCGTTCAGGTCTACACGTAAGGGCCCTCAAGGGGTTCGCCCGCGTGCTCGCGGTACCACAGGCCCCGGTAGCAGCGCCATGGTTCCGGGCGCAGTTCGGTCGGGGCGAAGATCTGCTCCAGTAGGCTCCTGGCCTCCAAGAAGAAGTCGAGCCTTTCGTCCGGGGCCGCGATGTGCTGCGAGTCGTCCACCGGGGTCTCTGCCGGGAGGATCGTCAGCGACGGCCACACCGTCGTCTGCTCGGCCAGCGGCAGCAGCCATGCCCGCATCTCGTCGAGCGGGTCAGCGCCCACCGTGTAGGTGAACGACGTCCGGTGTCCGGCCGCTCTGGCGGCAGACAGGACCTGGGCGAGCTCTTCCGGTTGGGCCGCTTCGCCCTCCGAGTCCTCCGCGAACGACTCCGTGGTCAAGAACAGCAGGATCGGGCCGACGTTCTCGGCGAGTTCGGCGAACGCCTCCTGCGTGTGCAGTGCCGAAGTCAGCACTCCGAGCGTGGTCTCCTGCGGCAGGCCCTCGGCCGACATCGCCTCACGCACCGCCACCAGATGCTCGACGACGACGGCCTCGTCGTGGGCCTGGCCCGCCGAGAGCATCACCTCTTTGATCTGGTGGGCAGTGCCGTCGTCGGCCAGGTCCGAGGCCAATGCCTGCAACAGGTCCCGGTAGCTCTTGGTGAGCTCGGCCGAATCGGTTCCCTCCTGGAAGATCACGGTCGCGGCGGTACCGTCGGCGCGCAGGTATCCGCGCACCTCCTCACCCGGTTCGGCCTCGATGATCTCTACCACCGGCGTGCCGTCGACGCACAGCTCGGTCAGGCCGTGCTGCGGGGATGAGCGGTCCACCTGAGCTCGCAAACTGAACGGCGAAGTAGTCCGATCCGCGGGCAGCACCATCATGAACTCTTGGTTCTCTGAATTGATGCGCAGTCGCATTCCCTCGGTGTCATTGCCGCGCAAACCGTAAAGGTTGAGCGCTATTAGCAGCAGCTCATTCCATTGCAGGTTGTGCCGCACGGCCAAACGACGCCAACGGCGTACGGTTGATGAGATCGGGCCGGCGCTATCCGCAGGCTCTGTTGGCTCTTCCATAACCAGTTCCGATCTTTCTTCTCGTCCCCACCGCTGTCCTCCACCGTACAAGAGACTTTGCCGTACAGGTGGACGCGGTCCGCCTCTATGCTAGGTCTCCCCAGCGCCGAAAGCACCCCTCGTGAGCGGCGGCACTATCGCCCCTCACACCGAATCGTTACACCCCGACCCGACATTGCGAGGGCACCCCGCAGGCGTGGCTCCGCGTGTCTCGCAACTAGCCGCGCGGCAAGGTAGGCTTCGAGGCCGATTAGACGCATCGGAGGCTCCAGTGGTCAACCAGGGCGTGGTCTGTTCAGTCGACCCCCGCGCCAGCGAAGCCGGACGGTCGGTGCTGGCCGCCGGAGGCAACGCCGTCGACGCGGCGATCGCGGCGGGCGCCGTGCTGACCGTGGTCGCGCCGCACCTGTGCGGACTGGGCGGCGACTTGTTCGCACTCGTCCACCGGCCCGGCGATCAGACCCCGGCGAGCCTGAACGCCTCCGGCCGCGCCGGATCCGGGGCCGACCCCGAACAGCTGCGCGCCGAGGGCCACCGGGACATGCCCTTCAGAGGCGATGTCCGCTCGACCCCCGTCCCCGGGTGCGTCGACGGCTGGTTCACCCTCCACGACCGCTACGGAACCCGCCCCATGGCCGAGCTGCTCACCCCCGCGATCGAGCTCGCGGCCGAAGGCTGGCCGGCCACCGCCATGCTCGCCCGAGCCGGCGCCACCCTCGATGGCGTCGAAGGCGCCGAGGACCTCACCGGTCTCGTCCCCGGGCAGACGGTGACGCGCGCCCGCACCGCCGCCGCCCTGCGTGCGATCGCCGCCGACGGCCGCGACGGGTTCTACCTCGGCGATTTCGGCCGCGGCCTGATCGAAATGGGCCGGGGCCTGTTCGACGGAGCCGACCTCGAAGCACCGCAGGCCGACTGGGCCGGACCGCTGTCGATCGACGCCCTCGGGCACCGCGTGTGGACCGCCGCCCCGAACTCCCAGGGCTACCTCCTGCTGCTGTCCCTGGCCATCGCCGACCGGCTCGACCCTCCGGCCGATTCCGACCAAGCCATGTGGGCGCACTACCTGGTCGAGGCCTCCCGCCAGGCCGGGCACGACCGGCCCGAACGGCTCAGCGAGGACGCCGACGTCACCGACCTGCTCGCCTCGGCCGCCGAACGGGCCGCCCGCATCGACCCCGAGCGGCGCGCCGACCTGCCCGAGAGCCACTGCGGCGGCGGCACCACCTACATGGCCGTCCTCGACCGCGACGGCTGGGGCGTCTCCTACATCCAGTCCAACGCCGCCGGGTTCGGCACCGGACTGTTCGAGCCGCGCACCGGCATCGGCCTGCAGAACCGCGGCGTCGGCTTCAACCTCACCGCCGGGCACCCGGCCGAGTACGGGCCCGGGCGGCGGCCCCCGCACACCCTCGTGCCCGCCCTGGTCACGCGCGGCGACGGCTCGCTGCGTCTGGTCGCCGGCACCATGGGAGGCGACTCGCAGCCGCAGATCCTCACCCAACTGCTGTCCCGCGTCCTGCGCTCGGGCCAGTCGGTGACAGAAGCGGTCGCGGCGCCCCGCTGGTGCCTCCACTCCGGCCCCAACGGTTTCGGCACCTGGGCCGGCCCCTACGAGTTCGACGTCGAACTGGAGCGGGGATCCCCGGACGCCTGGCGGCGGGGACTGGCCGATCGGGGCCACCGGATCGCCGACCGGAACGCCGGCACCTTCGGGCACGCCCACCTCATCGAGGTCGACCCCGACGGCCGGGCCGGCGGCGCGGCCGACCCGCGCGCCGAGACCGGGACCGTCGCCGTCGTCTGAGCGGCCTTGTCGGACCCCTCCGGTACCGTCTGACCCGCATCCCAGCGCGGAAGGAACCGACAGTGCCAGAGACGCTCAGCCTCGCCCAGGCCCGACGCATCGCCGTCGCCGCGCAGTTGCGGCCACGCTCCAGCCGGTACCGAACCGTCCTGGAGCGGCTCGGCTGCGTACAGCTCGACACCATCTCGGCGGTCAGGCGCGCCCACGAGTTGACCCTGCTGGCCAGGGGCCTCGGACTCGACGAGGTCGGGCGGAGCCTGGAGCGGCGGCGCACGCCCGTGGCCTTCGAGGGCTGGGCTCACGCCATGTCCCTGATTCCGGTCTCGGCCTGGCCCTACCACGCCCGGCGGCGCCGCTGGTGGCGCGAGGAGTACCAGTTCCGGCCGATCCCCGAGAGCATCCGGCGGGACGTGCTGCGGCTGCTCGACGAGCACGGGTCGGTGACCGTCTCGCATTTCCCCTCCGGCGCGATGCACCGCGGCGACGCCCCGGTCAAGAACATGGGCGACAGCTGGAACCTGCGCACCGACCACAAGCACGCCGCCGAGCAGATGATGCTCACCGGCGAACTGGCCTGCACGCACCGCACCGGCTTCAAGCGGGTCTACCAGACCGTCGACAAGGCGATCCCCTCCCAGCACCTGTGGGACGCCGACGACGAGGCGTGCCTGCGGCACCAGGTCGGCACCGCCCTGCGCAACCTCGGCGTCGCCACCACCAAGGACATCGCCGACTACTTCCGCATCAAGGTCGCCGCCACCGAACGCACCCTGCGGGAGATGGAGATCGAGCAGGTCAAGGTCGAGGGCTGGCGGGGCCGGGCCTGGATCGACCCCGATCTGAAGCGCACCCGACTGCCCGGGGCCGCCCGGCCGGTCGCGGTGTCCATGTTCGACCAGCTCGTGTGGCTGCGCGAACGCATGCAGCGGCTGTGGGGCCACGACTGGAAGATCGAGATCTACGTCCCAGAGGCGAAGCGGACCTTCGGCTACTACTGCCTGCCGATCATCGCCGGCGACGACATCCCGGGCCGGGTCGCGCTGCGCCGCAACAACGGCGAACTCGTCGTCGAAGCCTGCGAATGGGACGACTCCCGAGCCGACCGCGACCTGCTCCGCGCGGCCGTCGACCTGGCCGCCGACTGGGTCGGCGCCGAGGTGCGGTGGAAGGCCGAACCGGCCTGAGAATTGTCAGCCGAGCAGCCCAGAGGACCAATGCGGTTCACTGAGGATTCACACATTGACGACATTCTGACTTGTGCGACCCGATTCATCCGTATGCGCCCGAAGTGGACTATGGCCGCCACCGCCTTGGCCGCCGCGGCACCCGGTGCGGGTGGAGTCGGACCCGACTCCACCCGCACCCTTGCGGGTCGGCAGTGATCGATGGGGATTCCCGGCCTAACCGGTGTACAGCGTCAGACCCCAGGCGTTGAGCATCGGATTGATCGGCTGGAAGTAGGTCGTTCCACCCCAGCTGCAGTTGCCCGAACCGCCGGAGGTCACGCCCTGAGCGCTGTTGCCGGTGATGAACGAGCCGCCCGAGTCGCCGGGCTCGGCGCAGACGCTGGTGCGGGTCAGCCCGTGGACGGCGCCCTCGGCGTAGTACACGGACTGGTTGAACGCCTGCACGGTGCCGCAGTGCCATCCGGTGGTCGAGCCGGACCGGCAGATCGAGGATCCGACGGCGGCCCGGTTGGAGTTGTAGACGGAACGCGAACCGTTGTACATGTTCACGGTGTTGTAGAGGGTCTCGCCCGAACCGACGGCGACCCAGGCGCCGTCGCTACCGGGGAACACTGACTGCTGGAACGTGCCGGGCGCGGCCTGGCCGCTGGTGAGCGAGTCACCGGAGGAACCGCAGTGG
This sequence comes from Glycomyces salinus, assembly GCF_016428645.1. Lineage (GTDB taxonomy): Bacteria > Actinomycetota > Actinomycetes > Mycobacteriales > Micromonosporaceae > Glycomyces > Glycomyces salinus. The sequence continues at coordinate 28,268 of NZ_JAELXW010000106.1, read as the reverse complement.
CCGGCGGTCACGAAGCCCTTGGTGGAACCTCGGGTGACGGCGAAGCCGACCGAGCAGCGCCAGGAGTTGTTGACGATGTAGGCGTCGCCGCCGCGCACGTAGTAGGGTTCGGGCGCTTCGGCGGTGGTGTCGATCTCGATCATGTCGCTGTCGACGCCGGCGGCCTCGACCAGGTCGGTCGCGGCCGCGGTCTCGGCGGCCTCGATCACGACGTTGTTGGACTCGAGGTCGATGTAGTAGCCGTAGACCTTGGTGTCACGGACCTCGCCGAAGGACTCGGTGACGGCCTTGAGCTCGGACAGGTCGTTCTCGACCAGGACCGGGGTCGCCCCTTCGGTCTTCAGCTCGTCGGCATCGGCCGCGGAGGTGGTGGCGACCATGATCTCCTCGGCGTCCTCGGAGACCCACAGGCCGGCGTAGCTGTCGGAGAACTCGGCCGGCAAGTCCTCGAGCAGGTCCGAGGCGACGGCCTCGACCGCGAGGCGGTCGTAGACCTCGGTGGCGGTCAGGTCGAACGTCTTCGACATCTCCTCGACCATCGCCGGGTCGATGCTTCCGAGCAGGTCGGAGCGGGCCTCGTCGGCTTTCAGCTCGAGCGGGTCGGCCGAGGCCGCCGACGAGGTGAGCGCGAGCGCGAAGGAGGTTGCGATTGCGCTTGCGGCGGTTATCGCCAGTGCGCGTTGGCGTTTCATCTCAGTGCCTTTCGGGTGAGGGCATGAGGCAACTACCGGGGGGTAGAAGCCCATGACGTGCGCTTGTGAGCAACGTCATATGTGGAGATTAGAGGGAAATCACCCGAACTTGAAGATGTAGATAAACTTCAATAATTCAGTGAATATCCTACGAAGTCACTCGTTGTTACCAAAGTATGAATCGGTATGGGATTCAACGAATTATCCGCATAAATCGGTGCAGCTGAGTGGCGCGTGTGTCGAGAGCGGAGCGGCGCCGATTTTGTCCGATCAGGGTGGGGGCCAGAACGCCCGGTGTCGGTTCGGCGGCAAACTCCGGTCCGGGATCGGGGAAGCGCGGGGTCTCGTCTCCTACGTGAAGAGCTCCGCGTTCTCGACCGCCCAGTCGGCGAAGGTGCGGGCGGGGCGGCCGGTTATCCGCTCGACCGTGTCCACCACGGTCCTGCCCTCTTCGGGCGTGTCGCCCAGGGCCTCGATGAGAAAGGCGATCATGTCCTCGCCCATGCCCTGACGCGCCCACCGCGACTCGGCCTCTCCGACGGTGAGCTCGATGAACTCCAGTTCGCGCCCGATCGCCTCGCCGAGGATCCTGACCTTGTCCGGGAGTGCCACCGCCTCGGGGCCCGTCAGCAGGTACGCCTCGCCGCCGTGCCCGCTTTCGGTGAGCACCTTGGCGGCCACCGCGCCGATGTCGGCGGGGTGGATCATCGCGCTGACCCGGTCGCCGAACGGCTCGCGGATGACCCCTTCGGCCTTGACGGGCCCGGCCCACCACATGGCCGTGTTCGACATGAACTCGACCGGGTGCAGGAGTGTGGTCTCGATCGAGCCGGCGCCGAGGGCCCGCTCGAGTTCGCCGTCGGCGCGTCCGCCGAGGACGGTGGCGCGCTTGACTCCGGCGCGCTCGGCGAGTGCGACGACCTCGGCGGCGTTCTCCAGCGGCGCGTACTGGTCGCCGGCGAAGTTGATGAAGTGGACGGCCTCGACGCCGTCGAAGGCCCCGTCGAGGCTCTCGGGCTCGGCCAGGTCGCCTATGGCGAGTTCGACGCCCTCGGGCAGCCGCGCCTCACGGTTGCGGCTGAGGGCGCGGATCGCGATCTCGGGGTCGAGCCGCTTGAGCTGTCGGATCACGTTGCTGCCGACGGTGCCGGTGGCGCCGGTGACGAGAACGGTCATGGTGTACTCCTCGGTTCGGTCTAGCGGAACGTTGTATTCCGATAATACCAGAACGGAATGATCCCTTCTGATCGGAGGTCGGGTGGGGCTCGGGGTGGTGGGACTGGGTCTGCTTCTCCGGGGCTTCAGCCTTCGCTTCGCGGATCTCCGGCGGTCACCAGGCCCGTCTCGTAGGCGCAGATCACCGCCTGCGCGCGGTCGCGCAGCCCCAGCTTCGCGAAGATCTTCCCCACGTGGGTCTTCACCGTCTGCTCGGACACGTAGAGCTCGGCGGCGATCTCCGTGTTCGACATCCCGCGCGCGATCAGGCGGAGCACCTCCTCCTCCCGGTCGGTCAGCGCGTCCAGCTCCGAGGACCGCACCAGCCGCTGCTGCCTGGCGCTGAAGAACTCCTCGATCAGGCGCCTGGTCACCGACGGCGCCAGCAGCGCCTCCCCTTCGGCCACGATCCTGACCGCCGAGATCAGGTCGTCCGGCGGGGCGTCCTTGAGCAGGAATCCGCTGGCGCCCATGCGCAGCGCCTCGTACACGTAGTCGTCGATGTCGAACGTGGTCAGCATGAGCACGCGCGGACGCCGCTCGACCGGGGCCGAGAGGATGCGCTTGGCCGCCCCCAGTCCGTCGAGATTGGGCATCCGGACGTCCATCAGCACCACGTCGGGACGCAGCTCGGCGGTCCTGGTGACCGCTTCCACCCCGTCGTTGGCGTCGCCGACGACCTCGATGTCGGGCTGGGCCGACAGCAGCGCGGCGAAGCCGGCGCGCACCATGGCCTGGTCGTCGGCGATGAGAACCCGGATCGTCACTGTGCCTGCTCCTGTGCGGTGTCGCGGTCGCCGATCGGCAGCGCGGCCCGGACCCGGAATCCGCCCTCCCCGGTCGGTCCGGCCTCCAGCTCGCCGCCGAGAATGGCGACGCGCTCGCGCATGCCCACCAGCCCGAGTCCGGCCCCTTGAGGCTCCGGTGGGGCCGCGCCGGAGGTCGGCGCGGCATTGACCACGGTAACCTCGACCGTCCCTTCCCGGTGCCCGACCTCCACCTGGGTGCTCGCCCCGTTGGCGTGCCGCACCACATTGCTCAGTGCCTCCTGGACGACGCGGTAGACAGTCAACGCCAACGTCTCCGGCAGGTCGTCCGGCAGTCCTCCGACGGTGAGCGTGGTCGGCGTACCGGCCCGGTCGACCGATTCGACCAGCGCGTCGAGGGACTCGGGGCCGGGCATCGGCGAGCGCGGACCCGTCTCCTCGTCGCCGCGCAGCACCCCCAGCAGCCGCCGCATCTCGGACAGCGAGTCGCGCGCCTGCTCGCCGATCGAGCGGAACTCCGTCTTGGTCTCCTCGCTGAGGCTGGTCAAGCGGTACTCGGCGGTCGAGGACTGCACCGCGATCACCGACATGTGGTGGGCGACGATGTCGTGCAGCTCGCGGGCGATCCTGGTCCGCTCCTCGAGCATCCGCCTCCGGCCGCGCTCGGCCTCGGCGACCTGCTCCTCCTCGGCCACGCGGGCCCGGCCCTGACGCCAGACCCGCACCAGCAGGCCGGCCAGGAACGCGACCGCGAGGTACGTCAGCATCAGGGTGACGTTGTCCGAGGCCGTGAAGTCGTCGGTGACGAATCCGATGGCGAGCCGGGCGGCGAGCCTCCCCGAGTCGTATGCCCAGGCCGCCATCCCGCCGATGACCATGTAGCTGAGGACCGTGCAGACGGAGACCCAGACCCGCCGCTCGCGGGCGACGGCGAACTGCACGATGATCAGGGTGAACAGCAGCGGTTCCGTGACCGGCCACGCCGTGCTGACGATCTGGCGCGTGCCGAGCGTGATCAGTACCAGCGCGACCATCGCCATCGTCCATGCCGTGACCGGCCTGAACCGGGCCAGGACGATGGCCCCGCTGGCCAGCGCCGCGGGAATGACGCCCCAGCCGGTGCCGAACTCGGCGCGCAGCGTTTCCGCGTGCCCGGCGAGCAGCACCAGTGCGAACGGGACCGAGCCCGGTCCGATGAAGGCGAGCGCGGTGGTCAGGCGCCAGCGCCACGAGCCGTCGCCGACCGGGCCGGTGCTGATCAGGTAGCTGAGCAACCGCCGCACCGGGCGGCGTCGTCGGCGGTCTTCGGTCGGCATGGTTCCAGGCTATGCGGCCGACGTTCAGGTCCCATCACCCCGCGGGCCGGTTTCGGCCGCGTCGCCTCACTCCTGGGTATGAGGGCCGGAACCGCGCCGCGGCGCGAGGTCGCGGGCCCACCGCGCTCATAGCTTTCGGCCCATGAATCGAGCAATGTTCGAAACCCGCGGCGCCACCGTCGCCGCTCGGACCGGCGTCGGGATCGGCGCGGTCAGCTTCGCGATCATGCACCTGACCCAGTCCGATGTCGTCGACCCGGTGGCCACCCCCGTCTCCAGTTACGCGCTGACCTGGCCGGGCGTCGTCCTGTTCCCGCTCGGCGTGCTCAGCATGGCGCTGGCCTGCGCGGTCCTGGCCGTGCGCGGCGTCGGGCTTCCGCGCGAGGGCTTCATCAGGTTCCTGCTCGGGGCGACGGTGGTGATGCTGGTCGGCGCGGCGCTGTTCCGAACCGGTTCGCCCATGACGGCCCTGACCGTCGAGGCGCAGATCCACCGCTACACCGCCGGGGCTGCGTTCGTGCTGCTGACACTGGTCGGCGGGCTCGCCACGGCCCGGATGGGTCAGGCGCGGATGTCGCCGGCGGCCCGGTCCGGGATGCTGTGGGCGACCGCCGCCTCGGCGCTGACGTTCCTGACGACGACGGTCAACACGTTCCTGCCGTGGCTGGCCGACGGCGGCGACTGGCGCGGCATCCCGCAGCGGATCCTCCTGGTGACGCTTTCGGGACTGATCCTGGCGCTCATCGCCGGCTCCGCCGACCGCACCATGCCGGTCCCGGTCCGCTCCCTCGCCGGGATGAGGCCCGATATCGCTCCGCGAGCCGATGCGGCACCGGAACCGGTGCTCGTAGCGTCGAAGTCATGAGCGGCCACATCATGCGCGACTTCGAGCACCTTACGGCGGCGATCGACGCCATCGCGGTGCACGCCGAGCGCTACGAGACCTACGGCGAGCAGTTGCGGCGCGCCCGCGGCGAGCAGGCCGCGCTGCTGCGGGCCGCGCCCGCCCTGCGGCCTCGGCTCGACGACATCGAGGCCGAACTGACCTATCTGCGCATCCGGTCCGGTCGGCCGTCCCATGTGGTCCAAGTCGGCTGCCGCGACGGATGGTCGACCGCCTGGATGCTGCGGGCGCTGCGCGACAACGGCCACGGAACGCTGCATTCGTTCAACCGGACAAAACCTTTGGACGACGTTGTCCAACCGGATCTGGCGGCCGACCGCTGGCGTTTGTCCGTCGGCGACGTCCGGGACCGGCTCGCCGGCGTGCCGCCCCACATCGGCTACCTGTTCATCGACGGCGAGTCCTCGGCCCGCTTCGCCCGCTGGTACCTGCCGAACCTGGTGGCGAGGCTGGCCCCCGGCACGCCGGTCGGCGTCGGCGGCGTCTTCGCGCATCACCGCCCGCGGCCGTTCGGCGAGGCCGCCCTGATCCTCAAATGGTTGCACCGCAATCACATCGGCCACTTCACCGCCGCTCCGTCGCGGCAGCCGGTGATCCACCGGCAGCTCGACCGCATCCGCCGGTCCCTGGGCTTCAGCGACGACCTCTCCGGCTCCGGCCGAAACCCGATGCTGTTCTTCGACGCGCCCTAGGAGCCGAGGGCCCGCGACAGTGCGGCGATGTCGGCCGGGCAGACCCGGCAGCAGCCGCCGACCACGCTCGCCCCGGCCCGGACCCAGCCGACCGCCTGGTCGGGGTCGAACCGGCTCGGCCCGGTCCAGCGGCGCCGCCGCGCGTCCCAGCCCTCCCCGCTGTTGGGGTAGGCGATCGCCGGTTTCCCGGTCGCGGCGCGGGCGGCCGCGATCGCGCCGGGGACGTCGGCGGGGGAGCAGCAGTTGACCCCCACCGCCGTGATCTGCTCGACCCCAGCGGCCAGGGAGAACGCCGTCTCCAGCCGCTGCCCGGCGCGGGTCCGGCCGCCGGCGACGGTGTAGCTGAGCCAGGCCGGGAGCTCCAGCTCGGCGACCAGTCCCACCAGGGCCTCGGCTTCCTCGACGTCGGGGATCGTCTCGAGCGCCAGCACGTCCGGCCCGGCCTCGGCCAGCGCCTCCACGCGCGGGCGGTGCCACGCTGCCAGATCGGCCGCGCTCAGCCCGTACCGGCCGCGGTATTCCGAGCCGTCGGCCAGGGCCGCACCGTACGGCCCGACCGAGGCGGCCACCCAGCCGCCGCCGGCCCGGTCGCGGGCCTCGCGGGCCAGTTCGACGCCGCGGCGCAGCAGCCGGGCCGCCGCGGCCCGGTCGAGTCCGCGCTCGGCGAGGGCCCCGAAGGACGCCTGGTAGGTGGCCGTGGTCGCCACCTGCGCTCCGGCCTCGAAGAACGCGTCGTGCACGCGGCCGATCTCCTCGGGCGCGTCGAGCAGGACGCGCGCCGACCACAGCCGGTCGGACAGGTCCAGGCCGCGCGCCTCCAGCACCGTGGCCAGTCCGCCGTCGGCGATCGTGACGCGGTCGGTCGGAGGAAATCCCATGGACCGAATCTATGACCGCCGGGCGGTGCTCTCGCGGATGACGAGGCTGGTGGCGAGTTGGACGTGGTGGGAGTCGGGGCCCCTGCCGTCGGCGATCTCGAGCAGGGTGCGGGCGGCCACGCGGCCCATCTGCCGCAGCGGCTGGCGCACCGTCGTCAGCGGCGGGTCGGTCCACTTGGCGCCGTACGTGTCGTCGAAGCCGACCACGCTCAGGTCCTCGGGGATGCGCAGGCCCCTGGAGCGGGCCACGCGCATGACGCCCATGGCGATCACGTCGTTGCCGGCGAAGACGGCCGTGGGCGGATCGGGAGCGGAGAACAGCGACTCGGCGGCTTCGGCGCCGGTCTCGGCGGTGAAGTCGCCCTTCCTGGTCAGGGCCGGGTCGGGCTGGATCCCGGCGGCTTCGAGGGCCTCCCGGTAGCCGTGGAGGCGCTCGCGGCCCGGCACGGAGTGCTCGGGTCCGCCGACGAACGCGATCCTGGTGTGGCCCAGGTCGAGCAGGTGCCGGGTTGCCTGGACGCCGCCGGCCCAGTTGGTGGAGCCGATGCTGGTGACGCGGTCGTCGAGGGGGTTCATCGGGTCGATGACGACCAGCGGCAGGCCCGCGCGCTCGCATTCGGCGATCTCGGCGCCGGTCAGCTGCGTGGTGACGACGATCAGGCCGGTCTGGCCGCGCGCGGCGATCTGCTTGATGCGGTCGATGCCCAGAGAGATGTCGGGGACCTTGCCCTCGGAGGAGACGGCGCTGGTGACGACGTCGACGCCGAGGTCGCGGCCGCCGGCGAGCACGCCGTCGAGTATGTACAGCGAGTACATGTGGACGATCGTGTCGAACACGACGTGGATGGCGCCGCGGGCCGAGCCCTCCCTGGAGCCGGTCGTGGGCGAGTAGCCGAGCTCCTCGATCGCCTGCCGCACCTGCTGCCGGGTCTCGGCCGACACGCCGGGGCGGCCGTTGAGCACTTTGGACGCGGTGGCCTTGGAGACCCCGGCTCGCCGGGCCACTTCGGCCAACGTCGCCCTGGGTTCTGCCGTTCTGGTCATCGAGTGCTCCTCGTCGTGCCGTGAGGTCATCATTCTAGCCAATGGGAGAAAAAGTTTCTAAGGGGTGGTGGAACTGTGGCCCCTCGCGCCCTCTCTGGGTATCAGGTGTTTATGTTTTCGTGACTTGACGCACCGCTGAACGGGGCGTACGTTCGAAACACTGAGAAACATTATAGAAACTGTTTCCATAATCAGCGTATCCGGGACACCCGGAGAAGGGAATCGAGCAATGAAGCTTGCACCTCGCCGCCGGAGCCTCATGGCGTTCGGCGTCGCCGCACCGCTCCTCGCCGCCGGCTGCGGCAACCGGCCCGGCGGCTCCGGCGCCGACGGCGCCACCGCCTGGGCCCTGACCGGCGGATCCGAGGAAGCCTTCCGCCAGTCCTTCGACTCCTGGAACGCCGACCACTCCGACCAGGAGATCACCGCCGAGTACTTCGCCAACGACGCCTACAAGGAGAAGATCCGCACCGCGATCGGCTCCGGCAACGCGCCCACGCTGATCTTCGGCTGGGCCGGGGCGACCCTGGCCGACTACGTCGAGAACGGCTACGTCGAGGACCTGACCGAGTCCACCGCCGACCTGGTCGAGCGCGTCCTGCCCTCGGTCGCCGCCACCGGCACCATCGACGGCCAGGTCTACGCCGTCCCCAACAACCAGTCCCAGCCGGTGCTGATGTACTACAACAACGACGTCCTCGACGCCGCCGGCACGCAGGTCCCCGAGACCTGGGACGACCTGCTGTCCGCCGTCGACGCCCTCAAGTCGAACGGGATCGACGCCCCGATCGCCCTGGCCGGGCAGAGCGTCTGGCCCGAGCTGATGTGGATCTCCTACCTGGCCGAGCGAGTCGGCGGACCCGAGGCGTTCAACCGCGTCGTCGCCGGCGAGGCCGGGGCCTGGACCCACCCGGACATGGTCACCGCGGCCGGGATGATCACCGAGCTGGTCGACGCCGGAGGCTTCGGCGACAGCTTCGCCTCCGTGGTGGCCGACGCCGGGGCCGACCAGGCCCTGGTCTACACCGGCAAGTCCGGCATGATCCTCCAGGGCTCGTGGATCTACCCCGACTTCATCACCGACGCCCCCGAGCTCGTCTCCGGCGGCGGCCTCGCGTACGGGCCGTTCCCGCAGGTCGACGGCGGCGCAGGCGACCCCTCGAACATCGTGGGCAACCCGGCCAACTTCTGGTCGGTCTCGGCCGATGGCTCCGAGGAGGCCCGCGAGGCGGCCACCGCCTACCTGTCCGAGGCGGTCTACGACGACGAGCACATCGACTCCCTGCTGTCGATCGGCGCCGTCCCGCCGGTGATCGGGCTCGAGGACCGCATCGCCGAGGCCGAGAACGCCGACTTCCTGTCGCTGAACTACGAGATGGTCCGCGACGCGGCCAACTTCCAGCTGTCCTGGGACCAGGCGATCCCCTCCGATCAGGCGCAGGAGCTGCTCAACAACCTCAGCCAGCTGTTCCTCGGCGACATCGACGCCGACCAGTTCTGCTCCGCGATGGACGCCACGCTGTGACCATCGCCGCCAAGACCGCCTCGCGGGGCGCGCGTAACCGGAGCGCGCGCCCCGCAGGGCCCAGTCCGTGGATGGCCGCCCCGGCCCTGATCATCTTCGGTGTCTTCGCGATCGTCCCGCTGTTCGGCGTCGTCGCCTTGTCCTTCGTGGACTGGGACGGCCTCGGGTCGCTGTCGTGGGCCGGATTCGACAACTGGACCGAGGCCGCCTCCGACCCGGTCTCCCGCAACGCGCTGTGGCTGACGATCAAGCTGACGGTGCTGTGCGTGCTGTTCCAGGCGCCGGTCAGCCTCCTGCTGGGCGTGTTCCTGGCCGGGCGGCAGCGCTACCGGGCGCTGCTGGCCACCCTGTTCTTCCTGCCGCTGCTGTTCAGCTCGGCGGCCGTGGCCATCACGTTCACCGCGCTGCTCGACCCGAACTTCGGCGTCGGCACCGCCCTGGACGCCGACTGGCTCTCCCAGAACTGGCTCGGCGACCCCGAATTGGCGCTGTACGTCGTGGTGTTCGTGATCGGCTGGTCGTTCATCCCGTTCCACACCCTGATCTACCAGGCCGGAACCCGCCAGATCCCCAGGGAGCTGTACGAGGCGGCCCGCATGGACGGCGCCGGACCGGCCTCGCAGTTCTTCCGGATCACGCTGCCGATGCTGAAGTACACGATCGTCACCTCCACGACGCTCATGACCGTCGGGTCGCTGACCTACTTCGACCTGATCTTCGTGCTCACCGGCGGCGGACCCGGCAACGCCACCCGGGTGCTGCCGCTCGACATGTACCTGACCGGCTTCCGCTCCTACGACATGGGCAAGGCCAGCGTCCTGGCCGTCGTCCTGGTCGCGGTCGGACTGGCCGTGTCGCTCGGACTCAACCGGATCACCGGCGCCAGCCGCATGGACAGCCAGTCGGAGGGATCGTGATGGCCCGAAAGAGCGCCGAAACCCGGCCCAACATCCTCGGTGCGATCGGCGGCTGGCTGTGGTTGGCCGTCATCATCCTGCCGATCTACTACATCTTCATCACCAGTCTGCGCCCGCGCGAGGACTACTACTCGGAGAACCCGCTGTCGTGGCCCTCCAACGCCACGCTCGACGCGTATGTGCGCGTGCTGGAGAACGACTTCGTCCGGTTCTTCCTCAACAGCGTCGTGGTGACCGCCTGCGCGGTCGCGGTGACCCTGGCCGTGTCGCTCATGGCCGCCTACGTCGTGGTGCGCAACCGGAACCGGTTCGGCCGCAACCTGTTCCGGGTCGCGCTGCTGGGCATCGCCATCCCGATCCAGGCGGCGATCATCCCGGTCTACTACCTGATCGTCCAGATGGGGCTGTACGACACGCTGCTGGCGCTGATCCTGCCCTCGATCGCGTTCGCGATCCCGCTGACGCTGCTGATCCTGACCAACTTCCTGCGGGAGATCCCCGAGGCGCTGTTCGAGTCGATGCGCATGGACGGGGCCACCGAGTGGAAGATCCTGCGGCGCCTGGTGGTGCCGCTCTCGCGCCCGGCGCTGGCGACCGTGGGCGTCTACCAGGCCCTCCAGGTCTGGAACGGCTTCCTGTTCCCGCTGGTGCTCACCCAGAGCGCCGAGACCCGCGTCATCCCCTTGTCGCTGTGGAGCTTCCAGGGGCAGTTCGGGGTCGACGTCCCGGCCGTGCTGGCCGCCGTCGTGCTCTCGGTGCTGCCGATGCTCGCCGCCTACATCCTCGCCCGCCGACAACTGGTCTCCGGCCTGACCGCCGGATTCGGAAAGTAACGAAAGAGAGCCGCCACATGGCAACCGAGATCGACTGGCGCGACAGCGCGCAGCCGCCGCACGAGCGCGTCGAGGCGCTGCTGGGGGAGATGACCCTCGCCGAGAAGGCCGGCCAGCTCGGCAGCTTCTGGAAGACCGCCGAGGAGAGCGCCGACGGCGAGGTCGCGCCGGCCGAGGACGAGATGCGGGCCCTGGCCGAGAAGTGGGCGGACGCCACCGCGAATGGCCTGGGCCACCTGACCCGGCCGTTCGGGACCGCGCCGGTCGACCCGGCCAAGGGCGCGGCCCAGCTGGAGGAGACCCAGCGTGAGGTCATGGCCCGAGGCCGCCTCGGCATCCCGGCGATCGCCCACGAGGAGTGCCTGACAGGGTTCACCACCTTCGGGGCGACGGTCTACCCGACCTCCCTGGCCTGGGCGGCGACCTTCGACCCGGCGCTGATCGAGCGCATGGGCGCGGCGATCGGCGGCGACATGCGCGCCGTCGGCGTCCACCAGGGGCTCTCCCCGGTCATGGACGTCGTCCGCGACTACCGGTGGGGCCGGGTCGAGGAGACCATGGGCGAGGACCCGTACCTGGTCGGCATGACCGGGACCGCCTACGTCAGGGGCCTGGAGAGCGCCGGGATCATCGCGACCCTCAAGCACTTCGCCGGGTACTCCGCCTCTCGCGGGGCTCGTAACCACGCGCCGGTCCCCATGGGGCCCAGGGAGTTCGCCGACGTCATCCTGCCGCCGTTCGAGATGGCGGTGCGACTGGGCGGCACCCGGTCGGTCATGAACTCCTACGCCGACGTCGACGGCATGCCCGCCGCGGCCGACCGCGAACTGCTCACCGGGATCCTCCGCGATCAGTGGGGGTTCGGCGGGACCGTCGTCTCCGACTACTGGTCGGTGGCCTTCCTCGACAAGATGCACCGGGTCACCTCCGACCGTGCCTCCTCCGGCGCGGCCGCGCTCGAGGCCGGGATCGACGTCGAGCTGCCCGGCACCGACGCCTACGGGATGCTCGCGGCCAAGGTCGACTCCGGCGAGCTCGACGAGGCCGTGGTCGACACCGCGGTGCGGCGCGTGCTGCTCCAGAAGGCCGAACTGGGCCTGCTCGACCGCGAGCCGGCCGTCTCGGCCCCCAACCCGGAGGTCGACCTCGACTCGGCGGGCAACCGCGCGCTGGCCGCCGAGATCGCCCAGAAGTCGATCGTCCTGTGCGCCAACGACGGCGTCCTGCCGCTGGCGGCCGACGAGCCCCGGATCGCCCTGGTCGGCCCCACCGCCGACGACCCGAATACGTTCCTGGGCTGCTACTCCTTCCCCAACCACGTGCTCTCCCGCTACGCCGACCGCGGCACCGGCATCCCCGTGCCGTCGCTGCTGGAGGGTCTGCGCGCCGAGCTGCCCGGGGCCCGCATCGACTACGCCCAGGGCGTGCCGGTCCGCGAGGCCGACCGCTCCGGCATCGACGCGGCCGTCGAGGCCGCCCGCGGCGCCGCCGTGTGCGTGCTGGCCGTCGGCGACCTGGCCAGCCTGTTCGGCCGCGGCACCTCAGGCGAGGGCTGCGACGCGCCCGACCTCGACCTGCCGGGCGTCCAGACCGAACTGGTCGAGGCGGTCCTGGAGACCGGCACCCCGGTGGTCCTGGTCGTCGTCTCCGGCCGCCCGTACGCGCTCGGGGCCTTCGCCGACCGGGCCGCCGCGGTCGTCCAGGCGTTCCTGCCCGGCGAGGAGGGCGGGGCCGCGATCGCCGGAGTCCTGTCCGGCCGGGTCAACCCCGGCGGGCACCTGCCGGTGGCGATCCCCCGCGACCCGGGCGGTCAGCCGGGCACCTACCTCGCGCCTCCGTTGGGGCAGGGCGGGTTCTGGATGTCCAACATCGACCCCACGCCCCTGTTCCCGTTCGGGCACGGTTCATCCTACACCTCGTTCGAGTACCGCGACCTGGAAATCTCAGAGGAGCGGATTGGCGTCGACGGTGAGGTCGAGGTGTCGGTGACCGTGGCCAACTCCGGCGAGCGCGCCGGGGAGGACGTGGTGCAGCTGTACCTGACCGACGAGGTCGCACAGGTGACCCGGCCGCTCCGCGAGCTGACCGGCTACGCGCGCGTCGCGCTCGAAGCCGGGGCCGAACGCCGCCTGACGTTCCGCCTCCACGCCGACCGGACCTCCTTCACCGGCCGCGGCGGCAAGCGGATCGTCGAACCGGGCCGGTTCACCGTCGCGGTCGGGCATTCGAGCCAGGACCTGCCGCTGGAGGCCCGCTTCGAGATCATCGGCCGGACCCGCGAGATCACCGGCGAACGCGTCTTGGTGACACCGGTGGTCGGCTGAGCGCGAGAGGCGTCACTCGGCCTCGGTGAACTCGTCGCACCGGGCCATGTCGCCGCTTTCGCCGATCGTGACTGCTCCAGTGTCCCAATCGACCAGGATTGCCAAAGTGTCGGCCCAGATCGGGCAGGCGAGGGTCGTCGCGGTGCCGTCGACAACCGCGTCGAACTCCGCCTCGCCCGGGGTCGCCGTCTCCAATCGCATGCCGATGATGCTGAAGAGGTCGTCGATGACGACGGTCGGGTACTCGGTGATCCGCCAAGGCCGGTCCGGGTCGGCCTCGGTCACGCGGTCCTGTGCCATGTTCAGACCGAGCGGACAACTGGACTCGCGGGTCTCGGCGCATGCGTCGAGATACCCGCGCAGAGACGACTCCAGCGCCGCCCGCCCTTCGTCGGTCAGCTCCGGATGCGGCCGGCCGGGCCGGTCGTCGACGGTGTCGCCTCCCAGTTCGATGACGTCGGTCCCGAGGACCAGCACTGGAGGCACGACGACGTCGAGAGTCGCCGGTGTCGACTCGTAGAACCGATAGACACCGGGCAGCAGCGCCACCTCGGTGCCGAGATCGGTGACGCCGTTGATCTCGATCGCCTCTTCGACGTTGACGAGCATCGGACGGGTCGTTCCGTCGAGGATGAGGGGCTCGTCGCCGCTGAGGTCGACGGTGTACCGATGTCCGAGGCGGGTGCCGTCGAACGCCTCGATCTCGGCGTAGACTTCGGCGCTTTCAGCGTCATGGGCGACCTGCGCGACCTCGGTGATCTCCCAAGCGGGATCGAGCACTTCGGCCGAGAGGGACCGGATCGACGGAGGGTCACTGAGCCTTTCCAAAGCCGATTCGGCCTCGCCGCTGTGCACGTTTTCTAGGAAGGATCGCACCGCCGCTTCGGCGGCCGACTCCGGTCTCGCGACCCAGGTTCCCACCGCCGCCGCGGTGAAGACCGCTGCCAGGACTACCAGCACCCAGTTCGGTATACCGTGCTGCGGCGGCTCGGGTTGCGGCTGCCAGGGGTCGTGCGGCGGTAGCTGGATGTCGGCCTGCGGCGGGGGCTGGCTCACGCGGGGCTCCTGAGCATTGGATTGCTACGTTTGAATTCCACTGTATTGCCGCCCCACAAAGGACCTGTATGTCGCGGATCCGCCGCCTCGTCGCCCATGTGGACCGGATGCCGAAGGCGCCGTTTGTCGTGGCAGTCGTGCTCGCCTCCCTCTTGGCGGCGGTGGCTTGGGTGACCGCACCCGAGATCGAGAAAGAGGTCGCCCAGGTCACCCATCCGTCCGCGACGGGCTTCCCGGACTCCGACGGAGGAGAAGAAGCCGAGGTCGAGCTGGTCGAGTACGGGTTCGGATCGCTCACCTGGAACGGTACGGAGCATTTCAGTGTCGGCGCAGTGGTGCACAATTCCCACCCGGAACTGTCGGCCAACGTGACCTTCGAAGCGACCGCGATCGACGCCGAAGGAAACACGGTGGTGACCGAGCGGTTCGGCTTCCACGACGCCGCACCGAACGCGGACACGCTGTTCGGCCGCTTGGTCTCGGCGGAAACCGATCAGTGGGAGGAATACGACGTCGAACTTTCGATCGTCGAGGCCGAGTTGCGGTCCGAAGGGGACCGAAGGTGGCCGCACGTGGAGGACCGGTTCTCCGTGCTCGAGGTACAAGATGTTCTCGTGCCGGAAGGGAAGCGGATCGACTACCAGGTCGAATCCGATCTCGACCATGCCTACCGTTTCCAGCCGGATGTGGTGTTCCGCGACTCCTCCGGTCGCATCGTGGGCGGCCTGGCCGGCCCGGACAGGCCTGCGCGCGGCCCGGATTCCGCCGGCGGCATCACCGTTCCGCCCGGAACATCGGTGCGCCACTTCCATCTCAAACCCGAGGAGATCCCGGCGGGCGCCGATCTGGAGCAGACCGAGATCGGCCCCGGCGGCGTCCTGCCCGGAGGATGAGTCCCGAAACGGTCGATTCGCGCTCGGCGCTGCGCCACAATTGGGGGAAATACCGCCGTTCTGAGGGGGAAGCCGATGGTGCAGGGTCCGTTCGTCGTCGTCGGGGGTGGTTTGGCCGCCGCGCAGGCTGTCAAGACGTTGCGGGAGGAGGGGTTCGAGGACGACTTGGTGGTCGTCTCGGCCGAGCCCCACCGGCCGTATGAGCGGCCGCCGCTGTCCAAGGACTACCTGCGCGGCGAAGCCGAGCGGGGCGAGCTGTTCCCGCTCGCCGACGACTGGTTCCCTGAGCGCGGAGTGGACGTCAGGACGGGCGTGGCCGCTGTCGGGCTCGACGCCGCCGCGCGCCGGCTCTCCCTGGCCGACGGGACTGAAATGGACTATTCGAAGCTGCTGCTGGCCACCGGATCGTCGCCTCGGGCCCTGAACCTGCCCGGGGCTGACCTCCAGGGGGTGCTGCAACTGCGGACGGTCGCCGACGCCGATCTGCTGGCGGCCACCCTGCGGTCGGTCGAGCGCATCGCGGTCGTCGGCGACGGCTGGATCGGCATGGAGGTGGCCGCCTCCGCGCGCAGCCTCGGCCTGGAGGTCACCGTCCTGGGGAGCGGACCCGCGCCGCTGCGGGTCCTCGGGCCGCAGATGGGGGAGGTCTTCGCCACGCTGCACGACTCGCACGGCGTCGACCTGCGCCGCGGCGTCGAGGTCGTCGCCTTCGAGGGCTCGGACGGGAAGGTCACCGGGGTCCGCACCGCCGACGGCGAGACCGTCGCGGCCGAGGCGGTCCTGGTGGCCGTCGGCGCCTACCCGAACACGGGCCTGGCCGCCGGTGCCGGGATCGGGCTGCGCGAGCACCACCTCGGCGGCGGCATCGCCGTCGACGCCGCGCTGCGCACCAGCGCGGCGGACGTCTTCGCGGCCGGTGACGCGGCCAGCATTCCCTCGCCGCGGTACGGGCGGCCGCTGCGCGTCGAGCACTGGGCGACCGCGCCCAACACCGGTTCTCATGCGGCGAAGTCCATGCTCGGCAACGATGCCCCGTACGAGAACCTGCCCTACTTCTTCACCGACCAGTACGACCTGGGCATGGAGTACCTGGGGTTCGTGGCGGACCCGGCCGCGGCGGACCTGGTGGTCAGCGGCTCGGTCGACGACGGCGAGTTCGTGGCCTTCTGGACCGTCGCCGGGCGCGTCGAGGCGGTCATGGCCGTCAACACCTGGGAGCGCATGGACGAGGCCGAGGAGCTCGTCCGCGCCGAGCGCGAGGTTCCCGAGGACGAACTGGTGGCGTTCCGCTGAGCGGGCGCGGCCCGCGCCGATCATGGATAACGTTGTGCGAACTATAATCGGTCCGCATCCAGGCTCAAGGAGGGCGCGTGACCGAACAGTCCCCGACGAGGCCGGCGACGCTGGCCGACGTGGCGAAGCTCGCGGGCGTCTCGGTGCCGACGGCGTCCAGAGTGCTCAACGGCGGCGTCCGCGGCGCCGGGGGCCGCGAGGAGATGCGCAAGCGCGTCGAGGACGCCGCGGTCCGGCTCGGTTACGCGGCCAGCAGCGCCGCGCAGGCGATCAAGGGCGGCCGGGCCAAGACGATCGGGCTGCTGGTCTCGGACATCGAGGACTTCGGTTCGGCGACGATGATCGCCGGCATGATGCGCGCGGCCGAGGCCCGCGGCCTGTCGGTGGCCGTGCGCGCCACCGGCGACGACGCCGACCGGGAGGCCGACCTGCTCACCCGGTTCCGCGGCGAGCGGCACCGCGCGATCATCCTGGCCACCAGCCGCACCACCGACACCGAGCGCGAGTCCGCGCTCGGCGAGCAGCTGGAGGTCCTGCGCGACCAGGGGGCGCGGATCGTCCTGGTCGGCGACAGCGAACTGGACTATCCGCAGGTGACGGTCGACAACCGGGCCGCGGCCGCGACGCTCGCGCGGGAGCTGGCGCGCGCCGGGCACCGGCGCTTCGCCGTCGTCTCCGGGCCCGAGGAGCAGATCACCTCCCGCGACCGCGTCGAGGGTTTCCTGAACGGCCTGCTGGAGAACGGGGTCGCGGTCGATCCGGCCGCGGTCGTCCGCACCGGGTTCAACCGCGACGGCGGCTACGCCGCGGTCGACGCGCTCGAGGACAGGCTGGGCGGGCTCGACGTCATCGCGGCGATGAGCGACGCGATGGCCGTCGGTGCGATCGCTCGGCTGCGGGAGCGGGGCCTGGAGGTGCCGCGGGACATCGAGGTCACCGGCTTCGACCATGTCCCGATGCTCGGCGACGTCCTGCCCGATTTCAGCACCGTCGAGGTGCCGCTGCGCGAGTTCGGGGAGGCGGCGCTGCGCGTGGCCTTCGACGAGCCCGAGGCGGGCGGCGGCAGGAAGGTCACGCTGGCCGCCTCGCTCATCGTCCACGGCGCCAGGGTGGGCTCGGCGGCGTAGCGGTCCGGATTCGGTTCGGCCGAGGATTCACGTGTATCGTTGGGATAACGCTATCCACGTCCATCGGTTTCCACCCGCGGCGACGCTCGCGAGCCGCGAGTCCCCGCAGCGGGAGCGAACCCCCCGTCCGAGGAGTCAGCCATCGCCACCGGGCTCGAAACCGGGCTCCCGCCCGCCCAGCAGCTGTCATTGGTCAACCTGAGCCAGGACTCCGAGGCCCCCGTGGCCCTGGTCGGCCTCGGCCCCTCGCGGCGGTTCGGACACGCCGAAGTGCCGCTGGTCGAACTGTTCACCGCCGCCGAGCAGCGCGGACGCACCAGCCAGGCATACTTCCGCTCGGCGGTCGGCGCCAGGCTCCGCTGCACCGGCCACCGGGAGGAGCGCGGGCCCGAGGCCGACCGGATCGAGATCACCCAGCGCGACGAGCGCACCGGGCTGGCCGTCCGCACCGAGCTGATCCGACCCCACCGGGCCAGGGCCGTCCGCGTCCGGCACGAGATCGAGAACGCCGGCGCCGAGGAGGTCGTCCTCACCGCCGTCTCCAGCGCCACCTTCGGCTTCGGCGCCTCCGAGGACGACCTCGACGCCTACACCCTGGCGGTGGCCGAGAGCGAATGGCTGGCCGAGAACCGCTGGAGCGAGCGGCCTTTGCGCGAGCGGCTCCCGCGCCTGGACCTGGCCCTGCACGGGCAGGACGGCCGGGGTCACCTGGCCGTCGGCAGCCGCGGCGCCTGGTCGACCGGCGAGCACCTGCCGGTCGGGGTCCTGTCCCACGCCGGGGGCGAGGCCCTCGCCTGGCAGATCGAGACCAGCTCGCCGTGGCAGTGCGACCTCGCCCAGACCCGCGCCGGAGGCGTGGCCAGCCTCATGGGCCCGACCGACCTCGACCACCACTTCGCCCACCGGCTCGAACCCGGGGCGCGCTTCGCGACCGTCCCGGTCGCCCTGGCCGTCTCGTCGGAGGGCCGCGACGGCGCCCTCGCCGAGCTGACCGGATACCGCCGCTGGCTGCGCCCGGCCTCGGACGCGCTCCCGGTCGTCTACAACGACTTCATGAACACCCTCATGGGACAGCCCTCGACCGAGGCGCTCGAACCGCTCATCGACGCCGCCGCCGAGGCCGGGGCCGAATACTTCTGCATCGACGCCGGATGGTTCGCCGACCCCGGGATCGGGGACTGGTGGTCCACGGTCGGGGAGTGGCGCGAGGCCCCCAGCCGCTTCTCCGGCGGCCTGGCCGCTCTGGCCGCGCGCATCCGCGAGCGCGGCATGAGCGCCGGCATCTGGCTCGAACCGGAGATCGTCGGCGCCCGCAGCAAGGTCGCCGACTCCCTGCCCGAGGAGGCGTTCTTCCGCCGCCTGGGAAGCCGCGTCCAAGAGCACGAGCGCTACCACCTGGACTTCCGCCACGAAGCCGCGCGCGACCACCTCGACCGGACCGTCGACCACCTGGTGGCTGATTATGGGTTCTCGTACCTGAAGCTGGACTACAACATCAACCCCGGGCCCGGCACCGAGTGGGAGGCCGCCGCGCCCGGCGACGGCCTGCTGGGGCACGCCCGCGCCTTCCGGGACTGGCTGGTCGCCCTGCAGGAGCGCCACCCGGGCCTGCTGGTGGAGAACTGCTCGTCGGGGGCGATGCGCGCCGACTACGCGCTGCTGGCGGCGACCCACCTCCAATCCACCAGCGACCAGCAGGACTTCCGGCTCTACCCGCCGGTCGCCGCCTCCGCGCCGGCCTCGATCCTGCCCGAGCAGTGCGGCAACTGGGCCTACCCCGAGGCGGGCATGACCGACGAGGAGACCGCCTTCACGCTGGTCACCGGCCTGTCGGGGCGGCTGTACCTCTCGGGCTTCCTCGACCGGCTGCGCCCGTCCCAGACCGCGCTGGTGCGCCGGGCCGTCTCGGTCCACAAGCGGCTGCGCGAGGCGCTGCCGCGCGCGGTCCCGTTCTGGCCGCTGGGCCTGCCCGACTGGGACGCGCCCGTGGTCTGCCTCGGGCTCGACACCGGCGACGGCGGGCTGCTGGCGGTGTGGGACCGCCGCGCCGAGGCATCCGTGATCGAGGTGCCCGGCCTCGCCCGCGCCGCCGAGGTCTTCCCGAAGACCTTGGAGCCGTGGGGAGTAGAGGCCCACGGCGGCGGCTTGCGGCTGCGCACCGTCCCCGGGCTGTCGGCGCGCCTGTTCACGATCAGATAACGGACCGTCCGGCCTTGCCTCGCGCCGAATGGAGCGATATCGTGAACCATCAATGGATAACGATATCCAACCGGAAGGGACTCTGCGATGACGCAAGTCGAGAAACGCCGGCGATGGCGGCCGCTCGCCTCGGCCGCCGCGCTTGCCGTGGCGGCGGGCCTGGTCGCCGCCCCTGCCCAAGCCCAAGAAGACGGCGGCTACGAGGATCTTCTCACCGATCACGTGGTCGAGATCGAAGAGACGGTCTCCGACGCAGGGTTCGTCCACCCCGGCGTCGGCCTGTCGGCCGAGGACCTGCGCAACGCCCAGGACATGGTCCGCTCCGGCGAGGAGCCGTGGGCCTCCTACTTCGAGGCGATGACCGAATCCGGGCGCTGGGCCGAGACGGGCTACCAGCCCAACAATATGGTCAAAGGCGAGCCCGACCAGCCCGTCACCGAATGCTTCAACCCCGACAACGACATGCGCGGACGCATGACAGTCGACTCGTTCGGCGCACTCACCCAGTCCCTCATGTGGGTCATGACCGGCGATGAGATCTACCGCAAGAACGCCATGTGGACCCTGCGCACCTGGTCCAACATGAACCCCGACTGCTTCGAGTACTCCGCGGACTACCACATCCACACCGGCAAGCCGCTGTCGCAGTTCCTCATGGCCGCCGAGATCATCCGGGCCACCGAAGCGGTCGAGGACGACAGCCCCGGCGAGCAGGACGGCTACGACGTCGTCTGGAGCGACGAGGACGACGCCAAGTTGCTGGGCAACCTGGCGAACCCGGTCATGGAGGAGTTCAACTACTCCAACGAGAAGTGGATGAACCAGCACAACTTCGGGCTCTACGGCCGGATCGCGACCGCGATCTACGCCGACGACGCCGAGGGCTACGCCACCGGCGTCGAGTGGTTCACCGTGAACTCGACCTTCGACCACTACCGCAACGGCTCGGTCGCCGAGCAGATCCGGTACATCGAGGCCGACGATCCGTTGAATCCGTACGGCCACGGGTTCACGCAGGTCCGCGAGATGGGCCGCGACCAGGCCCACGGCGAGACCAACATCGACAACTTCGCCGCACTCGCCCGGTTCCTGGACGTCCAGGGCACCTTGGTCGACCCGGCCGACGGCACCGTCTCCACCGCCGACGACGCGGTGACCGCCTACGGCTTCCTCGACGACCGGCTCCTGCACGGCGCCGACGCCTTCTACGGGTTCATGATGGGCGAACCGACGCCCTGGGTCGACGAGCGCGAGACCGGTGGGACCATCTCCCAGGCCTACCGCGGCCGCGTCTTCAACCCGCTCTCGGAGCTGTACTACCAGTACACCTATGACGAGGGCGTCGACGTCGAGGCCGAGGCCCCGCACTTGGCCGAGCTCCACGAGCGTATGGACGGCCCCTACTACAAGTACGGGACCGGCACCAAGAACTTTTGGGCCGCCGGCGACAAGAGCGTCGAGTACTGGGTGGCGTTCCCACCCGAGCTGGCCGACACCGAGCCGACCCCGGTCGAGGACACCGAAGTCACCTTCGGCCGCTACGCGATCCCGCTCGACGAGGGCACCGAGATCGTCACCGAGGACGACCGCACGTTCGCTCGCGCCACCGCCGACGCCGACGGCACCACCAGCGCCGTCAGCCGCCTGATGTACTCCGGCGGCACCGACATGGGACTCCTGGTGCGCACCGACGGACCGGCCACCCTCGAAGTGCTCGACAAAGAGGAGCCCGGAGCCAACCCCGACGAGACCGACCCGTCGGTCATGGCCACCGTCGAACTGCCCGACACGCAAGGGCAGTGGCGGTACGTCACCTACCCCGCGCAGGGCCGGAACGTCCACTTCTACCGCCTCAGCGGCGACGACGCGACCGTCGACCTCGACACGGTCCTGTTCGACGCCGGATCCCAGCTCACGCCGCCGGTCTTCGAGCAGGTGGCCGACCGCCTCTACTTCTGGGCCGGAGCCGAGTCCGAATTCGACTTGTCCGCGACCGACGAGGGCGGCTCGGTCGCCTACAGCGCCGAGGGCCTCCCGGCCGGAGCAACGCTCGACGCCGAGACCGGGACGCTGACCTGGAAGCCGACCGAACACGGCTGCGGCGGGTTCGATGTGCGGGTGGTCGCCGACGACGGCGAGTCGGTCGACGCCAGGACCTTCGAACTGGTCGCCGCCGAAGACCGCGCCGAGCTGATCGAGAAGCTCCTCGACGACGAGGTCGACGAAGACGACGAGTACACCACCGTCACCCGCGAGCCGTTCGAGGCCGCGCTCGATGCGGCCGAACAGGCCGCCGAAGCGGGCACCGACGAAGAGTTCCGCGCCGCCTTCACCGAACTCCAGACCGCCATCAGCGGCCTCAAGCTGCTCAATCCGCACCTGGACGACGGCTCACTGGACTACCGGGGCATAGTCACCCCCTGGACGATGGACGACAACGGCGTGAACGCACTCGCCGACGGCGACAACACCTCGCACGGCGGCGACCTGCACAATCGCTCGGCCTACCTCGACTTCGGACCCGGCTACCGGGTCTCGGCCGAGCGGTTCGGCATCCAGGCCCGCTACGCGTTCCCGATGCGCTCGCAGGGCACCAACGTGTACGGCTCGAACAACGGCATCGACTGGACGCTGCTGAGCTCACGGGAGACCACCGAGACCAACGACATGGAGACCATCCCGGTGGTCGACGACCACGAGGGCGAGGCGTACCGGTACTTCAAGCTCCAGGTCGACAACCCGGGCGTCACGATCGACCCGGCCTATCCGCACGTGTGGTCCCTCGGTGAGTTCCGCGTCTTCGGTGAACGCTCCGAGGTCGCAGGCGACATCACCGACGTCTCGCTCTCGGCCGAGGGCACTGTGAAGGACCGCGTCACCGAAGGCGACACGGTCACCGTGGACATCACCGCCCGCGAACCGATCAGCGACGTCGCGGTCACCGTCGGCGGCCGAGAGGCCGCCGTCGCCGGCGAAGACGGCGAGAACTGGACGGCCACCGTCGAACTCGGTGAGATCGACGACGCCGGTTTCCTCCCGGTCACGGTCGACCACACCACCGCCGACGGCCGGACAGCCGAGCCCGTCACCGGCACCACCGACGGCTCGCACCTGTACGCCTCGGACGAGCGGAACCTGCTCGACCTCGGCCTGGCCCAAGCGGTCGGCCCGGACGGGCAGCCCGACGAGGAGGCCGCCGACCAGGCCGCGCGAGTCGTCGACGGCGACGCCGGGACCGCCACCGACATCGGGGAACTCCACGAGGAGGCGTCCCTGATCTGGGACTTCGGCGAGAGCGCCGAGGTCAGCCTCGACCGGGCCGACTTCCTGGCCCGCCAGAACCGCACCGGATCGACCTGGATGGAGAACCAGGTGATCGAGGGATCGAACGACCTCGAGAACTGGACCACGCTGACCGGGCCGACCACCGGCGAGTGGTACTGGCAGAACCTGGAATCGGACGACGAGGGCGCCTACCGGTATCTGCGGGTGCACAACGGGAACGGCATCGGCATCGCCGAGCTGCGCCTGTTCGGCGACTTCACCATGGACCTCGGCGTCCTGCTGGAGCGCGCCGACGCGGTCGACCTGAGCCTGCATTCGCGGGCCTCGGGCATCCTGTTCGACCGCGAGGTCGAGGCCGTCCGCACCGCCGCGTCCGAGGACGGGGCCGACGAGGACGCCCTGGTCGACCGGCTGCTGGACGCCTGGGACCTGCTCGAGGACCCGCCCTCGGCGGTCATGGACATCGACCCGTCCTGGGTGAGCGCCAGCTCCGAGTCCTGGGACGGCTCGCACGACGCTGCCGCCAACGGCTGGTTGATGTTCGACGGCGACTCCTCCACGTTCACCGACACCACCGACGCTGAAGGCTGGGTGCAGGTCGTGCCCGACGACGGCCGCGTCCTGACCGTCGAGATCGTCAGGGTCCAGCCGCGCTCGGGCCACGCCCACCGCGCCAACGGGTTCCAGGTGCAGGGCTCGAACGACGGCGGCCAGACCTGGGAGACGTTCCAGGAGATCTCGACGCCCGCCTCCGGCGGCTGGACCGAGTTCGAGCTGGACGAGCCGGTCAAATACGAGGCGCTCAGGCTGTACTCGCCGAACGGCTACACCAACCTGGCCGAGCTCCAGTTCGTGCGCGTCCCGGTCGACGCCACCGGACTCGACCTCTACCTGGACGAGACCGCCGAACTCGACGAGTCCGACTGGACGGCCGGCACCTGGGCCGACCTGACCGGGGCCCGCGAGGCAGGGCTGGCGCTGCGCGATGCCGGGGCCGACCCGACCCAGGAGGAGGTCGACGACGCGGCCGAGGCCATCGCCGCGGCCGTGGCCGCACTCGAAGCGGCCGAATAGAAGACAGTTGATGGGGGAGGGGTCGCGCTCGGCGCGGTCCCTCCCCCAGTTCGTATCAGTCGGGCAGGGTTGCCCACGCCGAGGACCTGGCCGACCTGCCGGGAAAGCGCCGGATCAAGGTCGAGCAACCGATCGCGGCGTCACACGGTGTCGAGTGGCGTGCGGTCGAGGAACTCGACACCGGGAGTCCGGTCGTGGCCGGGAACGGGCGCGGTTTTGATTGCGGTTCGGGCGGGCGGCGACGGGATGGGTGGACGGCTGGCCGGGTCCGGTCGCCGGGAACGAGCAGCGGCAGCGGCCGCCCTGCCGTGCGGTGCACGGGAATTCGGTTCCCCGGTCCCCGGTGGTCGGGGAGGCGGATGCTGATGGCGATGGCGATGCGGCGGTAGCCGAGTTCATCGACGGCGGCCAGGATGTGCTCGCGGGTCTGGGGCCGGACGTTCGGCTCGTCGTTGAGGACGCGTGAGACGGTCTTGATCCCCACGCCCGCGCGGGCGGTGACTTCACGTGTTCGACGGATCCACGGGCATGCCGCGAACCTCAGTCGTGCCACTGCGCCTCGTGAGGTGCCTGCGGTTTCTATTTCGGGTTCCGATCTTGCGCAAACCGGTAGCTACAGTTAAATTCCTCTATAGGAAGGTTTCTTTATGATTTGAGGTGCATCAATGCTGCGACAACGAAAGCGGCTGGCGGCGGTGATCGGCGCCTTCGCGATCGCACTCGCGCTGGCGTTCGGCATCCCCGCCGTGACGGCCAACGCCGCCCCGGCCTGCGCCGCGCCGTGGAGCTCGACCGCCGTCTACACCGGAGGCGACGTCGTCTCCCACGACGGCTACAACTGGACCGCCCAATGGTGGACCCAAGGCGAGACGCCCGGCACCACCGGCGAATGGGGCGTCTGGCGCGACCAGGTCGCCTGCGGCTCCGGCGGCGATCCGGGCGACCCCGGCGACCCGCCGGGCACGTCGGACTTCATCGTCACCGAGGCCCAGTTCGACCAGATGTTCCCCGGCCGGAACTCCTTCTACACCTACCAGGGTCTGGTCGAGGCCACCGCCTCCTACCCGGGCTTCACCAACACCGGCGGCGACACCGTCGAACGGCAGGAGGCGGCCGCGTTCCTGGCCAACGTCAGCCATGAGACCGGCGGCCTCGTCCACATCGTCGAGCAGAACACCGCCAACTACCCGCACTACTGCGACGGCGGCCAGCCCTACGGCTGCCCCGCGGGCCAAGCGGCCTACTACGGTCGCGGGCCTATCCAGCTGAGCTGGAACTTCAACTACAACGCGGCGGGCAACGCGCTCGGCCTGCCGCTGCTGAACAACCCGTGGCTGGTCGAACAGGACTCGACCGTGGCCTGGCAGACCGCCCTCTGGTACTGGAACACCCAGAGCGGTCCGGGCACGATGAGC
This sequence comes from Glycomyces salinus, assembly GCF_016428645.1. GTDB lineage: Bacteria > Actinomycetota > Actinomycetes > Mycobacteriales > Micromonosporaceae > Glycomyces > Glycomyces salinus. The sequence goes on along the minus strand of NZ_JAELXW010000106.1, from coordinate 2,819 downwards.
GGCCACGCCGCCATGACCGGCGGCGCCGGCTTCGGCGAATCGATTCGCTCGATCAACGGCGCGATCGAATGCAACGGAGGAAACCCGGCGCAAGTCCAGAGCCGTGTCGACAGGTACCAGCAGTTCACACAGCTGCTGGGAGTCGATCCCGGCGGCAACCTCTACTGCTGACCCTCGAAGAACCCGGGGCGGCGCGCCAGCGCCGCCCCGGCAGTCAGTCCTGAGTCAGCGCCAGGCGGGCGGCGGTGCATTCGCGGCGGTACTGGCCCGGGGCGGTGCCGTGGGCGCGCTTGAACGCCTTGGCGAAGGCGAACTCGGAGCCGTAGCCGACCTCCCGAGCCACCGTCGCCAGCGGGGCGTCGTCCCCGCGGAGCCGCTTGGCCGCCGCGATCATCCGCCAGCGCGTCAGATAGGCCAGCGGCGACTCGCCGACCAGGGCCGTGAAGCAGCGCGCGAAATGGGCCCGCGACATCCCGGCCTCGGCGGCCAGCTTCTCCACGGTCCACTTGCCGCCCGGATCTGAGTGCATGGCCCGCAAGGCGTTCAGCAGCCGCTCGTCGTGCATCAGGGCCGCCCAGCCGGTGGCGTCGGGCCCGCGGCCCCGCTCCTCGAACCAAGCGCGGAGCGTGTAGACGAGCACGGCGTCCAGCAGCGCGGGGACCATCGCCTCCCGGCCCTGCCGCTCGGCCCCGATCTCGCTGGTGAGCAGGTCGACGGCGGCACGCAGGTGCGGGTAGCGGCCGAGGCTGGCGGGGACGTGCACGACCTCGGGCAGCTCGTCGAACATCGGATGCGACCAGCCGGGCGTGAACTCGTAAGTGCCGCAGAGGACCGAGCTGCGCGCACCGGATCCTTCGACGACGGCGCAGTCACCGGGGCCGGCCAGCTCGGTCAGGGGAGTGTCGGAGCTGTCGGCGATGCCGTGGCCGCGGTCCAGATAGAGCAGCGCGACGTCGCCGACGTTGAGCCGCACCGGCTCGCCGCTCTTCGGAATCAGATAGGCCGGTCCCTCCAGCGGGACATGCAGCCCGGCGCCGTCGATGCGCGGGTACCGCCGCCCCCATGGCGCGTGGCGGACGAACCTGCCTGCGGCCGGTCGGCCGACCCGCAGGGCCGAGATGGTGCCGCTGAGAATATCCATCCCAGAATCGTAGCGCGCTTCGCATGATACGTGAAGACATGTTTCTGAGGCTTTCAGCCATTGGAACTCTCATTGAGCCTTCGTAGATTTCGATTCATGACAGAAATCCTGAACGCAGAAACGCCGCGGCCCGCCCGCCGCGGCATCGCACTGGCCGTCCTGCTGGTCATGCAGCTGATGGTCATCCTGGACGGCTCCATCGTGACCGTGGCCCTGCCGACGATCCAGTCGGACCTGGGCTTCACCACCTCACAGCTCGCCTGGGTTGTCAACGCCTACCTGATCGCCTTCGCCGGGCTCCTGCTCCTGTCGGGGCGCCTCGGCGACCTGGTCGGGTCCGCCAAAGTGTTCCAGGCCGGGCTCGCGCTGTTCACCGCCGCGTCGGTGCTCGCGGCGCTCGCCCCGAGCCCAGAGGTGCTCATCGCCGGACGCTTCCTGCAAGGAGTCGGCGCTGCGCTGTCCTCGGCGGTCATCCTCGGAATGATCGTCCGGCTCTACCCCGAACCGGGGGAGCAGGCCAAGGCGATGGGGCTCTACAGCTTCATCGGCGCCGGGGGCTCGGCGATCGGACTGGTGTCCGGCGGCGTCATTACGCAGGCCATCGGCTGGGAGGGCGTGTTCTGGGTGAACGTGCCGATCGGCTTGGCGGCCATCGTCGTCGCGCCGAAGGTGCTGGCCCGTGAACGCGGCCTCGGCCTCAAACAGGGCGCGGACGTCCTGAGCGCGGCGCTGGTGACCGTCGGATTGTCGCTGGGGGTCTACGCGATCGTGGCGATCGCCGAACCCGAGGTGCCCGGAAGCCGCTCGGCGCTGCTGGGCGCGGTCGCGGCGGCCTTGATCGCCGTATTCCTCGTACGCCAGGCGAAGGCGAAGACACCGCTGCTGCCGCTGCGGATCTTCCGCAACCGGCGGGCGTCGGCCGCGAACGCGGTCGTGGTGGTGGGCTTCGCGACCGGCTTCGGCTTCCAGTTCATGCTCGCGCTGTACCTGCAGCGGGTGCTCGGACTCGGTGCGTTGGAGACCGGTCTGGCGTTCCTGCCCGCTCCGTTGATGATCGGGGTGGTCTCGCTCTTCGTGGCGGCCCGGATGGTGGCCCGCTTCGGGACGCGTGCAGTCCTCGCGATAGGTTTCACGGCCTTGGCCTTGGGTATGGCGCTGCTGAGCCGTGCTCCGATCGAGGGCGACTACTTCATCGACGTGCTGCCGATCTCGTTCCTGATGGGCGCTGGTTTCGGACTGGCGCTGCCGACACTGGTGATGACGGCGATGTCGGGCGCGGCCCCGGACGACCAGGGTGTGGCCTCGGGTCTGAACAACACCGCGCAGCAGGCCGGCGGGGCGATCGGACTGGCGGTCTTGGCGACCGTGGCCGCATCGATGACGGCGGGACGACTGGAGGCGGGCACCGGCCAGGTCGAAGCGCTCAGGGACGGCTACAGCCTGGCCTTCCAGGTCGCCGGAGGTTTCGCCCTTCTGGCGCTGGTGATCGCGCTGGTATTCCTCGGCGGCCCCAAGCGGACCGAGAAGGAAGAACCGACTCGGGAACCGGCGACAGCGAGCGCCTGAGCCGGGTGGGGTGCGGGCAGAGCCCGCACCCCACCCCGGACCGCCCTTGTGACCGAATCGGACGATCCCTGTCGGACCGTTATTCGGGTACCTTCATTCCATGCCGGTCTTC
>NZ_JAELXW010000105.1 GCF_016428645.1 Glycomyces salinus | reverse complement strand
CCCCCCCCCCCACCCCACCCCGGACCGCCCTTGTGACCGAATCGGACGATCCCTGTCGGACCGTTATTCGGGTACCTTCATTCCATGCCGGTCTTCGCCGTAGCGGGCCTGATCCTGCTCGCAGCTCTCGCCGTGCGTCTGCGAATCGGGAGCGTGGTCGCCATCGCGATGAACCTGATATCGCGCAGCAAATTCGAGCGGGCCCTGATGACGCCGGTCTCGCTGGCGATCGGTGTGGCGTTCCTGGTGGTCACGCTGACCGCATAGGGGCGGGGCTCGGGTAGACCCAATGTCGTTCGGCGAGAGCACTGGTGGTGAGGTTGAGTCGGGTGCCGGAGCTCGACGCAGTCGCCCTGGGAGCCGCTGCGGGTGGACTGCTTCCAATCAGAGTTCAACACGCACGACGTATGTCAGCGTGTCAGGGAGAACCTCGCGGAAGCGGCCGACAGCGCGGCGGTCGTGGATGTGGCGAGCCCCGTACTCCGACTCTTTCGACTCCGGCTCCTACCGAGTCGAGTGAGACGACTGTCAGGATGAAAGGGCCGGTCCCGGCAGGGATCGGAAGTCCTGTGTCATCGGTCTGACCCTTGCGACGACTGGCCCTGGAGTGCCTTCTTGCCGGCCTGCCGACCGGCGTCGACGAGTTCAAGAGGAGTGGACATGGCGGAATTCTCGCAGATCCCGGCCGACAGCTACAGTCCAAGTTGAACTCAAGATCAAATCATTCTCGGTCCAGTCCGGTTCCTGCCCGCAGGCTGTTGACGGCCGCCGTTAAATCGTGCGACGCGTGGCCGAGCGCGTCACCTGCCGGCCGGCCAGTGCCTCCGGGCGGCAGCGGGCCCCGCGCATTCGAAGCACCGGCCTGACCTACGTCCCGCTGCTGGGACGGACGATGAGTCGCAGGACCACACCGAGGCCGAAGGCGATCATCCCCGCGTTCAGCCAAGCCCACGGATCGCCGCCTTCGTCTCCCGCCCGCGCCCCGACCAGGCCGCGGGGGTCGTACTCGACGCGGACGTGTTCCGATTCTTCCGTGCAGCAGTCGAGTCCGACGTCGAAGTCGGGCTCCTCGGGCGGCGGCTCGCCCGTATCCTTTTCGAGCAGCACCTCTTGGCCGGCGCAGTCGAGGTCGTACGCGGTCTCCCAATGCGTGCCGAAACGTGCGTCGACCCGGTACGTCTCGCTGCCGAGCACCTCGCAGTCCTCGACCTCGCCGCGGTAGTCCAAGGCCAGGTCGTAGATGCCGATGCCGAAGGCGGTGCCCGCCACGACCAGCGGCATGGAGAGCAGGGCTCCGGCCCGGCGCTTGTGGCGGGCCCAGTCGATGAACGCGAAGACGCTGTACCAGAGCAGGCCGAGCACGCCGGCCGAGATCCCGTAGGAACTCGACTCGTCGGAGTCGCGCAGGAACGCGTCGTACCACAGCGCGGCCACGACCGACCCCATCGCGATCGGCGGCAGGACGAGCGCCATGACCCAGTCTGCCCAGCTCAATCGGCGGGACCGGCGCTCGGTCTCGGTCGTATCGCGCTGGTCGGTCATGGACGTCAGGTTACGAACCGTCCACAACCGTCACCCGCTCTTTAGGCGGCGAAGACCTGGTCGTCGTCGGCGAATGCCTTGAACTCCAGGGCGTTCCCGGCCGGGTCCAGCAGGAACATCGTCCACTGCTCGCCGGGCTGCCCCTCGAAGCGGACATACGGTTCGATGACGAAGTCGGTCCCGGCCTCGCGCAGGCGGTCGGCCAGCTTGTGGAACTCCGGGACGGTCAGGATGAGTCCGAAGTGGGGCACGGGCACGTCGTGGCCGTCGACGGGGTTGTGGATTCGCTCCTGGCGTTCGGGCGCGAGGTGGGTGACGAACTGGTGGCCGTGGAGGCTCCAGTCGACCCAGGTATCGGAGCTGCGGCCCTGCTTCAGGCCGAGCACTTCGCCGTAGAAGCGGCGAGCGGCGTCGAGGTCGTCGACCGGCATCGCCAGGTGGAATCGCGGGATAGGTGAGTCGAGGACGGTCATGGCGGGCGCCTCCTGAGCGGGCCGGGAACAGAATGTCGCAATGTTAACATTGCGACATGCGATAGGCTGGACTCCATGCCCGAAACCGCACGCGTGTCCCCCGCCCGCCGCCGAGGACTCGCCGACGAAGTGGCCGACAGCATCCGCGAGGCCATCTTCTCCGGTGCCTACGCCCCCGGTTCGCAGCTCCGCGAAGTCGAGCTGTCCGGGGCCCTGGACGTGAGCCGCGGCCCGGTCCGCGAGGCGCTGCTGCGGCTCGAACGCGAGGGCCTGGTCCGCAGCTCCTGGCACCGCGGCGCCACTGTCACGCCCCTGACCGGCGAGGACATCTCCGAGATCGACAGCCTGCGCGGCGCGCTCGAACACCTCGCGGTCGAGCACGTCATCGAGCGCGCCACCGAATCCGACCTGGAGGCGATCGAGGTCGCGGCAGAGCGGATGGACCGTGCCGCCGACGCGCACGAGATGGTCGGTCTCGACATCGCCTTCCACGACGCGGTCTACGCCGCCGCCGGACACCTCCGGCTCGAGGAAGCATGGCGCGCCATCCGCTCTCAGGTCCACCTCTTCCTGCTCACCCGCGTCGGCGTCAGCGATGACGGGTACCTCGCTCACCTGCCCGGCGAGCACCGCGAACTGGCCGCCGCACTCCGCGCCCGCGATACGGGGGCCGCCCAAGAGCGGTTCGCCGCCCACCGCCGCCACGCGCTCGACGTCCTCACCGGCGGCGACCCGGCTTAGCGGCCGCCTCGTACAAACTCGTCAACCAGTTGATCGAGGCCGTCCCCTCCGCCGTCGCAGGTGAACAGCCGCTGTTCCTGACCATTGCCGACACCCGCGGCCAGGGACAACACACCGACGTATCGCTTTGGCACCTCATCCGATCGACTCCTGCGACCATCACATGGTTCAGCGACGAGGAGTTCTCCAGCATCAAGTGGCTGTCGCTGCCGCAAGTGCTTGACGAACCGATTGAGACACTCGATCCGCACCTACACCGTTTCACCGCCAAACTCGCGGAAGCCTTCTGACGACCGGGCCGGCACGCGTCGATCCGCTGACGCTGACTGCCAATTCCCCGGCCAGTGGGGCCGGCCTCGCCTCAATTTCGGGACCAACTCCGACTAGCGGAATCATGGACGCGGCCACCGGGGCGCTCAAGGAGCTCTCGGTTCCGGTTCGGTGGATCCGACGGGACTACGAGACCTCCCCGATCGAGGCGCTTGCTTCGATCGGCTATGCGATATCCGTGCCGCAATCATGCGGTCTGCTGCCAGCATCGGATACTCAAGCCGTCCAAACTCAGAAGGACTCAAGGAGCAGACAACGATGAAGATGAGACTGGCGGCCAGTGCGATCGCTTTCGCCGCTGCGGCACTCGTCGGAGCCGCGGCCCCGGCCGCCGCCCAGGCCGCCGACATTTCCTCGCCCGCAGCGGTATCGGAGGCCGGGCCCCTGCCCGAGGTTCACTACCTCGGCGCCTACCCCACCAAGCCCAAGTGCCAGGACGTGACCCGCCAACTCGAGATCGACTTCGACGTCTACGCCTGGTGCGAGGCCGGCAACAACGACGGGCGCCTCGTCTGGAAGGCGTACTACTACTTCCGGTAACCGACCACCCTCGAGCCCGGCGCGGCGAGGGGGCACGAGGGATGACAGCCGGGCCGAGCTCGGTGCCGGTGGACGAGCGCTCGTCCACC
>NZ_JAELXW010000104.1 GCF_016428645.1 Glycomyces salinus | reverse complement strand
GCCCGGCTCGAACCAGCGCTGCTCACCCACGGCGTCCGGGGAATCGGGGGATTTCTGACGACTACGAGCGGGAATCGGTCAGTTCGGATACGGACATCCGAGCTCGAAATGCCGACCGGGCGGCGGGCGCCCTCTGGAGGACTCCGTCGGCTGCGCGACGCCCGCTGTCGGGCTCAGCCGCTTTGCAGACATTGGATCTCAGTGTTGGGATATTATGTCCCGATTGTCAGATCTCGAGGCCGGGACATCCCCATCCCCGTCTCGGTCACCGACTTCTGGGGAGGCGTTGCCGCCGCACTGAGGGCATGGTGGGTGCCGGTCGCGGCCGGTGCGCACACAGTCCGCGTCCGGCTACCGGGGTTCGCCGACTCAGTCTGCGGCGCGGTCGTCGCGCATGGCTCGCAGTAGGGCCGGGAGTCCGGTGGCCAGCCCTTCGCGCTCTGCCGGTGACATCACCGAAGTCCAGCGGGCGAAGCGCCGGTCCAGTGCCGCGGCGGCTTCGCGGTGCAGCCGCCGCCCGGCCTCGGTGATCTCGAGCCGGTAGAGGCGGCGGTTGTCCGGGTCGCGCTGGCGGACAAGCAGGCCGTCCGATTCCAGGCCCGCGACCAGGCGGCTGACGCTGCTCTTCTCCAGGCCGAGGCGTTCGGCGAGCTCCCGCTGGGAGATGCCGGTCCGGTGGTCGAGCTCATGGAGCGCGAACAGCTGCGACATGGAGAAAGAGCGTTCGGGGAACAGCTGCTCCAGCAGTGTGAACTCAGCGGTCCGGACGATGTCCATGAGCAGGTGGTGCAGATGGTCGGCTTCCATCGCGCTCCTCCCCGTTCTTAGAGTTGTGCCCTGCAACTGAACATCGTAGACTGATCGGAAGGTTGCAAGGTACAACTATTGGAGGTCCGCATGCCGCACAGATCGCACGGCCACAGAGGGGGCTCCATCGAAGGCCGCCACAGTCGCGTCTACGACCGGCTCGCCCGCTGGCTGATGAAGCCGCTCTACCGCCGGTTCGCCGCCGACATCGCGGCGTCGGCCCCGGAAGGCGCCTCGGTGCTCGACGCGGGCACCGGGCCCGGCCTGCTGCTCGGGGCGATCGCCCGCGCCCGCCCCGACCTCCGGCTCTCCGGGATCGACCTCGCCGAAGACATGATCGACCACGCGAGGCGGAACCTGGCGGACCTGGAGGAGCGGCCGGATCTGCGCGCCGCCGACGTGGCCGACCTCCCGTTCGAAGGCGACCGGTTCGATCTGGTCGTCTCCACCTTCAGCGCGCATCACTGGGACGACCCGGAAGCCGCCTCGTCCGAGCTGGCCCGCGTCCTGCGCGCCGGAGGGCGACTGCTCGTCTACGACTTCCGATGGGCGCCGTTCGGGGCCCTGACCCGGCGCCCCGGCCTGACCGGAGTCGGCCGCACGCCGTTCCGGACCGGTCTGGGGCCGATCATGAAGGTTGCGCGTTTCGAGGCGCGGGCAGACTGAGGCAGAGATGCCGCTGGACGGCGACGACCTGGTCGTCATCGGCGAATGCCTTGAACCCCAGGGCGTTCCCGGCGGGGTCAAGTCGGAACCTCATTGTCGGCGTACGCGCCGAACTCGGCGGCGCGCATCGCCGCGATGCGCTCGTACCGCCTGATCCGGTCGGAGCGCCTGGACAGTGTTCGGACGGCGGGAGCTGGGGCGGGAGCGGTACCGGTGGGTGGCCGCTGCATCAACGGCATCACCGACGGCGATAGCGGGGCGGACCTCAGCGGCCGTGCCCGGCGCCCGGCACCGGGCACCCGGTGTCGCCTCCTTCGGGCACGGTTGCACCGGGGGCGGCGGGGTGGCGACATGCCCGGCCGCGGGGCGCGGAGGGGACCGG
>NZ_JAELXW010000103.1 GCF_016428645.1 Glycomyces salinus | reverse complement strand
CTCACAGATAGGTCCCTCACACATACCGGGGGGCTTCAGGTGGTCATTTTGGTGTCGTGGCCTTCCGTGTGGTCGATGCTGGGGTTCAGGAGGTCAGGTCCGGGGTCGGACTTGGTTACAGGACGGTGGCGAGGCGGGTGCCGATCCATTGGGCGGCGTTGACGCTGACGGCGTTGCCGGCCATGGCGATGGCTTCTTTGACCTTGACGTCGCGGTCGGGGCCGCAGACGATGTAGTCATCGGGGAATCGTTGGGCGGCGAACAACTCCCGCCACCGCAGCATCCGGTAGTGGCATTCCTCGTAGGCCACCGGTTCGCCCGCGGGGATGAGCAGTCCGGCCGAGTCGCGGGTGCCCAGGGTCAGCAGCGGCTCGGCCGTCGTGGCCGGGTGGTTGCCTCTCCGGTAGGGGATGACCACGCCGACGTGGTTGCCGCCGGCGTTCAGCGCCGGGAACGGGCGGTCGATCGGTCGGGCCTTGCCGTTGCGGCGCAGTACCACCAGGAACGGTTCGGCCATCGCCTCGGGGACGCCGTCGGCTAGGACCGCTTGGCGCTCGGCCCGTTCGCACAGTTGCAGGCCGGCGCGGATGCGCGCGGCCGTGGCCGGGGCGAACCGGTCGGGTTTGTGCTCGGTGACCGGGCGGTCTCCGATGCGGCGGCCCCAGTCGTTCCAGTCGATGATCTCGGCCGCGGCGCGCGTGTAGGGCTCAACTGTGCTTTTGCAGCCTGGGCAGCGGTAGACGTACTGGCGTCGGGGCCCGTACTTGCCGATGCGGGCTGACCCGTTCCAGGACTGGACGGCCGCGACCTCGCTCCCGCACGGGTCGCACCAGGCGGCCGGGCGCGGTGTCAGGTCGGGGCGGCGCATGCCCTTCTTGGTGGCCACGATGTAGAGCCGGTCCCGCCACTGGGGCGCGGCCGGGTTCCCAGGCCCGGACAGGTGGGCGGAGTTGAGTGAGGCGACCTGGACGTGGTAGCCGAGCTTGTCGAAGGCGGCGAGCCAGACTTCGAACAGGGGCCAGTCGGTGCCGAACTCGACGACGTTCTCGCAGACGACGGCGTCGTACGACCAAGTCTCGGCCGCGCGGATGACGTCCCAGGCGGTCGCCCTGGTCCGCTCCCAGTCCTCGGCATCGACTCCGGTCAGGCCGGCATGCGGCAGCGGTGCCTGTCCGATGGGGCGCTTGCCGCGGCCGCGGCCGCCGGCCGGGGCGATCTCGGTGCAGATCGGTGAGGCGACCAGGACTCTCGCCGGGGGCAGGTGGCGCATGTCGTAGGCCGAGATATCGACGCACAGGGCCTTGGCGTCGGGGAAGTTCGCCTTGAGCGTGGCCACGCAGGTCGAATTGTGGTTGGCGACCGCGGCCGGGTCGAACCCGGCCGCGGCCATGCCGACAGCGTCGCCGCCACCACCACCGAACAGGTGGACCGTGGTGAGGTCGCTGATCATCTGTCGGCTTCGGCTTCGGCTTCGGCTTCGGAGGCGGGCTCGACGGCCTCGACGTCGATCCAGGCGTCTTGCAGCTCCCCGGATTTCAGGAACGCCTCGCCGCTCTCGCCAGCCTCGCATTCGGCTTGGCGCTTGGCGTCCTGGGCGGTGTCGGCGTCGATCGGGATGTCGTAGACGAGGTGGCCGGAGACGGTCACGAGGAAGGTCGGCATCAGGCTGGATTCCTTTCAATCGGTCGAGCGAGTACGCGCCCCGGCCGCTCACGGCGGCCGGGGCGCGTAGGGATCTTGTTGGCTTAGCGGAGCTTGCGGTTGAGCAGGTCGTTCTCGCGCAGGCCGTATTCGGCCACGAGCGACTCGAAGTCGCCGAGCATCTGCTGCCATGCGTGGATTTCGCGGTTCGCTGTCGCGGACGGATGGGTCTGGTGGCGGTTCTTGGCGGCCGATGGTGGTGTTCAGTCGCGGCTCCACAGCAGATCGACCTGCTGCTCATTGGCCTGCTCGGTCGTGGCCTTGTCGTATCCGCCGGAGTCGAAGACGATGGCGCTCTCGCCGCAGAAGATCTGGCCGTGCGCCAGTGCCAGTTCCTGTCCGGTGGACCGGATGCGGGCGGTCAAGGTGCCGACCTGGCCGCGGAGGTGCCAGTGGGGATGCAACCAGGCGCGGTCGTTGACGTGCAGTCCCACATGTGGGTAGTTCAGGTGCATCTTGGCTTTGAGGACGCCGGTCCCCAGGTGGACGGGTTCGGATTCGGGCATTGAGCAGCCTCCTTGGATCGTTTGGATTGCAAGTGGAGTGGACGGTGCGGGAAGCGGTTCAGCGGTCGAACAGGGTCGGCTGCCGGGCCAGGTCGCGGTTGGACCAGACGAGTTCGGTGCGGTCGGACCAGGCGCCGCCTTGGCTGGTGCCCGAGGTGAGTTCGTAGCGGTGCCAGCCCTCGTAGAGGTCGCGGTAGAGCTCGGAGTCGTAGCCCGAGACCATGACCGCGGCGCGGCAGTCGCCGAGCGCCAAGGCGAGGTTGCGGTGGTCGGCCTCAGCGCCCATCTCGTGGCGGTAGTTGCGGGCGCGGGTCGAGCCCAGGTACGGCGGGTCGCCGTACAGCAGCACCTCGTCGTGACGGCCGTAGGCGGCGATCACCTCGAGCGCGGGACGGGCCTCGAGGGAGACCCCTTGCAGGCGGGCGACGGCGGCCGGGAGTCGCTGCCGGTAGGCCTCGAGGTAGCCCGGCATCCCCACCGAGGATCCGTTCGGGTCCTGGTGGTGTCTCCAGCCGGTCTTCCGCAAGGTGCCGGTGCGCGACTGGGTCAGGCGCACCCACACCCGCCGGGCGGTCTCGAGCTCGTCGACGGCCGGTTCGAAGGCCGCGGTGTACTCGGCGCGGGAATGCGGCGTGCATGCGATCACCCGCTCCAAGTCGGCCGGGCGGTCGCGTAGGACGCGCCAGAACGTCATCAGCTCACCATCGAGGTCATTGACTGTCTCCATGCGCGCGACCGGCTTGGCCATCAGCACGGCCAGGGAACCGCAGAATGGCTCGACGTAGTGCTTGTGGGGCACCCCGGCCAGCAGAGCCATGATCCGCTCGGCCAGGCGCTGCTTGCCGCCGTAGTACGGCACCGGCGGCTTCAGCGCGGCCGCGTCAGGCCGCATTGTGGCCCACCCCCGCGGCGGTCAGGGCGGCCCCGACCGCATCGCCAGCCGGCACCGGACCGGCCGTGCGGCGGCCTGAACGGGCCTGTGCGCCCTCAAAACCGCCCGACCCTGGTCCCTGGCGCGGGCTGCACGGCCTTCGTACGGGAGATTTGATCTGGATCGCTTGTATGGATCCGGTTGGTCTTGGGCCGGGGACACCGGCGGCAGCAGTCCGGATCGGCCGGGTCCGGGTCGAACTCGTGGATCTCGCCGCCCATCGGCCGCTCCACGGTGGTGACGCCAGTCTGGGCGCGCGGCGGCGTGTCGGGCAGCTGCGCGAGGCGGTGGCGGTAGACCGCGGCCAGGGAGCGGACGCCGTCGAGGTCGGCGGTCAGCTCGGCGGTCAGGGCTTCCGCGGCCCACCCGCTAGCGAGTCGAGCGGCGGCGTCCTTGGTCAGGCGGTGCCGCTGTCCGGCCGTCAAGCTCCCTGGGAGGGCGGCGACGAGGGCGGCGGCGGCCGAGTGGTGATCGGTCGTCTCCTCCCCCGCCTCCTCCGGTCGGGCCTCCGCGTCGATTGGAGCCTCCTGCGGCTTCGGGGAGGGGGTAGGGGGAGGGGGTTCCTTTATAGTGTTCTTTCTTTGTTGCGGATTTACCGGCGCCGGTGAACCCGTCCTAAGTGATCCACCTGCGGAAATGCCGTGTTTTCCCTGGTCGGAGGCTTCGGACGGCTTTTCCGGCCCAAGTACCTGCCCGGCGTGTTCCTGCTGGTCAGTGCCTTCAGCCGGATTTTCCGTCCGTGGTGCGTCGCTCGGTTGCTGGGCGGCCCGCATGGCGGCGACGACGGGATCGGCTGTCGCGCGGAGGGTGAGTTTGGCGCCGCGGATCCGGCCGCCGGTATCGCGGACTTTGGTCCGCTTGAGGAACCCGGCCTTCTCCAGGCGCGTCAGGATCGCTCGGACCTTGTCGCGGCCGGCCGGGGAGGCCTTGACGATGAAGGCCTCGTTGAACTGGAACCCGGGCTGGTGGCTGCGCAGCCAGGTGAGCATGCCCAGGTCCTCCCAGTGGAGTCCGGCCCGGCACCATTCGAGCGGGGTCCGGACGTAGGGGTCGTCGTAGGGTTCGACCTCGAACAGGTCCACCTCGAAGCTGTTGCTGGTCAACGGTGATCTCTCCTTCAACCCGGGCCGCCGTCGAGGTCAGGCCAGGGAGACGATGCGGGCTTTGTGGAGCTGGGCGGCGGCGGTGATGGTGTCGCAGCGGCCGCCGCGGTTCTTGGCCACGTTGATGTCGATCTCGCCCTGGCGTGGGGAGTCGGCCTCGTAGTAGTCCTCGCGGTGGAGCAGGAGCACGACGTCGCTGTCCTGTTCGATCGCGCCGGACTCGCGCAGGTCCGACAGCAGCGGCCGCTTGTCCTGGCGGCCTTCGACGTTGCGGTTGAGTTGGGAGAGCGCCACGACCGGGCAGGCCAGGTCTTTGGCCAGGAGCTTGAGGCCGCGGGAGATCTCGGCGATCTCGCGCTCACGGGACTCGGGCCCGCCGGAGGTGGGCATGAGCTGGAGGTAGTCGACCACGACCAAGCCGAGGCCGCCGGAATCACGGTGTTGCGCGGCCAGGCGGCGGGCTTTCGAGCGCAGTCGGGTGATGGTGGTGTCGGTGGCCGCGTCGATGAACAGCGGCGCGTCGGCGAGCTTGGTGGCGGCGGTGACGGTGCGCCCGATCTGGTCGTCGGGGATCTGGGCGGTGCCGGTGAACCAGCCGAGGTTGCCGCCGGCCTCGGCGCAGATCAGGCGCCCGGCCAGCTCCTCGCCGCTCATCTCCAGCGAGCACAGCAACGTGGGTATGCCCAGGTGGAGGCTGGCGTGGCGGGCGAAGTCGGCGGCGAGGATGGATTTGCCCATCGCGGGGCGGGCGGCGATGACGACCAGTTGTCCGGGCCGCAGTCCGCCGAGGAGCTTGTCGAGGTCGGCCAGGCCGGTCGAGAGTCCGGGGTCGATCTGGTCGGCTTCGAGAGAGTCGAGGACGCCGGTCAGGTAGTCGGCGACCGGGACCGGCGCGCCCCCGGTGCCGGTGTCGAGGGCGTCCAGGACCGTCTTCTCGGCCAGGACCAGGATCTCGTCGAGGTCGCGGCCGCCGGCCCCGGCGCCGTAGCCGTATTGGACGACCTGGGCACCGGCCTCGATCAGGCGTCGTTGGATCGCTTTGTTCTTGACGATCCGGGCGTAGTAGCCGGCGTTGGCGGCCGTCGGGACCGCGTCCAGCAGCGTGTGCAGGTAGGGACCGCCGCCGACCTTCTCCAACTGTCCGGCGTCGGCCAGCGCCGCGGCGACGGTGACCGCGTCGGCGGGTTCGCCCGAGTTGAATTTCGTGCGGACGGTCTCGAAGATCGTGCCGTGGATCGGCTTGTAGAAGTCACCGGCGGTGAGCGTCTCGACCACGTCGGCGATGGCGTCGGCGCTCATGAGCATGCCGCCCAGGACCGATTGCTCGGCGGCGAGGTCGGCCGGTGGCCTGCGTTCGAACACGCTCGCCTGGGCGCGCTGGTCGCGGGCAGGTGCATCCGCTGTCATACTGGAGTTGCCTTTCGTTTCTGTGGAGGGCGGGGCCCGGCGCGGACTGCCAAGTACAGCGCCGGGCCCAATTCGATAGCTCGACTTCGCCGGATCGATCCAGCGCGGATCAGCCGAGGGCGGCCATCGCGACCGTCACCGTCCCGAGCACCAGGGCCAGACCGGATCCGGTGATCGCCGTGCGCAGCAGCGCCCACTTGACGGCGGTGATGCGCTCCAGGCGAGCGCGCTCGACCGCCAGCAGATGCCGCCTTGTCGATGCCGGACTTGCCTCACCGGCCGCGCTGGCTGCCCCCTTGGTTTCGCCAGTGAGAACGGCTCGGCCTGGGTGCTGGGGCCAGACCACGGCGCCGAGCGCGAGGATCGCCGCCAGTGCGCAGCCCATGGCGGTTCCGGCGGTGATCTCGGCCGTGGCCGGTAGTCCGGCGTAGCCGCCGACGGCGACGGCGCCGACCACGGACGGGATGAGGGCCGCGGCCAGAAGTTGGGCCTTGCTGTCGGCGTGGCGGGTCTGGTCGCGCAGGCTTTGGATGTCCTCGCGTAGGTCGGTCGCGAGCTCGTTGTCTGCGGTGTCGGTCAAGGTGCGTGCTCCTCTGCGGGTAGTCGGTTCGGCCCCGACACCGCGGTGTCGGGGCCGAACGGCAGTGTGGTCAGGCCGCCTGGGGCGCGTCCGCTTCGGCGAGCGCGTAGCGGCCGTATTCGGGCTGGTAGACGTGGCCGTCTTGCTGGAGCTGTTTGAGGAGCTCGTTGACGCGGGCCCGGCTGAGGCCGAGTGCGTCGATGAGGTCCTTGGGGCGCAGTGGTCCACCCCGCAGCTCAGTCAGAAGCCGCTGGGCCGATTCCGAAAGCGGTTTCGGTTCAGGCCCGGTCGCGGCCTCCGTGTGGCCGCCGCTGAGCGCGATGAGTTTGGGCACGACCAGCGTTGCGGGCAGGTCGACTTCGACGGCGCTGGAACCGCTCGACTCGGCGGCCGGTCGACGTGCGCCCCAGGTCGGCATCTTGGTGCCGATCAGGTCCGCGCCGGGCATGAACGCACTCGGGTCCAGGCCGCGGCTGAGCGCGTCGAGCATCTCGTCGTAGCGGCCCATGTCGTCGCTGACGGCCTGGTGGCGCTGCGAGTAGGCACCGTCGGTGTAGAAGTCGGCGGTGTTCGCCGCTATGTCGTCAAGCGCGACCTCCGGGCAGCGTTCGAGCCACCAGTCCTGGCTGTACTCGGCGCCATTCTCGACCCCTGGCAGGAAGTCAGCGGTGCAGTAGCTGCGGAACGGGGCGGTCTTGCCCGCGCCGGTGACGTCGATGGCGTACCCGGTCCCGGGCATGCCGGCCGGGATCTTCGACGGGTCGCCCTGGAAGCCGGACGGGAAGAAGCCCTTCTCCCCCTTGTTAGAAGTCCGCAGCGCGATGGCGTTACCGTCCATGACCGAGGACCGGAACACCTTCGACCCGCCGAAGGTCCTGATCGCCGCGTACTGCGAGGCTGTGAGGATCTCGACGCCGGCCTTGCGGCCGCGTCGGGCGATGTCCTCGCCATAGAACTTGTTCTGCTTGTTGTTGTCGCCCTCGAAGATCATGTGCGACTCGTCGATGACGATGAACAGGCCCGGACGGCCCTGGACGGCCGGGTCGAAGCCCTTCCATTTGCGGGCAGTGTTCTGGCGGGAGCGGATCTCGACGATCCAGTGGGCTGCCTTCAGCATGGTCTCGGCTCGGTCCTTGCCGCCGGCCCAGTCGACGCGGTCCCATACGTCCATCAAGGACGCGCCGTCCTGGCCGTCGATGGCCCATACGACGGTGTCGCCGCGCCACATGACCGAGATGATCATCTGGGCCAGCAGCGCAGACTTGCCGGAGCCAGGGCCGCCGACGACGACGCCACCCCACATCGAGTTTGCGGTGTAGAGCCGCCACGGCACGAGTCCGTCGCCATCGCCCCACGGGCCGAGTCGGATGGTGCCGTCCTCGCACTTCTCCAAGGTCTCCAGCACGTTCGGCCGGTTGATCGGCGAGTGCGTCAGGACTGAGAGCGTCACTCGGGAGGCGTCGCCGGGGACCGGGTCGACGAAAACCGCCGTCGAGTCGCAGCGTAGGCCGGAGGCGATGCGGGGCAGGCAGGCGAAGACCGAGTCGGTGGTCTGCTTGCCCGGCACCAGCTGCACGGTGTAACGCAGCCCGGCGCGGATGACCTCACGGTCGGCCAGTTGCGCACCGGCCAGCGGGCCTCCCTTGCAACCGATGGAGTCGTTCCAGCGGCCGCGGACCGCGTCGATTGATTCAAGCCCAGTACTGGTGGCAGGCGGCTCGACCGGGTCGGGGGCGAGTCGGGGGTTGGGAATGCGAACGGCCCGCCACCAGCGACCGGCCATGCCATAGGCCATGGCCAGCAGGGCGGCCACGGTGTCGACCGAGACGCCGATGATGCCGGTGACGGCGACCCATCCGGCTGCGCCGAGCGCGAGGCCGGCCAACCACGTGCGGCCGCATTCTGCGGCGATCGCGCTGACTCGCAGCCGGATGCTTTTCTTGCAGGCCAGCAGGACGGCGATAGTGAACAAGACGCCGACAGTGACCGCGGCGGCGGTGGCAGCCTCACCGGAGAGCTCACCGGCGGCGTTGGCGACAGCGGCGGCGGCGATCAGACATCCGGCCGCGTAGTGGGGAGCGGCCTGGCGGGACAGCAGCCTGCCCATGCCCGGAGTCGGCGGCACCGGCGGCGCGGGCGCAGTCCGCCGTGGCCTGGCGGCGGCCTCGCCGCGATCGCCGGAAGTCGTGGTGGTCTCGGTGGTCGGCTCCATGCCGCCTCCTTCCTAGAGGAACTCGTGGCTTGGCATCCTCAGTGCACCGGGAGCCACCCGAATGCAGACCAGGCCCGCCCCCGTGGTTCGGGCCTGGTTTCGCCGCTAGTTGGTGACGAACTCCTTGCTGCCAGCATCAGGGGCCGCGTCGTAGGCCTCGCTCACGCCGTCCATCGCGGCCAGCAGGTTCCCCAGCTCCTCGGCCAGGCCCGACAGCTGTTCGTAGACCTCGCCGATCTCGGGCACCTTCGCCAGGCTCTCGCCGGTGATCTCCCAGGTCGCGAACTGGGCTTCGACGTCGTCGATGCCCTCGGCCATGGCGTCGGCGTTGTCCTTGATCTGCTTGGCCCAGGCCTTGGCGCTCTCCAGGCCGTCGATCTCGTGATCGGTCGCGTTGTCCATCGCGGTTATTCCTTTCGGTTCGGGAAGTGTCGGTTGGTTGAAGGGGATGACGTTGTCGGGAACGGCACTGCCGCCATGGACTTCGACGGCGTCGCCGGGCGGCCGGTCAGAGTGCTCGGACGCCTCCGCATCGGGTGCGGCGGGATTGGTGGGGACCTCCTCTTTGTCGTCGGTTTCGGGGCGCGGACCGTTGCAGCGCAGTTCCTCATCGAGCTCGGACACGATCTCGGCCTGGATGCGCTCGGCCCATTGGTGGTCCTGCTCGGTGGTGCCCCAGGCGGTCAGGACACCGAGGTCGCGCGAGTTCGGCTTGCGGTCGAGGTTGGTGTGGTCGTCGCTGTTGAAGTAGACCTTCGAACGGTGACGCACGGCCTCAAGCTCCTCGCGCTCGGCGGTGGTTGGCTCGCGTCGCCCGGGCTGCTTCGGACCCGCGCCGTCCGATGTTCCGAACGGGCTCCACGCCTGCGGCATCGTCGCCTCCTGCCGCTGGACGTTGTTGGCCCGCTGGGGACTTTCCGCAGGCTGTTCGGCCGCATCGCTTCTCGTGTAGAGATTGGGGCGGGCGCGGACGAGTCGGTCGGCCAAAGCCAGGTCGGAGCGGTCGAATGCACCCGCCTCGATAAGCCAGTAGACATCGTCCCGATCGGGTTCACGGTCGATCAGGTCGAAGTCACCGGCCAGATAGCCAGTGGCTCGCCTGCGAGCGAGTTTGATCGCGTAGAGGTCCTCAGGAGTGAACCTGTTCTCCCAGGTCTCGTGCGTGAACTTGACCCCTGCAGGGAATGGGCTCTGGTCGACCGGTGCGGTCGTCGACTCGCCGTCAGCGGCGGTGGTGTCCTCGCGAGGCGCAGAGTCGAAGGCGCTGCCGACCTCGTCGGCATCCGGTCCGACCGTGGTCGGAGTCAGGTCGGCGTCGGTCGGCGCGGGCACTGGCTCGGGCGCGGTGCCCTCGTTGGCCAGGTCGCCGCGCTTGCGGCGCCGGGCCTCGACGCGCTTGTCGTGCCGGAGCTCCTGGGTTTTCCAGGCGTCGGCCCAAACCCGCCCCATATAGTCCCGAAGCGGGTGAGGGTCGTGCTTATTCGCCTCCTTGGCGGAGCGCCGGGTTTCGGCATCGGCGTGCTTGTCGAAGGCCTTCCGCCAGGCGCGGGAGGCAAGCAACTGCCAGTACCCGGTCGGCTCGCCCTTGCGGGCGGCATCGAGTTTGGCCCGCCGGTAGGCCCACCGGGGGTGGTCCTTGCCCTTGGCCGCGTAGCGCAGGTCGGAGACGGTCAGGCCGATACCGCGGCCAATGACGGCGGTGACTATCGCGATGGCGAAGAACATCTCCATCTAGGCCACCCCGTTCAGTACGGTCTCGACGCTCGACCAGGCCGCCGGGAGCATGCCCAGGCTCGGCATGACCAACAGCGAGGCGATCAGCACCAGCCATGTGACCGGCCCGGTCGGGACTTTCTGGTCCTTCCAGATGAAGATGGTGAAGATCGTCAGGCTGGCGATGGCCAGGGCGGCGGGGAAAGCGGCGCCGAGCAGAATGGCGCCCCACTTGTTCGACAGGCTTTCGCTGACGCCGATCAGGCGGTCAAGCCAGCTCCCGACCATGCCGCCGATGCCCCAGCCGATGATGACCATCAGGACCATCTGGAACTTCGGCCAGAGTTTCTGCCAGCGGATGATGATGAAAACGACGAGGGCGATCGCGCTGACCACCCCGATTGCGGGATCCATGAAGGTGCTCCTTTCTAGGTGTTGGTTCGACTCACCACAGCCAGGGCAGCCACGAGGCGTACGAGGTGGAGGCGAGCAGGGCGTAGACGACGAGGAAGACGGCCAGACGGGACGGGCGCTCGGTCAGCCAGTGGAGGTAGAACGTCGGCACCCGCACCGGAAGCGTGGCGACCTGCCAGATCAAGGCGAGCGTGCGGATCGGCGAGTCCGGACGGCACCACTCACCTTTCTTGGCGTACAGCCATGACTCACCGGCGGCGGGCAGTCCCTCGGTCCAGAACAGGGGCGGGCGCAGCGTCTTGGCCCATCGGCGCGCGGTCGGCTCCATCGCTCGCAGCGAGGCGCCCACGGCGTCCTTGAAGGTGGTCGGCCCCTCGCCGCTGTCGGACGAGGTGTCCGTCTCGGAGGCCGCCGACGGCGGCTGGGGAACCGGTTCAGACTGTCTGGTGTCCGGTTGCGGTATCCTCGCGCGCGCGCCCGCCTTGACCCCTTCGTCGGAGGCATCGGCAGACTGTCCACCAGACACCAGACAGTCGCTATCAGTTATTCCTTCAGTTCGTTCGGTAGTCATTTCGGGGCTCCTTCCCAGGTCTCGAAAGCGAGACGGTCGGCCAGGCCGCGCAGCAGCGCGCAAGCCTCTTCGGCAGTCGCCGCAGCATGGTCGGGCTCAGCGCGTTTGAGGGCCGACCGCAGATAATCGGCGCAGACGCCGACTTGCGCGGCCGGAGTGTGGGCGGCAGCGAGCTTGTCGGCCAAGGCCGCCCGCCGCCGCTCGATGCGGGCACGGGCCTGCTTCGGGCGGCCCGTGCCCCTGCGGTGTCCGGCCATCAGGCCGTGCCCTTGTTGTTGATGTTCTTCAAGAACGCGTGCGCGGTGGAGGTGCTCTTGACTCCGGCGCGTTCGGCCAGTTCCCGAACGGACGGGTTCGGCACGCCCTCGTTGCGGAGGGCGGCCAGCGCGGCGGCGAGGCGTTCGGTCGCCGAACGGCCGCCGCGCGGTTTCGGTTTGTTCGGTGCGGGCTCGGTCCGTGCCGAACGCGACCGGGCGGGCGCGGACCGAACGGACCGTGTTCGCTCCTTCCCGTTCGCCTCAGCGCGGTCCGGGGCCTGGTTGGGGCCGGTGGTGTTCGCCGAACGGGCGGGCCGCTGGCGAACGGGCCCGGTTTCAGCGGCGCGCTGCTCGACCTCGGCGACGGTGATCTTGCGCTGGCGGTAGCGGACCTTCAAGTCGAGCGGGGCGCGGCGGATCTTGCCGAAGCGCTCCTTCATGACCGCTTTGGCCAGTTGCCGCTCCTCTTCGATTTCCAGGGCCCGGTCGTAGGTGGGGATCTTCCACAGCTTCATCGCCCGCCACAGGATGAGCGTGGCCGCCGGCGCGCAGATCCAGCGGATGGGCGGGATCTGCTTGCTGGTCGGCTGCTCGTCCTCGGCTTTCTGACGCATGATGCGGGCGATGGCCTCGGAGAACACCACCCACAGGCTGGGCAGGACCGCGTGGGCGACCTGGGCTTCGAGCACGGTGTAGGCGGTGACGTTGAGGTAGATCGTGGCCGCCGTCAGCGCCCAGGGGATGTAGCGCATCCACGGGATGCGCTGGGCCCGGCGGGCCAGGAAGATGTCCAGCAGCGTGAAGGTGATGATCCCCAGGTCCACCGCGACCGGCACCAGCCAGGCCAGGTCGGCGAAGTAGGGCCGCATCTTGGCCTCGACGGTGTAGAAGGACACGGCGAACCCGGCCACACCGAGCGCGCCGGCCAGCACCCAGATCGGGATCAGCGGGCCCCACTCGGCGATCCACGCCCACAGCCGCGCGAGCGCGCCTGGGGCGCCGGAGCGAGCCTGTTCGGTCGGGCGTGTTCGGCCCGTGTTCGCCCGCTCCGCCGCGTTCGGTTCGGTCCGCGTTCGGTGTTCGGTACCGGCCCGGGCTTGGGTGTGTTCGGTGTTCGGTTCGGTCTCGCGCGCCTGCGGCGGCGTGTTCGTTGTCCGGGCGGTGTTCGCTGTTCGGTCACATTCGCACAGTTCGGTCGGGCGGTCGCAGTCGGCGCACCATTCGAGGTGCGGCCCGTTCGGTTCGTTGTCGATGGTGGTCATGTCGCTGGCCTCCTTTCGGGGCGCGTCTCGGGTTGGTCGTTGGCGGCCGGGAGTCCGGCCAGGGGCGAGGGCCGGCCTTTGGGTGTGGCGCGGACGGCGGCCCAGTCGATGGCGGGCCGGTCGGCCTCGATCCGGTCGAGGTCGCCGACGCGGTAGTAGGGGACGGTGGTGCCGTAGCGGGTCGGCCAGGTCCCGGCCGGGCCGGTGATGCCGGCTCGGGTGAGGTGGTCGAAGTCGGTTCGGCGGATGCCGAGTCGGACGGCGGCCTCGTCGGCGGTCAGCTCGCGCCCGGCCTCACAGGCGGCCGCGGCGGCCTCGGTGTCGGCGAAGGCCTCGAGGCTGTGCCCTGAGTAGAGCGGGTGGCCCTTGTAGTGCCCGGCGATCTGGATCCGGCCCTGACGGGCCAGTTCGGTGACGCCGGCGGCCGAGACGGGCTGGTCGAGTTTGCCGGTGAGGTATTCGGCGGCGCGGTGGGCGCCGAGGTCGGGGACGGTCCCGACGTAGGCGAGGACCTCGTCGATGCGGGAGGCGATCGCCAGTACCTGTTCACCGCTCCACTGCCGCCGATGCATGGGCGGAAGGCCGGGCATGGTCTCGGCGCGGTCGATCTGGAACTGGGCCAGGGCCAGGAAGGCCCCGGCCTGGACCGGTCCCAGTCTCGGCAGGCGACGAGCGGCAACGCGCATGGCCTCGAGGGCGGTCTGCCGTGTCAAGTCCCGCCTGGGCATCCAGGACACCCGCCATGGACTGTTTTCGTCGTCGATGTCGACCACCCACGCGTGCGCGTCGAGGCCCTTGGCGGTGATCGCGATGCTGGTGCAGGTCAGCTCGGCAGGCTTCACCGGCTGACCTCCAATCGCAGTTCGACCCAGTGGGTGTGCAGGTGGTAGAGGATGTCGGTGTCGAAGGTGTGGCCGTCGAGGCCGAGGGTGGTCAGGCCGTCGCCGGGCCGCTCGTCGAGCTTGGCGAGGGTCAGGGAGCCGGTGCCCAGGTCGAATTCCTGGCCGATGTCCGGGGTGCCGCTGTTCGGGCGGTCGGTCACGCCGGTCACGTGGGCGACCAGGCGGCCGCGACGCCCGGCCAGGGCCGGGTCGAAGGCGACGAAGACGTGGCCGTGCCGGGCTCCGGGCTGGTCTGGGTCGGTGAGCAGGATCCGGGCCCAAGTGTCTTTCTGGCGTTCGGTCTTGGGCCAGCCGAAGTGGCCGGTGCCCAGCAGGATCTGGTTCTGGTTCACGGGCGAGCCTTCCTGTGCTGGCCGTGCTTGGCGATCGCGTCGCGGACGATGCGTTCGGCTTCGCCGCCGAGGTATCTGGCGAAGGTGGTGGAGAGGCGGACGGTGAGGTCGCCGAACCTGATCACCGCCTCGAAGTCGTCGACGACCCAGCCGTAGGTTCCGTCGCCGTAGTGCGCGACCAGGCGTCCGAAGGTCTGCAGGGCCTCGGCGGTGTGGGCGCACACGGTCGCCTCGAGGTCGGCCTGGTCGTCGTATCCGGCGGGGTACCAGTTCAGGTCGGTCAGGCCGTGCTTGGCGAAGCCGTCGATGCTGCGGCGTAGTTCCTTCTTGATCGCCTCGGACCCGGCGGTGTAGGCGAGGCCGCACAGGTGTCGTCCGGCGTTGCTGTAGGCCATCAGGACCGGCCTCCCTTACCGCCGGCGAGGGCGATTGCCTCGCACAGGACGGTGAGGTTGGCCTGGTCGAGGCTGAGGGCGGTGCCGCCGAGGTCGATGTCGACCTGTCCGACCAGGGACAGGACCGCTTCGGCGATCGCCTGCTCGCCCGAGGCCAGCGGGGAGCGGGCCAGGCCGAGCTTCATCGCCTCGAAGTCGAAGTGGAGCCACGGGTCGGTCTTGATGAACCGGCCGATCCAGTCGTGGGCGATCAGGTTCGACGCATCCAGCAACTGGAGGGCGGCCATCATGCGCAGGTCGCCGGCGGCCCAGGCGTGCAGGTCGGCGACGTCGATCGTGTCCGTGGCGGTGCTCATCGGCGGCCCCCTTGTTCGACGGAGGGGGCCTGGGTGTCGTCAGCATCGTGGACGGTGTAGGTGATATCGAGACCGTCGAAGTCGACCTCGACGCGATGTTCGGGCCCGTTGCCTTCGGACATGGTGAAGGCGAAGCCGTGTTCATGGCCGCCGCTGTGGTCGGCCTGTGGTGCGCTGGCGTGGTTCATGGGCTATTGCTCCAGGTGGTTCATGGCCGCGGTGATGGCGGCGGTGAGGTTGTCGTCGGGTGTCCACAGGCCGAGCTGGCCGTGGGCCGGGACGGGGGCGGTCAGGGGCCGGATGTCGTCCAGGACCCAGTGCCAGGCGTCGCCGTGGGACTCGCCCCAGGTGTTGCAGGCTTCGGTCCCGCATGCCGAGGGCCATCCGGCGGCGTGACAGTCGACCAGGTCGGCGACGGCCACTACGGCGCCGAGTGCGAGCCGGTCGCGGTCAGGCACAGCCCGGGCGCCGAGGTGGTGGCGGGCCCATTCCCATTCGGCGACCGCGAGCGTCTTGCCCGCGTGGACGGCGACTGGACCCCGGTAGGTGGTCTTGCGGGTGCGGTTCTCGATGGTTTTGCCGCCGTGGGCGATCAGGTGCGCCCACGGCTGACGGACGGTCAGGGCGCGTAGTCCGCGCGCGAAGTGGTCACTCATGCGGTGACCTCTCTGGTCTCGGTGGTGTGGTGGCCGCTGTCGTGGCAGTCGAGGCATTCGCCCCAGCGGCGGGGGATGTAGTACTCGCGGCCCTGCCCGCAGCTCGGACAGGTCGCGTTCGCGGCCCAGGCTTTGAGCAGGGCGGCCAACTGCGCGGGCGTCGCCTCGCGCTTCGGCACCGCCAGATCCTCGCGGTAGAGGTAGGCGCAGCGCACCTTTCCCCGACGGCGCCACAGGATCTGCGCGGCGATGTCCTGGCGGCCCGGGGTCAGGCCCTTGGCCGCCAACTGGCGGCGGGTAGCCAGCCCGGCCGGCGCGGACCGGAAGTTGAACGTCGGCAGCCCGAACCGGGCCCCGGTCGGGTCGTCGAACTCGGCGCGGTACATCACCGCACCCGCCCTTCGTCCCCGCGGAGGGCCGCCTCGAGCCGGGCGAGGACGGCCGGATCGAGTTCGAGCAGCTACTCGACGAGCCTGGCGCCGCTCCGCTCGCCCAGGCCGGGGAGCCCGGCGTGGGCGGGCCCGATGGTGCCGGTCGGATACCCGGCCTCCTCGAGCCCGCGCAGCGCCCGCTGGTAGACGGTCGCCACTAGCCCACTCCCTCCCTGGCGGCCGCCTCGGTGGCCGGGGTCGTGTCGAGGTCGCGGATGCGCACGGCCGGGCGCGGTTCGATGCTGTGGTCGTCGCAGTCCCGCTCGAAGACCGCGTACGGGCCCTGGCCGGTGGCCTTGTTGCGGTACATGGCCGCATCGGCCCGGCCCATCGCCGCCGAGAGGTCGCCGTCAAATCTGGTCGCGCCGACCGCCAGCCGGGAGCCGACCGCGCCTCTGGCGGTTTGGACGGTCGCGATCAGGGGCTGGCGGCGGTGGCGCAGGCGCGCCCATGCGCGCCAGGTGACCAGGAGCGCGAATTCGTCGCCGCCGAGTCGGGCGATGTCCGCGGTCGGGAACTGCTCTCGCAGCAGGTCGGCGGCGGCCTGAATGAGTGCGTCGCCGGTCTGGTGGCCGTAGGTGTCGTTGACGGCCTTGAGGCCATTACAATCGGCCAGAATCATCCAATGGTTCTGGGGGCCGCCGGTCGTGTTGGTCCATGTCGCGGCGGCCTTTTCCCATCCCTTCCGGTTCGGCAGCCCGGTCAGGGCGTCGGTGTGCGATTCGGTCTCGGCCCGGCGCAGCAGACCCCGGGCTGTGGTCCAGGCCATGAGCCCGACCGCCAGCCCCGAGACGGTGACGCCAGTGGCGAAGCCGGTGATCAGGTCAGGATTCATCGAACCGGCCCTCCCCGTGCTGCCCGGAATCGAGGGCGCTCTCGAGGTCGTTGAGCATGTAGGCGTAGTAGTTCCGCCTGGTACGCAAGGACGTGTCACGCATGCGCTCGCGCAGCGTCGACATGACGTCGTCGATGTCAACGGCGGCGCAGAGGGTCCGGGCGCCGTCCTCGTAGGCGGCGCTCCTGTTTTCGGCGAATTCAGCGTCAAAGGAGGTGGTGATCTTGCTCAACCTCTCCTGAGCCGCCTGGGCGGTAGCCGACCATTGTTTGTGCAGGTTGTTCCTGATGTTCACTGGGCATCGGCTCCTTTCGTGGGTGGTTGCCGGTCAAGGCGAGGTGAGCTCGTCGGCCAGCCGCGCGCCGTCGAGCTTGAGGTAAACGCGGACATCGCCGCCGGAACCGCGAGTCGGGTAGACCGGCGAGACGTCCCGCAGGATCGGCGGCTCCTCCGACAGCTCCTTCGTGAGGGCCTCGACCACGGCGCGCACTTCGTCGGGCTGCCCCAGCAGGCGCATTTGCAGCTCAGCCATTGGAGGTCTCCTCCAGGTCGCCGATCATCTGCTCCCAGAACGGCCGCCGGTCATCGTCGGAGGCGCGATCGTTGAGTTTGTCCCGCAGCGCGTTGGCGAGCACGTTCGTCTGACCGCCGGCTTCGAGGAATTGCAGGCCGCCGGTGAAGGCGTTGAACTGTGCGATCGCCCGCGCTTTGGGCAGGGCGCTGATCGCGGCGTTGGCCTCGATCGACCACACGACCTTCAGGTTGGTCACTGGGTCCATCACCGGGTTCCTTTCGCTCCGGACCCGACCGGTTCGGAGCGCATGGCCCGGTCGACCAGGGCGGTCGCGGCCTGGACGCTCATGCCGGTGATCGGCACCCACACCCGCACCGGCGTGTCCTCGACAAGGACCTCGCATCGCAGGGCCCCGACCAGCCGCTTGTCGCGGGCGGGACCGACCTCGAATCGGCTGGCCTCGGCCGCCCAAGCCGCGAACGCGGCCAGGGCCTTCGGACCGGGAGGGAAGAGGATCGGCGAGGGCAGCGCGGTAAATCCGGCCCGGCGGGAGTGGTCGAACACCAGCCGCGGCAGGTCCGCAAGACGGCCGTGGAGGGCCGAGGCGGGCGTGCCCGGGACGGCGTTGAGTTCGCGGAGCCGCTTCATCGCCGCCCCTGCCGGTCGCCGAGGGCGGTGAGGATCTCGCCCCAGCCCAGCCAGGCGTAGTCCCGTTCGTGTCCGCTGCGCTCGACGGTCTCCCGGATCCACCGCCAGCCTCGGTCGCTGACGGTCAGCATCGGGGCCCGGTCGGCGCCGCTCGTGGCGGCGTAGCCCAGATCGACCAGGTGCGCGAGGTCCGAGGCCAGCGGGCCGATCGCGAGCTGCAGGCCGTTGGCGCCTTCGATCTCGTTTCGGGCGGCCTCGATCAGCGTCTTCGCTTCGGTCCGGTCGAGCTTGCTGTAGCGGTAGCCCATCAGTGGTCACCGCCTTCGCGGAAGCACAGCTCGACCTCGTCGGGCCGGGAGGCCTCGACGAGGTCCATCCAGTCCTCGTCTCGCCCGTCGAGCGGCTTGACTCCGACCAGTACCTTGCGGCCGGTCCCGGCCGCGTGGCCGCCTTCGGTGAGGGTCCAGGCGAACAGCTCGCCGTGGCCGAGGGTGAAGACCGTGCCGGTCTTCGGTGCCTGGGCCGCGGAGTGCTCGCGCATCCGCCGCTGCATCTCGTTGCGCGGCGGACGGGCGCTGGGCCGGTAGGGGACGGTGACGACCGCGTACAGCTCGCCGACCTTCCCGGCCGGCGCGGCCGCGAAGTCGACCGCCGTGGTCTCGTCGAACGACTCGCCGGACGGGGAGAGGTGGATCGAGCCCCACCGGTCGCTGTGTCGTTCCCAGGAGGTGTGGCCGATCCGGCCACGCCCAAGGCTGATGGTCTGCTTGCTCACTGGTGATTCCCTTCGTTGTCGGTGTCGGAGACGTGGCGGGCCCGCGCGAAGCGGACGGCGTTCCAGATCAGATCGATCACGATCGCGCCGCCGAAGACGACGGCGAACACGAGCAGCGCCGTAAGCGCCGCGGAGATCAGGGAGTGCATCAGGCGATCACTCCGGCCATCGCCCAGTCATCGGCGAACTGATCGCGACCGGCCAGGCCGAAGGCGAAGGCCGATTCCCAGAAGGAACCGGTCTCGCAGGCTCCGGGTTCGGTCCGGTTGCCGAGGGCTTCCTGGGCGATCGAGCAGGCGTGTAGGTCCATTGCCCGCAACGTGTCGTCGATGTCGATGGGGACGTCGGCGGCCAGGTGCGCGGCCATCAGCCACGCAGCCTCAACCTCGGTCGACAGTTCGACCTCGCCGGTGGTCACCGCCCAGGCGGTGGCCTCCCAGTCGATCCAGGCCGACTGGTTGAAGCCGGTGTCTTCGACGGTGACGAAGGCGAGCATCGGCCCGGTCAGAAAGGCCTCGTCGGAGACGAGGATCTCGACCGCATCGGACAAGCCCTCGGCAGTGCCGGCCTCAAACCGCAGCGCCCAAGCGAGTCGCTCGAAATCGCGAGCCTGCGGATTAGTGAAGGTGCTGGTCATCTACGCCACCACCCGCACGGGCTGGCGCTGACCAGCCCCATTGAGCTGCTCGGCGACGTACTCGTCCCAGGCCTGCTTCCAATCGGCCAGGCCGATGCAGTTGCCGGAGGCCATGACGACGTCGACGATCAGGTTGACCGGCCGGACCGGGATCGCGTAACGCTTGGCACCCATGCGGATCGCCGGGATCTGGCCGTCACGCAGCAGCGAGTAAAGCAGGCCCTGCGAGCACCGCAGAACCTTCGCCGCCTCGGTGGGAGTCAGGAATCGTTCGACCTCGGCCTGACTGGCCTTGGCACCGGGATAGCCGCGAGCGGCCATGCGTTTCTCCAGCTCCTCCAGGAGCGCGTTGTCATTCACGTGGGATGACTCCTTCCGCAGCTGACGGCTGCATTTGACGGGTGCGCAGAGGGACCTGCGCGAGGACATGAAGGCGAATAGTCGATAGGCGGCAGCCGAGTCGGACTGCGCAGAGGCTGACCTGGCGGCGCTCGACGCGGAAGCGGAGCGCATCGGCATCACGGTCAGCTTTGGGCCGCCTCATGCCGCACCGATCGGTGCGGCATGAGGCGACGTTGATCCGCCGAGCGGATCGCTCGGCGGGTGGCGCTTGTCCCTGCGCCGGGGCGTCCGGTCTCGAGGTGGCCCGTTGCCCCTGACACTCCCAGGAGCGGGCGCCCTTGCCTGCCGGACGGTTCCGGCCCCGGCCTACTCGCCGCGGGCGGGAACAAGTTCAGTCACCCTGTGCAGTTCTGTGACAACGTGCGCCGTCGGCGGACTCTCGCGGGTCGTTCGGCAGCGAAGCCTGTTGAGGGGCGTTAGGCGGTCGGGGTCGGAGAAGTCGGTTTGCGGGCAGCGGCGATCTGGCGGAGGAGGTTCTTCCGGGTGCCGTAGCTGGCTCCGCCCCAGATGCCGGCTCGTTCACGGGTCTTGAGGGCCACCAGGAGGCAGGGACGGCGAACGGGGCAGGTTCCGCACAATTCGGTGGCGGCCTTGAGGGGGCGGCCCTCCGGGTAGAAGCGGTCGGCCGGGGCGTCCCCGGTGGCGCAGCGGCCGAAGCGTCCGATCAGCGACCGGCCCTGGTGGAGGTTGAGAGCATCAACCGCTGCCACCAACGACGGCAGGTCTTGGCTGATACTGGCTGCTTTGGCAGCGCCCATCTGGTGCCTCCTGAACTAGCCAACTGTAGTACTACACAATACTGTACAGCGTCGTACGACACTCGTCAAGCTGGGGTGCAACTCACGGAATTACCTGCGAATACGTCTTGCGCCCGACGCTCCGCTAGTGTGTAGTAGTACGCGGTGTACCACGGGGTGAGGAGAGCTACGGTGTCGCCAAGAGTTGAACGCGCGAAGCATGCCTATGAGCAGATCTACGAGGCTCTGCGCGACCAGATCATCAATGGCGACATGGAGCCGAATGCGAAGGTGCCGTCGGCTCGGAAGCTTGCCGCAGACTGGTCCGTTCAGCCCAACACAGCCCAGAAGGCCCTCACCGCACTTCGCCGCGAAGGGCTGACTGAGAGCATCCCGGGCAAGGGGACCTTCGTCCGCAGTGAGCAGCCGCTCCGGACCGGTCATGATCGGCTGCGGTCCATCCGCAGTTCCGGCCGTATCTATCCCGATTCGGAATACGCTCGGATCGTTAAGGCGGAGTTGACCTCAGCATCTGAAGCGATCGCCGAAGCTCTCGGCCTCGACGAGGGCGCACCAGTCATTCGACGCCTGCGAGTAACGATGAGCAAGGAATCCGAGACACCGGTGTCGGCTTCGACCAGTTGGTTCGACGGTCAACTTGCGGCGACTTCTCCAGCCCTGCTGCGCGCTGAGCGGTTGCCGGAGGGCACGCCGGCCTACATCGAGCGCACCACCAACCGACGCATTACTAGTGGTCGCGACCAGTCTGCGGCCGGACCGGCCGACGAGCGCGATGCCGAACTCCTCCAGATCGAGGTGGGGGAGCCGGTCAAACACGGCCGCAACTGGATGTTCGACCCGGACGGCGGGGTCGTCGAGTACGGCGAGTCGGTAGCGGTGGCTGGTCGTTGGTCGACCTACAGCTATGAGATCCAACCCGAGATGGAAGGCTGAAGCTGTGCAACTGATTCATTCCGGCAAGATCCGCGATGTCTTTGCAGACCGTGGCGACATCATCCTGGTCGCCTCCGACAAGGTTTCGGTCTACGACGTCGTCCTGCCAACACCAATTCCCGAAAAGGGGAAGTTGCTGACCGCGCTGAGCCTGTGGTGGTTCGACAAACTCGCCGACCTGGTGCCGAACCACGTCATCTCAGCCGACGACGTTCCCGAGGAGTTCAAGGGCCGCGCGATTCGGTGCAAGAAGCTCGACATGCTTCAGGTCGAGTGCATCGCCCGCGGCTACCTGGCTGGTCTTGGTCTCCGCGAGTATCAGCGTGATGGCGCGATCTCCGGTGTGAACCTTCCGGAAGGGCTTGTCGAAGGCTCAAGACTTCCCGAGCCGATCTTCACTCCGACCACGAAGGCTACGGTGGGCCACGACGAGTTCATAACCTTCGACGATGTCGTAGCCGACATCGGAGGCGACACCGCTGAGCACCTTGAAGAACTCACCGTCGAACTCTACAAGCGGGGCGCTGCGATCGCCGCAGAGCAAGGCATCATCATCGCTGATACCAAGTTCGAGTTCGGGATCGACGCAGATGGCACTCTGACACTGGCAGACGAGATCCTCACCTCGGACTCCTCCCGCTTCTGGCCCGCGGACCAGTGGAAGCCTGGCCGTCCCCAGTACGCCTTCGACAAACAGTTCGTCCGCGACTGGGCTGCTGGTACCGGCTGGAACAAGCAACCGCCGGCACCGGAGGTGCCCGAGGAGATCGTGGAAGCGACCCGTCAGCGTTACATCGAGGCATACGAGCGAATCACCGGAGAACAGTGGAAATGACTCAGCCGACCTACAATGAGCACAAATTCATCAATCAGGTTGTCGATCTACTTCGTGAAGAGGGGATCGAGCCTGAAGTCGTCAGCTACGCCGACATCTCTCTTGGTGCCAGCAAGATGCTGCGAGGCATGGGCGTCAGGACCGTCCTCGACATGACCGACACGATCGATCGAACCTGGCCTTCTAAGCAAGAAGAGACAGAGAGTCCCTGGTAAGCGCCGCTAGCATCGACCCGGGTCGAGGATGATGTCGGTGGCCTGTAGCAGACTTGGAGGATGGATATCCGAGTACTTCCGGACCTATCTCCAGAGCAAGTGGTTCGGCTGCAGGACGCGCTTCTGGAGAATGCCAACGCTCTCCTGACTTCGGCCCTCACCCTCCTGGACCAAGGCCAAGTGGCGCTCGCGAGGTCACTCGCGGTGTTGGGCCTGGAAGAGTCCGGCAAGGCGATTGCGATCCATGAGCGGCGAGTCGACATTGTCAACGCACCGGAGGGTGAGCTCTTCAGGTGCAACTACTTGGATCAACTTTGGGCGAGTCATGAGAGGAAACTTGAAGCGGTTTACCACTTCTTGCTCGAAGAACGATACTGGTTCGACCACGAGCCCCCTGACCCGGAGCAGAACATCGCTCAGCTAGGCACGATCAAATCCTGGGCCCGCCGACATGACAAATGGAAACTGCGGGGCTTCTACGTGGATCTCGACAAGGTCGGCAACGTTAAGGTGCCCACGGACGCGGCTGACGAGGCGACCCTCCGTGGGGTCGTCGAGCGAGTTCACCAGATCGGATGGCAGCTTCGCCTTGGCGAGCATATCGAGGGCAAGCAACAGGACGAGCGCGAAGCCGGTCTCCCGCCGCTCTCCGACGAAGTCCTGGAGTGGCTGGATGCCAATGCGCATGGCCCCGATGGGTCGCAGCGTGCGTTTTATCAGGCACTGCGGGAGGAGGTGCCAGGCGAGCCCTTGTCCAATTCCGCCTACCGATTCAATCGCTCTGGATCAGACCAGAACCCCTTCCGCAACTTCGGCAAGCCCGGATATGAAGCCGAGACCATCGAGCTCATCGCGCTCTCCGAGGAACTGAACCAGGAGAAGCTTGAGTGAGCAACTGGGATTAACTAGGATGCTGGGTGCGGATTCTGATCATAGAGGATTCTTTTCGTGTTCTCAAAGCGTCAGAAGTTCAGCCCGTATCCCAAGGCAGAGGCTGTGGAGCTAGTCGCCCCATTGCTCGGGTGCCAATTGAACATTGTGCTTGGGGATTTTGCTGGGATGGTTGGTCATCATCCCTCCTCCATATATCCACTTTCGACTATGCGCCTGCCTCGACTATGCACTCGAGACGTCTCAAATTCCCGACGAATCGGTAGAAGTTGCCCATGCGCGGGTCGTGCGACACACGGAAAGCGTGAAACGGTTATTACACCAGAGTCATACAACGCCAAAGAATAGTTTATGCTGCCCAGATGGCGAAGAAAAAGCCTATGTCGGCGAAGAAGTCCCAGGAGGTGGTTGCCGGAAAGGAGAGGCAGCTAGGCAAACAGCACTTGCTGGGGCGATGGCTGCTCCGATTGGTGTGGCCCTGGCCGTTGCGGGCTGTTCAGAAGCTCGGAGGTGGGCTCAAGTCACTGCTGGGAGGTGTCGGCCGGTGGCTCAGCGGCTTGGACGCGTTCCCGAGCATCCTGCTGGTGATGCTGGTTGCAGCCGTCATTGCGGGCCTGGCCTTCATGGCGGTCTGGTGGATGGCCGGCAATCCCAACCGTGGCGAACTAGGCACCGATGCCCAGGTCGCTGACCTTGTCCGCGTTGCCCTTCTAGTTGCCGGTGGGATCGGTGCGGCGGTGGCGTTGGTGGTTGCCTACCGGAGGCAGAAGCTCGGAGAGCGCAACGAGCAGCGGGAAGACACCAAACTGTACTCAGAGCGGTTCCAAGGGGCAAGTGAGCAGCTCGGCTCCGAGAACGCGATGGTCAGGCTTGCTGGCGTCTACGCGATGGCGCATCTTGCCGATGACTGGGCCGATGGGCGCCAGACCTGCATAGATGTGCTGTGTGCCTATATCCGCAGGCCATACACGCCGCCAACCGATGTCATCCTGCAACGACCAGGGCACCAGGGCAAAGTGGAGGTCAACGGAGTGCCCATCGTTGACGCTAAGACCATGACCGAGTTCCGCGATGAGCGCCAGATCAGGCAAGCAATCCTCAACCAGATCGCCAACCGACTCCGGAAGGAGCCGCAAGAGGGCGAGACCTGGCACCGGCATGAATATGACTTTACCGGCGCAACAATCGAAGGGGTGTTTCTCCATGATGCCTACCTGAATGGGGTAACCATGCACTTTCGGGAGTGCAGGTTTGCGAACTACAACATCGTTTTCAGCAACGCCAAGCTCCAGGCCACCTGGTTGTGGTTCACGGGTGCTGTTTTCGACGGAGTTCACATCTACCTAGATGGCGCTAGGGTCCAAAGTCACCTCTGGTTTGATGAAACTCAGATGAATGATGTCACTATGGACCTTGACCGAGCGGAAATCTTCATCGGCACAATTGATCTCTCGGCATCGAAACTCACTGATACAAAGTTCATCTTCGATCATTCCGATCTAAAGTGGGGTTCAACCATTGACCTAACTGGCATGACTCCTGATGGCGTCGACCTCTCGTTTGTTGATGCTGAGCTCAAAGACAGGCGCGGCAGCCAAAAGGTGAGACGCTCACTTGAGTTCAAGCAGTCCTATAGCCGGGATGAATTGCCGGAAGGGCTCTCAATTGAGCCTTGGAATGATGACATCCGAGAGAGATGGGACGAAGGGTATGAGGAGCCATCCTGAACCAGTGCCTTGGGCAGTAACTAACGCAGTTCTTTCTGAACAGATCCAGCAAGCGGGGGTGCGCCGGCTCTCGGCACGATTGCCATTGGAGCTGCGGGGAGACATGGGTACTTTCTTCGGTGGTCATTACTAGATCGTGCTGGCGGGTTTCTTTGCTTCCCGAGCTTCCTTACGTGCTTTGGCTCGCCCCGGACCTTCGTAGACCTCAGTCAGGACAATGCCCACGAACTCGAGGATCTCGAGCGAGTCGTGTTGCTTGACGTGCTCTTCAAAGTCGCCGTGCGCCATGTCATTGCCAAGGTGTCGTACCTCGTGGGCCGCTTCCTCAACGTATTCGCGGACGAGGTCTTCCTCGCGCAGCTTCTCAATCTTCCATTCGAGGGGCTTGCGTTCGGTGATCCCCTTGTCCTTCGCAACAGCCTCGACTACGGCGCGAGCGAGAATCACTGCGGCCCTGTACGCCTTGACCGAGTGGCAGACATACGCTTCGGCAGCTGCGCTGGCGATCTTTTCGGGTACATGCTGATAGGCCGGCGCCTGTATCCGTGCTGGCTCCCAAGTAAGCTCGGCATCGGATGCGGCCATGGACTCCTGTGCGGCGTCGGTTCGTACATAGCCGTCAAAGTCTGCCTGGATCGGTGTGTGGTGCCGATGTTGATGTGCTCGCAGTGTGCGCACCGATATGGGGCGGTCCAGACTTCATAGGATGCGGAATAGTCCTCAAATGGTACTTCGAAGCCATCGATGCGAATCGGCTTCCCATGGAGTACCATTTGTGCGATCACGCCGCAGTTGTGGCATTCATGTGATGGCATCCGCGCCTACCCGAGGAGTTTTGCAGCTTCGGCGTCGTACTGCTCGCGGGTGATCAGGCCACGGTCGAGGAGTCCTGCAAGCTGAGTGAGCTGGTCGGCAGTGGATGCCCCCGGGGGTGCTGCTGCAGCCACTGACGCAGGTTCCTGGCGATCGACGCGTGCGGCCGCCATCTGGTCGCGCACGGCGCGTTCAAACATCGCCGGATCGCCGTCGGAGATCGCTTTTAGTTCCGTGGAGTTCTCGCTCGCATGGATCTTGAATTTGGGACCGGCAAAGGTTTTGCCACCTTCAAGACTCGCGATGGTCGCGTACGGAAAGCTCTCGAGGTCGTGGCCACCGAGTTTCTTGATGTAGCGGATGACGCGCCTATCAGTTGCAATCAGCACGCCAGTGCGAACAGCGTCAACGTTGCCGAATGCCTTGTCACTGCCGAGAACTGAGGTCGGGGCAATGCCGAGGACTGCGGCGAGAACGTTTTCCCCTTGTTCGAGATGCCCAGCGACTTGGCTGAGGAGTTTGTCGAGTTTCTTGCCCATCAAACCAGGCTAGCGGCCAAGTTCCATGTGGACATCCCCCGTTCAGTCGGTAATGTGGGAAGCCGCGAACCCAGTTCGCGGCTCCAACGTTGACAACTGAGGCAGTCGACCAGTTTGTCACGTTACGTAAAGAAAGTGCGTATACCCCACGCTGACTAGCGTGAATAAGAGTCAGCTCGATCTCGGCTTTACGGGATGCAAGTTGGAGCCTGCCCTGGCGAGTCAACTATGGGCGTTGGATGATGCTGAAGTCGCCCTTGTATTGACGCACCCGGATTTCGCTCTGCCGGTGGAGTTCCTCGGCGATCGCCAGGTAGGCGTAGCCGGTGCCGATCTGCGCGTACTGCTCTGGGGTCTTCGCGTCCTTGATGGCGCGTTCGAGCCAGCGGCGGGCCTGTTTGGCGGAGTCGTGGCGTTCCATCGGTGTCCTTCCGGTACGGCGGTCGTTCTCTCCGGATCGTAGGGCGAGATGGAGTCTTCCTTGGGAACTAATGTTCCGAGGCGGCTGGGGGCGATGTGGATTAGGGCGCACCGGGCTGGGGACAGCGTAAGCGGGAACTCCCGGAAGACCAGTCAGTGTCTGGTCTCTGACAGTGATGATTGCTGTTGGTGTGGGACGTTTGGGTCCATGTCTGCACCCCTATGTGGAACCCCGACGAACCAGGACGGGAGCCCCTGTCGTCGGCGCCGCTACTACCCGTGCGAGGACCATGGCGGGAGCCTGGGTTCGGCAGGGGGCGGTAGCCTCCAAGCTTCGTATCCCGAGCTGCAGACTCGCGGCCAGGCGTTGTATGAGGATCCAGGCTGGCAACGCGCGAGTCGGGACAGGATTGAGAAGCTGTTCGGATCCCGGAAGGCCAAGAAGCTGCGTGGGCTCAAGGACTGCCGCGACCTCGCCGAGGTTGCTCGATACCTCGATGGCCTGGCCCGCCTCGACCCGGAACCGCTGCTAGGTCAGGTCGAGGCAAAGTGTGGCCCCGAGACCGCCCAGGTCATCCGAGGCGCAGTATCCAAGGGCATCGAGAAGGCCATCGAGCGTGCGAGCGGGATCAGAACGCTCAAGGAGATCGCCAGATGCCTCCGGATCGCGGGAGTCCTCCACTGCGTCGCTGCCGACAAGCTCGACAGGTGCCCTTGCCTTGATGGCTTGGCGCGCGATGTCAGTCGCGTGGTGCGAGCTGAGGCCACCACTGGGGATGCAGAGTAGGGGCCTCAGTTGTCCCCTCGGTTGAGGCCGTGGCGTTTGAGGACCAGCCACACGGTGGACTGGGCGATTTCGACGTTCTCGGCGGTCAAGTGCTCGGCGATGCGCTTGGGGCCCCAGCCGGTGCGGCGGCTGAGGTCGCAGATGCGGGCTTCGAGTTCGGGGGAGGTGCGCCGCGGCTGCTCGGCCGAGTGGTCGCGGTCGGGGCGTTCGTTGCGGTCGGACGGTGCGGCTGGCATCTGGTCGGCGATGACGGCGACGGCGTGCTCGTCGCCGCGGGGCCGCCAGGCGGCGTAGAAGTCGAGAGTGGTCTTCGGGTTGGCGTGGTTGAGCCGGTAGGCGATGGTGACCGGGTCGATGCCGGAGGCCATGAGCTCGGCGGCGGTGTAGTGGCGCGCCTTGTGCGGGGTGGCGTGGAAGCCGAGGCGGCCGGCCATCTTGCCGAACCGGCGGGTGAAGTGCGACAGGCTGCCGGGCTTGGAGTGGCCGGGGGAGTAGGAGTAGAGGTACTCCTCGCCGGTCAACGTCAGGCCGAGAGCGGCCTTCTTCTCGGCGATGCGGTCGCGGAGCTCGCCTAGCAGGCCCAGCGTGGTCGCGTCCAGGCTCATCCACGCGTCGGTGTCGGTCTTGAGCGGGTTGACGAGGATCTTCTTGCGGCGGAAGTCCACGTGCCGGAGCTGCGTGGCGCAGTGCTCACTGCGCCTACTCGAAGTCATGAACAGCACCCAGATGTTCACACCCCACTCGAAGTCCTCCTCGAAGGCCGCGTTGATCAGTGCGGCAGCTTGGTCGGGACTCGGCGCTTCGGGCTTGGTGGCCTTCCTCTTCGGGCGCCGGATCTGCCCGGCGGGGTTGACCGCGATCCAGCCCCAGCGGTGGGCGGCGTCGAGACTGCCCTTGACGATGGTGTGCAGGTGCAGACGGATGGTCAACGACGCCGGCTTGCACTCGTGCGGCCCGCACCGCTTGGTGCAGCGATGGTCCTCGAGTTCGTTCTCGGCGAGTACGCGGGCCTTGCCGCGGCCCTCTTGGTGGTGGTCGGTCTTGATCCGGCCGCCGCAGCGGCGCCAGCAGACTGCTAGGTCGGCCAGGAGGTCCTCGGCCGACTTCACCAGGCCCTGGATTTGCGTGAGCTTGACGCCGCCGAGGGCGGGCTTGACGTAGTCGCGGGCGAGTTGGGCGTACTTCTCATGGGTGGAGGCCTCGACCTCGGCGCGGTGGTTCCGCAGCCACTCGTCGACGGCGGACCGGAACTCGGTGTCGGTCTTGGCGGCTCGGCCCTGGTCGACTTGGGCCACGAGTTCGGCGCGGCGGTTCTCCGCGGCCTTCCACGCCTCGCGCTGCTGCTTCGCGGTGGCGCCGGGAGGGAACGGAACGGCGTCGTTGAGGTAGAGGCGCTTGCCGGTGACGATGTCGGTGCCGGCCGATACGCGGATCTGGAGCCGGTTTCCGTGCTGCCAGACGCGTCCGCGTTTGCGGCCCTGCGGTGGTGTTGTAGCCATGACCTTAGTGTGCTGGGGAACAATCCCGGGAACAGGAACTTTTGTAGATCGGCCGGTCATGCCTGTGAACTGGGGTTTTGCGGT
>NZ_JAELXW010000102.1 GCF_016428645.1 Glycomyces salinus | reverse complement strand
CCTGCGGTGGTGTTGTAGCCATGACCTTAGTGTGCTGGGGAACAATCCCGGGAACAGGAACTTTTGTAGATCGGCCGGTCATGCCTGTGAACTGGGGTTTTGCGGTGCGCCAGGCAGGATTCGAACCTGCGACCGTCGGATTAGAAGTCCGGTGCTCTATCCAGCTGAGCTACTGGCGCCCGGCGGGGTCTCTGGCGGACGCCGCGCCAGCGCAAGGATACCTGCTGGGAGCGGACACAAGGGTACGGGGCGTCGGAAGAACACCCCAAATGATTCTTCTCGACGCCCCGGAATTGCTGACCCAACTCAATCAGTAGTCGGCCCGGACATAAGTGTCAAGCGGCACGCGGCGTGTTGTCGCCAAGTTGTTACCTATGCGCAAGTGGGGAGTCGGCCCTGGCCGGCTCCGGGTCGCTTGGGGCACTGTGAGATCCGACGCATGGTCGGCGGCGGCGTCGCGGTGTGCTCTCCATGACGGCGGAAGTTCGCTCGGTTGTGTCACACTGGCGTCATAGCCATCTGTGAGGAGCGGGCATGTCCGACCAGCAGCCATCCCAGAACGAGACCCAGCCGACACCCCGCGAGCCGGTGGTGCTGCGCGGCATCTCCAGCCGGGCGTGGGAGCATCCGGCCGACAGAGGCGCCCTGGTCGCCCTCCGAGAGCTCCGCGGATTCGACGTCGTCCTGCGCAAGTTCTCCGGCATGCTGTCGGAGCGGGCCATCAGGCTGGCCTTCCTCGGCTCGGCCATCAAGGTCGACCGCCACCAGTACTCGCGCGTCTACGACGCCTACCTCAAGGTCGCCTCGGTGCTCGACGTGGACGAGTCCGACCTGCCCGAGTTGTACATCGCCCGCAATCCCGATCTGGGCGGCATGTGCATCGGCATCGACAAAACCATCATCGTCCTCAACTCCGGCTCGCTCGACATGCTCGACGAGGTCGAGCTGCGGTTCCTGATCGCCCACGAGCTCGGGCACGCCCTCAGCGGGCACGGCCTCTACCGCACCCTGCTGATGGTGCTGCTGCGGCTGACGACCTCGGTCGCCTGGATCCCGGTCGGCGTCGTCGGCCTGCGCGTGATCACCGCCGCGCTCCAGGAATGGCAGCGCAAGTCCGAGCTGTCGGCCGACCGGGCCGGGGCGCTGGCGGTCCAGGACCCGGCCGTCAACATCCGCTTCATGGCCAAGCTCGCCGGCGGCGGCGACCTCTCCGATGTGGACACCGCTGCTTTCCTGGAGCAGGCCAAGGAGTTCGAGGCCGGCGGCGACCTCCGCGACAGCTTCCTCAAACTGATGCTGCTGGAACCGCGCAGCCACGACTTCGCCGTCGCTCGCGCGGCGGCCCTCAAGCAGTGGGTCGACGAGGGCGACTACCGCGAGGTCCTGGCGGGGGACTATCCGCGCCGCGAGGACGACGCGGACGCCTCGATCTCCGAGGAGGCCAAGGCGGCCGCGAAGTCCTATAAGGATGTCTTCGAGACCTCCGGCGACCCGCTGGCCAAGCTGCTGCGCAAGTTCCGCGACGGCGCCACCGGCAGCCGAGGCTAGGAAGCGAGCTTCTCCAGCAGCAGCGCCTCGGCCACGCAGACCCGTTCGAACATCTTCAGTTCGAGCGACTCGTTGGGGCCGTGCGGGTTCGAGTGCTGGTCCTCCACACCGGTCACCAGGATCGCGGCCTCCGGGTACAGCTCCTGGAACGTGGCGATCATCGGAATCGAACCGCCCACGCCGATCTCGACCGGCGCGGTGCCGTCCCACGCCTCGGTGAAGGCCGCGCGCGCCGCGTCGTAGGCCGGGCCGGTCGCCTCGATCAGGCTCGGGTCGCCCAGACCGCCCTCGGGGGTCACCGCGACCCGCGCGCCCCAGGGCGCGTGCGCGGCCATGTGCGCCCTCACCGACTTGAGCGCGTTCTCGGCCGAGTCGCCCGGCGCGAGCCGGAAGGAGACCTTCGCTCGCGCCTTCGGCTGGAGCGCGTTGGCCGACTCGGCCGCGCCGGGGCAGTCGATGCCGAGCACGGTCGCCGTCGGCTTCGTCCACAGCCGCTCGGTCAGCCGTCCGGTCCCGATGAACTCCACGCCCGGCAGCATCCCGGCCTCGGCGCGCAGCGCCGCCTCGTCGTAGTCGACGTCACTGCTCTGGCCCGAGACCAGGCCCTCGACGGCCACATCGCCGCGCTCGTCGTGGAGGGTCGCCACCAGGCGGCTCAGCGCGGTGAGCGCGTCGGGGACCGGCCCGCCGAGCAGGCCCGAGTGGACCGCGCCCTCGAGCACCGCGACCTCGACGAAGACGTTGACGACCCCGCGCAGGGTCGTCGTCAGCGCCGGGACCTCGGTCTTCCAGTTCATGGAGTCGGCGATGACGACCACGTCGGCGGCCAGCTCGTCCCGGTGCTTGCGCAGCAGCGGCTCCAGCGTCGGCGAACCGAACTCCTCCTCGCCCTCGATCAGGAGCTTCACCCCGACCGGCGGCCTGCCGCCGTAGGCCCGCAGTGCGGCGATGTGCGCCATGACACCGGCCTTGTCGTCGGCGACGCCGCGCGCGTACAGCCGCCCGCCGCGCTCGACCGGTTCGAACGGGTCGTCCTGGTCCCACAGCGCCAGGTCCCCGGTCGGCTGCACGTCCTGGTGGGCGTACAGCAGCACCGTCGGGCGCCCGGCGGGGGCCGGGAAGTGCGCGAACACGCTCGGCTGCCCCTCCCCGTGCCGGAGCTGCCGGACCTCGGCCGCGCCCGCCTCGGTGAGCAGGCGCTGCACCTCGTCGGCCCCGCGACGGACCGGCTCGTGGTCGAGCCCGTCGAAGGCCACCGCGGGGATCCGCACGAGTGCTTCCAGATCGGCGCGCACGGCCGGCATGGCGGCGCGCACCGCATTCACCACATCGCTCATGGGTGGCAATCCTATGCCGCGTCTAGACTCGGCTCCGTGCTAGCGCGTTTCAAGTTCCTGGCGACACCCCGCTGGCTGGGGCTGACCGCGGCCGGGGCGGTCGTGATGGTCGTGTGTGCCCTGCTCTCCCAGTGGCAGTGGGACCGCGCCGAGCAGCGCGCCGAGGCCAACGCCCGGATCGAGGCCGCCGCCGATCCGGCCGACCTCGACCGGGTCCTGCCCGCAGGGGCCGACCTGGACGAGGAGTTCCGCTGGACCCTCGTGGAGGCCACCGGCACCTACGACCCCGCCGGCGAGATCGTGCTGCGGGCCCAGACCAACAACGGCGTGAACGGCTTCGAGATCGTCACCCCCCTGGTCCTGGCCGACGGGACCGCGCTGCTGGTCGACCGCGGCTTCGTCGCCGCCGCGACCTCCGGCGGCCTGCCCGAGTACCCTCCGTCGCCCTCCGGCGAGGTCACCGTCACCGGGCGGGTCTTCGAGAGCGAACCGGCCGGCGGCTCGGTAACCCGCGAGGACGGCCACATCGAGGCCCGCCGGCTCGACCTCGACCGGCTCGGCGGCGAACTCGACTACGAACTGCGCGGCGCCTGGATCGCCGTGACCGAGCCCGACGAGGGCCTCCAGGCGCTCGAGACGCCTTCGTTCCGCGCCTGGCAGAACTACTCCTACGCCGTGCAGTGGGCGCTGTTCGCCGCGCTCGTCCCCGTCGGCTGGGTGGTGCTGGTCCGCCGCGAGCTGCGCGGCGGACCCGAAGGGGAGGTCAGTCCTTCCCGTCGAACTGGATCTGCTCCGACGGCGGCGTGAAGTCCTCCACCGGTTCGTCCTCCAGCGCCTCGGACAGGATCGTCCCGACCGTCTCCTTGGACACCGAGGAGTTCGAACTGCCGACCGCGTTGAAGATGTAGTCCGGATCGGCCATGAACGCCCCGACCGTCATCTGCGGCGTGTAGCCGAGGAACCACGAGGTCCGGTCGTCGTCGGTGGTGCCGGACTTGCCGGCCACGGGCCGGTCGACCATCTCCCCGACGATCCTGGAGGTCCCCCAGGGGCCGCAGTCGGCGCCCTTGCGGGCCTGCTCGGTGACGCACCGGCCCGCGTCGGTGGCCGCTCGGGCCACGTCCTTGGTGATCTCCTGGTGGCAGCGCGGCTCGGCCACGTCGAGCTCCTGCCCGTCCGGGTCGATCACCCGCAGCGCAGGCATCGGCTCGCAGTAGTTCCCCTCGGCCGCGAGCGTGTTGAACACGTTCGTCATCTCGATCGGCTGGACGTCTGAGACGCCGAGCGTGAACGGCCCCCAGCCGCTGCGCCGCTCCTCCGAGGCGTAGTAGGCGTCGCCCTCGCTCCGCCACTGGAGGCCCATGCGCTCGGCCATCTCGACGGCCTTGTCGGCCCCAACGCGGTCGATCAGCTGCGCGAAATAGGTGTTGACCGACATGCCGAACCCGGACCACATGTCCCGGTTCCCGGCCATGGAAGCCGAGCCGTTCTTCGGACACCATCGCCCGCCGCAGGCGGTCGTGGCCGAGATGAAGCTGGTAGCGACCCGGTTCGGCGAATTGATGTCGGTGTCGAGCGGATAGCCGTCGTCGAG
The DNA here is from genome assembly GCF_016428645.1 of Glycomyces salinus. Classification (GTDB taxonomy): domain Bacteria; phylum Actinomycetota; class Actinomycetes; order Mycobacteriales; family Micromonosporaceae; genus Glycomyces; species Glycomyces salinus. The sequence continues at coordinate 4,346 of NZ_JAELXW010000102.1, read as the reverse complement.
GGCCGCGAGCATCGTGAACACCTTGAACGTCGACCCGGCCTGGTAGCCGCCGGTCGGCCCGCCGCCGAGCACCGGGTTCACGGTGTTCGGATAGTTGCCGACGCGGTCGAACGCCGGGTTGGAGTGCGGGCCGTTGTCGGACTGGTCGTACGAATAGACCCGGTTCAGCCCCAGCCCGAGGATTCGGCCGGTGCCCGGCTCCATGACCACCGCGCCGTGCGCGAGCGGATCGTCGGTGTCCTTGGCGTCGTTGACCGTCTCCTGCGCGATCTCGTGCACCTCCGGGTCGAGCGAGGTGATGATCGTGTACCCGCCCCGGCGCAGCTCCTCCTCCCGTTCGGCCGGGGTCTCGCCGAAGGCGTCCTGCTCGCGCCACCAGCGCCGGAAGAAGTCGCAGAAGAAGCCGGAGTCGATCGCCACCCCGTCGATGCCGATGCACGAGTTCGGCGGGTTGTAGATGTCCAGTTCGATCGGGTTGCCGATGACCTCCGAGGCGTCGCCGCGGGAGAGGTAGTCCTGGTCGACCATGCGGCCGATCACCCAGTTGCGGCGGGCCAGCGCCGAGGACTGGTCCGAGGTGACCGGGTCGTAGGCCGACGGGGCCTGCACCAGGCCGGCCAGCAGCGCGGCCTCCTCGACGTCCAGCTCCGAGGGGTGCTTGGAGAAGTAGACCTGGGAGGCCGCGAAGATCCCGTAGGCGTTGTGCCCGAAGTAGGCCTGGTTGAGGTAGCGCTCGAGGATCTCGTCCTTGGTCAGCTGCTCCTCGACGGCCATGGCCAGCCGCGCCTCGCGGAGCTTGCGGGTCGTGGTGTCCTCGGTGGCCGCGACGACGTCCTCGATGGACTCCGAGTTGAGCTTGAGCGCCCCCCGCACGTACTGCATGGTGATCGTCGAGGCGCCCTGCTGGATCCCGCCGGAGCTCTGGTTGGCGACGAAGGCACGCATGATGCCGCGGTAGTCCACGCCGTTGTGCTGGTAGAAGCGGGTGTCCTCGGCCGAGATCATCGCCTGCTGCATCACCGGCGCGACCTCGTCGAGGCTGACATGGCGGCGGAACTCGTCGTAGAACAGGCTGATGAGGGTCTCGCCGTCAGAGGCGTAGACGTAGGAGGTCAGCGGCGGGTCGGTCTCGGCGACCTCCTCCGAGAGTACGTCGATCGAGTCGAAACCGGCCTTCGCGCTCAAACCGGCCATTGCCACCAGCGGGAACAGCAGCGCCGCTATCGCCAGTCCACAGAGCAGACTCGTGCGCAAGAGGGCGTAGACGCCGTCGGCGGTATTGCCGGCACCGGCCTTCGCTCGCGGGCCCAGGCCGGTCATCTGTGGCTGACGGGGTCGATTGCGCATATATCCAGCCTAGGCCACACCAGTGACGAGAAAAACAGAAATCCGAGCCCCAAAACAAGTCTTCTTCGATGCGGCCCTGACAGAGCCGGGCGTGCGATCACTCCCGCCCGACGCGTAACGCCGGCCGCGCTTAACAGGCTCGCAACGCGCCGGTTAGATGTCCGCGACGAAACCTGCCTACTCTTGCAGCCAGCAGCTTCACAGGTGCCCGGAGGAGGCGGACGTGTCGGTCTACGAGGTCGGACTGCGATTGCGCGGCAAGACGGTGCTCGTCGTGGGCGGCGGCGCCATCGCCGCGCGCCGCGTCCCGCGCCTGCTCGACGCCGGTGCCCACGTCAACCTCGTCGCCCCGGAGGTCACCACGACCCTCGGCGACTACGCCGACTCCGGCGAGCTCCACTGGGAACGGCGGCTCTGGCGCCCCGGCGACGCCGACGGCGCCTGGTTCGTCCTGGCCGCCACCGACGACCCCGAGGTCAACGCCGCGGTCGCCGCCGAGGCCGAGGCCCAGCGCATCTGGTGCGTCCGCGCCGACGACGCCGAAGCGTCCGACGCCTGGACCCTCGCCCGCACCGCCTTCGCCGGCGTCTCGGTCGCCGTCTCGGCCTCCGGCGATCCGGTCCGCGCCGCCGCCGTGCGCGACGCCGTCGCCGCCGGACTGCGCTCCGGCGAGCTGGACGCGCCCGGCGGCCGCCCCGCCGCCCGCCCGGTCGGCGCGGCCCTGATCGGCTCCGGCCCCGGCGACGCCGACCTGATCACCCTCCGCGGACTCGAACTGCTGCGCCAGGCCGAGGTGGTCGTCTCCGACCGGCTCGCTTCTCAAGAGCTGCTCGATCTGCTCGACGACTCGGTCGAGATCGTCGACGCCGCGAAGCTGCCCTACGGCCGCCACACCACCCAGGAGCAGATCAACGCCGTCATGGTCGAGCGCGCCCTGGCCGGGAAGTTCGTGGTGCGCCTCAAGGGCGGCGACGGATTCGTCTTCGGCCGCGGGGCCGAGGAACTGGACGCCTGCGTCGAGGCGGGCGTGCCGGTGCAGGTCGTGCCAGGCGTCTCCTCGGCGATCGCGGGCCCGGCCGCGGCGGGCATCAGCGTCACCGAGCGCGGCGTCGTCCACGACTTCACCGTCGCCACCGGGCACGTCCCGCCCGCCGACCCCAAGAGCCGCGTCAACTGGGAGGCGCTCGCCCGGTCCAACGGCACCCTGGTGCTGCTCATGGCCGTCAAGAACCGCGCCGCGATCGCCGCGGCCCTCATCGAGGGCGGCCGGGACGCCTCCAGCGCGGTGCGCATCGTCGAGAACGCGACCACGAAGAACCAGACCGTCCGCGAATGCACCCTGGGCACGCTGGGCGAGACCGAGACTCACCACCCGGCCGTCATCGTGATCGGCGAGGTCGCCGCGCGCCGCCGCGCGATCTGACCGCCGCGGCTCCGGGGCGCGGTCCCGTTGCCCGCGCGTGGTCGGCGGGCCCTCGTACATTCATCGATTCCGCCCTTTACAAAGCCGGATCCCAGACCGTAATATTCGCTCATCAGCAGCGCTGCGCTCGCAGCGCCCACCGCCGCGGTCTCTGAATCCGACCGCTCGTGTCTTTCCATTACCAGGGGTTTTGCACTCTACCCCTCAAGTCCTATTAGGAGTGTGCATGCGTTATCGTGAACTCCCCCGCGAGCTGGTCTCGAGGCTGAAGATCGCCTACACCGTCCGCCACGTCGATCCGGCGGCCCCCGGGCTCACCCTGGTCGACGACCGCGCTCCGCGTCCCGGCAACATCCTGGCCGCCCGCGTCGACGCCATCGGCCACCACGACCTGCTCGAACTCGGATCAGGGCGAAAATCGGTGATCTACCCGGGGGACGAACTCCTCCTGGCCTTCGGCGAGCGGTACGCCCCCGACCAGTACGAGGCCGCCGTCCCCGCCGACCTCACCACCGTCGAACTGGTCGCCGCCGGCGGCGTGGCCGGAATCGTCACCGGCCGCCACACCGACATGGCCCCGCCGACCCGGCTCCAGGCCATCGGCTTGCTCGCCGACCGCGAAGGCGTCCCGCTCGACCTGCGCCGCTTCTCCGTGCTCAACCCGTTCGGGCTGGTCGACCACCCGCCGGTGATCACCGTCGTCGGCACCTCCATGAACGCCGGGAAGTCCACCACCGCCGCCTCGGTCATCCGCGGCCTGACCGGCGCCGGCCTCCGCGTCGCCGGAATCAAGGTGACCGGGACCGGTGCGGGCGGCGACCCCTGGATGTTCCGCGACTCGGGAGCGGTCGTGGCCGCCGACTTCACCGACGGTGGCTACGCCACCACCGCGGGCGTGCCCGTCCCCGAGCTGGCCGAACTGTCCCAGATCCTCTACCACCATGTCGCCGCGCACGAGCTCGACGCGGTGGTCATGGAGATCGCCGACGGCATCCTCCAGACCGAGACCTCCGCGCTGCTGGAGTACCCGCTGATGCGTGAGCTCATCGACGGCGTGGTCCTGGCCGCCGCCGACGCCGCCGGGGCCCGGTACGGCGCGGCCCACGTGCGCGGGCTCGGCCTGCCGGTCCTGGCCGCCTCGGGTCGGCTCACCCAGTCGGCGCTGGCGGTCCGGGAGGCTGCGGCCGGCATGGACGCGCCCGTCCACACCCCGGCCGAACTGTCCCGCAGCGAAGTGGCGACGACCATCCTGCGTCTCGTCGAGGTCAGCAGGGGCCGCCGCGCCGGCGTCCTCGAACTCGACGAGGCCGCCTAGGGCCGCCGACGATCCCGGGCGGCGCGCGTCAGCGCCGCTCGGAATAAGGCGCACCCCACTCCCGGGCACCCCCGTCTGAGACCTTTTCGTGACATTGCGACCCTGGTAAGGGTTGCTCGGGCCAATTATTGTCGAGGCCATGTGTTGGACCTCTGGGAACCCCGAGACAACCCCAGAGGCAGTCCCCCCGGGCGCGAGCGCCCCAACCCTTCCGTAGAGGTATTTCCGTCATGACCACTCTCAATTCCGATGCACGACGCC
>NZ_JAELXW010000101.1 GCF_016428645.1 Glycomyces salinus | reverse complement strand
CCGGAGCCAAAGACGGCGAATTCGACTTCACCGACTGAAAACGGGATCAGCCCACGACCCGTCTCTACCCAATCAGACTCCTGGCTGCGGGGAAGCGGCTTCACCGCTTCCCCGCAGCCAGGGGTCTGATTGGGACCGGCGCCGGAGGTCGACATCAGCGCCCCGCCCCACCGGACTGTCTTGTCTCTAGGGCCTGGCCTGCGGTGATGACTCGATTATGAATCCATGATGAAACGGCCGCCTAGCATTGCGGTCGGTATTCGGTATGCGCTGCCGAGTCGAAGCGGGCCTCCCACCGAACTTCGGCTCGAATGCTTTTCCACCCCTGTATTCCCTGATTCGCGAGCGCGCCGTCGTCGCCCGCTCGCTGGAGGATCCCCACATGTCCGTCTCCACTCGACAAT
>NZ_JAELXW010000100.1 GCF_016428645.1 Glycomyces salinus | reverse complement strand
TGTTGGACCTCTGGGAACCCCGAGACAACCCCAGAGGCAGTCCCCCCGGGCGCGAGCGCCCCAACCCTTCCGTAGAGGTATTTCCGTCATGACCACTCTCAATTCCGATGCACGACGCCTGAACGTCAAGGGGTTGTTGATCGCTGTCGGTCTGCCGGTGGTGCTGGTGGGTGCGCTGGTGGCGACGCTGCTGGGGACCGGGGCGTTCTCCCGGGACAACGAGGGCCAGGACGCCTCGATGTGGCTGTGGACGACTCCGGCCGGGGAGATCGCGCGGGTCAACGGCCTGACCGCGGCCACCGACGCCCGGTTCGAGATGACCGACGCGGCCGGGAACCCGGTCCAGATCGAGCAGACCGACACGCATCTGCTGCTGCGCAACATCACCACCGGTGAGGTCTCGGCGGTGGACCTGTCGACCCTGGCCTTGACCGGCGCGGCCGAGACGGCCCCGGGCGAGGGCGTGCGCATCGCCCTCCACGACGACGGCGCCTTCATCATCGACCAAGTGGAAGGCAAAGTCAGCCAGGTCGATCCGACCACGCTGGCCGCTATCGGTGAGCCCCTGTCGTTCCCCCAGGGGCTCACTGGTGGGGCCTTCGACGTCGACGGTCGGCTGTGGATCGGGGTGCCGCGTGAGGGCACGGTGGTGCAGATCGAGCCGAAGGATGCGGGTCCGGACACGTTGGAGACGCGGTCGGTGGCTGATCCGGGGCAGGATCTGTCGTTGTCGGTGCTCGGTGACGGGGTGGC
>NZ_JAELXW010000010.1 GCF_016428645.1 Glycomyces salinus | reverse complement strand
GCCTTGATGACTTGGGCGAGCACTCGGGCGTGGAAGGCGTTGATGGCCGCAGCCGCCGCATCCAGGTCGGTGCGGATCTCCCTGGCGGTCTCACTCCGCTCTACCGGTTTCACGCTCCTCGCCATGTGCCACACCCCCTTGATCCGAGTCGTCGATCATCCGGTCGGGTTCCGTCCGGTTGTGCTACATCAATGGTGACAGCCGAACCGGCGTTTGCCATCACCCGCAGGGTTGGAGAAGACTCATGTTCACCGCCCGGGACCGGCTGCGTCCCAAGCGATCCACGCTCGGCACCGCACACACTCGACAGAAGACGAACCTCCTTCACAGCAACCCGGGGCCACCCGGCCCGAGGCACGCCGCAGACACCGGATGTCCACTCACCTCACCGTCGCTGATCGCCTGAAGTCCTGGGGTCGCTTGGCCCTGCGGTGAAACCGGGCCCGCGAATCATGCACGAACGGGTGCCGGGGGCACGCTCGCCGACTGCACTGACCGGTCGGGGCCCCAGCCGTTCGTCCGATAGCCGCCGATTCCCGATCACCGCTCCCGATTCCGCCCTACGCTCGTCAGTAGGGGGTGAGAACAATGCACGAACTGATGGTCAAGAGCTTCAGCAGGCCCGATGAGTCGATGGACTTGAGCGGCCACGGCAAGAAGGAAACCGTCATGATCGACGGCATGCCGGTCGAACTCTCGGAGTTCGAGGAGGGCTGGCGGTGGTCGACCGACGTCAAGCCGATCGCTGGCACCGACACCTGCCAGGCGCACCATCTGGGCTACTGCATGGAGGGGCACCTGCGCGTCCACATGGACGACGGCAAGGACCGCGACATCAACGCCGGGGACGCGTTCGAGATCCCGCCGGGGCACGACGCGGAGGTCGTCGGCCACGACAAGGTCGTACTCGTCGACTTCGGCAAGGCGTTCGACCAGAAATAGCCGAAGACACCGCTTCGGCCACGACGGCCGTTCTCGGATCCCCGAGGGCGGCCGCTGCCGCGTTCAGCGATTGGGACACGCCTCCCACCAGGTGCCGGATCACATCCGCCTCGATGGCAGACTTGAGGCGTGTTGCGATGGATGACTGCTGGAGAATCACATGGCCCCGAACTCGTGGTGACCGTCGACGGCCTGCCGGCCGGGATCGAGCTCACCACCGGCGCGGTGGCCGCCGAACTGGCCCGCCGCAGGCTCGGTTACGGCCGCGGAGCGCGGATGAAGTTCGAGGCCGACCAGGTCTCCTTCATCGGCGGCGTCCGCCACGGCCGCACCCTCGGCTCCCCGGTGGCCGTCCGAGTCGGCAACACCGAGTGGCCCAAGTGGGAGAAGGTCATGGCCGCCGACCCGGTCGACCAGGACGAACTCGACGGCCTGGCCCGCAACGCCCCGCTGACCCGGCCCCGCCCCGGCCACGCCGACCTCGCCGGGATGCAGAAGTACGACCACACCGACGCCCGCCCCATCCTCGAGCGCGCCTCCGCCCGCGAGACCGCCGCGCGCGTCGCCGGCGGCACCGCCGCCAGGTCCTTCCTCGAGCAGGCATTCGGCATCCAGATCGTCTCCCACGTCAAATCCCTCGGGCCGGTCCGCATCAAGGACGGCCTCGCGCCGACCCCGGCCGACGCCGAGGCCGTCGACGCCGACCCGATGCGATGCGTCGACCCCGAGGCCAGCGCCCGCATGGTCGCCGAGGTCGAGGCCGCCAAGAAGGACGCCGACACCCTCGGCGGCACCGTCGAGGTCCTGGCCTACAACGTCCCGCCGGGGCTCGGCTCCCACGTCCAGTGGGACCGCAAGCTCGACTCGCGACTGTCGGCCGCGCTCATGTCCATCCAGTCGGTCAAGGCCGTCGAGATCGGTGACGGCCTGATGCAGGCGGCCGCGCGCGGCTCGGCCGCCCACGACGAGATCGTGCCCGGCGCCGAAGGCGTCGAGCGGCTTACCGACCGCGCCGGGGGCCTGGAGGGCGGCATCACCACCGGCCAGCCGCTGCGCGTCTCGGCCATGCTCAAGCCGATCTCCTCGCTGACCCGGCCGCTGCGCACGATCGACACCGAGACCGGCGAGAGCGCCGAGGCGATCAACCAGCGCTCGGACGTGTGCGCCGTCCCCGCCGGCGGCGTGGTCGCCGAGGCGATGGTCGCCTACGTCCTGGCCGAGGCCGCACTGGAGAAGTTCGGCGGCGACTCGGTCGGCGAAGCCCGCCGCAACCTGGAGTCCTACCTCGAGAACCTGCGGGTCAAGTGATGAGTCTCGTCGTCATCGTGGGCCCGCCCGGGTCGGGCAAGACCACCGTCGGCAACGCGCTGGCCGAACGCCTCGGCGTGACCTTCCGCGACACCGACGCCGACATCGCCGCCGCGGCCGGGAAGCCGATCCCGGACATCTTCGTCGACGACGGCGAGGACCACTTCCGCGCCCTCGAACGCGACACGGTGCGCCGCGCCGTGGCCGAGCACGACGGCGTTCTCGCCCTCGGCGGGGGAGCGGTCATGGCCGCCGAGACCCGCCAGCTCCTCGCGACCGTTCAGGTCGTCCACCTGCGCGTGGACCTGGCCGAGGCGGTCAAGCGCACTGAGATCGACCGCGGCAGGCCCTTGCTGGCGGTCAACCCGCGCGCCACACTCCGCAGGCTCATGGACGAGCGGATGCCGCTCTACCGCGACGTCGCCGACTTCGAGGTCGACACGACCGGCCGCGACCCGCAGGACCTGGCCGCCGAGATCGCCGCGAAGGTGAGCACCCGGACGGTCACGGTGAACGACGCCGAGAGCCCCTACCCGGTCCTGATCGGGCGCGGCGCGGCCGAACGGCTTCCGGAGTTTTTGGACCGGGCCGCCCGCGCGGCCCTGATCCACACCTCCAGCACCGCCGCGCTCGCCGAACGGCTCGGCTCGCTCATGCCCGAAAGCGTCGAGGCGATCCTGATGGAGATCCCCGACGCCGAGGACGGGAAGTCCATCGGCGTGGCCGAGCAGTGCTGGGAGGCGCTCGGCGCCGAGGGCTTCACCCGCACCGACCTGGTGGTCGGCGTCGGCGGGGGAGCGGTGACCGACCTGGCCGGGTTCGTGGCCGCCTGCTGGCTGCGCGGCGTGGCCGCCGTCCACGTCCCGACCTCGCTGCTGGGCGCGGTCGACGCGGCCGTGGGCGGCAAGACCGGCGTGAACACCGCCGCCGGGAAGAACCTCGTCGGCGCCTTCCACCCGCCGCGCGCGGTGTTGGTCGACCTCGACACGTTCGCGACCCTCCCCGAGCGGGACCTGGCCGCCGGGCTGGCCGAGGTCGTCAAGGGCGGCTTCATCGCCGACCCGGTCATTCTCGACCTGATCGAGGCCGACCCCGCCGCGGCCCTGGACGCGAACGGGCCGGTCGTGGCCGAACTGGTCGAGCGGAAGATCGCGGTGAAGGCCGACGTGGTCGGCTCCGACCTCAAGGAGGGCGGTCGGCGAGCCTTTCTCAACTATGGGCACACCTTCGCCCACGCCGTCGAGAAGCTCGAGCACTACCGGTGGCGCCACGGCGACGCGGTCGCGGTCGGCATGGTCTACGCGGCCCACCTGGGCGCGATCACCGGCCGGGTCGACGTGGTCGACCGCACGAAGTCGATCCTGGCCTCCCTGGGCCTGCCGACGACCTACGAGCCGGGCCGCTGGGACGACATCCACGCGACGATGCTCGTCGACAAGAAGAACGTCGGCAAGACCCAGCGCTTCGTCCTCCTGGACGAGGTGGCGAGCCCGGTCGTGGTCGACGACGTGACCGAAGCCCAGCAGCGCGAGGCGTACGAAAGGCTCACCGCATGAAGGTCCTCGTCCTCAACGGCCCCAACCTGAACCGCCTGGGCAAGCGGGAGCCGGCCGTCTACGGCTCCCAGACGCTGGCCGACCTCGAGGCGATGTGCGTCGAGACCGGCAGGCACATCGGCCTGGAGGTGGAGGCCCGCCAGACCAACGCCGAGCACGAGCTCCTGGAGTGGCTCCACGAGGCCGCCGACGAGCGGACCCCGGTGGTCCTCAACGCGGCGGCCTGGACCCACACCTCGGTGGCGGTGGGCGACGCCTGCGCCCAACTCGAAGCGCCCCTGATCGAGGTCCACATCTCCAACGTCCACAAGCGCGAGGCGTTCCGCCACCACAGCTACGTCAGCGCCCACGCCACCGGAGTCATAGCCGGCCTCGGCCTCCAGGGCTACATAGCGGCCCTCCACTACATCGCCGCCCAGTCCTAGCCGGGCCGGACTCCGCCGACCGATCTGCGGGGCCGGACACAGGGCCTGCTCCTGGGGGGAGGGGCCGTTCGGGTTGCCGTTAGGATTGATTGCCGGTCCGCCCAGAACCTTCTACCGAAAGAGACGACGCCCGTGGCAACCACGAACGACCTCAAGAACGGCTTGGTGCTCAACCTCGAGGGCCAGCTCTGGCAGGTCCAGGAGTTCCTGCACGTCAAGCCCGGCAAGGGCCCTGCGTTCGTGCGGACCACCCTCAAGCAGATCCCCTCGGGCAAGATCGTCGACAAGACCTTCAACGCCGGCACCAAGGTCGAGACCGCGACGGTCGACCGCCGCACCATGCAGTACCTGTACAAGGACGGCGAGGACTTCGTGTTCATGGACATGGAGACCTACGACCAGATCCCGCTGATGCCCGGCGTCGTCGGCGACGCGGGCAAGTACATGCTCGAGAACAGCGAAGCCATCGTCGCCATGCACGAGGGCAAGGCCCTCTATGTCGAGCTTCCGGCCGCGGTCGAGCTCGAGATCACCTACACCGAGCCCGGCCTCCAGGGCGACCGCTCCTCGGGCGGCACCAAGCCCGCCACCGTCGAGACCGGCGCCACCGTGCAGGTGCCGCTGTTCATCGACAACGGCGAGAAGATCAAGGTCGACACCCGCGACGGCAAATACCTCTCGCGGGCCTAGGGCAGTGGGGAACCAGCACCAAGACCGGATGACCGCCCGCACCAAGTGGCGGATGCGGGCCGTGGAGATCCTCTACGAGGCCGAGTCCCGCGGCGTGGCCGTGGAGCAGGTCCTCACCGAGCGCGCGGGGCGCGCCCTCGAAGACCCCGAGGCCCCGCGCCTGCCGGCCTACGCCGAGGAGCTGGCGCGCGGCGTCGACGGCTACCGCGGCGAGCTCGACGAGGCGCTCGGCCGGGCCGCCGAGGGCTGGGCGGTCGCGCGGATGCCCGCGGTCGACCGCAACATCCTGCGGGTGGGCCTGTACGAGATCATCTACGCCGATGACGTCGACACCCCGGTGGCCATCAAGGAGGCCCTGCGGGTCGCGGCGCGGATCGGTTCCTCGGACGACACCTCGTTCGTCAACGCGGTCCTCGACACGGCCGCCAAGGCCGACTAGGCGCGAGCAGCACGACGGCCGGGTCACCCCGCTGGGTGCCCCGGCCGTGTCGTGAAACGGGCCTTCGCCGCTAGTTCTCGTCGCTGGCGAAGAACGCCTGGAGGTCGTGCACCAGGACGCCGTAGTCCTCGAGCTTCTCGATGAGGCCGGAGGGCGTCGTCGAGTAGATGACCGCCAGGGTGTAGAGGTCGTCGGCGCGGATCGAGAGGATCCGGCCGTTGTAGTCGCCGCGGCGCTGCTGGATCGAGCGGGCCAGCTTGGCCACGTGCTCCAGGTCCGGGTCGGGGTGGTCGTAGAGCGCCTCGAGGTTGAGGACGATCTTCTCGGGCTGCTCCACCGGGAGCGGCACGCCCTCCGGTAGGAGCTCCGAGACGGGGATCCTGTAGAAGTCGGCCAGTTCCGCGAGGCGGGAGACGGTGATGGACCGGTCGCCCCGCTCGTAGGAACCGATGACGACGGCCTTCCACTTGCCGCCGGACTTGTCCTCGACGCCTTGCAGGGACAGGCCCTGCTGCATGCGAATGTCACGCAGCCGGTTGCCCAGCGCCTTGGCGTATTCAGAAGTCGCCATGTTGGGATCAACTCCAAGTTTTCGGTACGAGAGGAATCCTATTGTTGACTACGGTCGGTGACGATCGGCCGTTGGGGTCCCCGAAACTAGTGTTCTTCGTCGCGTGAGGCCCTGATAGCGCTTCTCCAAACCTTACTAAACCCGTCATACGGTCAATTTTCGGAGCCGGTGCGGCCCGATCTGCCTTCACGCTCCGTTACCGGGGACGTAGGATGAGCCCCGACGAAACCGTTCTTTAACAGACCGTCCAGTGAGGCGGAGAAGGAGGTTCGCGTGGCATCCCCTGCCCGCCGTGCGCCGTCCGACAGTCCGGACCGGCCACCCGAAGGCAAGCAGATCCTCTCGGCCGACGACATCGGCCGGGTCCTCGATCGCATAGCCCACCAGATCCTGGAGAAGACCAAGGGCGCCCCGGACACGATGCTGCTGGGGATACCCACCCGCGGCGTCGCCCTGGCCGGCCGGTTGGCCGATCGCATCCGACGCTTCGCCGACATCGAGGTCCCCGCCGGGGCCCTCGACATCACACTCTACCGAGATGACTTGCGGCGCAACGCATTGCGTCCGCTGGAGCCGACCGACCTGCCCCCGAGCGGGGTCGACGACCAGCGCGTGATCCTCGTCGACGACGTCCTCTACTCCGGCCGCACCGTCCGCGCCGCCCTCAACGCCCTCTACGACCTCGGCCGCCCGGCCCAGGTCCAACTGGCGATCCTGGTCGACCGCGGCCACCGCGAACTGCCGATCCGCGCCGACTACGTCGGCAAGAACATCCCCACCTCCCGCGCCGAGAGCGTCGCGGTCCACCTCACCGAGTACGACGGCGCCGACGCGGTCACCATCACCGGAGGCGCGGAACGATGAAGCACCTGCTGACGACCAAGCAGCTCGAACGCGACGAGGCCGAGCTCATCCTCGACCTCACCGGCCAGATGGCCGAGGCCGTCTCCGGCCGCGAGGTCCCCAAGCTCCCGACCCTGCGCGGCCGCACCGTGGTCAACCTCTTCTACGAGGACTCCACCCGCACCCGCACCTCCTTCGAGACCGCCGCCAAGCGCCTCAGCGCCGACGTGGTCAACTTCTCGGCCAAGACCTCCAGCGTCAACAAGGGCGAGAGCCTGCGCGACACCGCCCTGACCCTCCAGGCCATGGGCGCCGACGCCGTGGTCATCCGCCACCCGGCCGCCGGAGCCCCGCAGCGGCTGACCGAATGGGTCGACGGCGCGGTCCTCAACGCCGGGGACGGCACCCACGCCCACCCCACCCAGGCCCTGCTCGACGCCTACACCATGCAGCGGCGCCTCGGCGGGATCGAGGGCCGCACCGTCGCCATCGTCGGCGACATCCTCCACAGCCGCGTGGCCCGCTCCAACATCTGGCTGCTGGCCAAGCTCGGCGCGAATGTCCGCCTGGTCGGCCCGCCGACCCTGCTGCCGAACGACATCGACGCCTGGCCCGCCGAGGTCTCCTACGACCTCGACGCCGCCCTGACCGACGCCGACGCGGTCATGATGCTGCGCGTCCAGCGCGAACGCATGAACGACGCGTTCTTCCCCACCACCAACGAGTACGCGCGCCTCTTCGGCCTCGACGAGCGGCGCCTGGCCCTGATGCCCGACCACGCCATCGTCATGCACCCCGGGCCGATGAACCGCGGCATGGAGATCGCCGCCCGAGTCGCCGACTCGCCGCGCGCGACCATCACCGAGCAGGTCGCCAACGGCGTCTGGGTCCGCATGGCCGTCCTGTACCTGCTGCTGACGAACGGAGCCTCCGCATGAGCACGCTCATCAAGGGAGCCGACCTGCTCGGCCGCGGCCGAGCCGACGTCCTGGTGCGCGACGGCCGCGTCGCCGAGATCGGCACGCTCACCGCCCCCGCCGGGGCCGAGACCGTCGACGCCGACGGCCTGATCCTCCTGCCCGGCCTGGTCGACCTCCACACCCACCTCCGCGAGCCCGGCCGCGAGGACGCCGAGACCGTCCTGACTGGCACGCAGGCCGCCGCCAAGGGCGGATACACCGCCGTGTGCGCCATGGCCAACTCCTACCCGGTCGCCGACACCGCCGGGGTCGTCGAGCAGGTCGCCGCGCTCGGCCGCGCCGCCGGCTACGCCGACGTCCAGCCCATCGGCGCCGTCTCGATCGGCCTGGCCGGCGAGCGCCTGGCCGAACTGGGCGCCATGGCCGACTCGGCCGCGCGGGTGCGCATCTTCTCCGACGACGGCCACTGCGTCCACGACCCGCGCCTGATGCGCCGCGCCCTCGAGTACGTCAAGACCTTCGGCGGCCTGATCGCCCAGCACGCCGAGGAGCCGCGCCTGACCGAGGGCGCCGAGATGAACGAGGGCGCCGTCTCGGCCGAGCTGGGCCTGCCCGGCTGGCCCAGCGTCGCCGAGGAGGCCATCGTCGCCCGCGACGTGCTCCTGGCCGAATACGTCGGCTCCCGCGTCCACTTCTGCCACATCTCCACCGCCCGGACCGTCGAGATCATCCGCGAGGCCAAGGCCCGCGGCGTCGACGTCACCGCCGAGGTCTGCCCGCACCACCTGCTGCTGACCGACGAGGCGGCCCACAGCTACGACCCGGTGTTCAAGGTCAACCCGCCGCTGCGGACCGACCGCGACGTGGCCGCGCTCCGCGCCGCTCTCGCCGAGGGCGTCGTCGACGCCGTCGCCACCGACCACGCCCCGCACGCCCCGCAGGACAAGGATTGCGAATGGGCCGCCGCCCGGCCCGGCATGCTCGGCCTGGAGACGGCCCTGTCGATCACCGTCGCCGCCCTCGGCGGCCCCGAGGACTGCGACTGGGACACCGTCGCCGAGCGCACCTCCCGCGCCCCGGCCCGGATCGCCTCCCTGCCCGGGCACGGCCGCGACCCCGAACCCGGCGCCGAGGCCAACCTCACGCTGGTCGACCCGTCCGAGAGCTGGACGGTCGTGCCTTCCGAACTGGCATCGTTGTCCCAGAACACCCCCTACGCCGGGATGGAGCTCCCGGTCACCGTCCAGGCGACGTTCCTGCGCGGACGCGCCACCGTACTCGACGGCAAGCTTGTTGAGGAGACCGAATGAGCAACAGGGCACCAGCGATCCTCGTCCTCGAAGACGGACGCGTCTTCCGCGGCGAGGCATACGGATCGGTCGGCGAGACCTTCGGCGAGGCCGTGTTCAACACCGGCATGACCGGCTACCAGGAGACCCTCACCGACCCGTCCTACTACGGGCAGGTGGTCTGCCAGACCGCGCCCCAGATCGGCAACACCGGCTGGAACGACGAGGACGACGAGTCCCGCCGCATCTGGGTCTCCGGCTACGTCGTGCGCGACCCCTCCCGCATCACCTCCAGCTGGCGGGCCAAGCGCGGCCTCGAAGACGAGCTCGCCGCCCAGGGCGTGGTCGGCATCTGCGGCGTCGACACCCGGGCCCTGACCCGCCACCTGCGCGAGTCCGGGGCCATGCGCGTGGGCGTCTCCTCCCGCTCGACCGACGCGACCGAACTGCTCGCCAAGGTCAGGAACTCGCCCCAGATGGCCGGGGCCAACCACGTCGCCGCCGTCAGCTGCGCCGAGCCCTACACCTACGTCGCCGACGGCGAGACCAAGTACACCGTCGCCGCCCTCGACCTGGGCATCAAGCGCAACACGCCGCGCCGCCTGGCCGCCCGCGGCATCACCACCACCGTCTACCCGGCCGCCGCCAACGCCGAGGACGTCCTCTCGGGCAACCCCGACGCGGTCTTCCTCTCCAACGGCCCCGGCGACCCGGCCACCGCCGACCACCAGGTCGAACTCACCCGCGAACTGCTGCGCCGCCGCGTCCCGGTCTTCGGCATCTGCTTCGGCAACCAGATCCTCGGCCGCGCCCTGGGCCTGGGCACCTACAAGCTCAAATACGGCCACCGCGGCATCAACCAGCCTGTCCTCGACCGCCTCACCGGCAAGGTCGAGGTCACCGCCCACAACCACGGCTTCGCGTTGGCGGCGCCCGAGTCCGGCGAGTACTTCGAGACCGAGTTCGGGCGCGTCCGCGTCAGCCACCTGTGCCTCAACGACGACGTGGTCGAGGGCCTGACCTGCCTGGACGTCCCCGCCTACTCCGTCCAGTACCACCCCGAGGCCGCCGGCGGGCCGCACGACGCCGACTACCTGTTCGACCGCTTGACCGCACTCATCGACGCAGAAGGGGCCAAGACCGATGCCTAAACGCGACGACATCCACCACGTCCTGGTCATCGGGTCCGGACCCATCCAGATCGGCCAGGCCTGCGAATTCGACTACTCCGGCACCCAGGCGTGCCGCGTCCTGCGCGAGGAGGGCATCAGGGTCACCCTGGTCAACTCCAACCCGGCCACGATCATGACCGACCCGGAGTTCGCCGACGCCACCTACGTCGAGCCGATCACCCCCGACGTCATCGAGCAGGTCATCGTCTCCGAGCGCCCCGACGCGCTCCTGCCGACCCTCGGCGGCCAGACCGCCCTCAACGCCGCCGTCGCCCTCCACGACGCCGGCATCCTCGACAAGCACGGCGTCGAGCTCATCGGCGCCGACATGGACGCCATCCAGCGCGGCGAGGACCGCCAGCAGTTCAAGGACGTGGTCATCAAGGCCGGCGGCGAGGTCCCGCGCTCGGCCGTGTGCCACACCATGGACGAAGTCGAGGCCGCCATCGGCGACCTCGGGCTCCCCTCGGTCATCCGCCCCTCGTTCACCATGGGCGGGCTCGGCTCGGGCATGGCCTACACCTGGGACGACGTCGAGCGCATCGCCGGGAACGGCCTGGCCGAGTCGCCCACCACCGAGGTCCTCATCGAAGAGAGCGTCCTGGGCTGGAAGGAGTACGAGCTCGAGCTGATGCGCGACCGCAACGACAACGTCGTCGTGGTCTGCTCGATCGAGAACGTCGACCCCATGGGCGTCCACACCGGCGACTCGGTCACCGTCGCCCCCTCCCTGACCCTGACCGACCGCGAGTACCAGCACATGCGCGACGTCGGCATCGCCGTGCTCCGCGAGGTCGGCGTCGACACCGGCGGCTGCAACATCCAGTTCGCCATCGACCCTGCCGACGGGCGCATCATCGTCATCGAGATGAACCCGCGCGTATCCCGCTCCTCGGCGCTGGCCTCCAAGGCCACCGGCTTCCCGATCGCCAAGATCGCCGCGAAACTCGCCATCGGCTACACGCTCGACGAGATCCCCAACGACATCACCCGGGCCACCCCGGCCGCCTTCGAACCGGCCCTGGACTACGTCGTAGTCAAGGTCCCGCGCTTCACCTTCGAGAAGTTCCCCGGCGCCGACCCGACCCTCACGACCACCATGAAGTCGGTCGGCGAGGCCATGAGCCTGGGCCGGACCTTCCAGCAGGCCCTCCAGAAGGCCCTGCGCTCGACCGAGACCAAGGCCGCCGGGTTCTGGACCGCCCCCGACCCGGCCGGGGCCACGCTCGAATCGACCCTGGAGGCGCTGAAGACCCCGCACGACGGGACCCTCTACACCGCCGAGCGGGCGCTGCGCCTGGGCGCGACCGTCGACCAGGTCCACGCCGCCTGCAAGATCGACCCCTGGTTCCTCGACCAGCTCGCGCAGCTGGTCGACCTGCGGGCCGAGATCGAGTCCGCCGCGGTCGTCGACCAGGCCCTGCTGTGGAAGGCCAAGCGCGCCGGCTGCTCCGACGCCCAAGTCGCCGCGATCCGCCCCGAACTGGCCGGAGAGGAGGGCGTGCGGCGACTGCGCCACCGGCTGGGCCTGCGCCCGGTCTACAAGACCGTCGACACCTGCGCCGCCGAGTTCGCCGCCCACACCCCCTACCACTACTCGACCTACGAGGACGAGACCGAGGTCGAGCCGTCGAACCGGCCGAAGGTCATGATCCTCGGCTCGGGCCCCAACCGCATCGGCCAGGGCATCGAGTTCGACTACTCGTGCGTGCACGCCGTCCAGGCCCTGCGCGGGGCCGGGTACGAGACGATCATGGTCAACTGCAACCCCGAGACCGTCTCGACCGACTACGACACCGCCGACCGGCTCTACTTCGAGCCGCTCACCTTCGAGGACGTCGCCGAGGTCTACCACGCCGAGCACGAGTCCGGGACCGCCGCCGGCGGCCCCGGCGTCGTCGGCGTCATCGTCCAGCTCGGCGGCCAGACCCCGCTGGGCCTGGCCGACCGCCTCGCCGCGGCCGGACTGCCGATCGTCGGCACCTCCCCGTCGGCGATCGACGCCGCCGAGGACCGCGGCGAATTCGGCCGGCTCCTCGACGAGCTCGGCCTGGTCGCCCCGGCCGGAGGCACCGCCACCTCCTACGAGGAGGCCCGCGCCGTGGCCGCCGAGATCGGCTACCCGGTCCTGGTGCGGCCCTCCTACGTGCTCGGCGGGCGCGGCATGGAGATCGTCTACGACGAGGACACCCTGGCCGGGTACATCTCCCGCGCCACCGAGGCCAGCCCCGAGCACCCGATCCTCATCGACCGCTTCCTCGACGACGCGGTCGAGATCGACGTCGACTGCCTGTGCGACGGCACCGACTTCTACCTCGGCGGCATCATGGAGCACATCGAGGAGGCCGGGGTCCACTCCGGGGACTCCTCCTGCGCGCTCCCGCCGATCACCCTCGGCGCGGGCGTGATCGAGCAGATCCGTGAGTACACCTCCAAGCTCGCCTTCGGCCTCGGCGTGCGCGGCCTGATGAACGTCCAGTACGCGCTCAAGGACGACCAGCTGTACGTCCTGGAGGCCAACCCGCGCGCCTCCAGGACCGTCCCGTTCGTCTCCAAGGCCACCGCCGTGCCGCTGGCCAAGGCCGCCGCCCGCATCGCGATGGGCTCGACCATCACCGAACTGCGCGCCGAGGGCATGCTGGTGCCCTCCGGCGACGGCTCCGACGTCGGCCCCGAGGCGCCCATCAGCGTCAAGGAGGTCGTCCTGCCCTTCAAGCGGTTCCGCACCACCGAAGGAGCCGGAATAGACGCCCTGCTGGGCCCGGAGATGAAGTCCACCGGCGAGGTCATGGGCATCAACGGCTCGTTCGGCCTGGCCTTCGCCAAAGCCACGCTGGCCGTCTACGGGAAGCTCCCCACCTCCGGGAAGGTCTTCGTGTCGGTCGCCGACCGCGACAAGCGCTCGATCGTCTTCCCCGTCAGGCGCCTGGTGGACCTCGGATTCAGCGTCTACGCCACCGACGGCACCGGGTTGGTGCTCAAGCGGCACGGGATCGATTTCACGCCCGTGGCGCGCCACTCGGGGGTCCGCAAGAGCGACGAGCCCGACGCGGTGAGCCTCATCGCCTCCGGAGAGGTCGATCTGGTCATCACCACGCCCTCGGCCTCCTCGGGGCCCCGGACCGACGGCTGGGAGATCCGCTCGGCCGCCGCGGTCGCCGACGTCTCCTGCGTGACCACCATCCAGGGCGCCGCGGCGGCCACGATGGGCATCGAGGCGTTCGCCCGCGGGGAGGTGACGGTGACGCCACTTCAGGACCTCCACAGGCGGCTGCGGGGCAACGGGTGAGCAATGATTTGGGCGTCACGGCCAACGGCGGTGACGCCCAAGCGGCGAATTGACGTATACAGGAAGTTGACTGGCCCCTCGCCGAAGGGCTCGGTGCCGCCCGGTCACCCGTGTGGCATTCCTGCTTCAATGGCGACCGCCGTACCCACCGCACTTGGAAGGAACGGTCTTACGTGACCTCCACAGGCTTCACATCCCGCCAGCCCGGCGGTAAGGCTGCATTGCTTGGTTTTCGCGTCGCAGCCGTTACTAACATACCCTTTCGTGAAGTAGTCTTTGAACCGGGTGCCGTTCAAGTGACAGTGTGTATTCGTCGGATTCTGTCCGGACCCGTGGAGGGAATCCGGTGATGCTTTACCAGAAACTCGCCCGGCCGGTCCTGTTCCGGGTCGGCCGGGGAGACGCGGAGACGGCGCACGAGACCACGCTGCGCTGGCTCTCCCGCCTGTCTGCCGGCGGGCGGGCCCGCGACCTGCTGATCAAGGCCAACCAGGCGAAGGCGTCGGTGAAGGTGTGCGGCATCCGGTTCCCCAACCCGATCGGGCTGGCCGCCGGCATGGACAAGCACGGCCAGGCCATCGGCGCCTGGCCGGCCCTGGGCTTCGGCTTCGCCGAGATCGGCACCGTCACCGCCCAGGCGCAGCCCGGCAACCCCAAGCCCCGCGTCTACCGGATGCCCGCCTCGCAGGGCCTGGTCAACCGCATGGGCTTCAACAACGGCGGCGCGCAGGCCCTGGCCGAGCGGCTCGCCGCCGCCCCGCCGGTCAACTGCCCGCTGGGCATCAGCATCGGCAAGTCGAAGGCCACGCCGCTCGAGGCGGCCGTCGAGGACTACCTGACCTCGATGCGCGTCCTCTATCCGTTCGCCGACTACTTCGCGGTCAACGTCTCCTCGCCCAACACGCCGGGGCTCAGGCAGCTCCAGGACGCCGAGGCGCTGCGAGCGCTGCTGCACGCTCTCAAGGTCGAGGGCGCGCGGTTCGCGGCCGGGCGCGAACCGCACCCGGTCCTGGTCAAGATCGCGCCCGATCTGACCGAATCCGCCATCGGACAGCTCCTGGAGGTGTGCCTCGACACCGGTGTCGCGGGCGTCATCGCCACCAACACCACGATCGGGCGCGACGGGGTCGACGCCGCCGACGAGGCCGTCGCCGCCCAGCCGGGCGGCATGTCCGGTCGGCCGCTGGGCCCGATCTCGCGCGAGATCGTCCGCTTCGTCCACCGCGAGACCGGTGGGCGGCTTCCGATCATCGGCTCCGGCGGGATCATGACCCCCGACGACGCCGAGGCGATGTTCGAGGCCGGGGCGAGCCTGGTCCAGATCTACACCGGTCTGATCTACAGCGGCCCTTCACTGGTCCGCCGCAGCGTGCGCCGCTACCGGCGCCGTTTCAGGAAACCCTCTGCCGCTCCCGGCCGGGGACCACTACCCAACCCCACCTCGTGAGAGGAGCACCACCGTGTCCGCCAAAAAGGATTTCGGTTCACGCGCCCACCACATGATGGCCGCCCGCGGCCCGCTGTGCGCCGGAATCGACCCGCACGGCTCGATCCTGCAGCACTGGGGACTCGACGACGATCTCGAAGGCGCCGAACGCTTCGCCATGACCATGGTCGAGGCCTGCGCCGCCGAGGTCGGCTTCGTCAAGCCCCAGTCGGCGTTCTTCGAGCGCTTCGGGTCGGGCGGCGTCGCCCTGCTCGAACGCGTCATCGCCGAGAGCCGCCGGGCCGGGGCGCTGGTGATCCTCGACGTCAAGCGCGGCGACATCGGCTCGACCATGGCCGCCTACGCGCAGGCCTACCTCGACCCGGCCTCGCCGCTGGCGGTCGACGCGATCACCGCCTGCCCGTTCCTCGGCGTGGGATCGCTCCAGCCGGCCTTCGACACGGCCTCCGCTCACGGCAAGGGCGTTTTCGTGCTCGCCCGCACCTCCAATCCGGAGGGCAAGCAGATCCAGCTGGCCCGCCGCAAGGACGGCCGCTCGGTCGTCCAGTCCATCATCGACGAGGTCGCCACGCTCAACGGCGAGGCCGACCCGCTCGGCTCGCTCGGGCTGGTCATGGGCGCCACGGTCGGCGCCTGCGCTACCGAAGGTGAGGCCAGGTTGCGTGAGTCGACTTACGGAATCACTCACGCGACGGTCTCGCAACGTGACACCGCTCACGATCTGTCGGAATTCAACGGCCCCATCCTGGTCCCGGGCATGGGAGCGCAGGGGGGCCGCCCGAGTGACCTGCCGCGCGTACTCGGACCGGCCGTAAACTTCGCAATCCCTTCGTATTCACGACAAATCGCACAGCCTGGGCCCGCCGCGGCGAGCATTCGAAGCGCCCTCGACGCTCTCCAGGAGGAATGTCGGGCCGCGACCGGGGAGTGATCGTCCACCCCGGTCCGCCCCCGAATGCCCCACCCCCGGTCGCAGGCGTGTCGGGAGGTGGGGTTACCTTTCCCGAGCTGGGTATGCTTTGGCGATACCAGCACGTGAAGGTCCAGAGGGACGAAACCATCGACTGCAAGGAGACCCCGTGCCGCTCCCTAAACTGACACCGGAACAGCGCGCCGCGGCCCTCGAGAAGGCCGCCGCGGCCCGCAAGGCTCGCGCCGAGCTCAAGGAGAAGCTGAAGTCCGGCGAGAAGAACCTCGAAGAGGTCCTCAAGTCCGCCGCGACCGACGACATCTCCGGCAAGATGAAGGTCTCGGCCGTCCTCAAGGCTCTGCCTGGCATCGGCGACAAGCGTGCCATGCAGATCATGGAGAAGCTGAAGATCGCGGACTCGCGCCGCCTGCGTGGCCTCGGCGAGCACCAGCGCGCCGCGCTTCTGGATGAATTCAAGGGCGACCAGGCCTGACTTCGGGTAGTAGTAGTCGAGTGAGCATCGATAGGTTGCACGCGGCTCCGGCCCAACGACTGACGGTCCTCTCCGGCCCGTCGGGGGTGGGCAAGGGCAGCGTCAAGGCCCTCATCCAGGAGTACTACCCGTGGGTCTGGCTCTCGGTGAGCTGCACGACCCGCAAGCCGCGCCAGGGTGAGGTCGACGGCGCCGACTACCACTTCGTGTCGACCGAACGGTTCGAATCGATGATCGCTGCGGGGGAGTTCCTCGAATGGGCCTCCTATGCGGGGAACCTCTACGGAACCCCCCGCGGCCCCGTCGAGGAGCGGCTCCAGGCCGGCCTCCCAGCGCTGCTGGAGATCGAGCTGCAAGGCGCCCGCCAAGTCCGCCGGGCCATGCCCGAGTCGCACCTGGTGTTCCTGGCGCCGCCGTCATGGGACGAACTCGTCCGCCGCCTGACCGGGCGGGGGACCGAAGACGAGGCTACGATCGAACGGCGGCTCAAGGCCGCTCACGAAGAACTGGCCTCCGAGGCCGAGTTCGACCACACGATCACCAACGTGTCGATCGAACAGGCCGCCTCGGAACTGGTAGAATTGCTCGGCTCTCCGGCAATTATCAAGTCCGGAGCCCGCTGAGACCACAAGTCGCACACGAAGGAATCAACGTGTCAGGGACCGTCGCCGAACCAGTCGGCATCACCAACCCGCCGATCGACGACCTGCTCGAAAAGAGCCAGTCGAAGTATCAGCTGGTGATCTACGCCGCCAAGCGCGCCCGCCAGATCAACGCCTACTACTCGCAGCTCGGCGAGGGACTGCTCGAATACGTCGGGCCCCTGGTCGAGACCACGCCCGAGGAGAAGCCGCTCTCGATCGCGCTGCGCGAGCTCGACAAGGGCCTGCTCGAGACCAAGGCGTTCGACGACCCAGAAGCCTAGGGCGTTGAACATAGTCCTCGGCGTGTCGGGCGGCATCGCCGCCTACAAGGCATGCACACTGCTCCGCCTGCTCAAAGAGGCCGGCCACGACGTGACGGTCGTGCCGACCGAGGCGGCGCTCGAATTCGTCGCGGAAGCCACCTGGGAGGCCCTTTCGGGCCGACCGGTGGCTTCCGGCGTTTTCACCGACGTCTCCGAAGTCAGGCACGTCCGCCTCGGCCGCGAGGCCGACCTGGTGGCCGTGGTGCCCGCCACCGCCGACCTGCTCGCCCGTGCCGCCACCGGCCGCGCCGACGACCTGCTCACCAGCACCCTGCTGACGGCCACCTGCCCGGTCGTCCTCGCCCCGGCCATGCACACCGAGATGTGGCACCACCCGGCCACCCGCGCCAACGTCGCCACGCTCCGGGAGCGGGGCGCCCACGTCGTCGAACCCGACTCCGGCCGCCTGACCGGGGCCGACACCGGACCCGGCCGCCTGCCCGAGCCCGAATCCCTGTTCGCCCTGCTCAAGGGCTTCCTGACCTCTCCGGCCAAGGACCTGGTCGGCCGGAGGGTCCTGGTCACCGCCGGCGGCACCCGCGAGGCGATCGACCCGGTCCGCTTCATTGGCAACCACTCCTCGGGCCGCCAGGGCATCGCGCTGGCCGCGGCCGCGGCCTCCCGCGGCGCCGAGGTGACCCTCATCGCCGCCCACGTCGAGACCGCGCTCCCGGCCGGGATCGAGACCGTGCGCGTGACCACCACCGCCGAACTCCACGAGGCCACGCTCGCCGCCACCCGGGAGGCTGACGCGGCGGTCCTGGCCGCCGCCCCGGCCGACTTCCGCCCCAAGGAGACCGCCGACCGCAAGCTCAAGCGCTCCGGCGACCTCGACCTGGCCCTGACCGAGAACGACGACATCGCGGCCGCAGTCGGCCGGGCCAAGCGAGACGACCAGGTCCTGGTCGTCTTCGCCGCCGAGACCCACGACGGGCCCCAGCACGCCTTGGCCAAGCTCAAGGCGAAGGGCGCTAACCTGGTGGTGCTCAACGATGTCTCCGGCGGCGCCGTGTTCGGCTCAGAGGAGAACACCGTCACCGTCTTCGACGAGGACGGCGAGGTCGCCGCCGCGACCGAGGCCGCCAAGGAAGCGGTGGCGGACGCCATCTGGGACGCCGTCGCCGCACGTCTCCCGGCAGGTGGACGCGGTTCCGACCGCTGATCCGCAGCGCGCCGACTTGGTGAGATGATCGTCAGCGAATAGACTTGTGAGCTGCGAAGTCAGTTGGACCAGCGCCGCAGCGCGGCGTCAATGTGTTGAGGAGTGCCGTGGCACGTCGCCTGTTCACCTCCGAGTCGGTCACCGAGGGCCACCCGGACAAGATCGCCGACCAGATCTCCGACGGGATCCTGGACGCCCTCCTTTCAGAGGACCCCAGGAGCCGCGTCGCGGTCGAGACGCTGATCACGACCGGTCAGGTGCACGTCGCGGGCGAGGTGACGACGGCCGCCTACGCCGATATCCCGCGCATCGTGCGCGAGACGATCCTCCGCATCGGCTACGACTCCTCCAAGAAGGGCTTCGACGGGGCCTCGTGCGGCGTGAACGTCTCCATCGGAGGCCAGTCGCCCGACATCGCCCAGGGCGTCGACAAGGCGTGGGAGTCGCGTGTGGACGGCACCGACCACGACCAGCTCGACATCCAGGGCGCCGGCGACCAGGGCCTGATGTTCGGCTACGCCTGCCGCGAGACGCCCGAGCTGATGCCGCTGCCGATCGCCCTGTCCCACCGGCTCTCCCAGCGGCTCACCGAAGTCCGCAAGGACGGCACCGTGCCGTACCTGCGGCCCGACGGCAAGACCCAGGTGACCATCGAGTACGAGGGCCTGCGGCCGGTGCGGCTGAACACCGTGGTCGTCTCCAGCCAGCACGCCCCCGACATCTCGCTGGACTCGCTGCTGGCCCCCGATGTCGCCGAGCACGTCATCCACCCGGTCGTCTCGGGCCTCGACCTCGACGTGGCCGACTACGACCTGCTGGTCAACCCGACCGGCCGCTTCGAGATCGGCGGCCCGATGGGCGATGCGGGCCTGACCGGCCGCAAGATCATCGTCGACACCTACGGCGGCTACGCCCGCCACGGCGGCGGCGCCTTCAGCGGCAAGGACCCCTCGAAGGTCGACCGCTCGGCCACCTACGCGGCCCGGTGGGTCGCCAAGAACGTCGTGGCCGCCGGCCTGGCCGAGCGCTGCGAGGTCCAGGTGGCCTACGCGATCGGCAAGGCCAAGCCCGTGAGCATCGCCGTCGACACCCAGGGCACGGCGACCGTGGACCCCGGGCGCATCGAGAAGGCCGTCCGCGAGGTCTTCGACCTGCGCCCGGCCGCGATCATCCGCGACCTCAACCTGGTCCGGCCGATCTACTCCAAGACCGCCGCCTACGGACACTTCGGACGCGAGCTGCCGGAGTTCACCTGGGAGTCGACCGGCCGCGCCGCTGCGCTCAAAGAAGCCGTCGGCTAGGACCGCCGAGGGTCTCCGGACGTCGGAGACACCTGGTAGAACTGGTTTATGTCAGAGTCCGGTCCGATCGCAGCGGTGTGCATCGACCAGCCTCTGCCGCAACTCGACCGGCTCTTCGACTACCGGATCCCCGAGGATCTGCGCGATGCGGTGACGCCGGGCTGCCGGGTGAAGGTCCGCTTCGGACGCCGCAAGATCGGCGGCTACGTCATCGCCGTCAAGCGCGCCAGCGACTTCGAGGGCAAGCTCCTGTGGCTCTCCGAGCTGGTCTCGCCCGAGCCGGTCCTGACCGACGAGGTCGCCCGCCTGACTCGGGCCGTGGCCGACCGCTACGCCGGAACCCTGGCCGACGTGCTGCGCCTGGCCGTGCCCGAGCGGCGCAAACGCGTCGAGGACGAGGAACCCGGGGAAGCGCTGCCGGTGGCCGCGCCGACCGACACTCATTGGAATAGATATATCGCAGGCGAGGCATTCCTGCGCGCGCTCCGCGACGGGAAGGCGCCGAAGACGGTATGGAGCGCCCTGCCCGGCGAGGACTGGCCCCGGCGCCTCGCCGAGGCCGCGGCCACGACGGCGGCGGGCGGCAGGGGAGCGGTGCTGGTCGTGCCCGACCAGGCCGACCTCGACCGCCTGGACGCCGCCCTGACGAACGTGCTCGGCCCCGATCGGCATGTGACCCTCTCTGCCCAGCTCGGCCCCACCAGGCGCTACCGGGCGTTTCTGCGGGCTGCGCGGGGCACTGTGCGCATCGTGGCCGGGACCAGGGCCGTGGCGTTCGCCCCGGTGGAGGACCTCGGCCTGGTGGCCATCTGGGACGACGGCGACGCCTCCCACGTGGAGCGCCGCGCGCCGTACCCCCACGCCCGGGAGGTCCTGCTGACCCGCGCCGGACTGGCTGATTCGGCCTGCCTGGTGGCGGGCCATGCCCGCACGCCGCAGGCGCAGCTCCTGGTCGACACCAAGTGGGCCGTGTCGGTCACCGGCTCCCGCGAGGCGATCCGTTCGGCGGCCCCGCGGATCGTGCCGGTGGGGGACGAGTCCGACATGGCCCGGGACCCGTCAGGGGGCACGGCGAGGCTGCCGACAGTGGCATGGGAGACCGCGAAGGCGGCGCTGGACCGCGACCGGCCGGTGCTCGTCCAGGTCCCGAGGCGGGGCTATGTCCCGGCCGTCTCGTGCCAGCGCTGCCGGACCAGGGCCGTCTGCCCGCACTGCTCGGGCCCGCTGCGGCTCACCGGGCTCAGGCGGGCCCCGGTGTGCGGCTGGTGCGGCAAGACCAGCCATGACCACCGCTGCCGGGAATGCGGGTCTGCGAAGGTCCGGGCCCGAGTGATCGGCGCCGAGCGCACTGCCGAGGAGATGGCGGGCGCGTTCGGGGGCGTCGAGGTGGTGGAGTCGACGGGGGAGAACCGCCTGGACCAGGCGCCGGGCGGCCGCGTGGTCGTGGTGGCCACGCCCGGAGTGGAGCCGCCGGCCCCGGACGGCTACGGCGCGGTGCTCCTGCTGGACACGTGGGCGCTGCTGACGCGCGCCGACCTGACGGCCTCCGAGGAGGCCCTGCGGCGTTGGATGAACGCGATGGCGCTGGCCCGACCGGACGGGACGGCCGTGGTGGTCGCCGACGGGGGGCTCCCGGTGGTGCAGGCGCTCCTGAGGTGGGACCCGGCCTGGTTCGCGGCCAGGGAACTGAACGAGCGCGCCGAGCTGGGCTTCCCGCCCGCGATGAAGATGGCGGCGCTGTCGGGCCCGAACGGGACCCCGGAGAAGCTGGCGGCCGACCTCCCGCCCGAGCTGGGGGCCGAGCCGATCGGCCCGATCCCGATCGACGAGCACACCGAGCGCCTGCTGCTGCGAGTGCGTCGAAGAGACGGCGCCGCGCTGGCGGGCGCCTTGGCGCGGGCGAACGCGGCGCGAGCGAACGCGAAGGCCGAACCGGTGAGAATCCAGATCGACCCCAGAGAGATCGGCTGACTGGATCCGGCCCCGCGAGGACAGCCGGAAAATCCGGCAGCGCACCGATGAATCCGATGCGCCGAACCGGTCTCAACTTTCTAGACCGACCTACGGAAAGGGATGGCATGGCGCGAAAACTGGTCTACGGCATGAACGTGAGCCTGGACGGCTACATCGCCGCGCCCGGCGACGACCACGGGTGGAGCGAGCCGAGCGACGAGCTGTTCCAGTGGTGGCTCGACCAGGAGCTGGCGATCGGCCTGATGCTGTACGGGCGGAAGCTCTGGGAGACCATGAGCTCCTACTGGCCGACCGGCGACCGCCAGGCCGATGCCACCCCGACGCAGATCGAGTTCGCGCGGAACTGGCGGGACACACCGAAGGTGGTGTTCTCCTCGTCGATCGAGAAGGTCGACTGGAACGCCCGCCTGTTCTCCGGTGACGCGGTCGAGGAGATCACGCGGCTCAAGGCCGTGGACGGCGAACCGATGAGGGTCGGCGGCGCGACGCTCGCCGCGGCGGCCATGCGCGCCGGGCTGATCGACGAGTATACGATCGTCACCCATCCGGTCCTGGTCGGCGGCGGCACGTCGTTCTACACGGCGCTGGACAACTGGGTGAACCTGAACCTGACAGGGACGCGGACGTTCCCCGGCGGGGTGGTCCTGACCAGGTACGAGACGAGGTGCTGAACGCGTTCCCGCCGCTCAGCCAGCAAATTCACCGCCGAGCGGCTCGAAGCCCCGATAAGCCGAGGGCATTTCCCAGCGAGCTGTACAGTCTCGTTCAGGGGCCGAGTCCGGCGTCGGCACTGGAGCAACGACACATCGGAGCAGGCCGGAGTCAGGAGCGAATCACGACCATGACGACAGCCGACCACGACGCCTATATCGCCGCGGCACCCGAACCGTTCCGGCCATCGCTGAACCGCTTGCGCACGCTCCTGGCCGACACCCTGCCGGAGGCGGAGGAGGTCGTGGCCTACAACATGCCGGGATTCGTCGTCAGCGGCACTGTCGTCGCGAGCTATGCGGCTTTCAGCAAGCAGTGCGGGCTATATGTCCTTCCCAGCGCCATCGCCGATCATGCCGAGGAAATCGCGGCCGCCGGGTTCAAGGCGACCAAGACCGGCATCACCTTCTCGCCGCGCAAACCGATTCCGGACGACCTCGTCGAACGGCTGGTTCGGGCATCGCGAGAGGCCGCCGGGGCCTGACCAGGTACGAGACGAGTCGTTGAACGCGTTCCCGCCGCTCAGCCGGGCAAGCGGCCAGAGAAGTGACGGGGGCCCACGGGCTCGATCACGGAATTCAAGTCGGAACCCGACCGGCCCTAGCCGCAATGCCGTTCGGTTGGAGCACTGGTGCTGAGGCCGAGTCCGGCCTGGAGCCAAGTGACCCCAGGTTGCTGCGAAGGAGGCTTGCCTCCTGTCAAGCACGCACGGTCCGGGCCTGGATGCTCCGACGACCGGGCTCGGCGCCGTTCGTGCCTGATACCGGGCAAGCCCGGTCCGCGGCAGCCCGGGGTCACTTCGGGCTCCGGTGAGTCGGTCGACCTCGACACCCGATCCCCAGCCCGAACCGAACGGCATTGGCCCTAGCCGGTCCTCCAGGGGCGGTAGGGTTGTGGCTCTGCAACGAATCCTTGGCCTGCTAGAAGGGTGTTCGTATGTCCCACAAAGATTCTGTCGCTGCAGGGCCGGTCCGCGGTCGGACATTGTTCGTCGGGATCGCTCCGCAGGCGTTCGAGCCCGGGGACCTGCCTGACGGGTTGACACCCGAGATCCTCGCGGCTCGCATCGAGGCCGGGCAGTCCGCACTGGAGGAGGCGGGGATCGATGCCGAGCACTGCATGATCGGCAAGGATCCCGACGAGGCCGAGGCCATGCTTCGGGAGGCGTTCGGACGAGAGACGTTCCCGCTGGCAATGATCGGCGCAGGGATTCGGGCGTTGGTGGAGCACACGCTGCTGTTCGAGCGGATCGTCAATGTCCTGATTGAGC
Source organism: Glycomyces salinus (assembly GCF_016428645.1). Taxonomy (GTDB): domain Bacteria; phylum Actinomycetota; class Actinomycetes; order Mycobacteriales; family Micromonosporaceae; genus Glycomyces; species Glycomyces salinus. The sequence goes on along the minus strand of NZ_JAELXW010000010.1, from coordinate 140,666 downwards.
TGAACCCGTCGATCCGGCTCTGCTTCAACACCTCCCCGGAGGACACGATCAACGCGATCCGCCGCTGGACCGAGGGCTAGCTGTTCCGTCCGCAGAGGCCGTGAGCCACACCTCGGCCTACCAGGTCCGGATCATCCATCCATCGGCCCCGCCCTTGACTCATTGACGGCTCGCTGGCGCCGCCCCCACGGGGTCGACACCCGTGGCGGCTAGGATGGGCATGGTGAAGCCCCCTCGCAAGCGCAAAGCGACGATGCTCTCCATCGGCGCGGTCGGCCTGGCGGGCCTCATCGGAACCGCGCTGCTCGCCGCTCCCAATCAGATCGCTGACGCCGAACCTGTCACCTGTGTATCCAGGTATCTGGTCGACAAGTACCTGATATTGGACTCCTGTGACTCGATGTTCGCGGACTACGCCGTGATTGCGTCAGTTCCCGTCCGCGACTCCATGAAGGATTCCTCCGGCTGGGAACAGCGCTACTGTGACCAGAGAGTCGACGGCTGGTCGACCTACACCGTATTCGAGGCCGAGGATACGGATCATATTGCCTGCCTTGGCCGCGCGAACCACTTAGCCGAACGATATCGCCGCTAAGCAGGTTTCGTCCCTGCAGCCAGGGAAGTATGGCTGGAAGACCGTCTTCCCCGTCCGACGAGCCTCCGCAGCCAGCCCGAGACGCGCCCGACTGAAGTCGGCGAACAAGCGCGCCGCCGATTCTACCGGTAGGAAGCTGAACTCTTCGAGCTCGTCGGCTTGCAGCCGTATCAGGTCCGGATCGTCGATGACGCCGCCGTCGAAGACGTAGGTCGTCATCGGCGCGCCCACGAACGCGTGGTCCGGCTCGTAGTCGAGCACCAGCAGGTCACCGACCGGCATGTCCAACCCGATCTCTTCTTTGACTTCACGCGCGCAGGCATCATGCGGTGACTCGCCCTTGTCGACCATGCCGCCCACGAACTGCCAGTCGTCGCGGTAGTTCGGTTTGACCACGAGCGCTCTTCCGGCGGGGTCGGTGAAGAACGCGCACGCCACGGCGAACGAGACCGCGAAGCCGTCACGGACTTCCTGCGGCAGCGAACCAGATCCAGTCATGGCCGGACCCTATACAACTCCGATGAACTACGGGGATCCCAATGCTCAGCCCGTGTGCTTCAACGGTTATCGAGCTCAGCTCGCAGTCTTGAGTCCGGTCAGGAGCGTGAAACCGTGGCGGTCGACCGAGGCAGAGGTCGCCGAGAGGATCACGACTCCGGTGCCCGCGTCCCGGTCGAGCCCGATCCAGGACCGGAAACCGCCGGTGCCCCCGTTGTGCCAGGTGATGGTCCGTCCCTTCACCCGGATGGTGATCCATGCGGCGCCGATGCGGGCGCCAGTGCTGAATGGCGCGACCGGTTCGAGCGCGTGAAGGCCCGGAGCGGTGCCTTCCAACAGAGCTTTGGTCAGGTTGGCCATTGCGGTGATGGTGGCCCGGATGCCGCCCGCCGGAGCCAGGGCTTCGCCGGTCCAGGGCTCTCGCGGATGGCCTTTTCGGCTGGTGCCGGTGAGTGCGCCGTCGCGTAGCTCGTCGGTCGTGGCCGGGGTGTAGCAGCAGTTCAGCCCCAGCGGGGCGGCGATCCGCTCCTGAAGGAGCGAGGTGTAATCGGTGTCAGCGGCGGAGGCGAGGGCGTGGCCCAGCAGCTCGAACCCGAAATTGGAGTAGCGGGGTCGCGGCCTGCCGGGTTTGACAGTGCGAGCCTGGTCGAGGAGCTGTTCGAGATCCTCGCCGTAGGGATTGGTGCCCTTCCGCCACAAGGCCATCGTGCGCCGATAGGGCTGCGCCGCCGACGGCAGTGAGGGCAGCCCCGATCGGTGCTCGCTCAGCGATCGCAGCGTCACCCGGCCTACCGGGGCGGTTTCGAGCGGCAGCAACTCGCTGAGGGTGGTCTGGGGGTCGACCTCGCCGCGCGCGATCGAATCGGCGTACAGCAGTCCGGTGAAGCCCTTGGAAATCGAGCCGACCTCGAAGTCGGATTCGAGTCGGGTGCCGATGCTGGCCGTCTTGACTTCCTCTGGCGTGACCACGGCTGCGGCTGCGATGCGGTGGCGTGGCCTGAGGAGTCCGCCGAGTTCGGCGGCGAGCCGCTCGTCTCCGTCGATTACCGGGGTCATGACCGTCCCCCGAGCAGGCCGCGACCGCCGTGCTTCTTGTGAACCGCCTGCTTCGAAACGCCCAAGATGGTAGCGATCTGCGCCCAGCTGGAGCCGTTGTTGCGCGCTCGCCGGACCAGCACCGCTTCAAGGCGTTCGGTCTCGGCTCGCATTTGGCTGACGGCCTGCAACCCCAGCAAGGGGTCGGGATCGGCGGTCGCCGTCGCCAAGGCCGTGAATTCTTCGATGTCCATGCGTCAACCGTAGTTGACGGACGAGGTATCGTCAACCTTGGTTGACGGAGGTTGTCGAGTTCCGGTGCGCCCACATCAGTGACAGCTCTTGGCGATTCGCTGAGCGGGCCTCAATGGTTGGGAGGTCCGGTCGACCCCCACTGATCGACCGGACCTCTCTTTCCTCACCCGGTAGCAGGCTATTCGGGGTTCTTGATGACCTTGCGGGCCTCGGCCTCGATCCAGGAGCACCAGCGGTCGCCGTTCCATGCTCCGTGCCAGTTCACTGGGCCCTTGGGGTCGTCGGTGAGGCGGCAGACCGGAGAAGGGCCGTTGCCGTCGTCGGCCTCGACCCGGTAGGTCTCGTCGTCGAACCGGAAGACGCAGAACACGGCCGGGCCGCGCCGGAACTCGCCGCAGTAGGCGTCTGTCATGTCAGCCATTGCAGACTCGCTCTCGTCCGGAGTGCGGGCGTTGGCCGTTGTAGAAGACCATGAAGGCGGTCGCCTCGAACCAGTCGCGCCAGCCTTCGGAGGCGGTGCGCCACTGCGGTCCCCAGGTGGCGCGCAGGTCGTTGGTGCCGAGTCCCGAGATGACGAGGACAACCTCTGAGGATCGGCCGGTCACGTGGACTTGGAAGGAGTCGGGAGCCTCGGCACAGGAGGTTCGGACGGTGAAGGAGCGGATGCCGTCGCTGAAGGAACCTCGCTCTATGGAGGCAGGTGGAGAGGCTTGGCCGTGTGTCGTGGCCGAATGCGAGTTGGTCTTGCCCCCTGAGTGGGGGAGAATGTTCTCAGGCACGGTGGTCTACCTCCGATGTCTAAGGACCGGGGCGGGAGCGAAAGTTGGTAGCTGGCACCCGCCCCGGTCGGTTTCTGTGGAGGGCACGAAATATCCCATTCCACGAACTCTGTTCCCCAGAATCCCGTGACGCGTATCTCGTGCTTGATTGGTATCATGGCATATATTTCAGCTTGACGCAAATATGCGTTAGGCTCAAAGGCAAAAATCTTCTGTCGAGAACCCGACAAGAGCAGGAGCGCACCCATGCCGAACCTCGGACCTGAGCCGAGCCTTCGTTCCCAGTGGCTCGGAGAGAAGATCCGCGACCTGCGGAAGTCCAAAGGCATGTCCCAGAAGTACGCGGGCGAATACATTCAGCGGGACGGCAGTACCATAGGCCGCTACGAAACCGGAGAATTCCCGCTTCGGCGTGTCGACCTCCTCGCCCTTCTGTCTCTCTATGGTGTCTCAGACGAGAAAACTCGTGACGGACTTCTCCAGCTCTGTGATGAGCATTGGCGCAAGAACTGGTGGGATGAGCACCGTGAAGACCTAGGCAAGGACTTCATCAACTTGCCCTGGCTTGAAAGTCGGGCTGATCGGATCTGTGCCTACCAGAACATGGTTGTGCATGGCTTGCTCCAGACGCGTGCGAGTGCCGAAGCGCTGATCCGCAACATCGAAGAGCGCAAGGCCGATGACGACCAGATCGCCCGGTGGATCGCCCTCCGTATGGACCGCCAGCGGATCTTGAACGATGACAATCCGACCTCCTTCGTCGTGATCCTTGAGGAGTACGTGATCGGCCGTCCGGTCGGTGGGCGCAAGGTCTGGGAGGACCAGCTCAGTCACCTGTTGGAGGCGGGGCAGCGAGAGAACATAGAAATCCGCATCATGCCGATTGAACATGCACCGCACACCGGCCATCAGGGCAGCTTCACGCTGTTCGAGATGCCGGAGCCCTACCCTCAGGTCGCCTACGTAGACACGCTCGCAGGTCCGCTGTTCATCGAGGCACCAACCGTTCAGCGTTACAGCGAGGTGTGGAATGATCTGATTGAAGGGGCTCTCAGCCCGGAAGATTCAAGGCAGTTGATTGCTGACCGACTGAAGGAGATTCAATGAGCACCGAACAGCGGCTCTCACAGGAGGAGCTAGCTGGAACCCGCTGGCACATCAGTTCCCGCAGCTCTGACAACGGCGGTCAGTGCGTGGAGGCTGGGCCGCTGTCGGATGGCTCGGGCCGGGTTGCGGTGCGCCACTCCCATCACCCGGAGGGTGCGACGGTTGTCTACACCCGCGCTGAGTGGGAAGCGTTCCTGGCCGGAGCCAAGGACGGCGAGTTCGACTTCACTCAGTGAATCAAGAGCGCAGCACGGACAAAACCCAACCACAGGCACCAGCAAGGGAGCGGTTCATGGCCACTGATCAGCACCTCACCCCCGAGGAACTGGCCGGTATCCAATGGCAGAAGAGCACCCGTAGCTCTAGCAACGGCGGTCAATGCGTCGAGGTCGGTCCTCTGTCCGACGGCTCTGGTCGGGTCGCTCTCCGTCACTCTCAGCACCCCGACACCTCCGTGATCGTCTACACCCGCGCCGAATGGGATGCGTTCCTCGCCGGAGCCAGGGACAACGAGTTCGACTTCACCGATTAGCCCGTTCCACCCTTTCCGGCTCTTCCGGGCATGAAGTCCGGCCTGCTGGAAACCCCCACACCATGACCGTGTTCGTGGGGACCTCCGGCTGGCAGTACAAGGATTGGCGAGGCGTCCTCTATCCAGAGCGCCTCGCCCAACGGCGCTGGCTGGAGCATTACTCCTCCCGGTTCGCCACCGTCGAGAACAACGGGACCTTCTACCGCCTCCCGAAACCGAAGACATTCACTTCCTGGCGCTCCGAGGTGCCCGAAGGATTCTCGATGGCCGTCAAGGCCAGCCGGTTCCTCACCCACATCAAACGCCTCAAGGACCCCGAAGAACCGGTACAACGCCTCATGGGCGCCGTCGACGGGCTCGTCGACCGCCTCGGGCCGATCCTGCTCCAGCTCCCGCCGAACCTCAAGGCCGACCCCGACCTCCTGTCGGCCTGCCTCGACCGCTTCCCGGAACGTGCGCGCGTCGCCGTCGAGGCTCGGCACGAGTCCTGGTGGACCGACGAAGTCCGCTCCGTCCTGTCCGACCACGACGCGGCCCTGTGCTGGGCCGACACCCGCAGCCGCGAGCAGACGCCGCCGTGGCGCACCGCCTCCTGGGGCTACCTGCGCCTCCACGAGGGCACCGCCGAACCCGCCACCCAATACGGAGACCGGGCGCTGAACACCTGGTGCGGCCGGCTCGACGACCGGCTGCCGAAACGCGCCGACTGCTACGTCTACTTCAACAACGACCACGGCGGCGCGGCCATCCGCAACGCCTTCCGCTTCGCCGAACTCCTGCGTCGCCGCGGCCGCGAGGTCCCGGCCGCCGAGCGATGAATTCCGGCGCGGCCCCTCGTCTCAACTGGTGCAATCAGAAGGTCCCCAACCCGCACTGAGAGGCGAGGTCATGCAGAAGATCGTCACCAACATCTGGTTCGACGGCGATGCCGAAGAGGCCGTCGATTTCTACTGCTCCCTGTTCGCGAACGCGAAGGTCACCGGCACCATTCCCTACGTCGAAGACGCCCACGGCACCCCGGGCGCGGCGATGGTGGTGGACTTCGAGCTGTTCGGGCAGTCGTTCACCGCCATCAACGGCGACGACTCGGCCAAGCACGACCACGCGATGTCGCTGCTGGTCAACTGCGAGAGCCAGGAAGAGGTCGACCGCCTGTGGGATGCGTTCCTGTCCGGCGGCGGCAAGGAGATCGAGTGCGGCTGGGTCTCCGACAAGTGGGGCGTCAACTGGCAGATCTGGCCGACCGAGGCCTACCGGTACGTGGGCGGCCCCGACAAGGAAGCCGCCGTCCGGGCGATCCAGGCCATGTACAAGATGAAGAAGATCGACGTCCAGACCATGCGCGAGGCATACGAGGGCGCCTGATCCCCCTTTCGGGGGAGCGCCCCGGCCCTCCGGAGGGAGAGTGGCGGTCCGTCCGCGCTGGCAGAATGGCCGCATGCGACTGCTCGCCCCGCTCTGGACCCCCGCCACCTACCGCGGGTGGATATGGGTGATCCTCGGCGGCGCGCTGCTCATGCCCTACATGATGCTGGGCGGGCTGGTCTACAACTCGTTCCAGCCGAGCGACGGTCTCACCGGCGTCACCCACCCGCTGGTCTTCCTCGGAGTCCTGCCGCTGGTGGCGGTCTCCTCGCTGCTGCTGCCCGACCTGGAGGTCGAGCGGACCGCGGCCCGGCGGCTCCTGGGCGCCGACTTCGAATCGCCCGCCGAGGACGGCTCCTGGAACGCCCGCTGGCGCACCGGCACCTGGTTCACCGTGCATGTGGCCGTCGGCGGCGTGCTCAGCGGCCTGACGCTCTCGATGATCCCGTTCGTCGTCTACCTCATGGTCGCCGGCGTGATCGGATCCGACTCGGGCAACATGCTGCCCGAGTCCTGGCCGGTCCAGTGGGGGCTCCTGATCGGCCCGGCGATCCTGCTCGTGGTCGTGTGGGCGATCGTCGGGACCTGCCGGGGCATGCGGCGGCTCGCGCCGCGCCTGCTCGGACCCAGCGCCGAGGACCGGCTCGTGGCCTCCCGCGCCGAGACGGCCCGGCTGGCGGCGCGCAACCGGATCGCCCGCGAGCTGCACGACTCGGTCGGCCACGCACTGTCGGTGGTGGTCGTCCAGTCCGAGGCCGCCTCCCGCGTGGTCGAGTCCGATCCGCGCTTCGCCGCCCAGGCCATGGCCGCCGTCGGCGACACCGCCCGCAGCGCCCTGTCCGAGCTCGACACCGTCATCGGCGCGCTGCGGGAGGACCGCGAACCCGGTCGCGCCCCGCAGCCGGGCCTGGACGACCTGGAGGCCCTGGCGGTCGAGAGCGGCGTCGAGGCCGAACTGCGCGTAGACGGCGGCCTCGCGGCCGTTCGCGGCCTGCCCTCCCGGGAGTCCTACCGGATCGTGCAAGAGGCCCTCACCAACGTGCTGCGCCACGCCGACCGGCCCTGTGCGACCATCACCGTCGACATCGCCGAGGACCTGGCCCGCATCACCGTCGACAGCCCGGCCTCGCGTTCGGGCCGGTCGAGCCGCGGCGGCCGCGGCCTGATCGGCATGCGGGAGCGGGCCGCGGTGCTGGGCGGCACCGTCGAGGCCGGACGCGAAGGCGACCGGTGGATCGTGCGCGCGACCATCCCGCTCGAAGAGACCACCGACGGCACCACAGAGAGGCCCACCGATGACGGCGCCGCTGCGCATAGCACTGATCGATGACGAGGAGCTGATCCGCACCGGATTCGCCGCCATCATCGGGGCCGAACCCGACCTGGAGGTCTCGGCCCAGGGCGCCGACGGCGTCGACGCGCTCAACATCGCCCGCGCGGGCCGGGCCGACGTGCTCCTGATGGACGTCCGCATGCCCAAAGTCGACGGCATCGAGGCCACCGAGCGGATCGTCAACGAGCTCGCCTCGCCGCCGAAGATCCTGGTGGTGACCACCTTCGACAACGACGACTACGTCTGGCAGGCGCTCCGGGCCGGCGCCGACGGCTTCCTGCTCAAGCGCACCCAGGTCGAGGACCTGCTCAGCGCCGTCCGCCTGGTGGCCCGCACCGACGCCCTGCTGTTTCCCGAGGCGATCAGGAGGCTGGCCGACGCGGCGCGCTCTTCCAAGACCCCGCGGGGCATCGACGAGCTCAGCTCCCGCGAGCGCGAAGTCCTGGTGCTGGCGGCCAAGGGCCTGTCGAACGCCGAGATCGCCGCCGAGATCTTCCTCGGCCGCGAGACCGTCAAGACTCACCTGAGCAGCGTCTACACCAAGTTGGGCGTCCGCGACCGCACCCAGGCGGTCATCGCTGCCTACGAGGCCGGCCTGGTGTAGCGTCGCGAATTATGCTCTCGATCGCGCAGGTGCGCAGCGACCTTCAAGCCGACCTGGCCCGACTCGTCCTTAAACATGACATCCCCGGTGTCTCCGTGGCGGTCGCGGTCGGCGACGAGACCGCCGAGTTCGCGGCCGGTGTGCTGAACCGGCGGACCGGGACCGCGGTGAGGCCGGATTCGGTGTTCCAGATCCAATCGATCACCAAGGTCTGGACGGCGACGCTGGTCATGCAGCTGGTCGACGAGGGGCTTGTGGATCTCGACGATCCGGTCCGGACCCACTTGCCGCAGTTCCGCACCGCCGATCCCGAGGCGAGCGCGACGATCACGATCCGCCATCTGCTGACCCACACCGGCGGTTTCGAAGGCGACATCTGGAAGTCGACCACCGCGGGGGACGACGCACTGCGGCGCCTGGTCGAGGACCTGGTCTCGCAGGCCCCTCAGCACCTGGATCCGGGCAAGCACTACTCGTACTGCAGCGCGGGTATGGCCGTCCTGGGCCGACTGATCGAAGTCGAACGCGGCATGCCCTTCGCTTCGGCGCTGCGCCGGCACCTGGCCGAGCCGCTGGGAATCGAGGAGATCGCCTTCAACGCCGAGGAAGCGCTGAGCTTTGACGCTGCCATCGGCCACGCGGCCTACGGCGACCGAGGCCTGCGCCCCACGCCTCGATGGGCGACCATGCCGGAGTCGAATCCGGCGGCGGGGAACCAATTGGCGATGTCGGCGCGGGCGCTGCTCGACTTCGCGCGCATGCATCTGTCGGACGGCCTTGGGCCCGGCGGGAAGCGGGTGCTGTCGGAGGCCGCCGCCAAGCAGATGCGCACGGGACAGGTTGCGTTTCCCGCTTCGCCGCACCGACCTAATGAGGTCGGGCTGGCCTGGGCCCTCAACCACGAAGGCGCGGTGGCCCTTCATGGCGGTGACACGCTCGGGATCGCCGCGATCCTTGTGCTGGTTCCCGAGCACCGCACGGCCGTCGCCGTGCTGACCAACGGCGGGGACTTCATGGGCCTCCTGCGCGAACTGATCCATCCCTGGATCGACCAAGCCGCGAACCTTGAGCCGGACCCGGACCGACCGCTTCCGGATCGGACCGAACCGGTCGGGGATCTCGAAGCGTATGCCGGTGTCTACGGCACCCACAATCAGCGGCTCGAGGTGTCGGTGACAGACGACGGCAGGTTGGAGTCGACCTTCTCGATGCGAGGCGACGGCGCCGCCATGATCGAGCGGCAGGGCGTGTCAGTCGAGCCGTCCACGTCCGAACTCCGCCGTGTCGAAGGCGAGGTGTTCGCCTCGGTATCCGCCGACGGCACCGTGAACGGACACTCGGAGTTCCTCGACCTCGACGGCGACGGCCGCCCCGGCTTCATTCACACCGGCGGCCGAACCATGCCCCGCCTCGGCGCTTAGCGACCGAGGTTCCCTCCAAGTTCTGAGGTTGACGAATCGTGACGACTCTGTGCTATGGTTCATTAGTCAAGTAATGAACCTCTGAACCAATGAACCAAGGAGGCGAGATGTTCGATGACGGCACGCCGATCTATCGGCAGATCGCCGACCAGATCAAGGCCGAGATCCTGGGCGGGACGCTCCAGCCGGGAGGGAAGATCATGTCGACGAACCAATACGCGGCGTTCTACCAGATCAACCCCGCCACAGCGCAGAAGGCGTTCAGGGACCTGGTCGACGAGGGCGTCCTCTACAAGCAGCGCGGCGTCGGCATGTTCGTCGCCGAGGACGCTCGAGACAAACTGGTCGGCGACTTCCGCGCCCGATTCTTCGAAGACGTCCTCAAGCCCCTGATCGCCGACGCCCGGCAGGCGGGTATCTCCCTGCCCGAGATCATCGACTACCTCCGAGCACAGGAAGGCGCCCTCAAATGAGCTTCTCCGTCACACTGCGCGACGTGACGCTGAAATACGGCGACACCGAAGCCCTCTCCGATGTCGACCTCGACCTCGAGGCCGACAAGATCTACGGTCTGCTCGGCCGCAACGGCGCCGGCAAGACCACCCTGCTGAGCCTGCTCGCGGCCTTCCGCCGGCCCACCGCCGGCGAAGTGCTGGTCGACGGCCGACCGGTCTGGGAGAACGCCGAAGTCGTCTCACGCGTCGCCCTCGTCCGCGAAGGCGGCGACTTCGACGACACCGACAAGGTCGAGGCCGCGATGAAGAGCGGCGAGATCCGGCCCGACTTCGACCTCGACTACGCCCTCGAACTGGCCGAGAAGTTCGAACTGCCGCTCGACCGCAAGATCCGCGACCTGTCCCGCGGCAAGCGCTCGGTCCTGGCCGCGATCTGCGGCCTGGCCGCCCGCGCCGAACTGACCATGTACGACGAGGTCCACCTCGGCATGGACGCGCCGACCCGCGACGGCTTCTACAAGGCCCTCCTGGCCGAGTACCTCGAACGGCCCCACACCGTGATCCTGTCGACCCACCTGATCGACGAGGTCGCCAACTACCTCGAAGAGGTCGTCATCCTCGACCGCGGCGGCATCCTGCGGCACGAACCGATCGAGACCCTCCAAGGCGTCGGCGCGACCCTGACCGGCCCGGCCGGGGCCGTCGACGAGGTCGTCGCCGGGCTCGAGGTCCTCGCCGAGCAGCGCCTGGGCGGCACCAAGTCCGTCACCGTCGGCACCGAGCTCGACGCCCAGAGCCGCGAGCGGGCCGCCGCCTCCGGCATCGAGCTCGGACCGGTCGGCCTCCAAGACCTGTTCATCCACCTCACCGAGCCTGACCGCACCGGAGCCTGACATGCCTGCCGACACCAACCTCAAGCTCCCCACCCGGCGCTATTCCATCGGATTCGGCGTCGCCTGGGAGGCCCACAAGTACTTCAAGTGGTGGTTCGCCGTCATCATCGTCCTGGCGATGGTGACACCGCCGGCCGTCTTCCAGTTCAGCTCGACCGAGATCGAGGTCTCCGCGTGGGAGTTCGCGGCCTACTCGGGGAAGATCTTCTCCGCGATCGTCGCCGGGACGTTCCTCTACACAATGTTCCCCAACGCACTCGCCCAGGGCCTGACACGCCGCGAGTTCGCCACCTCGATGGGGCTGTTCGGCCCGGTGTGGTCGCTGATCCTCGGCGCACTCGCCCTGGCTGGCTTCATCCTGGAGCACCTCTGGTACGGCCTGTTCGACTGGAACCAGGCCATCCAGCGCGGCGACAGGGACCTCGCGCTCGACTCCCTCGGCGCCGTCCTCACCCACGGCGTCACCTACCCGCTGTCCTACCTGCTGTTCTTCGCGGGCGGAGCCCTGATCGGGGCCGCGTGCTACCGCTGGGACGGCGGCTGGCTCATCCTCGTCCCGGTGGCCCCGGTCGTGTTCTCCCTGGACTTCGCCCTGACCCGCGCCGATCCGTGGGGGCCCGGCTGGTTCCGGTGGCTCACCGGCCTCTCCGGCGACGCGTCCTCGCCGGTGGCCGCGGCGGCGATGGTCGTCGTCATCGCCGCGCTCGCCTGGATCGGCCGCGCGATCCTCCTCGAGACGCCCGTACGAGCGAAGAAGGCCTGACATGGGAACACCGCTGCGCCATCGCCCGCTCCGCCTCGGGGCGCGCCTGTTCGCCTCATCCGCCCGCATGCTCCGCTGGGTCGTCCCGACCTTCGTCGTACTGACGATCCTGGCCGACCTGCGCTTCCCCGAGGCCGAGCCCGGCGGCTGGTGGCCGCTGACGATCAACATCCTCATGTGGTTCGTCGCCGTCACCGCCGGTCTGAAGCTGCACACCAACCTGAGCCTCCACCTGTCCCAAGGGGTGACACGGAGCGAGTACATCAAGGGCTATGCCATCCACGGGCTCCTGGTGACCGCCGCGATGGCCGCCCTGGCCACGGCCGGATTCATCGGCGAACACGCGCTGATGACGGCGATCGGCTCACCCGAGGAATCCTGGGGCGGCGCGATCGCCGCCGGGCTGCGCTACCTCGTGGTCACCCCGATCTACTTCTTCGCCGGGGCCGCCATCGGCGCCCTGGGTACCCGCTACGGAGGCAACCCCGCGGCAGTGCTGGGAGTCGTGATCCTCCCGGCCGGCGCGATCTACGCCGGCACGCTCACCATCGAGTTCTTCGAGCTGACCATCGACGCCGACAGCTGGTCCCTCGCGGCCTGGGCCGGCGGCTCGGCCGCCCTCATAGCGGTCCTGATCGCCGCCTACGCGCTCACGCTCCGCACCATCCCGCTCCGGCCGAAGGCGGGCTGACCGATGACGGTGCCGGGGCCTCAGATACCGGTCGCAGTGGCCGTGCTGGTGGTGTGCGCGGTCGTCTGCGCCGTCGCGGCGCTGCTGCTGGCCGCCGGGCCCGCGCCGCGGCCGCACGCCACAACCCGCACCGACCGGTCACGAGGGGCCGCCGAGGAGTGGGACACTGGTGAACGGCCAGTTCGAGCTTTGAGAGGTCAGCACAGTGACGATCCAGCCCATCCGCATCTTCGGCGACCCGGTGCTGCGCACACCGGCCGAAGAGGTCGACACCTATGACAAGGAGCTGCGGAAGCTCGTGGGGGACCTGCTGGACACCATGCGCGACCAGGGCGGCGCCGGGCTCGCCGCCCCCCAGCTGGGCGTCGGCAAGCGGGTGTTCACCTTCGACGTCGACGACGTCGTAGGGCACATCGTCAACCCCGTGCTGGAGTTCCCCGACGAGGAGGAGCAGGACGGCCCCGAAGGCTGCCTCTCGCTGCCGGGCCTGTACTTCGACACCGTCCGCCGCCAGAACGTCATCGCCAAGGGCTTCAACGAGTACGGCGACCCCCTCCAGATCGTCGGCACCGGCCTGATGGCCCGCTGCCTCCAGCACGAGACCGACCACCTCGAGGGCATCATCTTCATCGACCGACTCGACCCCGACCGGCGTAAGACTGCCATGGCCGAGATCCAGGCGCAGGACTGGTACAACGAGGACGTCAAGGTGAAAGTCTCGCCCCACGACACCGGCGGCGTGTTCTTCAAGTCCTGAAACGGAAGTAGGCCACAGTGTCCATCCAGCCAGTGCGCCTGTACGGCGATCCGGTGCTGCGCACCCGCTGCGCCGAAGTCACCGAGTTCGACTCGGCCCTGCGCGCCCTCATCGCCGACATGCACGAGACCCTCGACGACCAGCAGGGCGCCGCCATCGCCGCACCCCAGATCGGCGTCGGCCTGCGCCTGTTCGTCTACGACCTCGAAGGCCGCCGCGGCCACCTCGTCAACCCCGTCGTCGAACTGCCCGACGAGGAGCTCCAAGAAGGCGAACTCGAAGGCTGCCTGTCCCTGCCCGGCGGTATGTACTACCCGACCACCCGGCGCATGAGGGCCGTCGCCCGCGGCGTCGACCAGCACGGGAACCCGACCGAACTCCCCGGCGAGGGCTTCTTCGCCCGCATGATCCAGCACGAGACCGACCACCTCGACGGCCGCCTCTACATCGACCGGCTCGACCCCGCTCAACGCGCCGAGATGCTCGCCGACCTCGAAAAGCAGGACTGGTACACCGCCGGACGCACCAGCGTCCACACCGAACAGCAGCAGAGCAGGGGTGTGTTCTTCAAACAATGAGGATCGTCTTCGCCGGAACACCGGAGGTCGCGCTTCCGACACTGGAAGCGCTGCACGCCTCCGACCACGAACTGGTCGCCGTACTGACCAGGCCCGACGCGCCGACCGGCCGGGGGAGGAGGATTTCCCGCTCGCCCGTCGCCGCCTGGGCCGACGAGCACGGCATCGAGGTCCTCACCCCCGCCAAGCCGCGCGAACCGGAGTTCCTTGACCGCCTGCGCGAACTCGACGTCGACCTGGTGCCGGTGGTCGCCTACGGCGCGCTCGTCCCGCCCGCCGCGCTCGACATCCCGCGCCTGGGCTGGATCAACCTGCACTTCTCACTGCTGCCGGCCTGGAGGGGCGCCGCGCCCGTCCAGCACGCGATCCTGGCCGGGGACGAGATGACCGGCGCCTGCGTCTTCCAGCTCGAGCAGGGCCTCGACACCGGCCCGGTCTACGGGAGCCTGACCGAACCGATCGGCGCCCGCGACACCGCCGGCGACCTCCTCGAACGCCTCGCCGATGCCGGAGCCCGCCTCACCGTCGAAGTCGTCGACGGCCTGGCCGCGGGCCTCCTCGAAGGGCGCCCGCAGAGCGAGGACGGGGTCTCCCACGCCTCCAAGATCACCGTCGAGGACGCCCGCGTCCGCTGGAACGAACCGGCCTTCGCCGTCGACCGCCGCATCCGCGCCGTCACCCCCGCACCGGGGGCGTGGACCGAGTTCGACGGCGCCCGCCTGCGTCTCGGCCCGGTCGCCGTCGACCCCGACGGACCCGACCTGGAACCGGGCCGGGTCGCCATCGGCAAACGCAGCGTCCACGTCGGCACCGCCACCGACCCGGTCCGCCTCGACCAGGTCCAGCCCGCCGGAAAGAAACGCATGGACGCCGCCGCCTGGGGCCGCGGCCACCAGACCGCCGAAGCGCGGTTCGAATGACTCGGCCCAATCCCAGACACGTCGCCTTCGACGTCATCCGAGCCGTCACCGCCGAAGACGCCTACGCCAACATCGTCCTGCCGAAACTGCTGGCCAACACCGGCCTCGACGGCCGGGACTCCGCGCTGGCCACCGAGCTGACCTACGGCACCCTCCGCAGCCTCGGCACCCTGGAGGCGATCCTCGAGGCCGCCTCCGGCCGCGACCTCGACCGGCTCCAGGCCGACCTGGTCGACGCGCTCTGCCTGGGCGCCTACCAGCTGCTTTACACGCGCATCCCCACCCACGCGGCCGTCTCGACCACCGTGGGCCTGGTCAAGGCCGCCGTCAGCCCGCGCGTGTCGGGCCTGACCAACGCGGTGCTGCGCAAGGTCGCCGCGCGCGACCTCGAAAGCTGGATCGACCGCCTGTCCACCGGCGACCGCATCGCCGACCTCGCTCTGCGCCACAACCACCCGAAGTGGATAGTCGAGGAGTTCGAGTCGATCCTCGGCCCCGACGAGACTCCGGCGGCCCTGGCGGCGAACAACGACGCCGCACCGGTCCACCTGTGCGCCAAACCCGGGCGCATCGACCGCGACGACCTGGCCGCCAAGGCCCGAGGGGAGGCCGGGCGCTGGTCGCCGTACGCGGTGTACCTGCACGGCGGCGACCCCGGTCGCATCAAGGCCGTCGCCACCGGGCGCGCGAGCGTCCAGGACGAAGGCAGCCAGCTCGTGGCCGCCGCGCTCGCCGACGCGCCGCTGCGCGGTCCGGACCGGACCTGGGTCGACCTGTGCGCCGGCCCCGGCGGCAAGACCGCGCTGCTCGGCGCCCTGGCCGCCCAGCGCGGCGCGGCCGTCGACGCGGTCGAGGTCCAGGCCCACCGCGCCGAACTGGTCGCGAAGGCCGCCAAGGGCCTGCCGGTCACCGTCCACACCGCCGACGGCCGCGACTTCGGCGTCCCCGGCAGCGCCGACCGGGTGCTGGTCGACGCTCCCTGCTCGGGACTGGGCGCGCTGCGGCGGCGCCCCGAGGCCCGCTGGCGCAAGCGCCGCGGCGACATCGACGGCCTCGCCGTCCTCCAGCGCGAGCTGCTGTCGGCGGCGGTCGAACTGGTCCGGCCCGGCGGCGTGATCGCGTACGTGACCTGCTCGCCGGTAGTCGAGGAGACCGTCGAGGTCGTCTCGGCGGCGCTGGGCCGCCCGGAGGTCGAATCGGTCGAACCGGCCTCGATCACCGCGGTGGTGCCCGAGGCCGAACGAGGGGAGTTCGCGCAGCTGTGGCCCCACCGGCACGGCACCGACGCGATGTTCCTGGCACTGCTGCGCCGCACTACCTGACGTTATTCGTCTGACGAATGATCGACCCTGCTCTCGACATCATCGCATGGGACCGCTACCATCGATAAATCGACGAACATAAATTTCACCGCCCTCACCGGTGGAGTCGACCTCGAAGGAGCGTAACGATGAAGCCAAGACGCAGACTCACCGCGATCGCCGCGCTGGCCGGCGCCGCCGGCGCGGCCCTGACCGCCGGTCTCCTGCTGGCCCCGAACGCGTCCGCCCAGGGCGAGACCCTGTGGACCAACCCGAACACTCAAGCGGCCGACTGGGTGGCCGAGAATCCCGGCGACTCCCGGGCCACCCTGATCGACGAGCGCATCGCCCAGACCCCCGCCGGAACCTGGTTCGCAGTCCACAACCCCGGCGAGATCCAGAGTCAGGTCGCCTCGGTCGTCTCCCAGGCCGCCGCGGACGGGGCCGCGCCCGTCATGGTCGTCTACAACATCCCCGACCGCGACTGCGGAGGCCACTCCGGCGGCGGCGCGCCCAGCCATAGCGCCTACCGCGACTGGATCGACCAGTTCGCCGCCGGGCTCTCCGGCCCGGCCTACATCATCGTCGAACCGGACACCCTCCCGCACCCGTGCGCGGGCAGCGAACGCGACCAGTCGTTGATCTACGCCGTCCAGGCGCTCAAGGGCGCCTCCTCCCAGGCACACGTCTACCTCGACATCGGCAACTCCGACTGGCTCGAACCCGGGGAGGCCGCCAGCCGCCTCCAAGGCGCCGGCATCCAGTACGCCGACGGCTTCGCGCTGAACACCTCGAACTACCGCACCACCGAGGAGTCGACCTCCTACGCCCACCAGATCCAGAACATCGTCGGTTCCGACAAGGGCGCGGTCATCGACACCAGCCGCAACGGCAACGGCCCGACCTCCGACGCCGAGTGGTGCGACCCGCCCGGGCGCGCGATCGGCCAATACCCGACCACCAGCCCCGGCCTGAACGGCATCGACGCCCTCCTGTGGGTCAAACTGCCCGGCGAGGCCGACGGCTGCGCCGGCTCGGCCGGCCAGTTCATCCCCGACCTCGCCTACGAGCTGGCCCAGAACGCCGGATCCGACTGGCCCGGCGACATCGACCCGACCGACCCCGGCACGACCGACGACGTTCCCGACGACCCGTCCTCCGACGACCCCACCGGCGACCCGGGTGCGGCCTGCACCGCCGAGCTCGTCGTGGTCAACGACTGGGGCTCGGGCTGGCAGGCCGACGTGCACATCACCGCCGGTTCCGCGTCCATCGACAGCTGGACCCTCACCTGGGACTGGCCCTCCGGCCAGTCGGTCTCCAGCTCCTGGAACGTCGACCTGTCCCAGAGCGGATCGACCGTGACCGCCGACGACGTCGGCTGGAACGGCTCGATCTCATCGAATGAGACCCGCAACGCGTTCGGCTTCATCGGCAGCGGCCAAAGCGCCGTTCCCGCAGTCGAATGCACCGCTTAGTTCACTTCCCGTCCGGTGTCGGGCCTGTGTCGCCGTGGTGCGACCTACACTGTGCGTGTGGCACAGATCGAAGCGGCACAGCCCGACACCGTCATCGCTCCGAGCCTGCTGGCGGCCGACTTCGCCCGGCTGGCCGAGGCCGGGGCCCGAGTCGCCGACGACGTCGACTGGCTCCACGTCGACGTCATGGACAACCATTTCGTCCCCAACCTGACCATCGGGCCGCCCGTGGTGAAGTCCCTCAAGGCCGCCACCGACGTCCCCCTCGACTGCCACCTGATGATCGAGGACCCCGAGCGGTGGGCGGTCGGCTACGCCGAACTGGGCGCCTACAACGTCACCTTCCACGCCGAGGCCAGCGCCGACCCGGTCACCCTGGCCAAGCGGCTGCGGGCCGCCGGAGCCAAGGCCGGGCTCGCCATAGACCGCGACACGCCCGTCGAGGAGTACCTGGACCTCCTGCCCGAGTTCGACACGCTCCTGATCATGACCATCAAGGCCGGATTCGGCGGCCAGTCGTTCATCCCCGAGATGCTCGAAAAGGTCCGCACCGCCCGCAACCACGCCCGCGGCGGCCACCTGGAACTGCGCATCGAAGTCGACGGCGGCATCGCCGACGACACCATCGCCGCCGCAGCCGAGGCCGGAGCCGACTCCTTCGTGGCCGGAACCGCCGTCTTCGGCGCCGACGATCCGGCCGAGGCCTGCCGGAGGCTGCGAGCCCTGGCCGAAGCCGCCCGATGAGCGCGGCATGTCCCCGTCCTCATCACCCCCCTCGCCTCGGAACCGCCCCGGCGGCGGGCCGAACTCGCCCCCCGAACTGGTCCTCATAGCCGACTCCGACCCCGAGATGGCCGAATTCCTGGCCGCCCGGCTGCGCGCCGACGGCTTCGACACGGCCCTGGCCCGCGACGGCTACCAGGCGCTGGCCGGAATCGCGCTCCGCCGCCCCGGGATCGTGCTGCTCGAAGCCGACCTGCCGTTCATCGACGGACTCGCCCTGACCCGGCAGCTGCGGGCCGACCCCGCCACCGCGAGCCTGCCGATCATCCTGCTGTGCGCCAGGCCCACCTCGGCCGACAAGATCGCCGGGCTCAAGGCCGGGGCCGACGACTACGTCGCCAAGCCGTTCGACCCGGCCGAGGTCTCGGCCCGCATCGACTCGGCCATCCGCCGCCACCGCGAGGTCCGCGAGTCGTCGCCCCTGACCGGCATGCCCGGCAACGACCGCATCCTGCGCGAACTCAACTCCTGGATCAAACGCGGCCACCCGTTCGCTCTGTGCTACATCGACATCGACCATTTCAAGGCCGTCAACGACGTCTACGGCTTCGTGCGCGGCGACGAGTTCATCAAGGGCCTGGCCGAATGCGTCTACGCCGCCGCCGGCGACGCCGGGGCCGCCCCGGTCTTCCTGGGCCACGTCGGCGGCGACGACTTCACCATCCTGTGCGCCCCCGAGCACGCCAAGGCCGTCACCGGCTTCCTCAACGACCACTTCGCCGTCCGGGTCCGCGAGCTGTGCGACCCGCTCGACGTCGAGCGCGGCTACATCGAGCACGCCGACCGCGACCGGCGCGTCACCCGCTCCCGGCTCCCGACCCTCTCGATCGGCGTGGCGCTGTCGACGCGGAGGCGCTTCACCGACGCCTACGAGGCGGTCGCCGAGGCCACCGCGCTCAAATCGGTCGCGAAATCCCATTCGGGCCCCTTTGTGGCCTTCGCCGAAGGCAGGCCGCCCGGGAGCGGCCGACGCCCGGTCTTCTGGTCGCCCGAGCCCGCCGAGTGAGACAACACTCACGGAATAGAGACCTCTCACTTGCGGCCGTGGCAGAATTCTGGATAGCAATCGCGCGTCAGCGGGGTCGGTGAAATTCCGAACCGGCGGTGAGCGGCTCCAGAGCCGCAAGTCCGCGACCCGTCCGCAGCCAGCGGACGGTTGACCCGGTGAGAATCCGGGACCGACGGTCAGAGTCCGGATGGGAGCAGACGCGTCGCGGAGCCACGGGAGACCGCCCGGCCCCGCGTGCATTCTCTCACCCCGCCTGCGTGCGCACCGATACAGCAGCAGGTAGGGGGAACCACCCGATGTTCACCGGAATCGTCGAGGAGCTCGGCGAGGTCGTCAAGACCGGAGAATCGAGCCTGTCCGTCCGCGGCCCGCTCGTCACCTCCGATGTCGCCCTCGGCGACTCGATCAGCGTCAACGGCTGCTGCCTGACCGTCGTGATGATCGACGGCGACGTACTCACCGCCGACGTGATGGCCGAGACCTACCGGCGCACCGCCGTCGGCGACCTCGCGCCCGGCGACCGGGTGAACCTCGAACGCGCCGCCACCCTCACCACCCGCCTCGGCGGGCACCTCGTCCAGGGCCACGTCGACGGCGTCGCCGAGATCACCGCCCGGACCCCCGCCGCCGAATGGGAGGAAGTCTCCTTCCGTCTGCCCGAGGGCCTGGCCAAGTACGTCGTCGAAAAGGGATCGATCACCATCGACGGCACCTCCCTCACCGTCACCGCCATCGACGGCGACGACTTCACCGTCGGCCTCATCCCCGCCACCCTCGAAGCGACCACCCTGGGCCGCAAGCAGGTCGGCGACCCCGTCCACATCGAGGTCGACGTCACCGCCAAACACATCGAAAAGCTCCTGAGCGCGAACGGAAACGGGGAAGCCCGATGAGCGACATCCGACTGGACGGCGTCGAGGACGCCATCGCCGACATCGCGGCGGGCAAGCCCGTGATCGTCGCCGACGACGAGGGCCGCGAGAACGAGGGCGACCTCATCTTCGCCGCCGAGGACGCCACCCCTGAACTGGTGGCCTTCACCATCCGCCACACCGGCGGCTACATCTGCGTGCCGATGCCCGCCGAGCGGGCCGACCGGCTCCAACTGCCCCCGGCGCACGGGCAGAACCAGGACCCGCGCGGCACCGCCTACACCGTCACCGTCGACGCCAGGCACGGCATCGCCACCGGCATCTCGGCCGCCGACCGGGCCCGCACCATCAACGTCCTGGCCGGCACCGAGACCACCGCCGACGACCTCACCCGGCCCGGACACGTCGTCCCGCTGCGCGCCAAGGACGGCGGCGTCCTGGTCCGCACCGGCCACACCGAGGCCGCCGTGGACCTCGCCCGCCTCGCCGGCAAGGAGCCGGTCGGCGTGCTCAGCGAGATGATGCACGACGACGGCACCATGATGCGGCTGCCCGACCTGCGCGCCTTCGCCGACGAGCACGACCTCAAGCTCATCACCGTCGCCGCGCTGGCCGCCTGGCGGCGGCGCAACGAGACCCACGTCAAGCGCCTGGCCGAGGCCCGCCTGCCGCTGGAGGCCGGCGAGTTCACCGCCGTCGGCTACCGCTCGGTGTACGACGGCAACGAGCACGTCGCCATCGTCAAGGGCGACATCGGCGACGGCAGCGACGTCCTGGTCCGGGTCCACTCCGAGTGCCTCACCGGCGACGCCTTCGGGTCGCTGCGCTGCGACTGCGGTCCGCAGCTCCAGGCAGCCCTGAGCGCGGTCGAGGCCGAGGGCCGCGGCGTGGTGCTCTACATGCGCGGCCACGAGGGACGCGGCATCGGCCTGGTCCACAAGCTCCAGGCCTACCAGCTCCAGGACGCCGGGCGCGACACCGTCGACGCCAACCTGGAGCTCGGCCTGCCCGCCGATGCCCGCGACTGGGCGATCGGGGCGCAGATCCTGGCCGACCTGGGCGTCAAGTCGATGCGGCTGCTGACCAACAACCCGGACAAGCGCTCCGGCATCGAAGGCCAGGGCCTCGAGGTCATCGACCGGGTCGTCGGGCCGACCCACATCACGCCCGACAACCTCGCCTACCTGACCACCAAGCGCGACCGCATGGGCCACCTGCTGGAGGGCCTGCCGTCCAAGATCGTCGCGGAGGCCGCCTGAGATGGCCGGACACGGAGCACCCGAGATCAAGGTCCCCGACGCCTCGGGGCTGACCCTCGGCATCGTCGCCACCGACTGGAACGCCGAGATCGTCGACCAGATGCTGGCCCGCGCCCTGGACGCCGCCGCCGACGCCAAGGCCGTCGAGCCGACGGTGATCCGCGTGGCCGGGTCGGTCGAGCTGCCGGTGGTCGCCCAGGCGCTGGCCCGCCGCTGCGACGCGGTGGTCGCGCTCGGCACGGTCATCCGCGGCGGCACCGCCCACTTCGAGTACGTTTGCAAGTCGGTGACCGAGGGGCTGACCCGCGTGGCGCTGGACGAGTCGACGCCGGTCGCCCACGGGGTGCTGACCGTCGACGACCAGGAGCAGGCCCGCGCGCGGGCCGGGTTCGCGGACTCGACCGAGGACAAGGGCTACGAGGCCGTCATCGCCGCGCTCGGCGCGGCCCTGGCGATCCGTTCCCTCGGCTAGGAGCGGGCGGGCTCAGTCGTAGTGCCGGAAGTCCGGCCACATCTGGGCCCACTCCCGGCCCGGGTCGCGGCAGACGACGATCATCTGGTCCTGCTCCTCGTTGTCGACGCCCACCTCGTTGTCCATGTACGCGACGGCCTCGCAACTGCCGAAGTACCGATGGAGCAGCGGCGTCGGCAGCGGCGGCGCTTGGACGCCCACGACGACGGTCGCGTCATGCGGCGGCGGGCCGTAGTCGTGCAGCTCGTTGTGCCCGCTGTAGACCTCCGGCAGGTTCTCCCCGTACCGGTCGACCGCCCCGGCCTCGCCGTAGTTCGAGGTCAGGATGATCGCCGCGGCCTGCTCCTCGGGAGGGAGCGAGGCGTAGACCGCTTCGATCTGGTCGACGTAGGTCTGCCATCCGACCTGGTCGGGGATCGTGGAGTTCATCGCCGGGATCGGCGTGTGGCCGACGACGCCGACCGGCAGCAGCGGCAGCGCGATCACCGCCGAGACCGCCGAGTTGGCCGCCACGCCCACGATCAGGGTCCGGCGCCGGTCGGCCGTGCGCGCCCACGCGGCGGCCGGGACGCATCCGGCGGCGTAGAGGGCGATCAGCAGGCCCAGCGGGTAGTACATCTGGCCGCCGGTGACGAGCACGACGACGAGCATGACCGGGTAGGCCACGGCGAGGGCGCGAACCGGCCGCCATTCGGGCCGGCGCAGCAGCGCCGCGATCCCGGCGACCCAGATCGGCACCAGGAACAGACCCAGCAGGAGCAGCTGGAACGGCAGCAGCAGGATCCGGGCCTCGGTGCCGCCGTCGTCGGCCACCGCTCGGGCCATCTCGAGCTGCGGCCAGTCGTTGGCCACCTGGTAGACCAGGTTCGGTGACCCGATCAGGAGCATCAGGCCGATGCCCGCCCACAGCTGCCACCGGGCGAAGGCCCGCCGCGGCCCGACGGCCAGTAGCGCGACCCCCAGGCACGCGACCAGCAGCACCACCAGGTGCTTGTTGTAGAGCCCGATTCCCGCGGCCGCTCCGGCTGCGAGCCACCAGTGCGGCCGCTCGCGCAGCAGCGCCCGGACCGCGAACAGCATCACCGCCAGCCAGATCGGCAGGTCGACGGTGGCCGTGGACATCAGGTGCCCGAACGCGGCCGCCACCCCCGCGAAGCACAGGCCCCAAGCGCACAGCGCCTGCGCCCCCTCGCCGCCGCCGAACTCGCGCGCCAGCAGCGCGGCCAGCCACAGCACCGCGACCATGCACAGCACGGCCGGGACGCGGACGGCCCAGAGACTGTCGCCGAAGACCGCGATCGATCCTTGGGCCAGAAGCGGCGTCAGCGGCGGCTGGTCCACGTATCCCCAGGCCGGTTCCAGCATGCGGAAGTACAGCTCGTCGCGGTGGTAGTCGTAGCGGCCGTTGGTGGCCGCCAGCGCCGCGACGAGCACCGCCGAGGCGGCCACGAGGTGGCCGCGCGCGAGCGGCCGGAGCGTCGGGAGTGTCGTCATGGCGGCCTTCGGTCGGGAGGGGCGGGATCGAAACGATCATGCCGCAGTGGACACACGCGCGCAAGGTCCGCGCGACCCGGCCGTTGCGGGCCGTGCGATGAATCTGCGCCGCTCGGGTCGTCGTATCGGTGACGACAGAAAGGAAGCTCCCATGAGTGAGTTCCCAGCGGCGATCGACCACGCCTTCACCGCCCCCATCGAGAAGGACGGCGCGTTCCCGACGTTCCTGACGGTGCCCGGCTCAGCTGAGCTGCTCGGCACGCGCAGGGCCGTCAAGGTCGAAGGGACGATGGACGGCCACGAGTTCGCGGCGACGCTCATGCCCTCGGGCGGGGGCCCGCACTGGCTCCCGGTCAGGGCCGCGCTGTGCAAGGCCATCGGCAAGAGCGAAGCCGGCGAAGAAGTGGCCGTCCACCTGACTCGACGACTCACCTAGGAAATGGGCCGCGGCCTCCCGGTGAGGCGGGAGAGCCGCGGCCCGCGGACGCGGCCGGTGATCACGTCCACAGGGAGTAGCTGTTGACGTTGAAGTTGTGGCCGCCGGCCGAGGAGGTGATCTCCCAGCCGAATTGGATCTGGTCGATGCGGACGTTGCCGATGCGGCCGGTGTCGCGCAGCCACCGGCAGTGGGCGGCGATGTCGACCCATCCGTCCGTGGTCTGGCTGTGGGCCAGGAAGCTGTAGACGGGATTCGCGCCGTTGCTGCCCTGGTAGTAGCTCCAGCCTCGGCCGCCGAGGTTGACGTTGGTCTGGAAGCCGCCGATCGGGCCGACGTTCGAAGTCCAGTTCGTCCAGATCATGATCTCGTGGTCGTGGCCGTTGCCCCACACGTCGTAGGCGGTGTTGTAGGCCGTGCCCCAGCCGGACGGGACGGACACGTTCGCCGAGCTGGAGACGTTCCCCATGTTGGATATGTTGCGGCCCAGCGTGTATGACACGTTCGGGTAGGACTTGATGCCGCCGGTGTTGGGGTGGTCGGCCCACACGCCCCAGTTGTTGTAGGAGTTCGCCCAGATCGACTGGTATCCGTAGCCCGAGCCCCAGATGTTGTTGTAGAGCGTGTAGGGGCCGTCCTGCCACTGGCCCCACCGGTCGCTGGAGGACCAGGCGGCGGCTTGGGCGGCGCTCTGAAGTCCGCCGACGGCCCCGGCCGTGGCGAGGGGGGCGGCGATCGCGGCGGTAAGGAGAGATCTGCGTCGCATGAGGGCACTGCTTTCTGTTCGCGTTTCGTGACGATCTGCGGCATTCCCGATTCAGGAATATCGATTTGTTAATTAGAGCATGCGACCCAATTAATGTCCAGCATGTGAACCAGTTGAGTTCCGACAAATCGGTCCGCCCGCCACTCCGGCCCGGTGCGACGCAGATCTCAGGGTGTGCGCCGCCGTGAGCTGGGGCGTAGCGGCTCGGTTCCCGCCCGCTGGACACGTAGAATTCCGCACGTGAAGACCTTCGAGCAGCTCTACGCCGAACTCTCCGAGAAAGCACTCGCCCGCCCCGAGGGCTCCGGCACCGTCGCCGCCCTCGACGCCGGGGTGCATTCCATCGGCAAGAAGATCGTGGAGGAGGCCGCGGAGGTCTGGATGGCAGCCGAGTACGAGTCGGACGACGCCGCCGCCGAGGAGATCTCCCAGCTTCTCTACCACCTGCAGGTGATGATGATCGCCCGCGGGATCAGCCTCGACGACGTCTACAAGTACCTCTAGTCCGCTCTCCGAAAGGCTCCAGCCACATGCTCCGCATCGCCGTGCCCAACAAGGGCGCCCTGTCCCAAGGCGCGATCGACATGCTCACCGAGGCCGGCTACCGCCAACGCCGGTCCGGCCGCGACCTCCAGGTCATCGACGAAGGCAACGACGTCGAATTCTTCTACCTGCGCCCCGGCGACATCGCCACCTACGTAGCCTCCGGCGACCTCGACCTCGGTATCACCGGCCGCGACCTCGCCATCAACTCCGGCGTCGAGGTCGAGGAAGTCCTCGCCCTCGGCTTCGGGCGCTCGACCTTCCGCTACGCCGCCCGCCCCGGCACCGTCGACTCGGTCGCCGGACTCGACGGGCGCCGCATCGCCACCTCCTACCCGGGGGTGGTCCGCCGCGACCTGGACACCCACGGCGTCGATGCCGAGATCATCGAGCTCGCCGGGGCGGTCGAGAACGCCATCGCCCTGGGCGTGGCCGACGCGATCGCCGACGTCGTCGAGACCGGCACCACCCTCAAGCAGGCCGGGCTCGCCGTGTTCGGCGACCCGCTGATGAAGTCCGAGGCCACCCTGGTCCGCAAGACCGGCAACGGCGCCACCGGGCCGGTCGGCCAGCTCCTGCGGCGCCTGCGCGGCGTCCTGGTGGCCCGCTCCTACGTCATGCTCGCCTACGACGTGCGCGCCGAACTGCTCGAACGCGCCGTCGAGCTGACCCCCGGCATCGAGTCGCCGACGGTCTCCCCGCTTCATCGGGAAGGCTGGATGGCCGTGCAGTCCATGACCGAGCGCAGCGACCTGCACCGGGTCATGGACGCGCTCTACGAACTGGGCGCGCGCGGCATCCTGGCCTCCAACATCGACGCCTGCCGCCTCTAGACACCGGGGGTCCTTGAACACCGCCTCTAGCTGAGCCGTGGCTCCTCGGCCGCGGCCGCCGCGTCGGCGCGCGCCCGCAGCTCGGCCGCGAGCGCGACCGCCTCGGCCTCGTCTCGGTGCACCGCCACCGCGTTCTGCTCGAGGCTTCCTACGGTCCGGGCCCGTACGGTCGCCAGCCGCTGGAGCCGTTGCAGCGGTCCCTGCTTGACCTGCACCTGCTGGATGCGCGCGTACGGGACGGCCACCGTGGTCGTCTTCAACAGGCCGGAGCGGACCGCGAAGAACGCCCCGCCGAGACCGGCCCCGCGGACTCGCCAGCTCAGCGGCGTGCGCCAGCGGGCCCGCCGCGGCGGGCGGGTCAGGACCGACTCGACCTCGCTCCAGGCGATGCCCGGCAGCGCGGTCTCGGCCACGCGCACGGCCTCGTCCACGGTGCCCACCGGCAGCAGGCCGTTGCCGCGCAGCATCGCCTCCGCGCTCTGCTGCGCGAGCGAGGCGGTCGAGACCTGCACCCGCCGCCACCGCTTGGGCCGCCACATCACCGGCAGGTCCATGCTGACTGCCGTGACCCGCTGGAGCGGGACGATGTTGCTGCTCTTCTCGGTCAGGCCCCGCTCGACCCGCAGCCGCCCGTCGGCGCGCGAGAGCGTGAAGTTCCAGTCGCGCAGGATCGAGGAGATCGTCTGGATCAGCGAACTGGCCAGGCCGAACAGGATAGGTGCGGCCGCGATCCAGACCTCGGTCTCGACCCCCGAGGCTTGCAGGGCCGCGTTGCCGCCGACCATGACGGCGAAGATGATCCCGAAGACCAGGACGTTCGCCGGCAGCGCCTCGAGCGCCGAGCCGATGATGAGCCGCTTGGTCGGCACGTGCGCGATCGGCGGGCCGGGCTCGGCGGCCTCGTCGTCCTCGGCCTCGCCGGCTTCGGCCCGCGCGCCGCGACCGGCGATCGCCAGCAGCTCCTCCCGCAGCTCCCGGGCCTCGCCGATGCGCAGGTACGACAGGGGCGCCTCGGTCTCGGAGGCCCCGGCGACCTCGATCCGCAGCTGCGCGAGCCCGAACAGCCGGGCCCGCAGCGGCTGCGCCACCTCGATGCCCTGGAGCCGCTCCAGCGGCAGCGTGCGGCTCTTGCGGATCAGGACGCCCTCGGCGATCTGGAGTTCGCCGCCGACCACCCGATACCCGGTGAACAGCCACGACAGGAGGCCGCTGACCGCGCCGAACCCGCCGGCGAGGATCACGATGACCAGCGCGATGCGGCCGTTCTCCTGGATGTACATCTGCCACGACGAGGCCAGCACGACCACCATCAGCAGCCGGAAGCTCTCCAGCAGCGGCGTGAGCGGATGCAGCCGCCGCTTGGGGATCTCGACCGGGGCCACCGAGGCCAGGCCCGGCCCCAGCGGGTAGGCGGCGACGGTCGGAGCGGGCCGCTGCTCGGCCTCGCCTTCGAGGTCGTTCACAACCCCTCCCTGACCTCGGCGGCACGTGCGGCCAGCCGGTCGCGCAGGCCCTGCGCCACGTCCGGGTCGAGCCCGGGGATCTCGGTGACCGCGCCGAGCGCGGCCGTGCGGATCTGCACCGTGGTCAGCCCGAAGGCCCGCTCGATCGGACCGGCCTTCAGGTCCACCAGCTGGATCCGCCCGTAAGGGACGATGCTCAGCTCCCGGAACATCAGGCCGTGCTTGACCAGCAGGTCCTTCTCCCGTTCGGCGAAGCCCCAGGCGCGGACGGCCCGGACGATGACCCACGTGCGGAGCGCGGCCAGGGCCGCCGCGACGCCGAAGGCGATCGCGACCCCGACCGGGCCCAGCCACAGGACCAGCGGCACCAGCATCACCACCGCCAGGATCAGCAGGCGCACGGTCATGCCCAGCAGGCGGACCGTCCGCAGTTCGGCCGCCATCGGCCGCCAGTCGAGTTCGGTCGGCCACCGGTCCCAGACGGGGATTGCGCTTCGGCTCATGTGTCAATCATCCAGCTTCACGGTCTCGCATGGGAATCGGCGCGCGGTCAGGAACGAGCGCAGCGACTCCACATGCTCGTCGCAGGCCGCCCAGCGCTTGACGCGCTCGGGGCCGTGGAGGCGCGGATTGCGCCAGTGGAGCATCCACTCGGCCTTGCGGCGGCAGCCGCGCGCGGAGCAGACCGGAGTCTGAGTTTCTGCGGTCACAGCTCGATTCTGCTGCAACGGCCGCCTCAACCGTGGCGGGGCCACACGGCTGTGTCGATGAACGCCTCGACCGCCTCGATGACCTCGGCCAGGACGTGGGCGGAGTCGACCAGCGGCCGCCCGGGCATGAACATGCCGTGGTCGGCCCCGCGGATCTCGCAGACCTCGCCGGGCAGCTCGTGGGCCAGCGAGGAGTTCCACGCCCGGTCGCCGGTGCCGCCGATCAGCAGGAACGGCGCGGTCGCGCGCCGCAGGGCCTGCACGATCGGATAATCGCCGAGCAGGGGAGTGAACCAGATCGCCGGGAGGCTGTGGTGCTGGGCCAGGACGGCCGCGGCCGTGCCCAGGGACTTGCCGACCAGCAGCGGCGGGTCGTCGTTGTGGACCCGGTCGAGCACCCGCTCGACCTGCTCGCACACGCCCTCGACCATGGACTGCTCGTCGGCCGCCAGCCGGTCGGGCTCGCGCCAGTCGATCGGGAAGATCCTCGCGCCCCTGGACTGGAGGGCGACGTGGCTGAACATCAGGAGCGGTCCCTGCACTCCGTAGTTGCGTCCGGGAAGGAGGAGGGCCTGGCGGCGGCGCTGCATGTGAGCGATTCTAGAACCGGCCGACCACGACCGGTCGCGGACGTGCGTTCGAATCGGGAACGACAGGGCAAAAAGGGAGCCGCGCGCAACCACGGGGGAAGCTGCGCGCGGCTTGCACAAAGCATAGCGCCCCCACATTCTGCATCAACGGAATGAATCCGCGCGGCGTGTCACCGTTTCGGGCAAAGCAGTTTTCCAACCCCGGCAACGCCCGGAACCGCCCTCGAGAACACCGGCGACACAAGGGGATCGGAGTCGAACCGCACCCGAAGGGACCGGCTCGCTCACGATCCTCGTACGGGCGAATTAGTATCGACGGGACCAGTCCGAACCATGTGGGAGCAGGAGCCGAGATGGCACCATCCGAGGCCGACCGTTCGACCCCGGCGGAGAACGCCGCCTTGCTCGAGAAGGCGCTGTTCGAGATCAAGAAGGTGATCGTCGGACAGGACGCGCTGGTCGAGAGGATGTTCGCCGCCCTGCTCGCCCGCGGGCACTGCCTCATCGAAGGCGTGCCCGGCGTGGCCAAGACCCTCGCCGTCGAATCCATGGCCAAGGTCGTCGGCGCCGACTTCCGCCGCATCCAGTTCACTCCCGACCTGGTCCCGGCCGACATCGTCGGCACGCGCATCTACCGGCAGTCCTCTGAGAGCTTCGACGTCGAACTCGGACCGGTCTACACCAACTTCGTGCTCGCCGACGAGATCAACCGCGCTCCGGCCAAGGTCCAGTCCGCGATGCTCGAAGTCATGGCCGAGCAGCACATCTCCATCGGCGGCGAGACCCACCGTCTGCCCCAGCCGTTCCTGGTCATGGCCACCCAGAACCCCATCGAGCAGGAGGGCGTCTATCCCCTGCCCGAGGCCCAGCGCGACCGCTTCCTGTTCAAGATCAACGTCGGCTACCCCACCGACGCCGAGGAACGCGAGATCGTCTTCCGTATGGGCGTCGACACCCCCGAGCCCGAGCGGGTCCTCGACGCCGACGACATCATGCGGCTCCAGCAGGCGGCCGACGCGGTGTTCATCCACAATGCCCTGGTCGACTACGCGGTCCGGATCGTCATGGCCACCCGCAACCCGACCGCCGCCGGATTCAACGGCCTGTCCCAGCACATCCAGTACGGCGCCTCACCGCGGGCCTCCCTCGGCCTGATCCGCGCCACCCGCGCCATCGCGCTGCTGCGCGGCCGCGACTACGCCCTGCCCCAGGACCTCGACGACATCGCCCCCGAAGTCCTGCGGCACCGGCTCGTGCTCTCCTACGACGCCATGGCCGACGGCATCGCCCCCGACCAGATCGTCGGCCAGCTGCTCCAGGCCGTCCCGGCCCCGACCGTCACCCCGCGCCAGGACGCCAAGCCGCGCGAGGCGCCCAGCCCGCAGCAGCCCGGTGCCTGGTAGAGCGTGGTCAGGGTGAACACCGCCGACCTGGGTCCACTCGACCGGCTGCAACTGCACATCGCGCGCCGGCTCGACGGCCTGCTCCACGGCGACTACCTCGGTCTCCTGCCCGGGCCCGGCACCGAGGCCGGCGAGGCGCGCGAATACCGGCCTGGAGACGACGTGCGCCGCATGGACTGGCCGGTCACCGCCCGCACCACCGTCCCGCACGTGCGCACCACCGTCGCCGACCGTGAACTCGAGGCGTGGCTCGCGGTCGACCTGTCGCCGAGTCTGGACTTCGGCACCGTCGACATGCTCAAGCGGGACCTGGCCATCAACGCCGTCGCCGCCTTCTCCTACCTGGCCGGACGCGGCGGCAACCGCATCGGCGCCGTCGTCACCGAGGGCGGCCCGGCGCGCGCCATCCCCCCGCGCCCCGGCAGGGGAGGCGCCCGCTCGCTGCTGCGGGCGGTCACCCAGTTGCCCAAGGGCGACGGCCCCGGCAGCCTCGCCGAGCTGCTCGACAAGACCCGCCGCCACACCCGCCGCCGCGGCCTGGCCGTGGTCGTCTCCGACTTCATAGACGAAGGCGACTGGGCCCGCGAGCTGCGCCGCCTGTCCGTCCGCCAACAGGTCATGTGCGTCGAGATCGTCGACCCCGCCGAGCTGCGCCTGCCCGACGTCGGCGTCCTCGACCTCATCGACCCCGAGACCGGCTCGCATGTCGAGGTCCAGACCGGCAAC
The DNA here is from genome assembly GCF_016428645.1 of Glycomyces salinus. Lineage (GTDB taxonomy): Bacteria > Actinomycetota > Actinomycetes > Mycobacteriales > Micromonosporaceae > Glycomyces > Glycomyces salinus. The sequence goes on along the minus strand of NZ_JAELXW010000010.1, from coordinate 109,947 downwards.
GCCCGCTTCCGCGCCCGCTACGAGGCCGCCGCCGCCGAGCAGCGCGAGCGCATCGCCACCGGCATCCGCGGAGCCGGCGCGACCCACCTGCGACTTTCCACCGGCCGCGACTGGCTGCGCGACATCGCCACGTTCATCGCCGAACGACGCCACCTCGCCGCCTACCGCTAGACGAATGGAGACCCGTTGATCCGCCTGCTCGAACCGGCATGGCTGTTGGGACTGATCGCCGTGGCCGCGCTGGCCGCGGTGTACGTCTGGGCCCAGTACTCGCGCCAGCGCACCGCCGTGCGCTTCGCCAACACCGCCCTGCTGGCCAAGCTCGTCCCGCGCCTGCCCGGCTGGCGGCGCCACATCCCCGCGGGGCTGATCGTGATCTCCCTGGCGGTGCTGGTCGGCGGCATGGCCAAACCCGCGGTCGACGTCGAAGACCCCCAGGAGCGGGCCACGGTCATCCTCACCCTGGACGTCTCGCTGTCCATGATGGCCGAGGACGTGGACCCCACCCGCATCGACGCCGCCAAGACCGCCGCGGCCGACTTCGTGAGCGAACTGCCCGAACAGTACAACGTCGGCCTGGTCTCCTTCGCCGGATACGCCCAGGTCACCGTCCCGCCGACCAAGGACCACGCCCAGGTCGCCAGCGCCATCAACGGCCTGACCCTCGCCGAAGCCACCGCCACCGGCGACGCCGTCTTCGCCTCCCTCCAGGCCGTCCAGCAGGTCCCCGCCGACGAGAACGGCGAGCTCGCTCCGGCCCACATCCTGCTGATGTCCGACGGCTACCGCACCGCCGGGCGCGGCATCGGCGAGGCGGCCGAGGCCGCCTCGGCCGCCAACGTCCCGGTCTCCACGGTCGGCTTCGGCACCGACGCCGGCACCATCGAACTCGACGGGCAGCTCGTCGGCGTCCCCGTCGACCGCGAGGCCCTCGCCGGTCTCGCCGACGACACCGGCGGCAGCTACCACGAGGCCGCCTCGGTCGAGGAGCTCCGCGCGGTCTACGAGGACATGGGCTCGTCCCTCGGCTACAGCACGATCGCCGAGGACATCTCGCAGTGGTTCATCGGCATCGCCCTTGTCCTGCTGTTCACCGCCGCAGGGCTGAGCCTGGCCTGGTCGAACCGAGTTCCGTGACGGTGCCGGACGCCACACGGTGCGTGAAGGCCCCTGTGTCGTCCTGGCGTGCCGTCGCTACGATCGTGCGTGGCTTCATACAAAGAACCTGAGGGAGATCGAGCTGTGCCAAATAACGACCCCGCAGGCGCCGCCGTGAACGAGGCGCGCACGGTCCTGGTCACCGGCGGCAATCGCGGCATCGGCCTCGCGATCGCCCAGGCATTCGCGAAGCGGGGCGACAACGTCGCCGTCACCCACCGCGGCTCCGGCGCGCCCGAGGGCCTCTACGGCGTCCAGTGCGACATCACCGACACCGCCTCCGTCGACGCCGCGTTCAAAGAGGTCGAAGAGCACTTCGGCCCCGTCGAGATCCTCGTGGCCAACGCCGGCATCACCGACGACACCCTGCTGCTGCGCATGACCGAGGAGCAGTTCGAGCGCGTCGTCGACACCAACCTCAAAGGCGCCTGGCGGGTGGCCAAGCGCGCCTCCGCCAAGATGCTCCGCGCCAAATTCGGCCGCATGATCTTCATCTCCTCGATCACCGGGCTCTACGGCAACGCCGGCCAGACCAACTACGCCGCCTCCAAGGCCGGCCTGGTCGGCCTGGCCCGCTCCATCACCCGCGAGCTCGGCAGCCGCAACATCACCGCCAACGTCGTCACCCCCGGCTTCGTCGACACCGACATGACCGCCGCCCTGCCCGAGGCCCAGCGCAAGGGCTACCTCGACGCCATCCCGGCCCGCCGCTTCGCCGCGCCCGAAGAGGTCGCCGGAGCCGTCACCTGGCTCGCCGGAGACAGCGCCGCCTACGTCAACGGCGCGGTCATCCCCGTCGACGGCGGCCTCGGCATGGGCCACTAAGCGTTTCAACACATAAGAATCACGGAGGAACCGATGTCTGGAATCCTGGACGGCAAACGACTGCTCATAACCGGGGTCATCACCCAGCAGTCCCTCGGCTTCGGCGTCGCCAAATACGCCCAGGAGCAGGGTGCCGAGGTCGTGCTCACCGGCTTCGGCCGCATGTCCCTGGTCGAGCGCATGGCCGCCAAGCTCCCCAAACCCGCCCCCGTAGTCGAACTCGACGTCACCGACCCCGAGCAGCTCGACACGCTCGCCGGGAAGGTCCGCGAGCACGTCGACGGCATCGACGGCGTCCTCCACGCGATCGCCTTCGCCCCGCCCTCGGCGCTCGGCGGGAACTTCCTGGACACCCCGTGGGAGGACGTCGCCAAGGCCGTCCAGGTCTCCACCTTCTCCTACAAGGCGCTGGCCACCGCCTGCCTGCCGCTGATGGGAAGCGGAGGCTCCATCGTCGGACTCACCTTCGACGCCAGCCAGGCCTGGCCGGTGTACGACTGGATGGGCGTGGCCAAGGCCGGACTCGAGTCCGCCAACCGCTACCTCGCCCGCGACCTGGGCCCCAAGGGCATCCGCGTCAACCTCGTCTCGGCCGGGCCGCAGCGCACCATGGCCGCCAAGTCCATCCCCGGCTTCGAGGCGTTCGAGGAGGCATGGACCAAGCGCGCCCCCCTCGGATGGTCGCTGACCGACTCCGAACCGGTCGCCAAGGCCTGCGCCGCGCTGCTGTCCGACCTGTTCCCGGCCACCAGCGGCGAGATCCTGCATGTCGACGGCGGCTTCCACGCCGTCGGAGTCGAGCGCACCGAAAGCTGATAGGCGCCCGTATGCCAGACTACGACGCAGTCCTGCTGGTCTCCTTCGGCGGACCCGAAGGACCGGCCGACGTACTCCCGTTCCTCCGCAACGTCACCCGCGGCCGCGGCATCCCCGAGGAGCGCCTCGCGGAGGTCGCCGAGCACTACCATCATTTCGGCGGCATCTCGCCGATCAACCAGTGGTGCCGCGAAGTCATCGGCGCCCTGCGCGCCGAATTCCGCGCCTCCGGCATCGACCTGCCCATCTACTGGGGCAACCGGAACTGGCCGCCGATGCTGGTCGACGCGGTCACCCAGATGACCGGCGACGGCGTGAAGCGGGCCCTGGCCATCTGCACCAGCGCCTACGGCTCCTACTCCTCGTGCCGCCAGTACGTGGAGGACGTCAACGCCGCCCGCGCCGCCGTCGGAGAGAGCGCGCCGGTCATCGACAAGGTCCGCCACTTCTTCGACCACCCCGGCTTCATCGGCGGCTTCGCCGCCCAGCTGCGGGCCTCCCTCGACCAGATCGAGGACACCTCGAACACCCGAGTGGTCTTCACCGCCCACTCCATCCCCGCCTCGATGGAGGAGTGCTCCGGCCCCGAAGGCGCCCGCTACTCCGACCAGGTCGCCGAGGCCGCCGCGCTCGTGACCGAGCACGCCGGCTGGGACGGGCCCCACGACGTGGTCTGGCAGTCCCGCTCGGGCCCGCCGGCCATGCCCTGGCTCGAACCGGACATCAACGACCACCTGAAGGTGCTCGCCTCCGAAGGAGTCGACACCGTCGTGGTCAGCCCCGTCGGGTTCCTCTCCGACCACATCGAGGTGCTCTGGGACCTCGACAACGAGGCCGCCGAGACCGCCTCCGGCCTCGGCCTGCGGTACCTGCGGGCCGGAACCCCCGAGATCGGGGCCGACCTGGTCGGCATGTTCCGCGACCTGGTCGCCGAGCGAGTCTCCGGAGCCCCGGTCAAGCGCCTGGGCAAGCTCCCGGCATGGGACCCGCTGGTCGAAGGGTGCTGCCCGGCGCGCCGCCCGCCGGCCCCAGACAAGAACCGCGCACGCTGAAATGCGGGCCCGAGCCCACCGGCTCGGGCCCGCATCTGTGAATCGTGACATGCTTGTGAATGTGGAAACGTTCATTTGGATCATCGTCGCCGTGATCCTCGGCGTCGCGGAGCTGTTCACCGGGACCCTCGTGCTCGCCATGGTCGCCGGCGGCGCGGCCCTCGCCGCCGTCGCGGCCGCCCTCGGCCTGCCCCTCTGGGTCCAGGTCATCGCCCTCGGCGGAGGATCCCTCGCCGCCCTGTGGGGCCTGCGACCCTTCCTCAAGCAGGTCCTCTCCACGGACTCGAGCTCGCCGTCCCACCCGATCGGAACCAAAGCCATCGAGGGCTCCGAAGCGCTCGTGCTGGAGAAGATCGACGACAGCGGGGGACTGGTCGAGATCGCCGGCGACAACTGGACCGCCTACCCACTGGAGCCCGACCAGGTGCTGGAACCCGGTGATCACGCGACAGTGGTAGAAATCAAAGGAGCCACCGTCATCGTTTGGAAGCAGAGCTAATGGAACCGATCGGAATTCTCCTACTCATCATCGCGGTATTCGTGATCATCGTGCTCGCACGGTCGATCCGAATCGTCCCTCAACAGTGGAACTACATCATCGAGCGCCTCGGCCGGTACCGGCGCACCCTCGAGCCCGGGCCCCGTCTCCTGGTGCCCTTCGTGGACTCCGTCCGGGCCAAGGTCGACCTTCGCGAACGGGTGGTCAACTTCCCGCCGCAGCCGGTCATCACCGAGGACAACCTGATGGTCCACATCGACACCGTCCTCTACTACATCATCACGCAGCCGACCTCCGCGGTCTACAACATCGACGACTACCTCGCTGGCGTCGAGCAGCTGACCACCACGACCCTGCGCAACGTCGTCGGCGCGATGGACCTGGAGAAGACCCTCACCAGCCGCGAGGAGATCAACTCCCGGCTGGCCGCCGAACTCGACAAGGCCACCGACAAGTGGGGCCTCAAGGTCACCCGCGTCGAACTGCGCGCCATCGAACCGCCGCCGAGCATCCGCGACGCGATGGAGAAGCAGATGCGCGCCGAGCGCGACCGCCGCGCCGTCATCCTCCAGGCCGAGGGCACCAAGCGCTCCGAGATCCTGCAGGCCGAGGGCGAGCAGCAGTCCCAGATCCTGCGCGCCAAGGGTGAGCGCGACGCCGAGGTGCTGCGCGCCGACGGCCAGGCCAAGGCCATCCAGACCGTGTTCGCGGCCATCCACAACGCCAAGCCCACCGAGCGGCTGCTGGCCTACCAGTACCTCCAGAAGCTCCCCGAGATCGCCCAGGGCGACGCGAACAAGGTGTGGGTCATCCCCGCCGAGCTCACCCGCGCCCTCGGCAGCTTCGGCAACGCCTTCGGCGGTGGAGTCGGCGTCCCCCAGCAGGAGGACGAGGAGGTCGAGGTCGACACCAGCGCCCTCCAACTGGACGACGCGGCCGCCAAGGCCCTGGAGGAGGCCCAGAAGGCCGCCCGCGAAGTCCAGAAGCTCAGCGAGACCACCCAGCAGAAGAAGAAGTCCGGGACCGCCGAGCTCCCGCCTTCGGAGTGACACGGTGAAGGGTGGCCCGGGGACGGCGTCCCCGGGCCACCCGCCGCGCGTCGGGCACAATCGAGGAGTGTCCGACGAAGTCACCGCCATCGACGACCCCGACGACGAACGCCTGGGGGACTACCGCGCCCTGACCGACCTGGCTCTGCGCACCCGCTTCGAGCAGCCCCACGGCCTGTTCATCGCCGAAGGCCACCAGGTCGTGACCAGGGCCCTGCGCGCCGGGTACCGCATGCGCTCGATGCTCATCGACGCCAAACGAGCCGACCAGCTCGCCCACCTGGCCGACGGGGCGCCCTGCTACGCGGCCGGGCCCGAAGTGCTCGAAGCCGTCACCGGCTTCCACGTCCACCGCGGCGCGCTCGCGTCGTTCCACCGCAAGCCCCTGCCCGCGCCCGCCGAGGTTCTGGCCGCCTCCAATCGCCTGATGGTCCTCGAAGGCATCAACAACCACACCAACATCGGCGCGATCTTCCGCGTGGCGGCCGGGCTAGGCTTCGGCGGCGTCCTGCTGTCCCCGGACAGCGCCGACCCGCTCTACCGGCGCAGCGTCCGCGTCAGCATGGGCGAGGTGTTCGCCCTCCCGTACGCCTACCTCGACCCCTGGCCCGACGGGCTCAAGCAGATCGGCGACGCCGGATACACCCTCATCGGCCTCAGCCCCTCCTCAGGGGCGATCGACATCGGCGAAGTGGCGGCCGCCGAGAGGGCCCGCCCGGCCCTGATGTTCGGCGCGGAGGGCCCGGGCCTCACTCCGGCCGCGCTCGCGGCCTGCGACCGCACGGTCGTGATCCCGATGCACGCCGGGGTCGACTCGCTCAACGTCGCCGCGGCGACCGCGGTCGCCTGCTGGGAACTGGCGCAGCCGGCGCCCCGTCACAGCGCGACGGTGGAAAACTCCGACTCGCACGGCGGGCCCCACGTGTAGCTGAACCGCTGCGAGTCCAACTCCAGGTGGACCGCCAGCGCGGTATGCGTCCGCAGCTCCTCGGGGTCGGACTCGACCGGGTGGCGGCAGATCGCGATCGGTCCGCCGTCGTGGTCGCGCATGGCCGCGTGCAGCCGCTCGACCGACACCGGGGCCTCCTTGGCCAGCAGCGTCTCCATGCGCTCGCAGCGGTGAAACGTGGAGACCCGGCCGCTCTGGAGCCAGCTCTCGAACACCCCGAGCGCCTCGGGGTCGCGGAAGTGGTTGGCGTGGACCAGCGGCCCCTGCCCGGTCTGGTAGATCACGCGCGAGCCGACCGGGGAGGTCTCGACGGTGGCGACCCCGTCGGCGGCGCTGCCGACGAAGAAGTTGGCCGAGCAGGCCGGACGCGGCGCCAGCGCGTGCCCGATCGCCTGCTGGAGGTCGGTGGACTGGAGGACCCGCCAGGTGCGCAGGTGCAGCGGCACCGAGTCGATCCTCCAGTCGTCGACGCTGGCGCCCAACCCGTTGATGCACAGGCCGAGCCCGGCGCTGTTGATCCCGATCTTGGCCCCCGCGACCCCGGCCTCGGTGAAGCCGAGCACCGTGGTCTCCCCGGCCTTCCACTGGACGAGTGCGCCCTCGACACCGGTGAACCAGTCCCAGTTCTGCCCGATATGAGTTCCCCCATCGACGAAGACCCCGTCGGGGCCGCCGAAGGACGTGCACTCCCCGCGGATCGACTCGGCGGTGGGCTTGCCGAACTCGCTCCAGGCGCTGTAAAGCAGCTCATACCGGGCGTTCAGCAGGGCGATGTCGAGGATCTGCTGCCCCGAGCCCTCGGCGATCCCGTCCATGATCGCCCGGTACCCGGCGTCCTCGCGGGTGAACAGCCCCAGGAAGCGCTGTGCTCGCTCGGTGAGCTCGTTCTCCTTGAGCCCCGAGGTCAGCATCCGCGACCGGTACACCTCGATGTTGGTCTCGATCTGCCGCCGGAGCCGCCGACCGTGCTGGACCCCTTGGCGATAGGGGCTGCCCTGGAGGTGGAGGAGGGGAAGTTCGCTCATGGGAGCCATTCTCGCAGAGACCGCACCCGGATGTCACTTTGAATGACTAGCGGCCCATGAGTGCCTGTTCGACCTGCGAGTAGTGGATGGTCCACCATTTCACCAGCCCGGTCTGGCCCGGCAGCAGGTGGTCGCAGGCCGAGTTGTGCCGCACGTAGTGCCACTCGATGACCCAGTTGTCGGTCAGCCGGTCCCACCACAGCTGGTGCGTCGCGAGCCCGATCTCGGGCTCCCCGACGTCGAACGCCGACCGGTAGCCGCCGGCGAAGGCCCGGATGCGCTCGGTGTCCAGCCCGCGCTCGTCACCGTACGTGAAATAGAACACCGCGGCGCGGGCCATCTCCCGCGCATAAGAAGCCACGGTCAACCGGTCCCAGTCCAGGACGGCCGAAACCCGGTCGTCGGGGCCGTGCAGCACGTTGTGCGGGTGCAGGTCTCCGTGCGTGTATCCCACGAACTGCGGCGCCAGATCCGGGGGGCGCCGGTCCCCGAGCCTGACCAGCAGTCCCCGCTTCAACCGCAGGGTCTGCTCGGCGGTGGCCTCGAACCCGGTCTTGTCCCCGCGCCCGGCCGCGACCAGCTCCAACAGGCGGTCGACCTTGCCGAGCGCCGCGTCGGTGGTGGGCGGGTTCTCCGGTTTGGGAGGCCGGTCGGCCGGAATGGCGGAATGCAGCGTGCGGTGCAGTCTCCCGACGACTGAACCCAGCTCCCTGCATGCCTCCCGAGACATCGACAGGCCCGACCGGTGCCGCCCGCCGACCCACGGGAAGACCCCGAACTCCTCGCCCTCCAGCAGAATCGTCGACATCCCCGCCCGACTCGGAGTGGGCAGGACCACCGGCACCCCTGACGCGCCCAAGGTCTGCAACACGTGGAACTGGAACTGCAACTCGGAGCCGGTGACATCCCGGAACAGCTTGAGCAGATACGACCCGGAGGACGCGTCGACCCGCCAACTCCGGTTCATCAACCCGGTCTGGACCCGCTGCATCCGGTAGATCTGACCGAGGTCCCAATGTGCCAGCGCCGCGTCAGGGAGTCGAGGCGCGGTCACGGTCATGCCCCCAGCCTAGCCGCCGCGCACACCACCCCCCGACCGCGAACCCCCTTGCGCGTCCACCCCAGAGGTCGTGTAAAGTTTCATCTCGCGTGCCGGGGAGGCCTAAATACCCCACTGGCAGGCAAAACAAACTCCAGATAGACTCTGTGTGTGCCCGCGCGAGTGGCGGAATGGCAGACGCGCTAGCTTGAGGTGCTAGTGTCCTACTAATGGACGTGGGGGTTCAAGTCCCCCCTCGCGCACAGATCTTCTTAGCCAAACCCGGCAGGTAATCCTGCCGGGTTTGGTCCGTTTCGACGTGGCGATGGGGGTCGGCCCCCAAGTGATCGAAAATCGGGCCAGGAGCTGTTCGCGCATGACCTTCGTCGAGCACTCCGCGCTTTCCAGACTTCGGGGTCGTCGTGGCCGCCGACCAGGGAGACGCCGACTAGTGACGGGCGGCGCTGGTCATTGCTCCGTGCCGTCGTCGGCCCGGAGTCTGCGGTCGAGCTCGGCCGCGTCGGGCGCTTCGGGCAGGTAGTAGGCGCGGTCGTGCTCCCCGACGAACTCCACGGCCAGGGCGTGGTCGGGGTGAGCGGTGTCGGCGAGGGATTCGCGCAGCCACTGGTAGCGCCAGATCCCGCCGCAGTCCTCCGGAGGCGCTGCAAGTTGGGCTTTGATACAGCGCGGATAATCCGTGCCCGGCTCGGGCGGGCCGACGTGTTCGACCTTGACCGTGTGCTCCCAGCCGTCGCCGAAGTCGTAGGTGTACGTCAGCTTATCGCCCTTGGCGTGGAGGACCTGCTCGATCGTCACCTGGAACTCGTCGCCGAACGAGGGCTCCTGAGTAGAGTCGCCGAAGTCGCCGTAGGCGGTGTCGAACCGGTGCAGATGCCAGCCGTCCCAATCGAACGCGATCTGCAGGATGTCGTCCAGCCCGCCCAGCGTCGTGTCGCCGAGTGCTTCCAGGCGCCGCCAGATCGGTGGCTTGGCGCCCTTGATGTCCACCCGCAGGCGGTAGACCTCGGCGGGTCCGGTCCGGTTCGCCTGGGGCGGCAGCGGTGTCGTCCCGGGCTCGCCGCTAAGCATCCGCATCATCTGCGCGATCGACGGCTGTGCAGGGGCCAATTGTTCGCGCAGGTGAGCCGGGACGTGCTCACCGTGGCCGAGAGCCGGGCCCTGCAATCCGGCGGCGCGCAGCCGCATCGACAGCAGGGCTCCCAGCCCGATGATCTGCTCCTTCTCCAGCGGCCCGTCCTCGTCGGACTCCTCGTCCGGGTCGATCAGATCGGGTTCCTCGTCATCCTCGGCGAAATGCTCGAGCGCGGCCTGGAGCGCCCCGGTCAGGAACCGCCCGGCCTCTTCGTGGTCGAGCCGTTCCATCGCCCATCCCGAAGCTCCAGTGGAGAACTGGGCTTCAACCATGGTGAGGACCTCGTCATAGTCCGCAGCGGAGATCGGCTCGACCAGGTCGGCCGCGCCGCAATCGGCGAGATCGACGCCGACGCTGAACCCGTGGACCTCCCCCTCGCGGCGGAAGCCGGCCAGGACCATCGCCAGCGACGGCTCCTCAGCGGCCGTATACCGCAGGAACTCGACCGCCTCCACCGGGGCGCGCAACGACCCCACCCACGGCGGCTCGCTCGCACCGGCCGCGGCCACGCCGTCGGCCAGTTCAGCGGCGAACGACACCCGCCAGTCCGTATCGAGTTCGGTCATGAGACGCAGGACCGCCAGCGCGGCCGGGCCGCCCTCGGCGGCCAGGGCCTCGGCCAACCGCCTCGCGACGCCGGCCTTGGCGAACATGTCGGTCGCCAGCAGTGGCAGCAACGTGCCGCCGCCGACGCATTCGGCCTCGAAGGGGTCATCAGTCTGCGTCAGATGATCGCCCATGTCGATCATCGTCGGGACGAGCTCGCCGAGCATCGATTCGAACGCGGCCATCACCTGGCGGGCTTCGCTGCGCTCCTCGAGCCGCTCGATCCTTCGCTGGTTCCGTTTGCGTCTGCTCACCTCCGTACTGTATCGAGACCCGGCCGACCGCCCTGACGTCCGTAGCCGTGTTCGCGGAGGATTCGCCGGATGCTGCCGACGCTGATGTTGAACTTGGCCGCCAGGTCCTTCTGGATGGCTCCGGCGGCGTAGGCGCGGACGATCGTGTCGATGTCCTCCGAGGTCAGCCGGTCGTAAAGCTGCCATGGGCGTGTGGGGCCCGCCACGACTGCCGTATGAGAGTCGTCGAGACGAGTCACCGCCGGACCAGCTACCGCCGGTTTTGCCGCTGGGGCCGCCAATGGGGCCGCTAGGCGCGGAACCAGGGACATGACCTGCGGTGGCGGGTTCAGAGCGGCTTCAGGAGCTGGTTCCGGATGCGGTCCTGGTGGGTGGCTCGGCCGCGGCGTTGTATGCCGGGCATCGAGATTCGTATGATCACGACCGTGTGGTGGCTGACCTCCGAGATCGGTTCGATGTCGCGCTCGAGGCGTTGGAGTCCGAGGGAGAGTGGGTCACCAATCGGGTGCGTCCGGGCAAGATCATCTTCGGCAGACTCAGTGACATCGAGACTGGCGTGCGGCAACTGATACGCCGGCGGCCGTTGGAGACCGCCGAGATCGAGTTGGGCAGTGGCCGGGTGCTTCGGGTGCCCACACCCGCTGAGACCTTGCGGGTGAAGGCGTTCCTGATCGTGCGGCGGAACCAGACTCGGGATCATCTCGACGTGGCGGCCTTGAGCGCGCGTTACGGCATCGAGCGCGCGGCAGCGGTCCTGAGTGGCATCGATGAGTTCTACGCCGACCATCTCAGCGAGGAGGAAGGGGTCCGGTCGCAGTTGATCCGCCAGCTCAGCGAACCGCCTCCGGCGGACTTCGAGGTCACCGCCGAGATCGGAGCCTATCGCAACCTCAGCGTGCGGTGGACCGACTGGTCGAACGCGGTCGCCGCCTGTGCGGAACTTGCCGAGCAGTTCGCAAGGGGATGAGCGATGGCACTTCGATTTCGAATCCTGAACGTCTCTCCGGACGATCCAGTGGAGCTATGGCCGGTCGAGGCCGTAACCTGGTCGAGGCCAGGGACCGCCTGGGCGCCCTGATGAGCGTGGAGCGATGCGAGGACGGCGCCGCCCGAGACCTCGGTGAACCACCGTCGAATCGAACCGCAGCGGCTGAACCGATGTTGTTCTCCTGTGAACAGCGCAGGGCCGGTCATCTCCATGGGAACCACCGGCCGCGATGGCCCTAATTGGGGGAGCGTCAGGTGCGAAACGATCACACTGTTCACAATGGCTTAAGTCAATGGTCCATAGGTCTGGGTAGTCGGTGACGAGGCCGTCGCTGCTTGCCTCTAGATCGGCGCGGAAGCCTGCGGGCTCGTATCGGTAACCGGTTTCGAGTTGGGTGTTGCGCCATTGCGGGTCGCATTCGATTCGATAGGCCAGCCGGATCGGCACGCCCTCGGAGGTCGCGATGACGAGCCCGTCGGCGATGATCGCGTCGGCGGCGACGCACTGGTCGAGGTGCTCGGAGCCGGGCCACTGCAGGGCGGTCCACATGACTCGGCGGCTCATCCGCGGTCCTTGCGGCGGTGCGCGAGCATGTCCTGTTCCAGACGCCAGGAGCCGTCGGCATCTTGGATTCGACCCTGCCACTGGAAGCTGCCGGGGGTGATGTCGGTGAAGGTCCAGCGCAGTGGGCTGCCGTCGACGTCGGGGCCGTCCAGTCGTATGCCATCGTCGGTCGCCTTGGCGGTCAGGGTGATCCGGGTGTTCGAAGTCGCACCGAGCCAGTAGACGCTCCAGGTGCCGGTTGCGGCGTCGTATAGCCGTATAGACGTGCCGATGCCCCGTTCGCCCGGTCGCGCGCTCCCCGCATTCGGGTAGGTGAGGAGGTCTTGGACTGCCCGTCCGTCGAGAATCCAGCCGAACGACCAGGTCCCCGGTTCGTCAAAGGAGACGTCGCCTTCCTCGTTGAAGAAGCGGACGCGCAGGTCCCAACTCCCTATGAACTGGCCGAAGAGCGAGAGTCCGGACCCGAGGCCCGGGTGCGGACCCGCAGCGTGGAGCTCAGCCAAGTGATAACCAGCTATCATTTTCATAGGTTAGCACGAGTCGGATGGCTTGTATACCGGTATGATTGTTCGGTGGTTAACAGTTCTAGTGGTCAGGAGGCCCCGGATGGCCTCGAGGCGGTTCGCGGCCTGCTCAATACCTGGTTGATCCCCAACGACACCCGGGAACCTGAGGACCACTTCGACGAGTACGTCGAACGATCGGGAGCGTCGCGATCGCAACGGAGTCGGCTCAAGGCGCTTCGAGACGATCTACGGTCGGCGGTCGAACGGTCCACCGACACCGCGGAGATCGTGAACCCCTGGATCGAGCGACTGGCGATTCAGCCGAAGGTGGGGGAGAACGGACTGCACTTCACTCACAGCTCCGGCCTTGCCGGGGATCTGGTCTGCGCGGTGCTGGAGGCTGTCGCGGCCGCACGCTGGAATCGGCTCAAAGCCTGTCCGGACTGCCGCTGGATCTTCTACGACCACAGCCGCAACGCCAGCAAACGCTGGTGCCTGATGACCGCGGGCGGGCCCGACGGCCGTTCATGTGGCAGCATCGCCAAGGTCCGCGCCCACCGGGAGCGGGCCCGCTCGAGTGAATAGCGCTCATCTCGGCAGCGGTGAACGGCTTCCGCCGGCCGCGCTGCGGTGGAGACTGGTGATGGCCTTGGCGTCGGCACTCGGGGTAGGCCGGAGCGGCAGGTGTTCGCAAGGCGAGTTGAGTCGGGTGCGAATGCTCGCCGCGATGCCCTTGCCGAGCAAGTAGCGCGTAGGCGTTTGCGCGTGCACGGCGAAGTCCAAGAGGCGTTGCGCCTCGCGGCTGCGCATGCCGGTGTTCGCCAAGGCGAGGTGCGTCATGTGATGTGGCGCTTTCGAGAGCGCCCTGCCGATCGATTCGGCGGCCGACTCGTCGATGCGGTTGTCAGCGGCCGAGAGTGCATTGGCCGCCTTTACTCGGCCGAGGTCCAGCACTTCGACTCCATTGGCGACTCCCGCAATGATAACTCGCGCGCTCGCCTCTGGGCCGATCCCGTTGCTGGCGAGCGATAGCCTCTTGAGTCTGCCGTACGGCGCCGCCTTGAGCGCGCGTCCGAATTCTTCCGCGCCGCGATCACCCAGCCCTGCGGCGGAAACGTACAGCTCCGATACGGCTCCGTTCGCGACCAAGGGGGCCAAGGCGGCGGCGCCTTTCGTCCCGAGCCGATTTCCGCTGACATAGAGGCGCTCAACGCCCTGCCCTCGATCCGAGGCGGCAAGCAGAGTCGGTACGAGCACACCCGCGGCCTCAGCGTCGATTCCAGTCTGCACGAGATCGAGCGTTCGAAGGCGCTCAAGGCGGGACACAATGCCGGTCACTGCTTCGGCGCCGGCCGGCCCGATCGGGTTCCGTTTGACCCACAACCCGGACAGGACTTGAGGGGAGGCCAGAAGGTTGTCCGCAAGGCGGCAGGCTCCCGCCGCCGTGATGCCGTTGCAACCCAGATATAGCGTCTCGAGTTCCGCAGACGACGCCCGCTCCGAGACCGCGTCGGCGCCGAGATCGCCCAGTCCGTTCGTGCCGAGCAGCAGGTGCCGTACCTGCCTCGGCCGAAGCGCCTCTGTGACACGGGCTGCCCCGTTGGGCCCGAGCGCCTGTTTGCACAGGTCGAGACGGCCGTCTGGCATTGCGGTGCCGGCGGTGAAATCCAGCCGCCGCGCAGCGGGATCGCCAGATTCGAGCCACCTGATCAAGTCACCGAGTTCGACTGCCGCGCGGGGAGCGACAGGGCCGATCCCGGCGAACGTTTCTGTGGGTGCGTCCGTCACCAGTCGACCTCTCTGTAGTCCTTGAGGAGCACACCCGCCACAGGCGAGCCCGCCTCGCCTCGCACGATGGGGTCGTAGACGCGTGCCGCCCCGTCTACGATGTCCAGTGGGGTGCGGAATCCGTTTGCCGCCATCCGCTCTCGCTTCGGAGCCGGATTCTCGTCGGTGATCCATCCGGTGTCGACCGCGCACATGTAAACGCCTTGTTCGACGAGACTTGGTCCGCTGGTGCGGGTGAGCATGTTGAGCGCTGCCTTGGGCATGTTGGTCTGCGGGTGGCGCGCGGTCTTGTTGCGCACCGCGAACCGGCCTTCGACGGCGGTGACGTTGACGATGTAGCGCCGGGAGTGGGAAGACGCGGTCAAGAGCGGCAGGAGCCTATCGCACAGCAGCGTGGGAGTGAATGCGTTGACCAGGTAGGTTTCGAGGATTTCAGCCGGATCGAGGGCACCGAGTCGCGCAGACCAGGAGTTCGCCGTCGAGTCGTCGGGCAGCAGTCCGGCGGCGTCGACGTCGGATGCGACCAGATCGAGCGCCGCGGCGGGCAGGACGCTGACTTCCGGGGTCCGGTAACCGGGTGCGCTCCACACGTTGCGCGCGGGGAGCGCGGCGAGCTCGTTCTTGATCAGTGCCTGGTAGCACTCGGCGGGGCGCCGCAGGGTCTGTGCGGCGTTGTTGACCAATATGTCCAGCGGTCGGCCCCGCGTCAGCAGGCGATCGCACAAGCCGAGGACCTGGCGGGGATCACGCAGGTCTATCCCGACGATCTCCAGACGATCCGACCACTCCTCGCTGCCCGGAACGCTATGGAATCTGCGAACCGCATCGTTCGGGAACCTGGTAGTGACGGTGACTTCAGCCCCGTCGCGGAGCATCATCAGCGCCAACTCGAAGCCGATCTTGACGCGGCCGCCGGTCAGCAGGACGCTGCGCCCTGTCAGGTCGGTGCCGGCCTGCCGGCGTATCGAGTTCTCGGACGCACAGGGTGGGCAGAGCTGGTGGTAGAAACCGTCGACTCGGCGGTAGCTGCGCTTGCAGATATAACATCGGCGTGGCCGCGCCAGCGTTCCCGGACGCCCCGGCGCGGCCAGGGGAGCGTCGGGCCGTCGCTCCAGATTTCCGGTGGCGGTGGAGGCAAGTGTGTCCCCGTCCGTGGCCGCATCCTGCTGCGCACGCGACTTCTTGCGCCGTCGTCGGCCGTCCCGCACGAATGAGGCGGCGACCTGTTCGGCACGAAGCCTGGTCCGGTCATCGGCCGGCAGCGAACGCAACTTGGCGACCACCGCGTCGAACGCCTCCAACTCCGCGTCTGTCGGCTCGTCCATGCCACCCGTCCCATACCGTGAATGCCGTGACCTGGTCGGATTCGAACCGACGTCCTCCGATATGCGGTATCGGCGCGACGGCCTCTGCGCTACAGGCCACGGGTCCTGCTCCGGTGGCCGGATTCGAACCGGCGTCCTCCTCCATGCCATGGAGGCGCGACGGCCTCTGCGCTACATCGGAGCATTGCTCGGAATGATAGCGATCCGAGACGGTCGTCGCTCCGGTCGGGCTTCACACGGGGAATACCGCCCGACAGGTCGAGATGAGCGGCCGCAGTTGCCATCGGTGGTTGCGCGCGGCCTGCGCCAGTTCGTCCTGTCCGGTTCCTTCTTCAGGCGGCTGCTGGTGGGATGTTCTGGTTGGCGTGGAAGAAGTTGTCCGGGTCGTAGGTGCGCTTGATCTCGGCGAGGCGGTCGAAGTGGCCCCTGTAGGTGGACTTGACGCGTTCGGGCCCTCCTGGGCGCCGATGAAGTTGACGTAGGAGCCGCCCATGGAATGCGGATGCAGGTCGGTCCAGTAGTCGACGCACCATTGGCGGATCATGTCGGCGTTGGCGGGCTCGGGATCGATGCCGCCGACCACCCCCGACCACTTGGCGTCCCTGTACGCCTAGGCCGTCTCGTCCGCGCCGACCCGGTGCGCGGCCCCGTCCACGGGGTACAGGTGCATGGCCGACAGGTCGTTGGGGAGGCCGCGGCCGTACCGCTCGTGCACCTCGATCGCGGCGCCGGAGATAGTCTCGAAGAAGTCGCCGCGCCAGTACCACTGGAGTCCCTTGGGAATCTCCTCGTCGAACATGCTCTGCGGCGCGGGGTACGGCATGGGCGCGGTGAAGTGGAACGCCGGCGGGGCCGGATCGTTCACCACGGACAGGACCTCCTCCAGGTCGTTCCGCTCCAGGTCGCCGCTGTAGTACCACACCACTGCACACACCTTGTCGCCGTGGATCGGCTCGGGGAAGGGCGGCCCGGGCGGCACCTTCAAGACCGCGGAGAACCCGTTGAGATCTTCTGGCGCGGGCGGCCAGGGCCGTGGCCACGACCGCGTCGGCGGCCATACTCGCGACGTTGAGAAGGAAGCCGTCGCCTCGCCGGCGAGACGTGGACCCGCAACGGAGGCGACAGGCCGTTGAGCACCTACTTCGACACCGCCATTGACGCGATCCGGTCCGGTTGAGCGACCGGTGGGCGAGGGCCTGCGGGGAGACTACCGAGCGGCGGCCATCACTGCCGCGAGACCTTCTTGCAGGTCCTTGACGAACGACTCGGGAACCTCCAGCGAGGGGAAGTGTCCTCCGGTCTCGGGCGTCCTCCATCGGACGATCCGCCGATAGCGCTCTTGCGCCCAGGCGCGCGGACACTTCTCGATGTCGCGGGGATACACACTGATCGCCGACGGGACGTCGACCCGAAGCCCGGAGTCGAGCGCGTTCACACCGCCGTGACTCTCGTAGTAGATGCGGGCCGCCGATGCGCCGGTCCGAGTCAGCCAGTACAGGGTGACGTCGTCGAGAATCCTGTCTCTGGAAATCGTCTCGAACGGACTGTCTTCGGTGTCCGTCCACTCGGAGAACTTGTCGAGGATCCAGGCGAGAAGGCCCACCGGCGAGTCGACCAGCGAGTAGCCGATGGTCTGGGGCCGGGTCGCCTGCTGCTTCGCGTACGCCGCGCGGTGCTG
Source organism: Glycomyces salinus (assembly GCF_016428645.1). Classification (GTDB taxonomy): domain Bacteria; phylum Actinomycetota; class Actinomycetes; order Mycobacteriales; family Micromonosporaceae; genus Glycomyces; species Glycomyces salinus. The sequence continues at coordinate 92,673 of NZ_JAELXW010000010.1, read as the reverse complement.
CCAGAAACGGCGGGTCTCCTCGGTCCATCTGCGCTCATCCGGCGTCAACCCGTCTGCCGTCAACCCGGGCGGTGCCTGCGCCAGCGTTGAGTGGATGCCGAGCACCCGCTCCGGGAACCTGCCGCCGAGAACCGTGGTGATCACGCCTCCCCAGTCGCCGCCGTGGGCCAGAAACCTGCTGTAGCCGAGTCTTCCCATCAGTTCCACCCAGGCGGCGGCGATCCTCCCGGTTCCCCACCCGGTGGCGGCCGGCTTGTCGCTGTGACCGAAGCCCGGGAGCGACGGAACCACCACGTGGAATGCCGGAGTGGCGGTGTCGCTCGGATCGGCCAGCTCGTCGATGACATGGGTGAACTCGGCGATACTGCCCGGCCAACCGTGCGTCAAGATCAGCGGAGCGGCGTCCGCGCGCGAGGACCGGCGATGCAGAAAGTGGATTCCCAGGCCGTCGATGACCGTGCGGAACTGCCCGATCCGGTCGAGGCGCCCCTCGAACGACCGCCAGTCGTAGCCGGTACGCCAGTAGTCCACGAGATCGACCAGGTCGGCGAGGGGAACGCCTTGGTCCCAGCGGCGAGGGTCGGGCGCGGCCCGGTAGACCGTCTCGCGCTCCGGCAGTCGTGCCGCGGCCAGCCGCGCGCGCAGATCGTCCAGGTCGGCGTCGGCCGCGCGTGCTTCGAACGCTTCCACATCACTGGATGCACGGTTCATGAAATGCGGCCTCCGGATTGTGCCGTCGTGGTGACAGCGCCATTATGAGGCTTTGGCTTCTTTGAGGTGCTCTCGGCTTACTCTGGGGCGACTGCACTACTGGCAATGGAGGTATTCGCTGTGGAACGCATAGGCATCATCGGGGTGGGGGAGCTCGGCCGGGCCCTCGTCGAGGGCGTTTGCGAGGGCGTCGATGCGACGCCGGCGGTATTCCTTTCCCCTCGGGGCGTCCGCGCGGGCGAGGAGCTGTCGTCCCGCTACGAGAGCGTGCGGGTCTGCGCTGACAACCAGGCGGTGGTCGACCGGTCCGAGCTGGTCGTCATCGCTGTGCGCCGCCAGGACCGGCACGAAGCGCTCGGCGGCCTGAGCGTGGACGGCGACAAGACGGTGGTCAACGCGATGGCCGGAGTCGGCAACGATGAATTGCGCCGGATCCTGGCGACCGATGCCGCGCTGGTGCGGGCCATCCCCCTCCCGTCAGTCCGTGAACGCCGATCGGTCACGGTGACGTGTCCCTCCCACCCGGTGGCGGACGCGTTCTTCGAGCGACTGGGCGGGGTGCTCCCGGTCGCCGATGAGTCCGCCTTCAACGTCTTCTCCGCACTGACGGGGACGCTGACCACCCACTACGCATACCTCGCGGCGCTCACGTCGTGGGCGGTCGACCAGGGCATCGACCCCGGCGACGCCGACCGCTACGTCCGCGGTCTCTTCCAAGGCGTCGGCCGCGCCCTGGGCGACGAGACCCGTTCGCTGAGCCGTCTCGCCGCCGACCACGAGACCCCGAAGGGCAACAACGAGCGCATCCGCACCACCTGGTTCGGCCCGGCCAACGCCGACGCCCTCAGCAAGGCCCTCGACGACCTCCTCACTGACCTGCAATAACGCCTAGCGGGCCCTGGCGTCCGCGGAAAATCGGCCGTTGTGGCGAAGATCAGTGCGGAGAAACCGACCGCGTCGGACGCCGGGCGTCGGAAATGCTGTAAGGTTCTATGGTCACCTCGATTCGATAAGAGTCGGGGCGGCTTAGCGCCAGAGATGGCGGCAGTATCGGGCCGTACGGCGGAACGGAGCTTCCAGGGGCAACACCTGGGGGACACCACCGCTGGCCTGAGAATCAACTTCGCAAGGATATTTTGTAATGGCGCAAGGCACCGTCAAGTGGTTCAACTCGGAGAAGGGCTTCGGCTTCATCGCTCCGGAGGACAACGGACCGGACATCTTCGTTCACTTCTCCGCGATCTCCGGCAACGGATACAGGTCGCTCGAGGAGAACCAGCGGGTGGAATTCGACGTCGAGCAGGGCAACAAGGGTCCGCAGGCCGCTAACCTGCGCGCTCTGTAAGTCCTGTCTCTGAAGACACGAAGCCGCTGACCTTCGGATTGAAGGGCAGCGGCTTCTATCGTGCCCGGGGCCGTTCGGCGGCGCACCGGGTCGGCGCGGGCGGGCGTCAGTAGACGCTCGCCCCGATCCAGTCGTCGTAGCCGTATCCGGCCGGGTCGTCGTAGTCGCGAGCGGCCAGTTCGAACCCGCTCGCGGCGGTCCCGCACTCGGTCAGGATCAGGGGCGCCTCGGCACCGGTACCGTCGAAGCCGAGGCACAGGTCCGAGTGGCCGGCCGGATGGATTCCGGTGTCGGTCAGGACGAACTCCTGGTTGAGGCCGCCGTGGCAGTCCCACAGCAGCAGCGCTGTTCCCGCCTCCATGCTGCCCGTTTCCACGTCCACGCAGCGGTCGTGCGTGAGCTCCACGTGCAGTGACCGCCGCTGTTCGTCGTACCAGAAGCCCTGGTTGCGGCCTCCGTTGCACTCGGCCGACAGCAGGGCGGTGCCGTTCCTGGAGTCGTATCCCTCGGCGTCCGTGCACAGGCCGCTGTCGGTGTTCTTGACGTCCTTGAACTCGAACAGTCCCTCATAGAGCACGGCACCACCCGTACTGGCGGGATCGACGCAGGTGGAGGTGTCCCACTCGGGACGCTCATAGAACTGCGTGATGCATTGCGCGAAAGCGCCGTGCCCGAGGTAGTTGGGGTGCAGCGACTGCCGGAAGGCGTGCTCGGAGGGGAGCAGCCCGACCTCGGTGTAGACCCCGCGGGCCCAGGGCTCCTCCTCGCAGACGCCGTGGCCGTCGAACAGGCGCTGCGCGTTGAGGTAGCGGACGTCCTGGTTGAGCGCGGCCTGGCGGATGCCCTGCTCGAACAGGGGCACGGCCTTATTGCGGGCGAAAGCGGCGTCCGCCAGGTAGAGCAGGCACCCGCCCCGGTACCAGCCGGGGAAGTCGGGGTTGTCCTCGACGTCGGGGCCTCCGGGGCTGGCGTAGGACATGACGACCATGTCGTAGTCGGCGGAGAGGTAACCGGCGTCGGTCATCGTCTGCCGGACCGAGCCGATCGCGGTCTCGACGCCCTGGCGGCTCACCTCGACTCGGGCCTCCCAGTCGTCGGTGTGGTCGGGCCAGCACGGTCCCAGGAAGAGGATGCGGTTGGTCGCGCACTGGGTGGCGGTGGGGCCGAACTCGATGCCGCCCTCGTCGTTGGCCCCGACGATGATCCACACCAGATCGACATCGGTGTTGCGGGCCTTGATGGCGAGGTGGTCGCCCTGGTTGAGTTCGTTCCACTGCTGCTGCCCGTTGCCCTCGATGAGGTGCTGCGAGGCCGCGCCGGAGCAGGAGATGTTGTACTCGACGTCGCTCTCGATGCCGGTGCGGAACAGCGCCTGGTCGTAGGAGCGGTCGCACCAGTTGCCGTCGGTGTGGGTGTCGGGATCGTAGTTGCCGACGCCCTCTCCCGAGATCTGGCTGTCTCCCATGGAGATCAGCGAGGACTTGCGCTCTTCGAGCGGGAGGATGCCGGGGTCGCCGTACAGTTCGGTGGCCTCGGCGGCGCGGATGGTCTCGAGGTGTTCCGGCAGCGGAACGATCTCAGGGCGCTCCGCGGCCCGGGCCGGTCCGGCGGCCGTGGTCAGTGCGAGGGCGATCAGGGCCGCGGAGGTGAGCACCGCGACCAGTCGTTTCCGGGGGGTGGACATGGCAGTCTCCTATTGGGAAACATCAATATTTACAGGATGTAATAGGTAGGCTACCGTTACTCCGCAGTAATGTGAAGGTTGCGTGGGATGTCAGTTTTGCGACCGGATGGCGACGGTCCTTGTGGGATGATGCTCGGTTGCCCTGCGGTGCAATGGCCTCCAGGCGTCATTCCAGTGGGGAGCGCTTCGACGCCGGTCGGGGTGTTCCCGCCGTTCGAGTGAACTCGACTCGGAAGTCCCTATGGCGGAACCTGACTGGGCGGCGAGCCTGCTCGCCGCCCAGTGGCCGGTCAGCCCGCCAGGAGCTTGTCCACCGCCTCGTCCGCTCCGGTGACGAGGCCGCGGAAGTGCTCGGCGCGGGCCTCGCCGGACAGGTCCTGCCCCTCGCTGTCGTACAGCACGGCGGCATGGGTCTCGGAAATGCCGCAGTACTCCGAGACGCCGCGACGCAGCGGCCCTTCCAGGACCGAGGCCACCAGGTCCGCGTTCGGATCCCGCGCGGTGAGACCGGCCAGGGCCAGCCACAGCATCCGCTTTCCCTCCATCGGGGACCTGCTGCGGCCGTACGCGAGGCCGTAGTTCCACACTCGGTCGAACCAGCCCTTCAGCAGGGCCGGGAGACCGAACCACCAGACCGGGAAGACGACCACGATGACCTCGGCGGCGTGCACGCGGCGAATGTGGCGATGCACCTCGGCCGAGTACGTCTTGTCCCGGTCGCCGTAGTCGGGCTCGTCTGCGACGGAGTTGCGCGGATCGAAGCCCTCGGCGTGGAGGTTCAGGAGGTCGACGCGGTAGCCGTCGCCTTCCAGGCGGTTCGCAGCGCGCTCCGCCATCGAAGCGGTCAGCGAGTCCGAGCGGTGGTGGGCGAGGACGACGAGCGCGACGGGACGGTCTTCTTCGTTGTATCCGTTCATGGCACAAGTACAGCCGCGATCCTCTGGACGAACCATGGTCGAGAATCGGGATTTCCTCGGTGATCGTCTACGCTAGCTCGCGTGGACCCATTGAGTGACATGCTCGGCGGCCTGCGGGCGTCCGGATCCTCCGCCGACCACTTGCGCCTGGAGCCGACCCGGCCGATCCGCTTCGACGACGGCGCGGCGCTCACCATCCTCACCCTCGTCGAGGGAGAGAGCGCGGTGGCCGCCGTCGACGGCGCCGAATTCAAGCTCGGCCCCGGCTCCACCGCGCTGGTCCGCGGGCCCGGGGCGTTCGAGCTGACCGGAAGCGGCACGGCGGCGTTCGGTTCCTACCGCGGCGCGGGCTCGCGCCAGGAACGCCTGCTCCGGACCCTCCCGCGGGCGTTGGTACTCGACGAGGAGGTCGAGGAGGTGCTCTGGCTCGAGTCCCTGCGGGACGCGCTGGACCGCCGGCGTCGCCCGGGCGGGCAGGCCCTGCTCGACCGAGTCCTCGACTGGGGGCTCGTCTGCACGTTGAGCTGCTGGTTCGACCTGCGGGGATCGGAGGCGCCGTCCTGGTACCGGGGCGTGGGCGACCCGGTGGTCGGTCCCGCGCTCGAGGCGATCCACCGGCGGCCCCGCGAGACGTGGACGGTCGGCGCGCTCGCCGCCGAGGCCAGCGTGTCCAGGGCGCATTTCGCCAAGCGCTTCACCGAGGTCATGGGGGAGCCGCCCCTGGGCTACCTCACCGAATGGAGGATGCGCATCGCCGAGGACCTGCTGGCGGACACCGATCTCAGTGTGGCGGCCGTGGCGAAGGCGGTCGGCTACAAGGACCCGTTCGCCTTCAGCTCGGCGTTCAAACGCGAGATGGGCGCCAGTCCGCGGGAGGCGCGCGCCAAGGCCCGACGCTTAGACGTTCGCCAAGAAGTCGGCGAGCAGTCCGTTGAAGCGGTCCGGCCGCTCCATGTTCGGGTAGTGCGCGGTGCCGTCGATCGAGACCACCCGCCCCGACCGGACGGTCCCGATCAGGCGCTCGGCCATGCCGATGTGGTCGGGGGAGTCGATCGCCCCGTTGATCGCCAGCACCGGCACCCCGATGGACGCGGCCCGCTCCCAGGTGTCGGGGACCGGGGTCATCCAGTTCGGCTCGTCCGGGCCGTGCTTGGACATCGTGGCGACGGTCATGCGGCGCAGCCGGTCGACGACCTCGCCGTCGAGCTCGTCCAGCGAGCGGTGGGGCCCGGCCGCGAACAGGGTGAACTTCTCGACACACGCCTCGAAGTCCCCGGCCGCCAACGCGGCGTTCCACTCGGACCAGACCCGGGTGGTCCAGGGATCGGTGAACGCGGGCTCGCTCGTCCCCACGCCGCTGACGACCAGGGCCTCGACCAGATCCGGATGCTCCAGTGCGGTGTCGACCGCCGTCGCGCCGCCCATTGACAGGCCGATGAGCACGGCCGAGTCGATCCCCAGGTACCGCATGAGATCGGCGACGTCGTCGGTGTGGCGGAACGGCCCGGTCGCGTTCGGCGACCGCCCGTGCCCGCGGGCGTCGGGCGCGATGACGCGGTAGTGCGACGAGAGGGCCGAGACCTGGGCGTCCCACATCTCACGGCTCAGGTAGCCGCCGTGCAGCAGCACCAGGGGACGGCCGGCGCCCTCGTCGATCCAGTGCAGATCACTCATGCCGACCAGGGTGACATCCTTCGCCCGAATCGACTACCCCTCCGCCGAACCGACCGGGAACCCCGGCCGACGCGACCGGCGGGTGTCGGGTTCGCGACAGTGGAGTATCTGTTCCCGCTTCTCGTGTCTCTATAGGTTGTATGGGCATGCATCGCGAATCGGCGAGGAAGACACCGTGACCGGCTCCCGGCTGCTCGGAGCGCACGAGCCCCGCGTCGTCGAGATCAAGACCGAGAACCACGCGACCAGGCGGCGGCACACGCTGAGCGGCTACCTGGTCGACGACGACCTCGTCCTCACCTGCGGCCACGACGTGGTCGGGGCCGACCGGGTCAGCGCCCGCCAGATCCTCGCCGCGGAGTTCACCGAAGCCGAGGTGATCTGGCCGGCCCCCGACGAGCCCGGCCTCGATCGGTCCCAAGTGGACGTGGCGCTGCTGCGCGTCCCCGGACTGGCCGCCCCCTCGGGGCGCGTCATCTGGGGCGAGCTGACCGGCTTCGACAGCGAGGAGCCGGCCCGCTGCATCGGCTTCCCCAAATCCGACCAGCGCGGCGACGAATACGCCGCCGCCGTCGTGGGCGGCACCGTCGTCCCCATCGAGGCCGCCGGACAGCCGCGCATGAAATTCACCGTCCCCACCTTCGAACCGGTCGAGGACTCCGGCTGGACCGGCCTGTCCGGCGCCATGGTCCTCAGCGAGCGCTGCCTCCTCGGCGTCGCCGCTGAACTCGACCCCGGACGCGCCCGCGTCCTCGATGTCGTCCCGTCCAAGGTCATCCTCGACCAGCCCCGGCTGGCGGCCGCGCTCGGCGACCCCGAACTCCACCTCATCGCCGCCGACCACCCGCTCATCAGGAACCCCTTCGAGCCGATCGGCGTCGAGACCGACTTCAAGCTCATCACCGCGCGCTACGGCCAAGTGCCGTTCGTCTCCGAAAGCCACGGAGAGGAACTGGAGAGGCTCCTGAGATGGTGCGAGGAGGACGACGGCGGGGGAGGAGTGTCGATCCGCGTGCTCACCGGGCCGGCCGGATCGGGCAAGACCCGCCTGGCCGCCGAGCTGTGCAAGCGTCTCCCGAAGGAGAACCAGGAGTGGTCGACCGGGTTCGCCGTCGACGACGCCGACAAGCCCTGGGGCTCGTTCCTCCCGCGCAAACCGCTGCTGATCGTCTTCGACTACGTCGAGCGCCCCGCGATCACCACCAGAGTCATCGACTTCCTCCAGCACCTCGAACGGCTCGGCGACCTCCTCCAGAGCCCGGTCCGCGTGCTCCTGGTCTCGCGCGCCACCGGCGGCTGGTACGACCAGCTCAGCGACCGAGGCGGCGGGTTCCTCCACAAGCGGCTCCGAGAGGAGGGGGAGTCGGTGCGCCTGACCCTCTCCCGCGACGCCTTCGACGGGCACCGCCGCCGGGCCCACTTCATCGAGGCGTTCGAGCGCTTCACCAGGGGCCGCGGCAACGGCGCCGACGCGGCCGACCTGCTCGACCAGGTCGACGACGACCAGTACGACTCGCCGCTGCTGGTCCACATCGCCGCCCTCCTGGCCGCCCGAGGCGAGACGCTGCCCGAACCCGGACCGACCGGACTGCGCGAACAGCTCCTCGACCACCTGCTGCGCCGCGAACGGACCAAGCGCTGGGTGGGCCAGGACGGACTGTCCACCAACAAGGTCAGCCCCGCCGAATGCGACCAGGCCCTGCACGCGGTGGCGATCATGACCATGACCCTGCCGACGGTCAGGGAGGCCACCAACCTGCTCCGGGCCTCCGAGCTGTGGAGCGATCAGTCGAACGCCAACCGGCGGGAAGCGGCGAACGCGCTCGTCCGCCTCTACCCCGATTCCGAGGACGGCCGCTCGCGCCGCGCCGCCGCCATCGAGCCGGACCTGATCTCAGAGCACCTGCTGGTCAGCGTCGACGACCTCGACGACATCCTGACCCAGCTGCTGCGGCTCGACCTCGAATCGACCCACTACTCGCGCCTGGTGCACCTGCTGAGCCTCACCTGCGACCACTACCCGGACACCATCGAACGGTTCCAGCACGCGCTGAGCATCACCCTGGCCGGCATCGCAGGAGACGACGACCCGTCGATCTCGACCGCCGAAGTCCTGGACCTCAACCTCAACCGTCTGATCGGCATCGCCAGGAACGAGGTGGCCGAGAGCCACCACCCGAGAGTGACCTCGATGCTGACCACCCTCCTCGAGCAGGAGTCGAACGACGAGCGGGTGGCGCAGATCGTGGCCGGGACCGACATCACCGCCAGCCGCGACGTGGCTGCGCTCGCCTCGCTCAGCAAGGCCCTGCACAGCCTCCAGATCCGCTACTTCCGCGACACCGGCAACGACCGCGAGCTGGTGGGCGCGCTCGAAGGCGTGGCCGAGGCGCAGATCCTCCTCGGCTTCGAACAGGCCGGGTTCGAAGCCCTCCGCGAGGCCAAGGAGCTGCGCGAACGGCTCGACGCGATCGACGGCGACTCGTGCGCCCGGCACCTGGCGGCGCTCGCTCGGCTGCGCGACCTGTGGATCGCCAACGGACAGTTCGAGTCCGCGGTCCTGGCGGCGAACCAGCTCGCCGAGCTCCTCTGGAGTTCCGGGATCACCGACGTCGAAGCCTATGGCGAGAGCATCGCGGCCTGGTCCGAGGCCGGGATCGCGTTGCGGCGCGCCGACGACCCCAAGGCGGCCCTGGGCGTGTTCATGCACGCGGTGAGGTTCCGGCGCAAGCTGGGCATGGTCAGGCGCGCCGACTACGCCGACAGCATCAGGGAACTCGAGAACCTGGCGGTCGCCCTGACCGACCTGGACCGGAGGCGCGACGCTCGGGAGGCCGCGCTCGAGGCGGTGCGGCTGCGGCGCCTCATCGGAGACGTGGACCTCGACAGATACGAGGAGTGCTTCGAGTACCTCGACTACGAGCACGCCGGAGGCGACGAGTACCGGATCGAGACCATTCGCGAGCTGCTCGAGATCAAGCAATGGCTGGCCGAGAGAGACCCCCGGTTCAGAGTCAGGCTCGCCGACAGCCTCGAGCGGTTCGGCAACCTGCTATGGGTGCGCCACGAAGAGGAACAGGCGGTGGAGGTCTTCGCGCAGGCCGTAACCGTCCGACGTGAACTCGCGTCCGACCTCGACTCTCGGATCCTGCTGGCCAAGTCCCTCGCCGACTACGGGGTCGGGCTGTGGTGGCGGCACGGCGGGGAGCCGGCGGTCGCGACCTTGAAGGAGGCCGGCGAGGTCTGGCTCGAGGTGGCCCATGAGGTCACCGACTACTGGCCCAGCGCCGTCCGCGCGCTCCAGGAGTACGCCGTGGCGCTGTGGATGGTCGAGCAGCGGGACCGAGCGCTGGAGATCATGGCCGAGGCCGCCGACCACGAGCGCGGTCTCGAGCTGTTCGGAAACGCCCTGAGCCCCTGGCAGCTCCAGGACCACGACGCCTCCAGGCTCGGTGACCGCGAGAGCCTGATCGCGGTCGACACGAAGGCGGAGATGCTGGAGCAGATCGACAGCGAGCATCCGATCCCGCACCTGTCGCTGGTGGACTCCCTCGAGCACCTGGCCGGCGAGCACGTCGAGCACGGTCGCCACGAGAGCGCGGCCTCGGTGCTGGCGCGAGCCATCCAGATTCGCGGCCAACTGGTCTCGTCCCACCCGGCGCTCCACTGGGAGGCCATCCGGCGGGACACCAAGTCGATGGTCGAATGCCTGGTGGAGATCCGGCGCTTCGAGCAGGCGCTCCAGGCGGTCGAGGAGTGGGGCTCGAAGCTCCAGAGGCTCCTGGACAACGGCGTGGAGCTGGAGGTGGACGTCGACGACGCCTGGACGTGGCTCGGATGGCTGCGGGATCTGGTAGACGACGCGAAGCGGCGCGACGAGGACTCCGGCGGTGGTGAGGCGGCCTGAGCCGTGTTGACAAAGTTGGGTCTTCCAACTTAGTCTTGCATTGAGGTTTGTCTATGACGCTGCGCGTCATCCTCAACTACCGCACCGACATTGAAGGAGTACTATGCGGACTTTGATACGAAGTGCCCGAAGACGGACCGCTTTGCTGATAGGTGCCGTCGTCGCCGTGGTCGCAGGGATCGGGATCACGGCGCCGATGGTCGCCTCCGCCGCCGAAGGCTGCGAAATCGAGTACCGGGTCGACAGCCAGTGGCCCGGCGGGTTCACCGGCAACGTGACGATCCACAACCTCGGCGACCCGATCGACGGCTGGGACCTGACCTGGACCTTCCCGTCCGGCCAGCAGATCACGCAGGCATGGAACGCCGACGTCACCACCTCCGGCGACGAGGTCACCGCCTCCAACCTCGGGTACAACGCGACCATCGCCTCCGGAGGCTCGACCTCGTTCGGCTTCAACGGATCCTGGTCCGGCAGCAACGACAGCCCCACGCAGTTCTTCCTCAACGGGGTCGAGTGCACCGGCGACATCGGGGAGCCGACCCCCACGACCACCACCTCCGAGCCGCCGCCCGACGACACGGACGCCATGGAGACCGTGGCCGCCATGCAGCCCGGCTGGAACCTCGGCAACTCGCTCGACTCGGTCGGCGACGACGAGACCGCCTGGGGCAACCCGCGGATCACCGAGGAACTGATCCAGAACATCGAGTCCCAGGGGTACAACAGCATCCGCATCCCCGTCACCTGGGACAACCACCAGGGAAGCGCGCCCGACTACGCCATCGACCCGGCATACCTCGACAGAGTCGAGGAAGTGGTGGACTGGGCCCTCGAAGCCGACCTGTACGTGCTCATCAACATCCACCACGACTCGTGGATCTGGATGGCCGACATGCAGAGCAACCACGACGAGGTCATGGCCCGGTACGAGGTCATCTGGAACGACCTCGCCGACCGGTTCCGAGACGCCCCGCCCGAGCTGCTGTTCGAGAGCGTCAACGAGCCGCAGTTCAACGACGTCGACGACTCGACCGCGTACGGCCTGCTCGACGAGCTCAACACCGTCTTCCACGAGATCGTGCGCGACACCGGCGGCGGCAACGCCGACCGCGTGCTGGTGCTCCCGACCCTGCACACCAACGACGAGCAGCCGCGCCTGGACGCCCTGAACCAGACGATCGACTCCTTGGACGACCCGAACATCGCCGCCACGGTGCACTACTACGGGTTCTGGCCGTTCAGCGTCAACATCGCCGGCTACACCACGTTCAACGACGAAGTGCGCCAGGCCCTGGTCGACTCCTTCGACCGCGTCTACAACTCCTTCGTCGCCCAAGGAACCCCGGTGATCCTCGGCGAATGGGGCCTGCTCGGCTTCGACGCGCACACCGGCACCATCGAACAGGGCGAGAAGCTCAAGTACTTCGAGTACCTCGAATACTATGCGCAGGAACGGAACATCACGCACATGGTGTGGGACAACGGCCAGCACCTCGGCCGCACGTCCTTCGAGTGGAGCGACCCGGAGCTGTACGCGATCATGGAGGCCGGCTGGACCACCCGCTCCGGCACCGCCTCGACCGACCAGGTGTTCGTCGAGCGGGCCGGGACCGTCACCGACGCGACCGTGACGCTGAACCCGAACGGCAACACCTTCGAGGGACTGCGCCACGGCGACACGCCGCTGGACGAGGGGACCGACTACACCCTCTCCGGTGACCAGCTGACCATCAGCGCCGACACGATCGAGGACCTCATCGGCTCGGGCGAGTACGGCACGCGAGCCGACCTGCACGCCGACTTCTCGGCCGGGGTTCCGTGGCGGATCAGCGTCGTCTCCTATGACACGCCGGTGGTGCAGGACGCCTCTGGCACGACCGACTCGTTCGCGGTCCCGACCCAGTTCAACGGCGACCAGCTCGCCACCATGGAGGCCGTCTACTCCGACGGCTCCGGCAACGCCGGCCCGCAGAACTGGACCTCCTACAAGGAGTTCGCGCGGGCCTTCGAACCCGACTACGACGCGGGCACCATCTCGTTGACCTCGGACTTCTTCGCCGAAGTCAACGACGGCCAGGAGGTGACCCTCACCTTCCACTTCTGGAGCGGCGAGACCCTCACCTACCACGTGACCAAGTCCGGCAGCTCGGTCACCGGCACGGTCGCCTGACACGACCGAACCCGAGGGCCGGCGGCTTCGCCGCCGGCCCTCCGCCGCGCGCGCCCGCGAGTAGGCTTGCCGCTGGCCAACGAAGGAGCGGAAATGTCGAATCTCAAGGTACTGTTCATCGGCGGCAGCGGAGTCATCAGCACCTCGTGCGTGCACGAGGCGGTCCGCCGCGGCATGGACGTGACCGTCCTCAACCGCGGCGAGAGCGCACTGCGGCCGCTGCCAGAGGAGGTCCGGCATCTGACGGCCGACTCGAACGACCCCGAACAGATGCGCGCCGCGCTCGGCGACGCCGAGTTCGACGCGGTCGTCAACTGGGTCAACTTCGTGCCCGAGCAAGTCCAGCGCGATGTGGACCTGTTCTCCGGCCGCACCGGCCAATACCTGTTCATCAGCTCGGCCTCGGCCTACCAGACCCCGCCGACGCACATGCCGGTCGTCGAGTCGAACCCGCTGAAGAACCCCTACTGGCAGTACTCCCGCGACAAGATCGCCTGCGAGGAACTGCTCGTTCGCGCCTGGCGCGAGGACGACTTCCCGATGACGATCGTGCGCCCCTCGCACACCTACGACCACACGCTCATCCCGTTCGACGGCGGCTGGACCGTCGTCGAGCGGATGCGCGCCGGCAAGCCCGTCGTCGTCCACGGCGACGGGACCTCGCTGTGGACCATCACCCACAGCCGCGACTTCGCGGTCGGATTCACCGGCCTCCTCGGCAAGGAGGCCGCGCTCGGCGAGCCCTTCCACATCACCGGCGACGAGGCACCCACCTGGAACCGGATCTTCCGCGACGTCGCCGCCGCGGCGGGCGTGGACGAGCCGAACCTGGTCCACGTGCCCTCCGAGGCGATCGCCGCCTCCGACCCCGACTGGGGTGCCGGTCTCCTCGGCGACAAGGCCCACACGATGGTCTTCGACAACTCCAAGATCAAGTCGCTCGTGCCCGAGTTCGGCCAAGGGGCGACCCCGTTCAAGCAGGGCGCCCGCGAGATCGTCGCCTGGTACGACGACCACCCCGAGCGCAAGACCGTCGACGCCGACAACGACGCCCTCATGGACCGCCTGACCGAGGCCTATGCCCCGCGCACGGTCTGACGCTAGCGGAGCGCCGGGACGACGAAGTCGAGCGTCCCGGCGTCGGCGTCCAACCGGGCGGGGACGCCCAGCGGCACCGTCAGCGACGGCGCGCAGTGGCCGAAGCCGAACTCCTCGACGATCGGCGCGCCCAGGTCCCCGAGGCGGTCGAGCAGGACCGACCGCACCCGCTCGTACGGGCCGCTCTCGGTCCACGAGCCCAGGACGATCCCGGCGACGCCGTCCAGCCAGCCGGAGCGGCGCATCTGTGTCAGGAACCGGTCGATCCGGTAGTCGGCCTCGTCGATCTCCTCCAGCAGCAGGATGCCGCCGTCCGCGCGCGGGCGGTGCTCAGCGGTGCCGACGCCCGAGGCCAGCAGGCTCAGCGTGCCGCCGAAGGTGACCCCCTCGGCCCGGCCGGGCACCATCGTCCGCGCCCCGGACGGGGCCAGCTTCTGGACCGATTCCGGTTCGAACAGGGTCAGCCGCAGGTGCTCCTGGGACTCCGGGTGGTCGAGGAAGTGCGCCAGAGCCGGCATCGGGCCGTGCAGGGACGCCACGCCGAGCCTGAGCGCGACCGCCTCCTGCAGCGCGGTGGCGTCACTGAAACCGACGACGACCTTCGGCTCGCCCCCGGCCAGGCGGTTCCAGTCCACCAGGTCGAGCATCCGCTGCGCGCCGTAGCCGCCGCGCGCCGCGACGATCCCGGCGAGCGAATCGTCGCTCCAGGCCCGCTCGAAGTCTGCGGCCCGGTCGGCGTCGGACGCGGCCAGGTACCGCAGCCCCGGATGCCCGTCGAGCACGTGCGGCATCACCACCGGTTCGAGGCCCCACTCGCGGAGGACGGCCACGCCCCGCTCCAATTCGCGCGGCGGCATCGGGCCGCTGGGAGCGACCACCGCCACCCGGTCGCCGGGCCGCAGGCGCGGCGGGCGCTCCAGCGGGGTCACGTCCGCAGCTCCAGCCGCCGTTCGGGGCCGTCGAATCCGAGGACCTGCGCGTACAGCGAATGCTCGGCGAGCACCGCGTCGCGGATGGTCTCGGCCCGCCGGAAACCATGCTGCTCGCCCTCATAGGCCCGGTAGGCGTGCGGGACGCCGCGGCCCGCGATGGCCCGCAGCAGCTTCTCGGACTGCTCCGGAGGGCAGATCGCGTCCTCCAGCCCCTGGAGCAGCAGGAACGGCACTTCGATCCGGTCGGCGTGCCGGACCGGGGACCGCTCGCGCGAGCGCCGCTCCAGCTCCCCGGGCGGCCCGACGATGGAGTAGACGTACTGGGACTCGAAGTCGTGCGTGTCGTCGGCGGTCCACCCTGACAGGTCGAGGATCGGGAACTTGACGGTCGCGCACGCGTACACGCCCTCGGCCGCGGGCGAGGTCAGCGAGGCCGCCGAGGTCCAGCCCCCGGCGCTGCCGCCGCGGATCGCCAGCCGCGACCGGTCGGCGACGCCCTCCTTCGCGAGAGCCTTGGCCACTGCCGCGCAGTCCTCGACGTCCACCACGCCCCACTGGCCGCGGAGCCGGTCGCGGTACCCGCGCCCGTAGCCGGTCGAGCCGCCGTAGTTCACCTCGACCACGCCGATGCCGCGCGAGGTGAAGTAGGCCAGCTCCAGGTCGAGCGCGGCCCTGGCGTGACCGGTCGGTCCGCCGTGGACCCAGACCGCGTAGGGCGGCAGTTCCCCCGTGGGGGCCTCGAAGTCGGGGTTGTGCGGCGGGTAGAGGTGGGCGTGGACCTCGCGGCCGTCCGGACCGGTGAAGGTCCGGTGCTCGGGCCTGGGGTAGTAGCCCGGGTCGACGAGGTCTACATGCCGGTGGGCGACGACGCGTGCCGCGTCTCGCCGGGTGTCGTACTCGACGACCTCGTAGCCGGTGGTCGCGCTCGCGGCGATGCCGTAGACGACCTCGCCGTCGGCGATCAGGCCGGGGGCCCACTCGGTCCAACTCTCGGCGACCCGGGACAGGCCGCGGTCGGCCGGGTCGTACACGCCCAGCCGGCTCTCGCCCCTGCCGTGGACGGCGACGACGCGGCCGTCTCCCAGCGGCTGGAACCACCGCATCCCCAGGCCCCACATCGGACCGGCGAACTCGGCCTCGACCGGGTACAGCGCCTCGGTGTCCCCGGATTCCGGGTCGACCCGGTGCAGGTTCCACCAGCCGGAGCGGTCGCTCGCGATCAGCAGGTCGCCTCCGGCCCATTCGACCTGCGCGATCGACTCCCCCGAACCGCCGGCGATCGTCCGCTCGTCCGCGAACGTCCCCGAGGGAGTGATCGTCGCGACCCGCAGTTCCGTCTCGTCCCAAGGCATGTGCGGGTGGTTCCAGACGATCCACGCCACCGCCGAACCGTCCGGGCTCACCTTGGGTCCGGTGGTGAACCGGTACTCGTCCGAGGTCAGCGGCCGGATCGCCGTCCGGTCGTCGACGGCCGAGCCGTCCAGCGGAACGGCGGCGATGAAACGCCGCAGCTCGGTGGGGCGCTCGCCGAGGAAGTCCTCGACCACCGCCCAGACCTCGCCGCGTTCGACGTCGACCGCCATGTCGCACCAGCGGAGGCCGCTCGGAAAGATCGGGACCGGCGTCAACGGCGTCGGAGCGCGCCCCGAGTCCGGTTCGAACCGGTACAGCCGCTGGTCGGAGAAGTTCGAGAACACCACCACCGGGCCGGATTCGGTCATCGTCCCGACCCACGGGGTGCCGCCGTACTCGTGGACCCGGTTGCGGACGTTCCAAGGCTCGGGCAGGACCGATTCGGACGACCCGTCCGCGCGGCGGCGGACCAGCGTGCGCCGCCCGCCCTCGGCCGGACGCGGCTCGGTCCACCACAGCTCGCCGCCGACCACGCCGAGGTGCCCCGGGCGGCCGTCCCCTTCGGCCACCATGTCGGCCGTGATCGGAGATTTCCAGGTTCCATATGGCGCGACGGTCATGCCGGCCTCCCTTCGACATCGCGCAAGAAGTCCTCCAGCACCCGCAGCCCGAACTCGAGCCCTTCGACCGGAACCCGCTCGTCCACGCCGTGGGCGAGCTTGCCGTAGCCGAACTCGGGCGGCAGCTTCAGCGGCGAGAACCCGTAGCCGGTGATGCCCAGCCGCGAGAACTGCTTGGCGTCGGTGCCGCCGGACATGCAGTAGGGGACCGGATGGCCCTCGGGATCGAACTTGCGCACCGCGGCCGCCATGGCCGCGAACGTCGGCGAGTCTACCGGCGCGCCCAGCGGCACTTCGCGGTGATGGAACCGCCATTCGACGTCGGGCCCGGTGAGCTCGTCCATCGTGGCCACGAACTCGTCCTCGCAGCCGGGGAGCATCCGGCCGTCCACCTGCGCGGCGGCGTGCTCGGGAATCACGTTGACCTTGTACCCGGCCTCCAGGACCGTCGGATTCGAGCTGTTGCGGACGGTCGACTCGACCAGTTGCGCGGCCGGTCCGAGCCTCTCGAGCAGCCCGTCCACATCGTCCAGGTCGGGCTCGATCCCGTACACCGCGGCCAGTTCGGTCAGCGCCGCCCGCACGGTCGGGACCAGCCGCACCGGCCACCGGTGCCGGCCGATCCGCGCGATCGCCTCGGCGATCGCGGTGACCGCGTTGTCAGGGTTGGCCTTCGAGCCGTGCCCGGCCCGGCCCCGGGCGCGCAGGTCCAGCCACGCCGTGCCCCGCTCCCCGGCCCCGATCGGGTAGAGGCGCAGCCCCTCGCCGCCGTGGAAGGTGAACCCGCCCGACTCGCTGATGCCCTCGGTGCAGTCGGCGAACCGCTCGCCGTGGTGGTCGGCCAGGAAGCCGGCCCCGTACTCGGCGCTGGCCTCCTCGTCGGCGGTGAAGGCGACGACGATGTCGCGCCTGGGTCGCACCCCGGCCCGCGCCCAGGCCCGCACCGTCGCCAGCACCATCGCGTCCATGCTCTTCATGTCCAGCGCCCCGCGGCCCCATACGATGCCGTCGCGGACCTCCCCGGAGAACGGCTCGACGCTCCAGTCGGCGGCCTCGGCCGGGACCACGTCGAGGTGCCCGTGCACCAGTAGCGCGGCCGACTCGGGGTCGGTGCCCTCGATGCGGGCGACCAGGTTCGACCGCCCCGGCGCCTTCTCGATGATCTCCGATTCGACTCCCGCCTCGGCCAGGCGCTCGGCGGCGTACTCGGCCGCCTCGCGTTCGCGGCCGTCTCCGCCGCCGCGGTTGGTGGTGTCGATGCGGATCAACTCTGAGGTGAAGCGGATGACCTCGTCGAGGGCCCGCTCGTCGACGATCGCTTGCGGCTCAGCCATACTGCTCCTCTACTGCCGCGGAGACCACCGTGGTCACCGCCTTGAAGCACCGGATGCCCTCGTACATGGTGGCCGATTCGTACGACACCCGACGCCCGCCCTCGGCCTCGACTCCCGGGACCACGGTCGCGGCGCCGACCAGGTGCTCGGCGTCGAATTCGATCTCGAAGCGGTGGGGGAGGACCACCGGGTCGACCCGCCCGGCCAGCTCGGCCGCGCCCTCGGCGGCGGCGGTGATGTCCAGCGCGGTCGCCTCAGGGGTGCGGCACTCGGCGGCGTAGCGCGAGACGTACCGCTTGACCGCGACGCCGAGGGCCTCGGGAGCGTAGCCCGAGGCGTCCTCGACGGTCTTGTCGTCGCCGGTCACCAGGATCACCGGCACCCCGAACTCGGCGGCCAGCGCCGCGTTCAGCCGCCCCTCACCGGCCCGCTCCCCGTCGAGCCACACCCCGGTGATCGAATTGGCCAGATAGGTGTGGGCCAGCACGCCCCCGCTCCCGGCCCCGGCGTGGTAGCCGAGGAACACGACCCCGTCGATCCCGCCGTATTGGACGCCCTCCATCATCGACAGCGGCTTGTGCCGGCCGGTGATCATGGTCGCCCGCCGGTCGAGCCGCTCCAGCAGCAGGTTCCGCATCGTCCAGTGCGCCTCGTTGACCAGCACCGTCTCGGCCCACACGAGCAGCCCGGCCACGGCCGCGTTCACGTCCCCGGTGAACACCGGCCGCATCCGCTCCCAGGCCGGGCCGCCCGGCAGGACGTCCGCCGGGCAGGTCACCCCGGTCGCGCCCTCCATGTCGGCGCTGACGAGGATCCTCACGAGCCGTCCCTCAGCCGGTGCAGGTGGCAGGCCACCTCGTGGGAGTCGGCGGCGAGCACGCCCGGATCGGTTCGGTCGCAGTCGGACAGGACCGCGCTCGCCCGCCCCGAGGCCACCTCCTGGCAGCGCGGCCGGAACCGGCACCCGCCCGGGATGCTGGAGGCGTCCGGCAGCTCCCCGGAGAGCACGATCGGTTTCGGCAGCGGCGAGTCCGGCAGGACCGACACCAGCGCCCGCGTGTACGGGTGCCGCGGGTCGGTCAGCACCCGCTCGACCGGGCCCTGCTCGACGATCCGGCCCAGGTACATCACCGCGATCCGGTCGGCGATGCTCCAGGCCAGCCCCAGGTCGTGCGTGATGACCAGCGCCCCGAGGTCCATCTGGTCGCGGAGCCGCAGCAGCAGCGCCAGGATCTCTCCGCGCACCGACGCGTCCAGGCTCGCCACCGGCTCGTCGGCGACGATGATGCTCGGCTCCAGCACGAGCGCCCCGGCGATCACCGCGCGCTGCCGCTGCCCGCCGGACAGCTCGTGCGGATAGGACAGGAAGAACCGCTCGGCCGGTCGCAGCCCGGCCCGCGACAGCGCCGAGGCGACCCGCTCGGTCTCGTCGTCGGTGATCCCGTGGATGCGCAGCCCCTCGGCCACGGCGTCGTAGATCGTGTGGCGCGGGTTGAGCGCCCCGGTCGGGTCCTGGAGGACCAGCTGCACGTGCCGCCGGTACGCCTTGAGCGACCTGGCCGAATACGACAGCGGCTCCCCGCCGAAGACCACTTGGCCGCCGGTGGCGCGTTCCAGACCCAGGAGCGTGCGGGCCAGCGTGGTCTTACCGCAGCCCGACTCGCCGGCCAGCGCCACGATCTCGCCCGGGGCGACCTCCAGGTTCACCCGGTCGACGGCCTTGGCGGTGCGCCCGCCCGGCAGAGCGAACTCGACCGACAGTTCCTGTGCGGACAGACTTCCGCTCACCGCTCCACCTCCGATTCGACCGGCCCGCCGCCCTGGGCGACGAAGCAGGCGCTGTGCCGCCGCCCGTCCAGTTCCAGCAGCCGCGGCTCCTCGGTCCCGCACCGCTCCAGGGCCACCGCGCACCTGGGATGGAACGAGCAGCCCTCTGGCAGCTCGGCCGGGTCCGGCGGGTCTCCTGGCAGCCCGCCCGGCCGCAGCCGCGAGCGGGGGTCCCCGATGGCCGGGAACGCCGAGCCCAGCGCCGCCGAGTACGGGTGGCGGGCCCGCTCGAACACCTCGTCGGCCGGGCCGGTCTCGACCACGCGCCCGGCGTACATGACCGCGACCCGGTCGCAGTTGCCGGAGAGCACCGACAGGTCGTGGCTGATCATCAGCAGCCCCACCCGGTGCTCGGCCACCAGGGAGGCGATGAGCTCGAGGACCTGGGCCTGCACCATCACGTCCAGGGCCGTGGTCGCCTCGTCGGCGATGATCAGGTCGGGCTCGCAGGCCAGGGCCATGGCGATCATGACCCGCTGCCGCTGGCCCCCGGACAGCTCGTGCGGATAGTTCGCGGACCGCCACTTCGGCAGCCCGACGTGTTCGAGGAGCCGCTCGGCCCGCTCCAACGCGGTCGCCTTGGACCCTCTACCGTGCACCAGGCTGTGCATCAAGATGGGTTCGGCGATCTGCGGGCCGATCCGCTGCACGGCGTTGAGCGAGTGCATCGCGCCCTGGAACACGATCGAGGCGCCGGCCCAGCGGACGGCCCGCAGGCGCCCCCACTTCATGGTGAGCACGTCCTCGCCGTCCAGGAGGATCTCGCCGGCCACCTCGGCGGTCGGCGGCAGCAGCCGCAGCACCGCCAGCGCCAGCGTGGACTTCCCGCAGCCGGACTCCCCGGCCACCCCGAGCGTCCACCCGGCGTCCACGGCCAGGTCGACGCCGCGCACGGCCGGGACCGGCCCGGTCGAGGACCGGTAGGTCACGTGCAGGTCCCTGATCTCCAGCAGGCTCACCGGCCCCCACCCCGCAGCCGCGGGTTGAACACCGCTTCGAGCGCGCGCCCGCACATCATGAACGCGGCCACCACCACCAGGATCGCCAGGCCCGGCGGCAGCAGGTACCACCACGCCTGCGCCGAGACCGCGCCGTTGCGCCAGGCCCGGTTCAGGACCGAGCCCCACGAGACGATGTTCGGGTCGCCCAGGCCGAGCCAGGCCAGCGAGGACTCCATCAGGATCGCGCTGGGCACCAGCAGCGTCGCGCTGGCCAGCACCAGCGGAAGTACGTTCGGCAGGATGTGCCGGGTCATCAGGTGCCAGTGGCCGGCCCCGAGCACCCGTGCCCGCTCCAGGTACGGGCGGGCCCGCACCGTCAGCGTCTGGGCCCGCACCAGCCGGGCCGTGCCCGACCACGACACGATCGCGATCACCACCACCGTCGTGACGGCGCTGCGGCCCATGACCGCCAGCAGGGCGATCGCCACGACCAAGCTGGGCAGCACCATGAACCAGTCCGAGACGCGCAGCGCCACCCAGCCGTACCAGCCTCCGATGTGGCCGCTGGTCACGCCGATCAGGGTGCCGATGACGATGGCGACCACGGTCGCGGTCAGCCCGATCAGGAGCGACAGCCGCGCGCCCCAGATCGTCAGCGTCAGTATCGACCGGCCCACCTCGTCGGTGCCGAGCGGGAACCGCGCGCTCGGCGGCTCCATGCGGCCGCCGGTGGCCTCGGTGACGCTCAGACCGGAACCGTCGGCCAGCAGCGGCGCTCCGATCGCCGCGAGCACGATCGCGCCGAGCAGGATCAGCCCGACCATGCCGCCGCGCTGGCGCCGGTAGTCCCGCCAGGTGCGCGCCAGGGCCCGGCGCCGCCGCGCCCACACGACCGCGCGCGGCGACATCGCCGCTCCGTTCTTCCCGCCGTTCATGACGCCCGCCTGATTCTGGGATCGAGGAACCAGTAGAGGATCTCCGCGCACAGCACCGCGACGATGGTGGTCGAGGAGAACAGCACGAACAGGGCCTGGAGCATGGGCCGGTCGGGGTAGAAGATCGACTGCACGAACAGCCTCCCCAGGCCCGGCCAGCTGAACACCGTCTCGGTGACGATCGCGCCGTTGACGATGTTGCCGATCGCCAGGAACACCAGGGTGATCGTCGGCAGCAGCGCGTTCGGGACTGCGTGCCTGCGCCGCACGTCGTCGTCGCGCAGGCCCTTGGCGCGCGCGGTGGTCAGGTAGTCGCTGCCGCGCTCGTCGAGGATGGAGGAGCGCATCACCATCAGGTACCCGGCGTAGACGACCGCGGTGTAGGTCAGCACCGGCAGCACCAGGTGGTGCCCGATGTCGACCGCCTGCGACAGGAAGTCGTCGGGGGTGCCGGGTGATCTCATCCCGTTGACCGGGAACAGTTCCAGGGACCTGGCGAAGACCAGGATCGCGATCATGCCCAGCCAGAACGTCGGCGCCGAGTACAGCAGCAGCCCCGTGGTCACCTGGGTCCGGTCGAAGCGGCTGCCCTGCCGCCACCCGGCGCGCGAGCCGATCCAGAACCCCAGCAGGACCGCCAGCACCACTCCGGTGCCCGACAGCAGCAGGGTCGCCGGGAGCCGCTCGACGATCAGGTCGAAGATCGGGCGGCGATACTGGAACGAGGTGCCGAAGTCGCCGGTCAGCGTCCCGGTGAGGTAGTCGATGAACTGGTTCCACATCGGCTGGTCCAGGCCCAGTTCGGCGCGCATCGCCTCCCGCTGCTCCGGGGTCACCGGCCGCTCGCGCGTGAGCTGGTCGATCGGGTCCCCGGCGACGAGCCGGAAGATGAAGAACGAGGAGAACAGCACCAGCAGCAGCGAGACCGCCGCGCCGCCGACGTGTTTGAGCAGGTAGCGGCCGAATCCCGTGGTGATCCGCCCGGTTCGCCGCTCGGGCGGGTCCGCGGACGGGGCCTGTCGGTCCCTGTCCGCGGACGGCGAGCTATCGGTCATCGAAGCCCTTCATTCCCGCTCGTCGGCCGTGCTCCTGCGGCGCACGAAGAACACCACCGCGGCGACCACCACCGCCGCGGCCGCGACGCCGACCCCGATGAGGACGCCGGTCGAGGCGCCGCCCTCCTCGCCGCCGCCGTCGACGGGCGTGGCCGACCAGTAGGAGTACTGGAAGCCCTCCTGGCCGGTGATCATCCCGTTCTCGGACGGCTGGGTCGTCAGACCGTCCACTTTATCGTGGTTGTATGCCTCGAGGACGTTCTGGTAGTACACCCAGACCACCGGCGCGTCCTCGTAGAGGATCCGCTGCTGCTCCTTCACGAGCTCGGCGCGTGCGTCGGGGTCGGACTCGACTTTCTGCCGCTCGTGGAGGGAGTCGAACTCCTCGTCGCAGTAGAAGTTCTCGTGCGAGCGCTCCGAGCCGTCGGTGCCGGTCGGCAGGACCGCGCAGGTGTGCATGCCGAGCATGTCGGACGGGTTGGGGCCGGTGCCCCAGCCGGAGAAGGCGATGTCGTACTCGCCGAGGTACACCAGGTCGTTGAGGCTGCCCTGCTCGATCGGCTCGGCGTCGACCTCGATCCCGATCTCCTCCCACCACTCCGAGACGAACTCGACGATCGTGGCGTAGTCGGTGTTGTCGGCGTGGTGGTAGAAGCGGAAGCTCAGCCGCTGGTCGGAGTCGGGCATGGTGCGGACGCCGTCCTCGCCGAGCTCGTAACCGGCCTCGTCGAGCATCCGGTTGGCCTCGTTGATGTCGAACTCCACCAGCGAGTCCCCGCCTTCCCAGTGCCACTGCTCGAAGATCGCCGGAATGAGCGAGGTCGCGGGGGTGCCGTTGCCGTCCAGGACCCGGTCGACCAGTTCCTGCTTGTCGATCGCGGTGTGCATCGCCTGCCGGACGACCGGGTCGCGCAGGGCCGGGTGCCCGTCGCCGTACTCCGTGCCGTCGGCGGTGGCCGCGCCGTGGTTGAAGGTGATCGAGACGAACCGCCGCCCCTGGGCGTTGTTGACCGTGACGTGGTCCTGGGCCTCGAGCGCCTCGACCTGGGCGGGGTTGAGGCCGTTGACGATGTCGACCTCGCCGGCCTCGAGCGCGGCCACGGCCGCGTCGGGCTCGTTGTAGTAGTCGTAGACCAGTTCGTCGAAGGCGGGCGCCCCGCCCCAGTAGTTCTCGTTGGCCTCCAGCCGGAGCAGCTCGTCGGTGCGGTACTCGGCGACCTGGAACGGCCCCGAGCCGACCAGCGGCAGCTCGTCGTTGGCGTCGTCGGCGGCCGGGTCGGGGTAGTCCTCCCAGATGTGCTGGGGCACGATGAAGGTCTGGGAGCTCAGGATCGCCGACGGCGCGGGCTCGTTCAGCGTGAGCACGAACGTGGTGTCATCGGTCGCCTCGGCCGAGACGAAGTTCCCGGCGACGTCGATGTTCCAGTCGCGGATGTCCTCGTTCTCGATCAAGAGGCCGTAGGTGTAGGCCACGTCGTGGGCCGTCAGCGGCTCGCCGTCCGACCACTCCGCGCCCTCCCGGATCTGGAAGGTCCACGTCAGACCGTCCCCGGACTCCTCCCATTCGGTGGCCAGGCCCGGCTCGGGCTCGTAGCTCTCGGCCGAGGGCCTGATGAGCGACTCGTAGGTCATCGTGTTCGTGTTGTAGGTGATGATGTAGCGGGACTTGAAGGGGTTGAAAGTGTCGACCTCCTGGTCGGTGGCGATCAGGAGGCGGTCGACGTCGTCTTGGGCGGCGGCGCCGCTCGCGGTGCCGGCGAGGGCGCCGGCGGCGACCGCCAGCGCCGCCGCCGCTGCTGCGATGCGCCTGGTGGGGATGCTGCTTCTCATCGGGGGTGGACTCCCTCGCATTCGGATCCGCGCGCAGTGCCCCACCGGCCGGGTCGATGGAGGCTCGGGCTTGTTGAGAAGAACAGAATGGCGGAAAACTTCTAATGTTGTCAACGATGCGAAGAAAATTTCCAATCTCGGCGCTGTTTCGGACTGCCGCTCCGGCCGGGTCCGAAGACGGCGAAGGGCCCCACCGCCCGAAGGCGACAGGGCCCGAGCGGCCGCTCTAGGAGAGCGACTGCAACTGGGTCTTGGCCTGATCGAAGGTGCTGTGCACCTGGCCCAGCTGCCCCGAAGTCTCGGTGAGCGCGTCCTTGATCGTCTGGAGCTGCCCCGACAACTCGGTGATCCGCTCCTTGACCGTCTGGAGCTGGTTGCGCGCGTTCTCGACCGAATCCCGCGCCGCCCCGACCAGTTCGGCGTTCTCACCGTAGCCGAGGGCGGCCGTCTGCGCCTGGAGCTCCTCCAGATTGCTCATGGCCGCCTCGGTGTCGGCCGCGACCCCCTCGAGCGCCTCTCCGGCGCCCCCCGTCTGCCCCTGCGGGCTCTCCAAACCCTCGCCCGCTCCAGCCACGGCACCCTGCTGGGTCTCGACCGAATCCTGGACCGCCTGCAACTCATTGATCGAATCTTCGACCGACGCCATGCCGATGCTCCTTCATCTCAAAGGGATTAGCCCGAACGCAACTCAGTATCGGACCTCATTCTCGCCCATCGGGGGCCGAGGGCCCCTCCGGCTCGTCCTCGGGAAAGGCGTAGCCCGCCTCGGGCACCTCGCCGTCGGGGTACCAGCCCTTCTGGTGGGCCTCCTCGACGACCGGGATCGACGGATCGGACGGGACCGGCTGGAGGGCGTAGTCCAGGTTGAACACCGGTTCGTCGAGGACGTCGTCGGCGAGCATGACCCGCCCGTGCCAGCCGTCGGGGGTCACCATCGTGAAGCACTCCGAGACGTACCCGCCGTCGCCGAGCAGCGCGCGGGCCCCCGTCGACTTGGACAGCACGGTCGCCAGCGCCACCACGCTGAGCCCGCCGACCGCCTCGATCAGCTGGTCGTGGCCGGTGAGCGAGCAGCTGAACTCTCCCGAGCGCGGTTCGCCGCCGATGACGGCCATCGGGTACGGCATGTCCTTGCGATCCAGAAGGAGCCGTTCGAGTTCGTCGGTGGTGCCGATGAACACGCTCTCTGAAGGGACGGCGAACCGCTCGGCCATCGCGTCCCGGAGCGCGGTAGCGGACGTGCCGCGCTCGAAGATGATCTCGAAGATCATGGACGGTCCCCCTCTTCGTCCCCGCGGGTGAGTTCGTACAGCACCGCGGCCCTGTCCCAGTCGCCACCGCCGATGCTGAGGTTTCTCAGGAAGTGCTCGGGCCGCTTCGCCCGGTCGCCTCCCGCGAGCATCATCCCCTGGAGCGCCTTGTACTCGCCGCTCGTCAGCGGAATCAGGCCGTCGCCCGCGACCGGGTAGAGCCTGGTCTTGCCGTCCTTGTCCTTGGCCGCGTACTGGCGGCCGTTGACGTGGTACCGCTCGGTCTTCTTGTTCCACAGCGCCTTGCCCGACCTGATGGCCTCGGCGTCCTTCACCAGATCGATGTAGGGCAATGCGACCGTGTTCTCCTTGTCCACGTATTTGCTCTTGGCCACCTTCCGGAGCCGGTGCCGCGAATGCGGGTTCCCCAGTCTCATGTGGTTCCGGGGCAGTTTGAACCGCAACTCCGAAAGGAACTCCCGGGCGCCCGATCCGCCGGAGGCTCCGCCCGATAACGGCAATGACGAAAGCCGGCTGATCGCCTCTTCCACGGCCGTGTCGGACTGGTCGAGAGTGCCCGAGGTCTCGCCGAGCGTCCGGCGCACCAGGCCGATCTCGCTGGCGGCCTGCTCGACGTGCTGCCGGGCCGCCAGCAGGTGAGCGGTGGCATTGGAGACGCGCTCCTTGGCGTTCTCGACGCTGGCGGCCGTGGAGTCGTAATTGAGGGCTCTGGTCGCGCTCGCCAGTTGCTCGAGTCCGTCCGCGGCCGTGGCGGTCGAATTCGAGACTTCCTCTATCGCCCTGGACGCCTGGTCTATCGCTCCCTGATGCCGTTCGAGCTCCTCGGAGGCGCTGGACACCTGAGTCCGGCCGCCGTCTATGGAGTCGCGGACGGCGCGGAGCTGGCTGATCGAATCCTCGACTACGGACATAGGAGTCTCCTTTGCCGGGTTTGGCACGCGTCATCCATGTTAAGGGAGCGGCGGCATTCCGGCCGTCCCCGAAACCGGTGTAGCCGGTTGTTGTCGCGAAACCGACACAGAGTTGCGAGCCGAGGTCACGACGGCCGGAGCCGCGGCGGGGCCCGTGCCCATGCGAATCCCGAATCCGGGCCTGGAAGACTTCGGGGAAGCCCTTGCCCGGGCCCAGTCGAGGCGACGGCCCATCGCGCCCATCCCCGAGTCCCGTGGTCGGCAAGAGCCGATAGCGTTTAGCATTGTCGAACGCGAATGAACGAACGGAGGTGCTGCCGCGATGGCGAGGAACATCCAGTCGGTGGAGCGAGCGGCCGCGATGCTGCGCCTGCTGGCGGGCGGCGACCGTCGCCTCGGGCTGTCCGACATTGCCTCCGCCCTCGGCCTGGCCAAGGCCACCGCCCACGGCATCCTGCGCACGCTCCAGAACGAGGGCTTCGTCGAGCAGGACCCCGAATCGGGCCGCTACCAGCTCGGGGCCGAACTGCTGCGCCTGGGCACCTCCTACCTCGACATCCACGAGCTGCGCGCCCGGGCGCTGGTGTGGACCGACGACCTGGCCAGGTCCGGCGGCGAGGCGGTCTACGTCGGCGTGCTCCACCAGCAGGGCGTCCTGGTCGTCCACCACGTCTTCCGCCCCGACGACTCGCGCCAGGTCCTCGAGGTCGGCGCCATGCAGCCGCTGCATTCCACGGCCCTGGGCAAGGTCTTGGCGGCCTGCGACCCGGTGGCCCACTCCGAGCTGGTCGAGGCCAAGCGCGAGCCGTTCACCGCGCGCACCGTCACCGATCTCGACGAGCTCGAGCAGGTCCTGGGGGACATCCGCGATCGGGGATACGCCACCGACCTGGAGGAGAACTGGGAGGGCGTGGCCGCGGTGGCCGCGCCGATCTTCGACCGGCACCGCCTGGCGGTCGGCGCGGTCGGCATCACCGGCGCGGTCGAGCGCGTCTGCCTCGACGGGGCCGTGCGCCCCGAGCTGATCGCGGCCGTCCGCGACTGCGCCAGGTCCGTCTCCCGCGACCTCGGTTCGGGCCGCTTCTAGCCCATTTTCTTCACTCGAAACGCCTGCGCCCCAGGCGTTTTCCCTCTGTGAGCAAAATCATGTGGCATTTGTCACATGCAATTGACGATTCGAGGAGTTCGGGGAACACTTGCGTACGTTGGTCGACAATGTCGAACAACAATCGGCTCAGAACTTGACAAGGGAGTCAACGTTGTCCACCTCCGACATCATCATCGGCGAAGTGCTCGGCACGGCGCTGCTCATCCTCATGGGCGCCGGTGTCTGCGCCGCCGTCACCCTGAAGCACTCCAAGGCCAAAGACGCCGGATGGGTCGCCATCTCCTTCGGATGGGGATTCGGCGTCCTCATCGGCGCCTACGCCGCCGCCGGAGTCTCCGGCGCCCACCTCAACCCCGCCGTCACCGTCGGCCTGGCCGTCGAGGGCGGCATCCCCTGGTCCGACGTCCCCGTCTACATCGCCTCCGAGACGGCCGGCGCCATGCTCGGCGCCTTCCTGGCCTGGATCGCCTACTACGGCCACTTCAAGGCCCACCTGGCCGACCTCGCCCCACATGGCGGCCCCGGCGCCCAGGCCACCGCCGAGGCCACCCACGCCAAGGCCGGCCCCGTCCTCGGCGTCTTCTCCACCGGCCCCGAGATCCGCAACACCGCCCAGAACCTGGCGACCGAGATCATCGGCACCTTCGTGCTGCTCATCGCGATCCTCACCCAGGGCCTGAACGAAGAAGGCACCGGACTCGGCGGCCTCGGGCCGCTGATCGTGGCGCTCACCGTCGTCGGGATCGGGCTCTCGCTCGGCGGACCCACCGGCTACGCCATCAATCCCGCCCGCGATCTCGGCCCCCGCATAGTCCACGCCCTCCTGCCGATGCGCGGCAAGGGAGGATCGGACTGGGGCTACGCCTGGATCCCGGTCGTCGGCCCGATCATCGGCGCGGTCGCCGCCGGCGTCGTCTACAACGCCGCCTTCGGCTGAGGCTCGCCCGTGAACCGCGCCGACACAACCAGTCCAACATCGAAACACCGCCACGACAACGACGTTCAGGAGCGCAACATGACCGACGCACACACCGCGGGCCCGTTCATCGCCGCGATCGACCAGGGCACCACCTCCAGCCGCTGCATCATCTTCGACCGCGACGGCCGCATCGTCGCGGTCGACCAGAAGGAGCACGAGCAGATCTTCCCCAAGCCCGGCTGGGTCGAGCACGACGCGGCCGAGATCTGGACCAACGTGCAGGAAGTCGTGGCCGGGGCCATGGTCAAGGCCAAGGTCGCCAAAGAGGACATCCTCTCCATCGGCATCACCAACCAGCGCGAGACGACCATGCTGTGGGACCGGCACACCGGCCAGCCGGTCCACAACGCGATCGTCTGGCAGGACACCCGCACCGACACCCTCTGCCGCGAACTGGGCGGCGAGGTCGGCCAGGACCGCTTCCGCCGCGAGACCGGCCTGCCCCTGGCCGCCTACTTCGCCGGTCCCAAGATCGCCTGGCTGCTCGACAACGTCCCCGGACTGCGCGAGAGGGCCGAGACCGGCGACCTCCTGTTCGGCACCATGGACTCCTGGGTCATCTGGAACCTCACCGGCGGCCCCCGCGGCGGCGTCCACGTCACCGACGTCACCAACGCCTCCCGCACCCTGCTGATGAACCTCGACGACCTGAAGTGGAACGAGGACATCGCCGCCGAGATGGGCGTCCCCATGCGGATACTGCCCGAGATCCGCTCCTCCTCGGAGGTCTACGGCGAGGTCCGCGGCGGCGCCCTCGGCGGACTGCTCGGCGGCGTCCCCGTCGCCTCGGCCCTCGGCGACCAGCAGGCCGCCCTGTTCGGGCAGACCTGCTTCGGCGCCGGGGAGGCCAAGTCCACCTACGGCACCGGCACCTTCCAGCTGATGAACACCGGCGAGAAGCTCATCCACTCCGAGTCGGGCCTGCTGACCACGGTCGGCTACCGCATCGGCGACGCCGATCCGGTCTACGCCCTCGAGGGATCCATCGCCGTCACCGGCGCTCTCGTCCAGTGGATGCGCGACCAGATGGGCCTGATCAGCACCGCCGCCGAGATCGAGACCCTCGCCTCCTCGGTCGAGGACAACGGCGGCGCCTATTTCGTCCCGGCCTTCTCCGGGCTCTTCGCCCCCTACTGGCGCTCCGACGCCCGCGGCGTCATCGCCGGGCTCACCAGGTACGTCACCAAGGCCCACATCGCCCGCGCCGTCCTGGAGGCCACCGCCTGGCAGACCCGCGAGATCACCGACGCCATGATCAAGGACTCCGGCGTCGAACTCGCCGCGCTCAAGGTCGACGGCGGCATGACCTCGAACAACCTGCTCATGCAGTTCCTGTCCGACGTCCTCGACGCGCCCGTGGTGCGCCCGATGGTCGCCGAGACGACCTGCCTGGGCGCCGCCTACGCCGCCGGTCTCGCCGTCGGCTTCTGGGACAGTACCGAAGACCTGCGCGCCAACTGGAGGCGCGCGGCCGAATGGACTCCGGCCATGGAGCCCGAGGCCCGCGAACGCGAATACCGCAACTGGCTCAAGGCCGTCGATCGGACCATGGGCTGGATCGAAGAGGACCAGCAGTAGAGATGGAGCAGCGGCCATGACCACCTTGCAGCCCACCCGGGGGACCGGCGACTTCCCGATCGCGCACGACGCCGCGGCCACCAGCCGCCCGCAGATGCGCGACCGGCTCTCGAAGGGCGTCTTCGACCTGCTGGTCATCGGGGGCGGCATCCTGGGCATCTCCACCGCCTGGCACGCCGCCCAGTCGGGGCTGCGGGTGGCCGTGGTCGACGCCGGCGACTTCGCCGGGGCCACCTCCTCGGCATCCTCCAAGCTCCTCCACGGGGGACTGCGGTACCTCCAGACCGGCGCGGTGAAGCTGGTGGCCGAGAACCACTTCGAGCGCCGCGCACTCACCCGCCAGGTCGCCCCGCACCTGTCCCGGCCGCTGACCTTCTACCTGCCGGTCTACAAGGGCGGGCCGCACGGGCGGGCCAAGCTCGGCGCGGGCGTGTTCGCCTACTCGGCGCTGTCGGGCTTCGGCGACGGCGTCGGCCACCTGCTGAACCCGGCCAAGGCCCGCGTCGACGTGCCCGAGCTGCGCACCGAGGGCCTGAAGTCGGTCGCCGTCTACGGCGACAGCCAGATGAACGACGCCCGCATGGCCCTGATGACCGTCCGGGCCGCGGTCGCCGCCGGCGCGACCGTGCTCAACCACGCCGAGGTCGCCGGGCTGCGGTTCACCGGCGGGCGCGTCAGCGGGGCCGACGTCCGCGACCGCGGCGACGGCACCGAGTTCGGCGTCGACGCCCGCGTGGTCCTCAACGCCACCGGCCCGTGGGTCGACCGCCTGCGGCGCATGGAGGACGCCGGGGCCGACCCGTCGGTGCGGCTGTCCAAGGGCGCCCACCTGGTGCTCAAGCGCACCTCGCACTGGCGGGCCGCGCTGGCGACCCCGATCGACAAGTACCGCATCACCTTCGCACTGCCCTGGGAGGACATGCTCCTGCTGGGCACCACCGACGAGATCTACGAGGGCGACCCGGCCGACGTGGCCGTCACCGACGCCGACGTCGACCAGATCCTCGGCGAGGCGAGCCTGTCGGTCCGCGACCGCCAGCTCGACCGGGACCTGATCACGTACTCCTTCGCCGGGCTCCGGGTCCTCCCCGGAGGGCCCGGAGCCACCTCGAAGGCCAAGCGGGAGACCGTGGTCACCGAGGGCAAGGGCGGGATGCTGTCGGTCGCCGGAGGCAAGTGGACGACCTTCCGCCACATCGGGCGGACCGTCATGGACAAGCTCGCCGCCATGCCCGGCCACCCGATCGGCTCCGAGATGGTGCCGCTGGACCGGCTGCCCAAGATGCTGCCGCTCCCGGGCATCGCCAGCCCGCACGCCGTGCGGCACCGCCTGCTGGCCGACGGCGCCGTCCCGGGGCCGGAGCTCGGCACCGACACCGCCTCCCACCTGGCGACCCACTACGGATCGCTGGCGTTCGAGATCACCCGCCTGGCCGCCGCCGACCCGCGGCTGGCCGAGCGCGTCCACCCCGACGCGCCCGAGATCTGGGCGCAGGTGGTCTACGCCCGCGACAATGAATGGGCCCAGACCGTCGACGACGTGCTGCGCCGTCGCACGACCCTGACCATCCGCGGCCTGGACACCCCCGAGATCCGCTCGCGGGTCCAGGCGGTGCTCGACCAGCGCTGAACGTTCGCGGGCCCGGAGGGCAGGCTCAGCCCCGGTCGATGTCGGGGTGGACCGACAGGAACAGCGAGTACGGCCGGGCCCCCGGACCGGGCTCGGTCGCCTCGAGCTCGTCGAGCAGCTCCTTGAGGCGCCGGACGACCGTCCGGTGCTGCTCCTCGTTGAGCAGCAGTCCCAGTCTTGAGGTGTCCACCTGCGAGGGGTCGTCGACCTTGGCGACCTCGTCGGCGTACGCCTCCATGATCGCGGTCGACAGGTTCGCCCGGAACCGGTCGCCGTACTGGAGCGTCCATGACTTCCGCGTCGACCGGTAGGGGATCTCCCGCGCTCCCCGGGCCCCGGTCCGCGCGTCCTGCGCTTCGAGGAACCCGGTCTCGACCAGCTTGCGGACGTGGTGGAGCACGGTCGCCGGGTTCGCCTCCAGTCGCTCGGCCAACTCCTTGTTGGTCAGGGCCCGGTCCCGGCACAGCCGGATGATCCGCAGCCGCACCGCCGAGGCCAGCGCCTTGGCCTCGGCCTCGGTCGCCAGCGGCCGCTCCTCGTCCGGGGCCGGTCCGGACTCGCCTCGATCTGCCACGAGATCATAGTAGCGATCGCAGTGATTGACTTTTCCCAATCGATTGGGAATACTCAATCGCATGGGAACCCTCCTGCAACCGCCTCCCGAGCGCGAAGACCGGCTCGGACTCCTCCGCGACCGGGACTTCCGAGGACTGTTCCTGTCGACCACCGTCAGCCGGTTCGGTCAGCAGATCACCATGCTGGCACTGCCGCTGGCCGCCGTCCTCGCTCTGGAAGCGGGGGAGTTCGAGGTCGGCGTCCTCAACTCGATGACCATGCTCGCGTTCCTGCTCATCGGCCTGCCCGCGGGCGCCTGGATCGACCGGATGCGCCGCCGCCCCGTGCTCATCGTCGCCGACCTGGTCCGCGCCGCCGTCCTGCTGACGGTCCCGCTCGCCTGGTGGGCCGGGGTCCTGACCATCTGGCAGCTGTACGCCGTGGCCCTGACCCTGGGCGTGTTCACCGTGTTCTTCGACGTCTCCTACCAGAGCTACCTGCCGCACCTGGTCGGCCGCACCCGCCTGGTCGAGGGGAACGCCAAGCTCGAGACGGTGGGCTCCACGGCCCAGATGAGCGGCCCGGTCCTGGCCGGGCAGCTCATCGAATGGCTGACGGCTCCGGTCGCCCTGGCCTTCGACGCGGTCGCCATGGGCGCGTCGGCCCTGTTCGTGGTGCGCATCCGCCGCCGCGAGCCGCCGCCAGAACCCGGTCCCGGCACGAGCATCGCCGTCGAGATAAAGGAGGGGCTCGCCTTCGTCTTCCGCAACCGGCTGCTGGCCTCGATCGTCGCGGCCGCGGGCTGGTTCAACATGTGGTCGGGCGCCTACATGACGATGATCGTGGTCTTCCTGCCCCGCGACATCGGTCTGAGCGCCGGCCAGATCGGGCTGGTGTTCGCGCTGTTCGGCGTCGGCGGCGTTGTCGGCGCCTTCACCGCCCGGCCCCTGGCGGCGCTCCTGGGCGAGGGACGCATCGTGTGGATCTCGCTGGCCGCGAGCGCCCCGGCGCTGCTGCTGATGCCGGCCGCAGAACCCGGATGGCGCGTCTGGATCGCCGCCGTCGGCATGGGACTGACGGGCCTGGGGGCGGTCGTCTACAACGTCAACCAGTTGAGCTTCCGCCAGCGTCTGACACCCGACCGGATGCTCGGCCGGATGAACGCGACCGTCCGATGCGTCGTGTGGGGCGTCAACGCGATAGGCGCGCTCGGCGGCGGGCTGCTCGGAGAGCTGCTCGGTGCCCGGGCGACCCTGTGGATCGCCGCGAGCGCCATGTGCCTGGCGTTCCTGCCGACGTTCTTCTCGCCGCTGCGGAACATGCGGGAGCTGCCGCGGTCCGACGAAGCCTCAGCCGACCGGGATGCCGGAGCGACGTAGGAACTCCGCGAACGTCTCCTGCGGCCGGCCGGTCAGCTCCTCGATATCGGGCGAGACGGTCGAGAACCGTCCCTCCCGGCACGAGTCGAACATCGTCGCATAGGCATCGACCAGCCATTCGGGTTCGCCCTCTGCCCGTAGCCCGGAGCGGTACTCGCTCGCGTCGAGGTCGGAGAAGCGCAGCGGCCGACCCGCCGCCGCGGCGGCGGCCGCGCAGCTCTCCCCACCGGTCAACGCGGCCGGGCCGGTCAGCTCCACGACACCTTCCGACCGCCGCCGAGCGGCCGAAGCCAGCGCCTTCGCCACGTCCTCGCGGGAGACCAAGGACATCCTCGAACCGCCGATCGGCAGCGCCAGCTCGCCCGACGCGAGGGCCGGAGCCAGCCAGGTCTCGGTGAAGAAGTCGGCGAAGATCGAGGTCCGGGCCAGACAGTGGTCGATCCCCGCCGCGGCCAGCCGCGCCTCGGTCTCCCGGTGGGCGGGGGAGTAGTAGAACCGGGAGTCGGGCTCGACGTCGAGGATGCTCGTGTAGACCACATGGCCCACCCCGGCCCCGACGGCCGCCGCGATCACGTTCCGGTGGTGCCGCGCCATGGTCTCGGCCCTGCCGTCGCTGGAGACGAACACCAGCGTCTCCAGGCCCGCGAAGGCCCGCTCCAAGGACGCCGGGTCGTCGTAGTCCGCGCCGCGCGCCGTCAGCCCGTCCCGGCGAGGCACCGCCCGGGGACGGCGGGCGATCGCGACCAGCGGAGGGCAGTCCGGCTCGGCGAGGAGGTGACGCACCGTGCGCGAGCCGACGCCGCCGGTGGAACCGGTTATCCCGATCATGTGAGGCGGCCTCCGATGTCGTGGTCGTGCGCTCGGATCCTATCGAGCGGACCGCCCTCGACCCGCCTCCGGGAGCGGTGGAACCTGTATTGTCGCGCTTGCACCCAGCGAGCGGCGACCGGCGACCGGCGGGAGGGCGAGCGATGACCGCGACCGGGACGCCCCGGCCGAGCTCGCCGGAGGCGTCGACCCCGAACGCGAAGCGGTCATGGCCGACTCGGTCGGGCGCGCCATGCTGGTCGTGCTCGACAAGCTCAGCCCGCCCGAGCGGCTCGCCTTCGTCCTCCACGACATGTCCGCCGTTCCCTTCGACCGCATCGCCCCGATCGTCCAACGCACCCCGGAGACCGCCAGGCAACTGGCCAGCCGCGCCCGCCGCCGTGGTCCCGGTGCTCATCGACGGCGACGCGGGCGCGATGTGGGCCCCGGGCGGATCGCCGCGATCGGTCATCTCCTTCACCATCGAGGGCGGCCGGGTCACCGGCATCGAGTTCGCCGCCGACCCGGCCTCGATCGACCGGTTCGAACTGATCGCCTTCGACGACCAGCGCCTCAGTCCTCGACCAGGACCCGCACGTCCCAGGCCCCCAGCCGCAGCGGCTCGCCCTCGGCGTGGCCGGTGCCGTCGACCGCGTCGGTCGCGGCGGCCGGCACGACGTACTCGGTCTCGTCCCACGACCAGTTGTGGACGAACCGGAGCGTCCGGCCCGCGCCGTTGCGCCCGCTGGTGACCGTCACGCTCGGGCCCGAGTCCCGCCGCGCGCTCTCCGGAGCGGCCCACTCGAACAGCGACTTCGCCAGCGCCGGGTTCGGCACCGTGCCCACATAGGTCACCCGGCCCGCCCCGTGCTCGGCCGTGGACGCGCACGCGAACTGCCCGTAGTGCGGGTGGACGTACTCCACCAGCGGCCGCGCCCCGGCAAGCCGCACCCCGTCGGCCCAGCGCGTGGCCGCCGCGTCCTCGGCGAGCGCCACCTCCGAGTCCGCGGCCGCGCGGACCTCCACCTCGGCGCGCAGGTTCGCGAACTCGTCGTACCAGGCCCCCGCCGCCTCGGCCAGCCGCGCTGGCTTGACGTCGGTGCGGGCCCGCGCCTCGGCGTCGCCGTAACCGGTGCGCGGCCCCGCGATCAGGTGCCCGCCCGCGGCCGCGTAGGCGGCCAGCCAGTCCAGGGTCGCGTCGTCGGCGGTGTAGAGCCCGGCCGCGACCAGCACCGGATACCGCTCGGCCACCGCCTCGGGGGCCTCCAACTGCTCCAAGTGCACGATCCGGGCCTGGAGTCCGGCTTCGAAGGCGCCGCGGTAGAACGCGCTCGATATCGCCTCGAACCCGCCGCGCTCGGGACCGCCGTCCTCGGCGGCGATCTGCGGGTGCGTCTCCAGCGCCCACTGGCTGTCCTTGGAGTACAGGACCGCCACGTCGGCGTCCGGTTCGAACCCCTCCAGGGCGCTCCCGGCCCGCCGCAGCTCGGCGCCGATCCCGGCCAGCTCCCGGTAGACCCGGCCCGGCTTGAGGCTGTGAGGAAGGATGCCGCCCCAGTACGTCTCGGTCCCGTAGTGGAGCGT
The DNA here is from genome assembly GCF_016428645.1 of Glycomyces salinus. Taxonomy (GTDB): domain Bacteria; phylum Actinomycetota; class Actinomycetes; order Mycobacteriales; family Micromonosporaceae; genus Glycomyces; species Glycomyces salinus. The sequence continues at coordinate 56,535 of NZ_JAELXW010000010.1, read as the reverse complement.
GTGCCAGTGCCAGTACTCGACCATGCGGGCCCCGCGCGAGACCAGCGCCCACGCCGCCTGCCGCCACTGCCCGTCGAAGGCCGGCTCGCTGAACCACGGCTCTCCGATCGCCTGCGCGTTGGTCTCGGTGACCAGGAACGGCGCCTGCCGCGAGGAGTACATGCGGTCGGCCGAGTGGTACAGCGCCCACACCCCGTCGGTCCGCCAGTGCGAGGAGCCGCCGCCGTGCTGCGGCAGCTCGAAGGCGTCCTGCATCCGGTAGTACGGGTTCCCGGCGGTGATCGACAGCCGCTCGGAGACGCCCCGGTCGTCCACGGCCGGCCGCGGATACGAGATGCACGTGGTCACGAACTGGTCCTCGCGCGCGTACTCGCCGACGATGTCGGCCTGCCAGCCGATGAACTCCGTGGTCAGCTCGGCCTGGAACCGCCGCCACGCGAGCGCGTACTGCGGCTGCGCGTTCCCGTCCGGCCGCCACAGGTCCGCCCAGGTCGAGAGCCGGTGCGACCAGTACACCAGCCCCCATTCGCGGTTGAGCGTCTCGACGTCCCCGTAGGTGTGCCGAAGGTGGTCGACGAACCTCTGGAAGACGCCCTCGTTGTGGAACAGCTGGAGGCCCGGCTCGTTGTCGACCTGCCAGCCGATCACGGCCGGGTGCCCGGCGTAGCGGGCCGCGATCCCGCGGATGACGCGCTCGGCGTGGAACCTGAAGCCCGGGTGGGTGTAGTCGACCTCCTGCCTCCCGCCCCACGGGATCCGCTCCCCGGTGCGGTGCTCCCCGGCGATCTCGGGGTACAGCCTGGCCAGCCACGGCGGCACCGCGTAGGTCGGGGTGCCGAGCACGACCGCGATGCCCTTCTCGTGCGCCCCGTCGAGGACCGGCTGGAGCCAGTCGAGGTCGAACCGGCCGTTCTCGGGCTCCCAGGTCGACCACACCGACTCGCCGACGCGGATGACCGAGAACCCGGCCTCGGCCATCAGGTCCAGGTCGTCCTTGAGGCGGTCGTACGGCTGGTACTCGTGGTAGTAGGCGGCCCCGAACAGGACGGGGTTCGGCCAGTCGCTCATGGGTGGTTTCCTTCGCTCTGTGGTGGAGTGGGCCGGGCGGGGAACCCGCCCGGCCCGGTGCGGTCACTGCTTGACGCTGCCCGCGGCCAGTCCCGTCTGCCAGTAGCGCTGGAGGAACAGGAACGCCACGATCAGCGGCAGGATCGACAGCAGCGCCCCGGTCACGACCAGCGGCACCAGGTCGCCGCTGGCGCCGCCGGAGGCCGCGGCCTGCGCCTGCCACTGCGCCAGGCCCACGGTGATCGGATACAGGTCCGGGTCGTTGAGCATGATCAGCGGTAGGAAGTAGTTGTTCCAGGTCTGCACCAGGGTGAACAGCAGGACCGTCGCGAAGCCGGGCGCGAGCAGCCGCAGCGTCACCTGGAAGAAGATCCGCATCTCCCCGGCGCCGTCGATGCGCGCGGCCTCGATCATGGTGTCGGGCACGGCGCTCTCGGTGTAGATCCGCATCAGGTACAGCCCGAACGGGTGCGCCAGGGACGGCAGGATGATCGCCCACGGCGTGTTGGCCAGTCCGATCTCGCTGAACACCAGGTAGGTCGGGATGGCCAGGGCCGTGGCCGGGACCATCAGCGCCCCGAGCACCAGCATGAACATCGCCCGGTTGCCCTTGAAGCGGTACTTGGCGAAGCCGTAGCCGCCCAGGGCGGCCAGCAGCGCCCCGCCTCCGGCGGCGGTGACGGCGTACAGCAGGGTGTTGCCGAGCCAGCGGACGAACACCCCGTCCTGCTCGGTCAGGGTCCGGCCGATGTTGTCGAACAGGTTGAACTCCCCGCCGAACCACAGCCCGAACGTGGAGAACAGGTCGCCGGTGGTCTTGGTGGACGACACCAGCAACCAGAACAGCGGCAGCAGGAAGTAGGCCAGCACGGCGAGCATGGCGACGGTGAGCACGTAGCCGCCGCCCGAGCGCTGCTGCTTCGGGCGCGGGGCGGTCCGGCGCTCGGGCGTTCCCTTTGGCGGTGCGGTGGTGGTCATGACCGGCTCCTGCGGGTCGAGAGGTACATGAACAGGTACGATCCGACGAAGATGACCAGGCCGAGAATGAACGAGACCGCGGCCGCGTAGTTGTATTCCTGGCCGACGAACGCCAGGTTGTAGGCGTACAGGTTCGGCGTGTAGGCGTTGTCGATCACGTTGGGCGCCAGTGCCTGGAGCAGCTTCGGCTCGTTGAACAGCTGGAAGCTGCCGATGATCGAGAAGACCATGCACAGCATCAGCGCCGGCCGCAGCGACGGGATCTTGATCGACCAGGCGGTCCGCCACGGCCCGGCCCCGTCCACGGCCGCCGCCTCGTACAGCTCGGTGGGCACCGAGCGGAGCGCGGCGTAGAGGATCACCATGTTGTAGCCGGTGAACTCCCAGAACACGATGTTGGCCAGGGACCCGAGCATGACGTTCGATGCCAGGAAGTCCGGGGCGGCCGCCCCGATCATCTCGGCCAGCTGCGCGAACGGCCCGAAGTCGGGTCCGTACAGGAATCCCCACATGAGGGCGGCCACCACGCTGGGGACCGCGTAGGGCATGAACACGCCGATGCGGACGAACTTCGAGAGCCGCATCAGGCCGCTGTCCAGGGCCAGGGCGATGAACAGCGCCACCGCCAGCATGATCGGTACCTGGATGAGGAAGAACAGCGCCACGCGCCCGATGCCCTCGAGCAGCTGCGGGTCGGTGAAGGCGCGGGAGTAGTTCTCGAATCCCACGAACACGCTGCCGCCGATGATCTGCTCGCGGAACAGGCTCGTGTAGGCGGCATATGCCAGCGGGACGAGGATCATCGCGGTGAACACGATCATGAACGGCGCGATGAAGGCGTACCCGGCCGCGGCGTAGCGCTTCGATTCGCGCCCGCGGGCCGTCCCGGGGCGGGCCCCGGGAGCCTGGGTCTCGGATGTCGTCGTCGCCATGGCTACTTCACCGTGAATCCCTGGTAGTCGGCGTAGGTCTCGATGCGCGACTCCCATTCGGCCAGGGCCGCCACGGCGTCGCCCTTCTCGGTGAAGGAGGTCCCGACGGTCTCGTTGTAGTAGGCGTAGACCTGGCTCTGGAACGGCGACCACTGGAAGTCCTCGGTGACCGTGTCGGTGATCTGGGCGAACACCTCGTTGACCTGCTGCCCGCCGTAGAAGTCCAGTTCCTGGCCGGTGAAGTCGGGGTCGTCGAGGATCTCGAGGGTCGGCGGGTAGAGGAACTGCTCGGTGGCCATCATGTTCGCCGACTCGCTGTCGGTGTTGAGCCATTCGGCGAACTTGGCGGCCACGATCGGATTCTGGGTGGTGGCCATGACCGCCGATGTCGAGCCGCCCCAGTTGCCCGAGACGGGGTCGGCGTCGGAGTCCCACTGCGGCAGGGGAGCGGCCCGCCACTTCCCGCTGGTGGACTCGGCGGCGCCCGAGAGGAAGACCGGGCCCCAGGCGGCGGTCAGCCACGTGGCGTAGCGGTCCTGGTTGAACGACTGGTACCACTGGTCGGTGAAGTCGGGGTCGGTCGAGACCAGGTCCCGCTGGGCCAGGTCGCCCCAGTAGGACGCCACCCGTTTGGCGGTGTCGGACTGGAGGTCGACCTGGAGGACCTCGTCGGCGGTGCCCGCGAAGGGATCGGCCCCGGCCTGCCACAGCAGCCCCGAGAAGAACGCTCCCTGGTTGGGCGGCAGGTTCGTCAGGTACAGGTCCGGGTCGGCCTCGTGGATCGCGGCGGCGGCCTCGGCGAACTCGTCCCAGGTGCCCGGGACGTCGATCCCGTGCTGCTCGAACAGGTCGGCGCGGTACAGCATGCCGAGCGGACCGGTGTCCTGCGGGATCGCCCAGATCTCGCCGCCGGTGCCGGTGACCTGGCTCCAGGTCCAGTCCACGAACTTCTCGCCCATGCCCGCGTCGAGGTAGGGCCCCAGGTCCACCAGGGAGTCGGTGATCGAGAAGGTGGGGATCATCTGGAACTCCATCTGGGCCACGTCGGGCCCGCCGTTTCCGGCGCGCAGGGCGGTGCGGAGCTTCTGGTAGTGGGCGTCGCCCTGCCCGGCGTTGACGACCTCGACCTTGATGGCCGGGTAGGCCGCCTCGAACAGCGCCACCTCGTTCTGGATGTCGGGCACCCAGGTCCAGAAGGTCAGGTCGGTGGGCGTCGACATGGCCTCGTCGATGTCGGCCTGCGTGAGGTTGGTCGGCGGCGCGGGAGGTTCGTTCGCGCAGGCCGCCAAGCCCGCGGGGCCGGCCGCGGCGGCGGCCAGACCCTTGAGGGCGGTGCGCCGTCTGAATCTCGGATTCATTCGCGGTGCGTCCTTTCAAGTCGCTTCGTTGCGCTTGGCGAGGGGGGTCGCGCCGTCGAGGCGCGGACGATCAGGCGTCGTTCGAGCTGGAAGGCGCCCGAAGTCTCGGGGGCGCCGGTCGGCGCCCCCTCCATGTGCTGGAGCAGCAGGTCGAGTCCGCGGATCGCGTGGGACTCGAAGTCCTGCCGAACGGTGGTCAGCGGGGGGTTGAGGTAGGCCGCGGACGGAATGTCGTCAAAGCCGACCACGGAGACGTCGCCGGGGACGGCCCGGCCGGTCTCGGCCAGGGCCCGGACCAGTCCGATCGCCATGTCGTCGTTGGCGCTGAACACGGCCGTCACCTCGGGGTCGGCGGCCAGCCGCCGGCCCAGACGGTGTCCGGAGGCGGGCGTCCAGTCGCCTTCGAGGTACGGCGGGGGTTCGGCGTCCCGGGCGAGGTGGGCCTGCCGCCAGCCTTCGAGGCGCTCGCGGGAGGTCCACCACCGCTGCGGGCCGGCCAGGTGCCAGACCCGCCGGTGCCCCAGGTCGAGGAGGTGCTCGGTGGCCTCGCGGCTCGAGGCCACGGCGGATTCCCGCGCGAGCACGACCTGCGAGTCGGGCAGCCCGGGGGCGCGCCCGAAGCTGATGACCGGGACGTCTGAGGACAGCCGCAGGTGCTGGCCCTCGTCGATCGGCTCCGACAGGACGACGCCGTCCACGCCCTGTTCGAGGAGCCAGTCCACGCCGCCCTGGATCGAGTCGGGATCGCCTTCGGCGGTGTTGGCGACGATGAGCGAGAACCCGGCGGCCCGGGTGGCGCGCTCGAGGGCGACCAGCAGCGCGGTCGGACCGTAGAGAGCGGTGCCGAGCGAGACCACGCCGATGCGCTGGAAGCGCCCGGTGATCAGGGCGCGCGCGGCCGAGTTGGGCCGGTATCCGAGTTCCCTGGCGGCGGCCAGGACCTTCTCGCGGGCTCCGGCGCTGACGTAGCGCTCGTCGTTGACCACGCGTGAGACGGTCTTCTGGGAGACTCCGGCCAGCCGGGCGACGTCGTGCATGCCGGGCGGCCTGCGGCGGTCGGGCTCGGTTCCCGGTCTCGGGTGCTCCACGGCGCCTCCTCGCGTTCCGGTCCGATGGCCGCACCGGCTCTGACTACGTAGTCAGAAGTAATGTACGCAACACCCCGTGCCACTGTCAAGGGCACGGGGCGAGCAAAGCGTACTGACCGCTCAGTTCCTCCGAGGCGGATTCGTGCGAACCGGCCGATAGTGGTCGAGCTCGGTGATGAACACCGACCTCCCACGCGTCAGCCCCGGCAGCCGCGACTCGAAACCGTGCACGGACTCGGCGTCCATCAGCCCCCTGATGTAGCCGACGCCGCCGCCCGAGAACTGGCCCTTGATCAGTGCCCTCGAATCGATCAGCGCGGCCACGATCTTCCCCGAGGACCGGTCGGGGAACTCCAGCTGGAAGCTGTTGACCGGCGCGTACACGGTGGTCCCGGCCTCGTCGATCAGCTGGTCCAGCAGCAGCTCGGCCACCTCGCGGAACTGGCCCGGCTTCACCGGCCCGAGGTATCCGGAGGCGGTCACCGCCACCCGGCAGTCGGTGATCTCCCAGCCATAGGGGCCGCGGCGCAGCCTTCTGCGGACGGTCCCCTCGACCGCGTTGCGGTACGCCTTCGTCAGCGAGCCGCGCTCGACCTCCAGCTCGTACAGGACCCCCGACCCCGGCTCGGCCGGTTCGATCCTCAGCCCAAGTGTCACCGCGTGAGAGGTGGGCGCCCACCGGCCCATCTCGTGCAGCGCCTCGGCGACGGCGTACGGCCGTTCGATGTGGATCGCACGGGTCTTCTCGAACCTGACGGCGATCCCGAACTCCTCGTCCAGCAGCGAGGCCACGACCTCCTTCTGGACGTCCCCGTACAGCCGCACCGCCGTCTGGCCCGACACCTCGTCCAGGTGCGGGTCGACCAGCGGGTCGCGCTCGGAGAGGCTGGTCAGCGCCTTGGCCAGGGCGATCCGCTCGTTCCGGTCGACCGGCCGCACCACCGTTTCCAGGGTCGGCGGCGTGAACAGGCCGCGCTCCGGCAGCTCTTCGGCCGAGCCGACCGCGTCGCCGATCCGGACATCGGTCAGACCCGATGCCTTCGCGATGCTGCCGGGCGGCGCCGCCTCGGCGACCGTGGCCGTCCCGGATTCGAACACCTCGACCGAGGTCACCTTGCCCGCGTCGAGGGCGACCGTCCCCTCCGGCCCACGCCGGTGCACCTCCAGGTGCTCGCGGGCGACGAGGGTACCGCCGCGCACTCGGATGTAGGCGATCTTGCGGCCCGAGGCGGCGTGCTCGACCTTGAACACCGTCCCGCGCGGCCCGCCTTCGGACGACCGGCGAGGCGACGGCAGGAAATGTCGGATGCCCGCCGTCAGCGCCTCCACGCCCGCCCCGGTCACGGCCGACCCGAAGAAGACCGGGTGCGCCAGGCCGCGGCGGGTCTGCGCGGCCAGTTCGGCGGCGATGTCGACTCCGGCGGGGTCCTCCAGATAGGCGGCCATGAACTCGTCGCTGCCGTCGGCCAGGATCTCGGCGGCCGGCTCGAAGGCATCCGGCGCCGACAGGTCCACCGGCTCGGTCGCCGCCTCGGCGGTCCCGATGCCGCGCACGGTCGTCATCGGCACGATCGCCGGGGCCAGGTGCTCGGCCACCTCCCGCAGCAGACCGGCCTCGCGTGCACCGGCCCGGTCGATCTTGTTGACGAACAGGACCGTCGGTACCGCCAAACGGCGCAGTGTGCGCATGAGCACCCGCGTCTGCGCCTGGACGCCCTCGACGGCCGAGACGACCAGGACCGCCCCGTCCAGGACGTGCAGAGCACGCTCGACCTCGGCGACGAAGTCGGTGTGGCCGGGCGTGTCGATGAGGTTGACCGTCGAGCCGCCGAGCGCGAACGCCACGACCGCCGACTGGATGGTGATCCCGCGCCGCCGCTCCAACTCCATGGAGTCGGTCTGGGTGCTGCCGTCGTCGACGCTGCCGACGCGGTCGAGAATCCCGGCGTTGAACAGCAGCCGCTCGGTCAGGCTGGTCTTACCGGCGTCGACGTGTGCGACGATGCCCAGGTTGAGAAAGTCCATATGCGTTCGAAGTCCTCGGGTCGAGAGTGGTATGGCCGATCGTGTGGAACTTCGAAAGTTGGCGCATGTCGGAATCCCGATCCTTTCGCTTCGAACTGGACTGGCCCGCACGGTATCCCCGCCACCCGAGCGGACGCAACCGAATTACCGCGCCGGGCGCGGAGGCGCTAGAGTCCCAGCATGGGCACAGATGGCACCACTCGTATCGAGAAGGCGCTGTCGGCCGAGGAGATCACAGCGGCCAACGAACTGACCCGCCGCTGGCTCGCCTCCCGCGACGACGTCCCCGCCTCCGCCTCCGCCCTCGGAGTCTGGCCGCTGCTGACGGCCCTGGCCTCCGGCGCGATCGGACGCACCCGCACCGAACTGACCGACGCGGCCGGAGTCGACGACGCCCGCACCGAACGGCTCGCCGGAGCCCTGCTCGGCGCCGCCGCCTCGACCCCCGACATCCGCCTGGCCCTCGCCGTGTGGGCCGGCGCCTTCATCACCCTCGACCCCGACTGGATCGATCGGCTCCCGGCCGAGGCCATCGGCGCCCTCACCGGCGACGCCGAGGCCGACAAGCGCATGGTCGACCGCTGGGCCGCCGAGCACACCGATGGCATGATCGAGCGGATGCCGATCGACCTCACCGAACCGGTCGACCTGCTCCTGGCCAGCGCGCTCATGGTCGAGACGACCTGGGGCACCTCGTTCACCGACGCCGATCTCGATTTTCGTTCGGGGCCGTGGTCCGAGCTCGGACCGTGCCGGGTCCTGCGGGTCACCGTCCACGACGACGTGCTGCGCGTGACCGATCGGGCCTCGGTGCTGACCGTGCCCGGCTCCGGCGACATCGACGTCCTGCTGGCGCTGGGCCGGGAGGACCTGAGCCCGCAGCAGGTCGTCTCCGAACTGGTCGACGCCGCGGGCGACCGGGATTGGGGCCGTTCGGCCGCCGCCGACCTGGCCGTGGGGGAGCGGGCCCCGGGCGTGGCCGTCACCGAATACCGCGACGGCCGCCCGCAGCAGCGCCCCGAAGTGCAGATCCAGACCGTCCGGTTCTCCGTCTCCTCCGACCTCGACCTGCTCGAGGACGCCTCGGTCTTCGGCCTGGTCTCCGCCTCCCAGGAGCACGAGGCCGAATTCACCCGCCTGGCCGCCCAGCGGACCTACGTCAGCCAGGCGAGGCAGTCGTGCACGGCCGTCTTCAGCGCCACCGGCTTCAAGGCCGCGGCGGTGACCGCCATCGGCATGACCCCGACCGGGGCCTTCGTTCCCGCCACCGAGTACGTGCACCGGCGCGTCTCGATCAACTTCGACCGGCCCTTCGCCTACGCCGCCCGCCACCGCCCCTCGGGCCTGATCCTGGTCGCCGGCTGGGTCGCCGAACCAGAGCTAGCCGACTGACAGCGGCGCCGAGTGCCAGCTCCAGTCCGGGTCGCGACGCCCATGCCCGGGCAGGTCGCCCCGGCCGGTGGCCCACAGCAGCGTCGCCCACGGGTCGGTCGCCGAGGGCGCCTCGGGGAACAGCCGCGCCAAGGCCGGAGCTCCCAATTCGTCCGGCAGCCTCCACTCCAGGCCGAGCCCCTGCGCGAGGTCCCAGGCGTGGACGCCCGTCTCGACCACGCCCATGGCCGCGAACCCCTCGGGGTCGGCGACGCCCCAGATGTGCCAGGCGCGCCACTCCGGTCCGGCGGTGCCGAGCATCGCGACCAGCAGACTCCCCATCGACTCGACGCCCTCCAGCGGCGCGCCGACTTTCCGGTCGAGGACGATCTGATCCCGCGGTCCGGGGTCGATGGCGACAGAGCGGTCGGTCGGCGGAGTACGCAGGCCGAACCTGGAGGCGTATCTGAACAGGGCCGAGCACAGGTGGTCCGCGGCCTCCCAGCAGGAGCAGTCCATGGGCCCGGCCCGGCGGTCCCACCGCTCGATCGGCGCGGGCCGCAGGGCGTCGACCGCGAGTCGCACGGTCCGCTCGACGTGGTCGGCGGTCACTGGGGGTCTCGACATGGACGAACCGTACCGCCCGGAGCCGACAACGGGCCCGGGGCCCATCCGGTCACCGTTCGACCGGGGCGAGGCTCCACTGCCATTCGCCCCGGCGCGGACGACCGGGCAGCTTGACGCGGCCGGTCGACCACAGCAGCGCCGACCACGGGCCCACGTCGTCCGGAGCGCCCGGGAACAGCCGCGCCAGAACCCGCTCGCACAGATCCGGCGACGGAGTGAAGTCCAGTCCGAGGCCCTCGGCCAGGTCGTGGGTGTGCACGAGCACCTCGACCACGCCCATGGCCGCGAATCCCTCCGGGTCCGACACGCCTGCGGCGTGGTAGGCCCGCAGCAGGTTCGGCTTCGTCCGCACCATCGCGCTCAGTAGCGCGCCGCACGACTCCAGCACCATGAGCAGGCCCTCGGACCCCGCCGTGCGCTCGGCGCGCAGCGAGACGGCGGGCCCGCCGCTGCGCTTCGCCTCGCACGCGAACGGCACCGGCCCCTCCAGCGGCGGGATGCGCGGACCCAGCTGCGTCGCGAAGAAGAACAGGTCGTCGGCGATGTGCTCGACGGTCTCCCAGCACGTCCACTTGAGCCTGCCGGCGCGGTAGTCCCAAGCGTCGGTCTCCGCCCTGCGCAGCAGCGTGATGGCCGAATGCACGGCCAAGTCCACGTCGTCGGCCGATACGGGAGAGGCGCTCATGAGCGAACTCTATCCGATGCCGCCGCCCGGCCCGGCCCGCCGGAGCCCGGTGCGAGCGCGCCGAACACCCGACCCGATCGAGTGCACCGGCCGTCGGAAAAGTCCGGTCTCCTCCGGCCGCTCCAGATCCTCGAAGACTCCTCGGATACCGTGATCGCATGGACACCCCCAAACCCATCGGCTACTGGCTCAAACACCTCCACAACCTGATGGAGCGGCAGTTCGAGGCCGCGCTCGCCGACCTGGACATGGGGAGACGGCACTGGCAGGTGCTCAACGTCCTCTACGGCGGCGCGCGCACGCCCGACGAGCTGGACCTGGCCCTCGAACCGTTCTGGGAGGGCGACGGCCCGACCCTGGAGACGATCCTCGACGGCCGCGACGGCCTGGTCACCTGCGGCTGGGTCAAGCGCGGCCCGCTGCTGCTGAGCCTGAGCGACGACGGCTACGAGGCATACCGGGAGGTGGCCGCCCGCATCGACCGCACCAGGGCCACCATCATGGCCGGGCTGAGCGCCGAGGAGTACGCCGAGACCATCCGGGTCCTGTCGGTCATGTCCGCCAACATCGAACGGTCCCTGCGCAAACCCCGCTGAGCCCGCTCAGTCCGCCGCCGGCTCCGAGAGGACCGCCCCCAGGGCGTCCAGCACGCGCCCGGCCGGGGGGATCGCACCCGGGTCGGCCAGCGCCTGGACCAGGTGCCCGGTCAGGAGGGCGTAGACGGCGGCGCCGAGCGCCTGCCCGCGCTCGTCGTCGGCCTCGGACTCGGGGACGCCGAGCACGATCGCGGCCATCACCGTCCGCGCCTCGCGCATCTGCGCGGCCAGCTCGGCCCGCATCCGCTCGTCGAACTGCACCTCGGCGTAGGCGTACAGGCTCGCGACCATCAGATCGCGCTCCTCGGGCCCCGATTCGACCACGGCCTGGACGAGCAGTTCGATCCGCTGCGCCGGACCGGAGGGCGCGGCGGCCCGCATCCGCTGCTCCAGCCGGTCGCCCCACTCGCTGCTGAGTTCGAGCACCGCGGTGTTCATCAGCCGGTCCTTCGACCCGAAGTGGTAGCCGATCGAGGCCAGGTGGGCCCCCGAGGCCGTGACGATGTCGCGCGCGGTCGTGCGCCGGTATCCCTTCTCGATCAGGCAGCGCTTCGCGCCCTCCAGGAGGTCCTCGCGTTGGCTCATGGAAGGATCCTAACCGCCTTGAACGTACGTCAGTCTTACAGAGTGATTTTGACGTACGTACAATCAAGTCCATGACTACTACGCCTCCCGTGCGGCAGCGGACCTCCCGAAACTGGATCGGACTCCCGTTCCTGCTGCTCCCGGCCCTGCTGGTCTCGATGGACATCTCGATCCTCTTCGTCGCCTCGCCGGCGATCACCGCGGATCTGGCCCCCTCGGCCGCCCAGTGGCTGTGGATGATGGACGTCTACGGCTTCGTCATGGCCGGCCTGCTCATCACCATGGGCGGACTCGGCGACCGCTTCGGCCGCAAGCGGCTGCTCCTGACCGGATCGATCCTGTTCGGCGCCGCCTCGGCCGCGATCATGCTCGCCTCGGACCCCGTGGCCTTCATCGCGGCGCGGGCCCTGCTCGGCATCGGCGCCGCGACCCTCGCGCCCTCGACGCTCTCGATCATCCGCGGCCTGTTCACCGCCGAACGCGCCCGGCGCCTCGCCGTAGGCGCCTGGACCGTCGCCTTCACCGGCGGCGCGGTCGCCGGACCGATCGTCGGCGGCGTCCTGCTCGAGCGCTTCTGGTGGGGCTCGGTGTTCCTGATCAACATCCCGGTCATGGCGCTCCTGCTCGCCACCGTCCCGTTCCTCATCCCCGAATCGAAGGACCCCGCCGCCGCGGGCTTCGACCTCCCGGGCGCGGCAATCTCCCTGATCGCGATCGTTTCTTCCGTCTACGCGGTCAAGCACCTGGTCGAATACGGCCCCGACGGCCACTTCGCCGCCGCGGCGATCGTCGGAGCGGTCGGGGTGGGGCTGTTCGCGCACCGCCAGCGCCGCGCCGCCCACCCGCTGATCGACCTCTCCCTGTTCCGAATCCGGGCCTTCACCGGCTCGGTCGCGGCCGTCACCGCCGTCGCGTTCGCCGCCGCGGGCATCGGCCTGCTGGCCTTCACCCTCCTCCAGACCGTGCACGGACTCAGCCCCCTGGATGCCGCGCTGTGGGCCCTGCCGACCTTCGCGGGCACCTTCATCGGCGCCGCCGTCGCGTCCGTCGTGCGCCTGAGCCCCGCGGTCGGCATCGGCGGCGGACTGACCGTCGTGGCCGCCGGCTTCACCTCGCTCGGCCAGGTCGGACCGGACACGCCCCTGCCGTGGGTGATCGCCGGATACTCCCTGCTGACGCTCGGGACCGGCGTCGTCGGCACCCTGGCGAACACCCTCGTGCTCGGGGCCGCGCCGCCCGAGCGGGCCGGGGCGGCGGCCGGGATCTCCGAGACCGGGCAGGAACTCGGGGCCGCGCTCGGCATCGCCGCTCTCGGCACCGTCGCGACCGCCGTGTTCGACGCGGGCTTCGACGGCGCCTCCGACACGGTCGCCGGGGCCGTCACCGAGGCCGCGAACCAGCCCGGCGAGGCCGCGGACGCACTCCGGGAGCAGGCGTTCGCCGCCTACACCGACGGGTTCGGCCTCGCCGCGCTCGTCGGGGCCGCCGTCGTCCTCGCCTGCGCGGCGGCGGCCGCGGTGACGCTGCGGCGTCGGGGGACTCGTAGCCTGTAGGGCGTGGAATTCAACGGGAGGATCCGGTCGGCCCGACCGGAGGACGCGGCGCGCATCGCCGAGATCTGGCACGAGGGCTGGGGCGACGGCCACGTCGGGCACGTGCCCGACGAGCTCTACGAGTACCGCACCGGCGGCTCTTTCCTGCCGCGAGTCCAGGCCCGCATCGCGACCACGCGGGTCGCCGAGGGCGACGGCGCGATCCTCGGTTTCACCACTGTGGATGGCGACGAGGTGGAGCAGGTCTTCGTCGACCGCTCGGCGCGCGGCACCGGGGTGGCCCTGGAACTGCTGCGCGACGCCGAGGCGATCATCCGCGGCTCGGGCCACCGGCGGGCGTGGCTCGCGGTCGTCGAGGGCAACGCGAGGGCGCGGGCGTTCTACGAACGGGCCGGCTGGAGCGACACCGGGCCGTTCGAGTACCGCGCCGAGATACCCGGCGGCAAGGTCGACGTCCCGACCCGCCGCTACGAACGCGACCTGGAGTCATAGCGACGGGCCGGTCCGGCGCCTCAACCGGAGTCGCGGACGCACAGCAGCTTGCGGGCCTCCGCGGCCGTCATCGCCGGGCGCTGGGCCAGCGCGGCCGCCTCGGCGGCGCGCTCGACCAGCTGCGGGTTGCCGGTGACCGGCTGCCTCCTCGCGAACGAGGTCGTGTCCTCCATGCCCACCCGAAGGTGGCCCCCGTGGGCCAGGGACGCGAACATGACCGGCAGCGTGGTGCGCCCGATGCCGGTGGCCGAGAAGGTCGTCCCCTCCGGCAGGTACCGCCGCACCGCCTCGGCGAAGGCCGTCACCGTCGAGGCGTCCCCGGCCGCGCCGCCGGGCACGCCGAGCACGAAGTCCACGTGCACGTGGCCGCCGAACGGCAGCCCGCGCTCGTCCAGCAGCCGCCCCAGCGCCGGGAGGTGCCCGAGGTCGAACAGCTCGTACTCGGGCACGATCCGCCGCTCCCGCATCCGCTCGTGGAGCTCCGCGATGAACGCCGGACGGTTCATGAACACGTCGTCGCCGAAGTTGACCGTCCCCATCGTGCAGGAGGCCATGTCGGGTTCGGCATCGAGGACCCTCAGGCGGTCCTGTTCGGGATCGGCGACCGCGCCGCCGGTCGACAGCTGCACGACCAGGCCGGTCGACTCCCGCAGCGCCGCGACGGTCTCGCGCAGCCGCCCCAGGTCGAGCGTGGGCTCGGCGTCCTCGCCGCGGATGTGGACGTGGACGACCGAGGCGCCCCGCCTCTCGCATTCGACGGCGGTGCCGACCAGCTCGTCGAGCGTCACCGGCAGGGCCGGGACGCGTCGCTTGTCGACCTCGGCGCCGGTGGTGGCGACGGTGATGACGGTCGACATGCTCAGACCTCGCTGTGCTGTTCGCGCTCGCTGGCCCGCCGGGACCGGACGGCCGCCGCGTCGCCGGCCTCCCTGGTCCGCTCGGGCGGGTGCATGTTCCGCCACCACTCCTGGCCGGCCTTCGGCAGGGAGTCGATCGGGTCGTAGAACGGGTAGCGCCGGGTGAGCGCGTCGGGCTCGTCGGCCTCGATGCTGGTCCGGTAGTTCTTGGTCCAGTAGGAGATGCCCAGCTCCCGGTCGTATTCGGACAGCTGGTGGACCCAGCGCTTGCCGACCATCGGCACGTCGCAGATGATCCTGGGGGTGGCGTAGCCGGGCAGGTAGCCCATGATGGCGTGCTGGAGGTCCTGGGCGGCGGCCACCGAGGTGCGCCAGTGCTCGGAGTTGGGGATCATGTCGCACATGTAGAAGTAGTACGGCAGGATGCCGGCCTCGCCCTGCATGGCGAAGCACAGGTCCAGCAGGGCCTCGGGGGAGTCGTTGACCCCGCGCATGAGCACGCCCTGGTTGCGCACGTCCCGCACGCCCGCGTCCAGCATCGCCGCCGCCGCGGCCGCCACGGCCGGGGTCACCGAGTTCACGTGGTTGATGTGGGTGTGGATCGCCAGGTTGACGCCCTGTTCGGCGGCCCGCTTGGCGACCCGGCCCATGCCGTCGACGATCTCGTCTTGGAGCCAGTGCTGCGGCAGGCCCATGAGCGCCTTGGTGGCCAGCCGGATGTCGCGGATGGTCTCGATCTCCAGCAGCGCGTCCAGGAACCGCTCGAGCTGGTGCCACGGCAGGTTGGCGACGTCGCCGCCGGAGACGACCACGTCCCGCACGCCCTCGTGGGCGCGCAGGTAGTCGAGGATGGCGGTCTGCCGGTCGACCGGCTTGAGCGCCAGGCGGCGCTTGTCGACCGCGGGCGTGGACTTGCCGACCAGGTCCATGCGGGTGCAGTGGCCGCAGTACTGGGGGCAGGTCGAGAGCAGTTCGGCGAGAACCTTGGTGGGGTAGCGGTGGGTGAGGCCCTCCACGGCCCACATGTCGTGCTCGTGGAGGGAGTCGCGCGTCGCGAACGGGTGGGAGGGCCAGTCGTCGCGGCGGTCGGAGGCGACCGGGAGCATGTAGCGGCGCACCGGGTCGGCGTAGAAGGCGTCGGTCCACGAGCCGGGGGCGGTCTCGTCGGCGTCGGGGGCCATCGTGTTGAGCATCTGCGGAGGCAGCAGCATCGACATCGTCGCCGAGGTGCTCATGTCGGCCTCGAGGTCGTCGTAGAAGTCCTCGTGCAGCCGGTCGCCCATGACGGCGCGGAGCTGCCCGATGCTCTTGACGCAGTGCGCGCGCTGCCATTGGGCGGTGGCCCATTCCTCGGCGGTCGCGTCCCGCCACCCGGGGAACCGGGTCCAGTCCGGCTCGACGAGGGTGCGGCGCTGGTACTGGTACGGCTGCTCGATCAGGCTGGTCGGTTGGTCACCGATCGGTCGGTCGGACACGTTCTGTACCTCCTTGCCCGGGATGTTGCCCCGGGGAAGCTTCAGGACGGCGGATACCCGTCTTGTGACGAGGATAACCTTCAGTTACAGTTGTTGGCTAGATCTCACATACCGAGATATAGAGAATTCTTCACAACCTGAAGGGCGGCAACGATGTCGACAGGCTCACCGGTCGGATCGCACCGAGTCGTCAGCCCGGCCGGAGTCCTGCCACAAGCGGCCGACCGGCTCGACGCCACACCCGACATAGAAGACGACGAAGTACGCGTCCGCGTCGAGCGCCTCAACCTCGACGCCGCCTCCTTCCGGCAGCTCAGCACCGCCCACGGCGGCGACGGAGCGGCCATCCGGGAGACCGTCCGCGGCATCATCGCCGAACGCGGCAAGATGCACAACCCCGCCACCGGCTCCGGCGGCATGCTCATCGGCACCGTCGAGGCCGTCGGACCCCGCTCGCCCCTCGGCCTGCGTCCCGGACAGAAGATCGCCACCCTCGTCTCCCTGACCCTCACCCCGCTCCGCATCGACGACGACCTGGCCCACTGGGACGGCCTCACCGAGCAGATCCCCACCACCGGCACCGCCATCCTCTTCGCCCGCTCCATCGCCGCCGTCCTCCCCGACGACCTCCCCGAACCGGTCGCCCTGGCCGTCTTCGACGTCTGCGGCGCCCCCGCCCTCGTCCGCCGCGTCGTCGCCCGCCGCACCCACGCGACCAGCACCGTCGCCGTCCTCGGCGCCGCCGGCAAGTCCGGCTCCCTGTCCCTGGCCGCCGCCCGCGACGCCCACGCCGCCACCGTCCTCGGCATCGTCCGCGACGAAGCCGAAGCCGACCGCCTGGAGCGGTCCGGCCTGGCCGACCACACCGCCGTGGCCGACGCGACCGACCCCCTCGGCCTCGCCGAGACCGTCATCGCCGCCCTCGACGGCCGCGGCGCCGACGTCACCGTCGTCTGCGTCGACGTCCCCGGCTGCGAACACGGCGCCATCCTCTCCACCGCCTCCCACGGCACCGTCGTCTTCTTCTCCATGGCCACCTCCTTCCCGGCAGCCGCCCTCGGCGCCGAGGGCCTGGCCGCCGACGTCGAGATGCTCATCGGCAACGGCTACGTCCCCGGCCACGCCGATTACGCACTCGGCCTGATGCGCGACAACCCCGGCCTGAAAGACCTCTTCGCCGACCGCACGGAGGTGACCGCATGAGCGCCGCGCCCCTGCTGAGGCTCGACCCCGACCAGGTCGCCCGCGCCCGAAGCCTCGCCGAACGCGCCGCCGGCCCCGTGGTCGACATGGCCCGCGGCCACACCACCGTCTCGGTCGAGCGCGCCACCCTCCGCCTGGCCGGACTCACCGGCGCCGACCCCGAAGGCATCCCCTGGGTCAACCGCCTCGTCGACGCCGTCGCCGAGCAGACCGGCCTCGAACACGGCGTCGCCCTCCCCGTCTTCGCCGCGCTCGCCGCGGGCGACCACCCCGACCTGACCCGCCTGGCCCACGCGAGCGCCGCCGGAGGCGTCGAATTCGAACCGCCCACCGGCACCGCCCGCACGACTGCCCGGAACCTCGCCCGAGCCGCCGTCGCCTCCGGCTTCGACCGGATCGACGCCCAGCGACGCACCAGGTCCGACATGGTCGACACCATCGGCGACCCGCCCCAGCGCCCCTGGATCTACCTCATCGTCGCCACCGGGGACATCTACGAGGACATCCCGCAGGCCCAGGCCGCCGCCCGCGCCGGAGCCGACATCATCGCCGTCATCCGCTCCACCGGCCAGTCCCTGCTCGACTACGTCCCCGAAGGCGCCACCCGCGAAGGCTTCGCCGGGACCTACGCCACTGGCGAGAACTTCCGGCTCATGCGCGCCGCCCTCGACGAGACCTCCCGCGAGGTCGGCCGGTACGTGCGCCTGTGCAACTACGCCTCGGGCCTGTGCATGCCCGAGATCGCCGCGCTCGCCGGGATGAACCGGCTCGACATGATGCTCAACGACTGCATGTACGGCATCCTCTTCCGCGACATCAACCCCGTCCGCACCTTCGTCGACCAGCGCTTCAGCCGCCAGATCCACGCCCGCGCCGGCATCATCATCAACACCGGCGAGGACAACTACCTCACCACCGCCGACGCCGTCGAGGCCGCCCACACCGTCACCGTCTCCCAACTGCTCAACGAATACTTCGCGCACGAGGCCGGACTGCCCGACGGACTCCTCGGCCTCGGCCACGCCTTCGAGATCAACCCCGAAGTGCCGCAGTCGTTCCGCCTGGAACTGGCCCACGCGCTCCTGGCGCGCCAGCTGTTCCCAGACGCGCCCCTGAAGTGGATGCCGCCGACCCGCCACATGACCGGCGACGTCTTCCGCGGCAACCTCCTCGACGGCTTCTTCAACCTCGCCGGCGTCATGACAGGCCAGTCCATCCTCCTGGTCGGCATGATGACCGAAGCGGTCGTCACCCCCTGGCTGTCCGACCGCGACATCGCACTCCAGAACGTCCGCTACGTCCTCGACGCCGCCGGAGGACTCACCGAGGACTTCCACCCTCCCGCTGACGGCTTCATCGCCCGCCGCGCGAACGAGGTCCTGGGCGAGGCGGTCGACCTGCTCGGGAAGATCGTCGACGACGGACTGCTCGACGCCATCGCCGACGGCACCTTCGGCATCATGAAACGACCGCCGGACGGCGGACGCGGCCTCGAAGGCGTCGCCGAACGGGCCGAGGACTACTACAACCCGGCCGTCGAAGCCCTCGACGGAGGCGATGCCGCATGACCCGCATCGTCCGCCCCTACGGCGACACCACCGGCGACGGCATGGTGCAGCTCTCCTTCACCCTCCCGGTCCCGCATGACAAGCGCGCCGAAGGAGCCGCCCTCCAACTGGCCTCCAAGATGGGCATCGACGCGGCCATGCTCGTCCACGCCAAACCCATCGGAGAGGCGCACACATTCTTCGTGGTCTACGGCGCGGCCACCCACCTGATCAACCTCGACGAAGTCAAAGTCGTCGAACGCGACTACCCGCTGCTCAACCCCAAGGAGGTCAACGAGGCCGTCAAGGAGAAGCTCGGCCGCAAGCTCTGCGTCGTCGGCGCCTGCATCGGCACCGACGCCCACACCGTCGGCATCGACGCCATCCTCAACATCAAGGGCGTGGCGGGGGAGAAGGGCCTGGAGTACTACCGCGAGCTGCGCGTGGTCAACCTCGGTGCCCAGGTCGCCGTCCCCGACCTGGTCAACCGGGCCGTCGACGAGGAAGCCGACGCGGTCCTGGTCAGCCAGGTCGTCACCCAGAAGGACGCCCACCTGCACAACACCCGCGAGATGTCGGCGGCCTTCCGCGAGGCGCTCCCGCCCGGAAGACGACCGCTCCTGGTCGTCGGCGGCCCCCGCTTCGACGAGAACTCGGCCGCCGAACTCGGCGTCGACCGGATCTTCTCGCGCGGCACCACGCCCTCCGACGTCGCCTCCTACCTCGTCCACCGCATCGTCACCGCCGCACCCAGCGAGGAGCCCGCATGAGCGCAGCGCAGCAAGGCCGGCACGACGGCACCACCGTCACCCACCGCCGCTACATCCCCTACAGCCACGCCCACTACGGCGGCGACCTGGTCGACGGCGCCTACGCGCTCGCCATGTTCGGCGACGTCGCCACCGAGATCTGCGTCCGCACCGACGGCGACGAGGGCCTGTTCGCCTCCTACGCCGACGTCCAGTTCAAGGCCGCGATCAGAGCCGGGGACGTAGTGGAGGCGACCGGGACGGTCACTCGCACCGGCAACCGCTCCAGGACCATCGAGTTCACCCTCGCCGTCGTCTGCCGCGCCGAGCCCGGACGAGGAGAATCGGCCGCCGCGGTCCTGACCGAGCCGATCGTGGCCACGACCGCGACCGGCACGGTCGTGGTGCCGTGAACGAGGTCGTCGTCTGCGTCGACGTCGGCTCGACCTACACCAAGGCCGCCGCCGTCGACGCCGAGACCGGCGCGCTCCGAGGCACCGCCTCGCACCCGACCACGTTGGAGACCGACGTCATGGACGGCCTCGGCGCGGCCGTCGCGGACGCGCTCCCCGAAGGGGCGACGGCTGCCCGGACCCTGGTGTGCTCCTCGGCCGGCGGCGGCCTGCGCCTGGGCGTGGTCGGCAACGAGCCGCTGGTGACCGCCAGGGCCGCCTACCGGGCCGGGCTCTCGGCCGGCGCCAAGGTGGTCCACGTGTGCGCCGGAGACATGGGCGAGGCCGACTGGCGCGCCATGGCCGAGGCCCGACCGGACGTGCTGCTGCTGGCCGGCGGCACCGACGGCGGCGACCGGACGGCGCTGCACGCCCACGCCGAGGCCCTGGCCGCCACGGCCATCCGCGCCCCGGTGGTGTTCGCGGGCAACCGCGAGGCCACCGACGACATCCGCACCCTCCTGACCGAAGCGGGCTTCGCGGTGACCTGCGTGGAGAACGTCCTGCCGCGCATCGGCGCCCTCAACCCGGTCCCGGCCAGGACCGCGCTCAGAGAGGTCTTCCTGCGGCACGTGATCGCCGGAAAGCACCTCTCAGCCCGCGAGGGCTTCACCGAGCTGGTCAAGGCCGCGACCCCCGACGCGGTGCTGACCGGAGTCGAAGCCCTCGCCGACCTGCTCGGACGGGACCTGCTCGTGGTCGACGTCGGCGGCGCGACCACCGACGTGTACTCGGTGCTCACCCCGGACGCCGAACTGAGCGGACCGAGGGCCGAGGTCGCCGGAACCGCCTGGCGCTCCAGGACGGTGGAGGGCGACCTCGGCGTCCGGCACACCGCCGTCGGGATCGTCGAGGCCGCCGAGGCCGACGACCTCGAACTGAGCACCGGACTGCCCGAGGCCGCCCGCCACCGCGCCGCGGTCCCCGAATTCCGGTCCGAGACCGCCCGAGCGCTCGCCGACGACGCCGAACTCAGCGCGCTCGCGGCCAAGGTCGCGGTCGGCCGCCACGCGCGCGGCGAACGCATCGGCGGCCCCGCCGAGCCGCTGCGAGGCGGCAAGGACCTGGCGGCCGTGGGGCTGGTCGTCGGCTCCGGGGGAGTGCTGCGCCGCGCCCCCGAGAAAGCGCGGAAGTGGCTGCGGGAAGCGGTGTGCGAACACACTTCCGGGGGTTTCCGGCCCCCGAAGGACGCCGAGACTGTCGTAGACGCCGACTACGCTCTTGCACCAGCAGGCCTCTTGGCCGCCAACGGTTACCGGACGGCGGCCCACCGCCTGCTGAGAGCCGCATTCCGCTGAGTCAGACAGGGGCGCCCATGGAGCGAGAACCGGCAACAGGTCCAGAGGAGCTCGGCCGCCTGGTTCTGGAGCGGCTCAACGCGGGCGACGTGGACGGCCTGGTCGAGCTGTACGAACCGGACGCCGTGCTCGCGCTCCCGCACGGAGGCGTCGCCAAGGGCCAGGTGGAGATCCGGATGGTGTACGAGCGGATCACCGCCGACGAGCCGCGGTTCGAACCGGGGGTGCCGCTGCCGGTGCTCCGCAGCGGGGACCTCGCGCTGACCGGCGCCCGGCTCGCCGATGGCACCGTCACCGTAGAGGTCGCGCGCCGCCAGCCCGACGGCACCTGGCGGTGGGCGATCGACCAGCCGAACCTGCTGAACTGAGGTCCGATAACGCCTGGCCTCTGGCCGAGCTTCGGAAGAGAATGGGTCGATGGACTCGACTTCCGAAGCGAAGGTGTCGACGTGTTCGAGCCTGGCCTCCGACCTGCGCGGGCTCGGCCTGGCCGAGGACGACGCAGTGATGATCCACGCCGCGTTCGGGCGGGTGGGCCCGGTCATCGGCGGACCGGACACGCTCGTCGACGCCGTGCTGGACGTGGTCCGCGGGACCGGAACCCTCCTGAGCTACCAGGACTGGGAGCTGAGCGTCGACGTCTGGGACGGCGATGGCCGGATCAGAGACGAATTCCGCGACCACGTCCCGCCGTTCGACCCGAGGACGGCCCGCCCGGCCCGCGACCACGGGATCATCGCGGCGACGGTCGGCACTCGGCAGGGGGCCCGCCGCAGCGGCAACCCCGGGGCGTCGGTGGCGGCGCTCGGCGCCCGCGCCGAACAGTTCACCGCGGACCACCCGCTGGACTACGGCTACGGTGACGACTCGCCGTTCGCCCGGCTGGTGGACGCCGAAGGAAAAGTGCTGATGGTCGGAGCACCCCTGGACACGATGACGCTCCTGCACCACGCCGAACACCTGGCGGACCTTCCGGGCAAACGCCGGATCGAGGTCGAGTACCCGATCGCGACGCCGCGGGGTGTCGAGTGGCGCGTGGTCGAGGAATTCGACACCGGGAATCCGGTCGTGGCCGGGCCGGATGAGGACTACTTCGGGCTCATCGTGGCCGACTACCTGGACACGGGAGCCGGCCGGCGCGGCAAGGTCGGCATGGCGGACAGCGTCCTGGTGGACGCGCCGGGGATGACGGCGTTCGCCGTGGCCTGGCTCGAGGAGCGATACGGCCACCGGCCCCGGTCCTCCCGCCGAACTCGATGAGACCGGCGGTCAGGATTCCTTCAATGCGAGTCGGGCTCCCTCCCGGGCCACGTGTGCGATGACGCCCTCGCCCCACTGCTCGATCGCGGCGTCGAGCTCGGTCGGGTCGCCGCCGCTGACCTCCAGGATGAGGCGCGCGCCGTGTCCGGTGCCCTCGCCGAACCGCAGGCGCAGTTCGTCTCCCGGCTCCTCCTCGGCCACGGCGAACGCGAAGAGGTTCGGCTCGTCGACCTCGGTGACCGTGCCGAGTAGGACTTCCGGCGTCTCTGGGGCGCGGAACCGCTCACCGACTCCCGGCGCGGAGCGCCGCTCGCCGGAGTCGGGGTCGGGGCCGAAGAACAGGTCCCAGGCGGTCTGCACCGGGCAGGTCAGCTGCCGTTCGAACCGGGCGCGCCATCCGTCGGCGGTCCGGTCGATCCGTGGCCGGTCGATGCCGAAGCGCGCCACCAGCTCCTCGTGTCGCTCGACGGCGCGGCCCGGATCCACCGGCGTCCGGCCGACGATGACCTCGGCCATGGCGGCCATGCACTGCTCCCAGCCGGTCGCGAAACTGGCCGCGCCCGGGAGGTCGTCGAAGCCGTGCGTGAGGACGAACCGCGTCCCGCCCGCCTCCTCGTGCAGGTCGAACTCGAACCTGTCGCCCTCCCAAGTGAAGGCGAGATGCCGTGGCGGGTCGACCGCGAGGACCTCACCGATCATGCCCTCATCGCCGCCGAATCGGGCCCGCCCGCCCTGGCGCAGCTCGAACTCGGCCTCGAACGGGAACCACTGCGACAGGCGCTCAGGCTCGGTCACGGCCCTCCAGACGCGGTCGATCGGATGGTCGTAATGGCGCTCCACGCGGATCGCCGGTCGTGCGCGGTCGTTGATCAGTTCGGGATCGTTCACCGGTCCTCCTCTTCGTCGCGGATGGCATCGAGCCGGTCACCGAGCCTGTCGAGGCGGTCCTCCCACATCCAGCGGTAGGGCTCCAGCCACTCGTCGACCTCGCGAAGCGGCTCCGGTCGCAGCTCGTACCAGCGTCGCTGGGCGTCGGCCCGGACGCGGACGAATCCCGAATCCCGGAGGACCCGAAGATGTTTCGACGTGAGCGGCTGGCTCAGGCCCAGCTCGGTGGCCAGCTCGCCGACCGTCTTGGGGCCGAGCCGCAACCGCCCGACGATGTCCCGCCGAACCGGCAGCGCCAGCACCTCGAAGATCGACAGCATGAATCTAACATACCACGATCGTTATATAACCCAAGTGGCATAGAAGATCGCAGGTGACCGGGCGCGAACCCCGCGCAGGCGGAACAGCTCGGCGTGCGTTTGCTGGTTGGTCGCGCGGTTCCGGCTATGGTCGGCGTTGCGCCGCGCGTCCGGTGTGCCTCGTTCGGAGCACTCGCGGCCGGGTCGGGGTGATCCCGACCGGGCCGTCTCCCACCCGATCACGCCGGGTTCGGCGTAGAACGCTGCGGGACCCGATAGCACCAGGGGACTGCAACCCCCGTGCCCCTCTTCATCTCGGGGGCCGGTGGTCTCGGCATCGGTCAGGTTGCCGGCTCGGCCAGAGGCTTGTCGCAGTCTGCTTGCACCTGTCCGACTCCTGATCGAATGCCATATCCCTGTGCGTATCTCCATTATCCACCCTCCAGACCCGGTCCGCATCACCCGACCGGGGCGAATACCTTCATGTTCCGCGCCGGGCCTGCACGGCGGCAAGGGAACCGGTCCCCTCCGCGCCCCGCGGCCGGGCATGTCGAGGCCGCGAATCCCCCGACACAACCGTGCCCGAGGGAGGCGACATTCGATGCCGGATGCCGGGCGCGGCCGCCAAGTCCCGCCTCGCCCTCGCCGTCGGCGATGCCGTTGGTACAGCGGCCACGCACCGGCGCCGTTCCCGCCAACGCACCCAGACCCGGCACCCCGACCAATCGCTACCGTTCACTCCCGGCGCGCACCATCGCGCGGTGCGGTAGAACTACTGGGGTCCGGTCGTCGCCCGAGTCCGAGGAGACCCGCATGTCCGCCGATGCCCCGGCGCCGCCGCGCTGGTACAAGCCGATGCTCGCCCGGCGCCCCGACCAGGAGCACCGCGCCGCTACCCCGCTGGAACTGTTCTACGATCTCGTCTTCGTCGTCGCGATCGCCCAGGCCGCGGTCGGCCTCCACCACGCCCTGGCCGAAGACCACTGGCAGTCCGGGCTGCTCGGCTACGCCATGGTGTTCTTCGCGATCTGGTGGACCTGGCTCAACTTCGCCTGGTTCGCCTCCGCCTACGACACCGACGACACCCCCTACCGCATAGCGGTCATGGTCCAGATGGCCGGCGCGCTCATCCTCGCCGCCGGCGTAGAACCGGCCTTCGAGGACCAGGACTTCATGACAGTCATCATCGGATACTCCGTGATCCGCGCGGCGATGGTGGCCCAATGGTTCCGCGCCGCCCGCTCCGACCCCGAACGGCGCACCACCTGCCTGCGCTACGCCGTCGGCCTCATCGTCGTCCAGCTCCTGTGGATCACCGCCGGGCTGACCGTGGAGGGGACCGCCTTCATCTTCGTCTGGCTCGTCCTGGTCGCCGTCGACATGGCGGTCCCGGTCCACGCCGAGCGCGCCGCGCCCACCACCTGGCACGCCCACCACATCACCGAACGGTACGGCCTGCTGACGATCATCGTCCTGGGCGAGACCGTCCTGGCCGCCACCATGGGCGTCCACAGCGCCCTGGAGATCGGCCACGACCGGACCCAGGTACTCGTGATCGCCGTGGCCGGACTGGTGACCGTGTTCTCCATGTGGTGGCTCTACTTCGACAGGCCCGCCCACGACCTGCTCACCAACCTGCGCATGGCGTTCCGCTGGGGCTACGGCCACTACGTGGTCTTCGGATCTGCCGCGGCCGTCGGCGCGGGCCTGGAAGTGATCCTGGGCAACGTCGAGGGCGAATCCCACCTCAGCGACACGGCCGCCGCCGCGCCGTTGACGATCGCCGTGGCCGTCTACATCCTCAGCGTCTGGGCGCTCCAAATCCTCCCGCGCGACGACGTGCCCCTGCGATG
Organism: Glycomyces salinus; assembly: GCF_016428645.1. Classification (GTDB taxonomy): domain Bacteria; phylum Actinomycetota; class Actinomycetes; order Mycobacteriales; family Micromonosporaceae; genus Glycomyces; species Glycomyces salinus. The sequence goes on along the minus strand of NZ_JAELXW010000010.1, from coordinate 31,296 downwards.
GGCCTACCCGGCCTGCGCCGTCCTGGCCGCCCTCGCGGCGTTCGCACCCCAGCCGGTCGTCGTCACCGCGATCCTCCTCGCCGCCCTGGTGGCATGGACCGTCACCGTCAACCACCGCGAAGCCCTGCGCACCGCACAGCACTGACCGCCCGCGGATACGATGGTGCCACGATGCGAGTGGACATCCTGGGGTCCTTGACGGTGCGCGACGACCGCGACCGGACCATCCCCATCGGGGGAAGGCGTCTCGGCGCACTGCTGACCCGCCTCGCCCTCGACGCCGACCGGACGGTCTCGGCGACCGCGCTCGGAGCTGCCGTCTGGCCCGACCGGGAGCCGGCCGACCCCAAGCACGCCCTCCAGGCTCTCGTCTCCCGCCTGCGAGCGGTCCTGCCCGACGCCGCCGAAGTCCGGGCCACCGCCGACGGATACCGTCTCGCAATCCCCGCCGAAGCCGTAGACGTCCACCGCTTCGAACGCCTCGCCGCCCAGGGCCGCCGCGCTCTCGAAGCGGGCGACCGCGCCGAAGCCGCCCGGCTCCTGCACCGGGCCCTGGACCTGTGGAGAGGCGAGCCGCTCACCGCCCTGCCCGACCAGACCGCCGCTGCCACGCGCCTGAAGGAACTGCGCCAGGCCGCGATCGAAGACCGAGTCACCGCCGAACTGCCCGACGACCCGGCCGCGCACATTCCCGAACTCACCGGGCTCGCAGCCGCCCACCCCACCCGCGAACGCCTTCACGCCCTCCTCATCGACGCCCTCCGACTCGCCGGCCGCCAAGCCGAGGCCCTGGCCGCATTCGAGACCATCCGCGAGCACCTGGCCGTCCACCTCGGCGCCGACCCCGGCCCTGCACTCCGCGAGGCCCACCTCGCCGCGCTCCGCGCCGAACCGGCTCTGCACCGCGGCAACCTCAAGGTCCCCTTGGGCAGCCTTATCGGACGCGAAGCCGAACGAAACCGAATCGCCGAGCGCTTGACCGAGGGACGCCTGGTCACCCTCGTCGGACCGGGCGGCGTCGGCAAGACCCGCCTGGCAGCGACCGTCGCCGCCGAGGCCCGACGCTCCGGCGGCGTCTGGATGGTCGAACTGGCCTCCGTGACCGACCCCGGCGACGTCGCCCGCGCCGCTGCCGCCGCACTGGGCCTCCGCGAGGTCGCCCGACCCGGAGACGCGGTCAGCCGCCTGGTCGAGGCACTCGGCGCCGAACCGGCGCTGCTGGTGCTCGACAACTGCGAGCACATCATCGACGCCGCCGCCGACCTGGTCGCGGCGCTCCTGGGCCCCTGCCGGGACCTGACGATCCTGGCCACCGGCCGCGAACCGATCGGCATCACCGGTGAACTGCTCTTCCCGGTGCTCCCGCTCGACACCGAGTCCGCCACGAGGCTCTTCATCGAACGTGCCAAAGCCGTCAGACCCGATTTCGAACCCTCCGGACCCGTCACCGAACTGTGCCGACGGCTCGACGGCCTGCCGCTTGCGGTCGAGTTGGCCGCCGCCCGCCTCCGCTCGATGTCACTGGAGACGATGGCATCCAAACTCGACGACCGCTTCGCGCTCCTGCGCGGCGGCGACCGCACCAGCCTGCCCCGCCACAAGACCATGCAGGCGGTCGTCGCCTGGAGCTGGGACCTCCTCACCGACTCCGAGCGCGACGCTGCCGAACGCCTCGCGGTCTTCACCGGCGGATTCACCGCCGAAGCCGCCGAGCACGTCGGGGCTCCCGTCGAATCCCTAGTGGACAAGTCGCTCGTCCAGTTCGACGGCGACCGCTACCGCATGTTCGAGACCATCCGCGAGTTCGTCCTGGCCAGGTCCGGCGAACCGGATCGGGACCGAGTGGCGCACGCCGTGTACTTCCTCGACCTGGCCGAGCGCGCCGAACCGCACCTGTGCGCACCCGAACAGCTGACCTGGCTCGCCCGCCTCCTCCCCGAAAGGGAGAACCTCAACGCGGCCGTCGACTTCGCCTGCGAGTCCGGCGACGCCGACACCGCCGTACGCCTGACCGCCGCCCTCGCCCAGTTCTGGGCGATCCAAGGCGAACACGACGCCGCCGCGAACCGTCTCCGCGCCGCCCTCTCGATCAAGGGCACCGCCCCCGAAGCAGCCCGCGAGTCGGCCGCGACCACACTCCTGTTCCATGCCATCTTCGCAGGGAAACCGGACCTCGCCCGCGACGCCGACCCGCCCCTTCGGCCTGAAGGGCCGCTCGGCCGCGCACTGCTGATGCTCGTGGGCGAGGACCACTCTCGGTCGGCGCCGCCCGAGCTGGGCACCGAACCCGCCGACCCCTGGAAGCGCGGCATGTACGCGATGACCCGCTCCCTGTTCTACGGCGACATGGGCGACATGGCTGAAATGGGCCGCGAACTGGTCGCCTCGGCCGCAGAGTTCCGCCGATCCGGCGACCGCTGGGGCCGGGCCAACGCGCTCTCGTACGCCGCGCTCGCCAGCACCGCCACCGGCGACTACCGGACCGGGATCCAGCAGATCGAGGAGGCGATCGAAGTCGCCGCCGAACTCGGCTCGGACGCCTACCACCGCGTGACCCTGTCGATGATCCGCGTCGCGGCGGGCGAGACCGAGCGAGCCCGCGACGAACTGACCGCCCTGCTCGGCACCACCGCCGGACTCCCGGCGGTCATGGGTGAGACGACGCTCGCCGAGATCGCCCGGCACGCCGGAGACCTCGACGAGGCCGCCGAGCGCATCGCTCGCGCGTCGGCCCATGCCGAAACCGACCCGATCCTCGAGGCCATGGCCATGGACGGGTCCGCGCGGCTCCTCACCGAGACCGGACGACTGACGGCCGCGGCCGACCGCGCCGCCGCAGCGTTCAAGATGGCGAGCCGATCCGGTGACATGGGCCTGGTCGCGATGATCGCGGTCGGAACCGCCATGCGGCTGCACCGCCAGGGCGAGACCGCTCCCGCGGCCGAACTGCTCGGCGCCGCCTCCCCATGGGAAATGGGCGCCTCCAGCCTGGACAACCGCCGCCTGACCCGGCTCCTGCGCGAGGAGATGGGCGAGCGCGCCTTCACCGCGGCCTTCGACCGCGGAGCCGGCCTCGACGGACCGGGCGTGCTCGCCCTGGTCGAGGCTCACACCCGCCGCTGATACGCCCAGACCGACAGCGGCACCAACACCACCAGGAACGCGACCGACCACAGCACCGTCGCCGTAGCCGCCTCCGCGACCGGTCCTCCCAGCAGCAACCCCCGCACCGCCTCGACCGCGTGCGTCACCGGATTGATCTCGACCCAGGACTGGAGCCAGCCGGGCAACGTGTCGGTCGGCGCGACCATCGAAGTGCCGAACGCCAGCGGGAAGATCCCCAGGAACGCCACCGTCTGCACGATCGCCTCCTCCTTGATGAGCACCCCCACCACGACAGTGATCCAACTGAGCGCGAAGCCAAGCAGTACCGCCAGAGCGCAGGCCGCCAATGCCTCCACCGGCCCGGTCTCCACCCGGAAGCCCATCAGGAAGCCGACGGCGAACAGCGTCACCAGCGTGACCAGGTAGCGGGCCGAGTCCGACAGCACCGATCCGATCAGCGGCGCCGAACGGCCGATCGGCAGCGACCTGAACCGGTCGAACACGCCCTTTTTGATGTCCCGGTTGATGCTCAGCCCGGTCGACAGCAGTCCGGCCAGCACGGTGGTCATCACGAGGATCCCCGGGAACAGGTACCGCAGGTACTCGCCGGTCGAACCCGAGACCGCGCCGCCGAACAGGTAGACGAACATGAGCAGGAACATCACCGGCATGAACAGGGCGTCCAGGAAGATCCCCGGATTGCGCCGGACCTTGGTGAGATTGCGACCGGTGAGCGCGAGCGAATGCCGCATCAAGCCCCACGGCCTGCGGGCCGGAATCGTCGAAGCGGTCATGCCGCGTCCACCTCCGCGTCGGTTCGGGAGTCGTGGTGCCCGGTGAGGGCGAAGAAGACGTCGTCCAGGCTCGGCAGCCGCAGCGACAACTCGGCGACCTCCACCTCCGCGGCATCCAGACCGGCGGTGATCTCACTTAGCAGTCGCGGTGAGTCGACTGGAGCGCTCGCCACGCCGCCCGACTCGTCCGGCTCGTGCCCGCTGACCGCCCGCAGCACCTTCGCCGCCAGAGCCGTATGCGCCGGGTCGACGGGCCGCACGGCGACCGCCTGACCCCCCACGACCTGCTTGAGCTGGGCCGGGGTGCCGTGTGCGATCACCTCGCCGCGGTTGATCACCGTGATCTCGTCGGCCAGTGCGTCGGCCTCCTCCATGTACTGCGTGGTCAGCAGCACCGTGCGGCCTTCGGCGACCAGCTCCCTGATGGTCCGCCACAGCTCGTCCCGCTTGCCGGGGTCCAGGCCCGTGGTCGGCTCGTCCAGGAACAGGATCTGCGGATCGCCGACCATGCCCGCGGCCAGATCCAGGCGGCGGCGCATCCCTCCCGAGTACGTCGAGGCCCGCCGCGAGGCGGCCTCGGCCAGACCGAACCGCTCCAGCAGCTCGTCGGCCCGGACTTTCGCCCGCTCCCAGCCCAGGTCGAGCAGCCGCCCGAGCAGGACCAGGTTCTCCCGCCCGGTCAGCTCCTCGTCGACCGACGCGTACTGCCCGGTCAGCCCGATCAGGCGCCGCACCTCGGCCGCGTGCCGCACGACGTCGATCCCGCCGACCTCCGCCCTCCCGCCGTCCGGGCGCAGCAGGGTCGCCAGGATCCTGATCGCGGTCGTCTTGCCCGCGCCGTTGGGACCGAGCACCCCCAACACCGTGCCCGGCCGCGCCGCCAAGTCCACTCCGGCCAGCGCTTCGGTTCTGCCGAAGCGCTTGACCAGCCCTTCTGTTTCGAATGCAAATGCCATGCCCGGAAGGCTCCGCGCGACGCTCACAGACCGCTCACAGCTCGCTCTCACCGGCGGGGGCCGCCCGTGCCCGCGTCAAACGCTCATATACGTTGAACTCACGCATATCCATTGGCGCTCAACGAAAGGCCACGATGGAACGACGCGGAGTGATCAGAATCGGGGCGGGCCTGACGGCAGGAGGCGCGATCATCGTCGGCACCGCCGCGGCCAGCGCCGAGAACCAGCCGCCGGCCCAGGCCGAACAGGACACCCTGAACGCCCGCGAACTCGCCGGACGGATCAAGGACATCTACGAGGCTGAGTCCGAGCGCGCCGGAGGGACCTGGCAGGCCGAGATCACCGTCCTCGACGGCGACGACCCGCCCATCCCCGCCGTCGACGCCGACTCCGGCAGCGTCCAGACCGCCGCCAGCATGAACAAGCTCGCGATCGCCCTCGGCGTACTCGACAAGGTCGACCGCGGCGAAGCCGCCCTCGACGACCGCATCACCCTCGACCAGGACATCATCCTCGGCGGCTCCGGCCTCTACTTCCACCAGGCCGCCTTCGGCGACGAGTTGACCGTCGCCAACATCCTGGTCGCCCTCCTCCTGGTCTCCGACAACACCGCCGTGCGCCTGTGCGGGCTCGTGTGCCCGCCCGCCGAGATCAACCAGACCCTCGAAGCCAAGGGCTTCACCGACACCCGCGTCATCCCCAGCGAGGACAACCCCGACCGGATGTGGCTGGGCGACACCACCGCGCACGAACTCAACGACCTGCTCCACCGGCTCGCGCTCGGCGAACTGCTCTCCGAGACCGGCACCGGCGCCATGCTCGGCATCCTGCGCGGCCTGTCCGGCTACCATGACGGCTTCCGCCGCAACATGTCCTCGGCCCAGCGGTCCCGCATCGCCATGAAGTACGGCGCCGACGGACCCGACCGCAACGAGGCCGGCGTCGTCTACACCGCCGACGGCGCCCCCGCCGTGGTCTACGCCTTCACCACCCAGACCGAGGGCCACGAGGACGACTACGGCGCCACCCACCCGGCCGTCGAGGCCAAGGCCGCCATGGGCCGCCAGATCATCGACGCCCTCGACCGGACCGAACTGGCCGCCCCGCCGGCCGCCGGCATCGACCTCCAGGACCCCGACGGCCAATAGCGACCGAACGCAGGTCCACGCCCCTCACCTCCGGTGGTACCGCTTCATCGCGGATTTGCATTAGGCTGCCACACAACCCGTTCCCTCCGGAGGAGACCATGACCGACACCGAAACCCTCGCCTTCTACACCCGCCCCGGACGCTTCACCTCGCCCGGACCCCACCTCGAAGCGCTCCGGGCCCTGCCGGACACGGTCCCCGAACTCTTCAGGACCGTCCAGGGCCTGGTCATCCACGAGTACCTGCCCTGGCTCTACGGGCTCGACCGCGAACCCGGATACACCGACACCGCCCACCTCAGGTCTGCCGAGCAGATCGCCGACCGGCTCCTGTCCGACGGGCGCCCCCTGACCGAGTCGCGCGAGCCGCAGGACCGCTTCGGCGGCTGCTGCCGCCACTTCACCATCCTCGCCGTCGCCGCCCTCCGCGCCCACGGCGTCCCCGCCCGGGCCCGCTGCGGCTTCGCCGCCTACTTCCCGGTCCCCAACCTCGAAGACCACTGGGTCGTCGAATACTGGAGCACCGACCAGGCCCGCTGGGTCCTCGGCGACGCCCAGATCGACCCGATCCAACGCGCCGACTTCGAAGTCGACCTCGACTTCACCGACATCCCGCGAGACCAGTTCCTCGTCGCCGGCGACGCCTGGAACCGCTGCCGGAAAGGCGACGACCCGAACCGCTACGGCTTCAACGGCGCCGACATGTACGGCGAACTGTTCGTCGTCGGCGACCTCATCCGCGACACTGCCGCGCTCTCCGACCTGGAGCTCCTGCCCTGGGACTTCTGGGGCGCCATGCCCCGGCCCGGCGAACCGGTCGGCGACGAGCTCGGCGAACTGCTCGACCGCCTCGCGGCGATCACCGCCGATCCCGAGACCGCCGCCGAGGTCAGAGACCTCTACGAGGCCGACGAGCGCCTCCGAGTCCCCGAGCGCGTCTACAACTTCATACTCGACCGCGAAGAGGCACTGACCGCGGCCTGAGACGGCTACTGTCCGCGTTGAGATACGGTTCTCTGCGTACAAGACGAACGAATGGAGTGACCCGCCTTGGACGTGGAGCGCACCGAGTTGCCCGGCATCGGCGTCCGATTCGAATTCGAGACCAAACGGGGGGTCCACCTCGGCGTGGTCGCGCACCGTGAGGGGCGCCGCGACTTCATCCTCTACGACCCCGACGACCCCGACTCCGCGCTGGAGTGCGTCGTGCTCGACGCCGACGAGTCGGCCTCGGTGGGGGAGCTGCTCGGCGGCGCCCGCATCGTCGAGAAGCTCAACCGGCTGCACCACGAGATCGACAACCTCGTCTCCCGACAGGTCAAGGTCGGCGCCACGAGCCCGTACGCCGACCGGCCGCTGGGCGACACGCGCGCCCGCACCCGCACCGGCGCCTCGATCGTGGCCGTCGTCCGGGACGACCACGTCGAGACCGGGCCGTCGCCGTCCTCGGTCCTCCACGTCGGGGACCGCCTGGTCACCATCGGCACTGAGGAAGCGGTGGACCAGGTCGACCGCATACTGCGCGGGCTCGAGTAGCGCGTATGGACCATCTCGTTGAGGTGTTCCTCCAGCTCGGCCTGGTGATCGGGTCCCTCGGCGTCCTGGGGGCGGTCGCCGGCCGGTTCGGCGTCTCCGCGATCCCCCTCTATCTGCTGGCCGGCCTCGCGTTCGGCGACGGCGGAATCCACGACCTGGAGGCCATCGAGAGCTTCCTCGACATCGGCGCCGAGATCGGCATCGTGCTGCTGCTGTTCACCCTCGGCCTCGAATACACCCCGCGCGAGCTGCTGGGCACCATGCGGACCTCCTGGGCCGGAGCCCTGGTCGACCTGGCGCTCAACGCGGCCCCCGGCGTCGCGGTCGCCCTCCTGCTCGGCTGGGGCCCGCTGGCCGCCGTCGTCATGGGCGGGGTCACCTACATCTCCTCTTCGGGGATCATCGCGAAGGTGCTGTCCGACCTGGGCTGGCTCGGCAACCGGGAGACCCCGACCGTGCTGTCGCTCCTGGTGGCAGAGGACCTGGTGATGGCGCTGTACCTGCCGGTGGTGACCACCATCCTGGCCGGGCTCGCTCTTTCGGAGGCCGCCTGGGGCCTGGCGCTGGCACTGCTCGCGGTCGGCGCGGCCTTCATCGTCGCCTCCCGTGGCGGCACCTACCTGTCGCGGTTCCTGGCCTCGCCCAGCGACGAGATCCTCATGCTGAAGGTCCTGGGCAGCATCCTGATCGTGGCCGGCCTGGCCGAGCAGGTGCACGTCTCGGCGGCCGTGGGCGCGTTCTTCGTCGGGATCGCCCTCTCCGGGGACGTCTCCCACCAGGCCGAACGCACGCTCGAACCGCTGAAGAACCTGTTCGCGGCGGTCTTCTTCGTCAACTTCGGCCTCCAGACCAATCCGCAGGACCTGCCGCCGGTGCTGGCCGTGGCACTCGGACTGGCGGCGGTGACGATCGCGACGAAGTTCGCCACCGGATGGTGGGCCGCCCGGCGCGCCGGGTCGGCCTTCACCGGGCGATTGCGCGCCGGAATGGTGCTGCTGCCGCGCGGGGAGTTCTCGATCGTCATCGCCGGACTGGGCGTCGCCGCCGGGCTCGATCCGCAGCTGGGGTCGCTGGCCGCGGCCTACGTGCTCATCATGGCCGCGATCGGCCCGGTCGCCCCGCGCCTGGCCGACCCGATCTCGGCCAAGCGCCGCAGACGGATGCGGGCCCGCCGAGCGAGGTCCGCGGTGGTCGACGGCACCGCGGGATGAGATCCGCGCGAGCGGCTTGATAGAAATCAACAATGCCAGAAACCGCGAACCCGCCCCGTCCCGCGGACGAGGTCGTCGACATCGCCCGCGACCTCATCCGAATCGACACCACCAACACCGGAGACCCGTCGACCGCGAAAGGGGAACGCGCCGCCGCCGAGTACGTGGCCGAGAAGCTCGCCGAGGTCGGCCTCGAACCGACGATCTACGAGTCCCTGCCGGGGCGCGCGTCCGTGGCCGCCCGCTACCCGGGTGCCGACCGCGAGCGCGGTGCGCTGCTCCTGCACGGCCACCTGGACGTGGTCCCGGCCGAGGCGAGCGAGTGGAGCGTCGACCCCTTCAGCGGCGAGATCATGGACGGCTACCTGTGGGGGCGCGGCGCGGTCGACATGAAGGACTTCGACGCGATGCTGCTGGCCGTCGTCCGCTCCTGGCGGCGCGCCGGGACGGTGCCGCCGCGCGACCTGGTGCTGCTGTTCACCGCCGACGAGGAGGCCGGCTCGGACTACGGGGCCCGGTTCATGGTCGAGGAGCACCGCGAGGTCTTCGAAGGGGTCACCGAGGCGGTCGGCGAGGTCGGCGGCTTCTCCATGACTGTCGGCAACGACCTGCGAATCTATCTGGTCCAGACCGCCGAGAAGGGCCTGGACTGGCTGCGGCTGCGCGCCTCCGGCCGCCCCGGGCACGGCTCGATGCTGCACGACGACAACGCCGTCACCCGCCTGGCCCGCGCCGTCGCCAACATCGGCCAGCACGAGTTCCCGGTCGAGATGACCCCCACCGTCCGCCAGTTCCTCGATTCGGTCTCGGAGCTCACCGGCATCGAGTTCGACCCCGACAACCCCGACAAGACGGTCGCGAAGCTCGGCCCGGTGGCCCGCCTGGTGGGCGCCACGCTGCGCAACACCGCCAACCCGACCCGATTGAGCGCCGGTTACAAGACCAACGTCATCCCCTCCAGCGCCGAGGCCGTCCTGGATTGCCGGTCCCTGCCGGGCCGCAACGACGAGCTGGAAGAGAAACTGCGCGAACTCGCGGGCGAAGGCATCGACTTCGACTACGAGATCCGCCAGCCGGGCATCGAGACCTCCTTCGACGGGCCCCTGGTCGACGCGATGGCCGATGCGATCAAGCGCTGCGATCCCGGCGCGAAGACGGTGCCGTACATGCTCTCCGGCGGCACCGACGGCAAGGCGTTCGCCTCGATCGGCATCCGCTGCTTCGGCTTTGCACCGCTCAAACTCCCCGCGGACCTGGACTTCACCGCCCTGTTCCACGGCATCGACGAGCGCGTCCCCATCGACGGCCTCCAATTCGGCGTCACCGCCATGCACCGCTTCCTCCAGCAGGTCTGACCGGCGACGGCGGGCGCGGTGAGCGTGCTCACCGCGCCCGCCTTCCGAACCCTCTGGACACACGACCCGTCTGCTCACTATAGTTGCGAACGATGTTGCTTTACTTCCTCTAGTAGCCGAGCAGCCCTCGCGTCGAGCCGAGCTCCGCAGGGAATTGGCGCACGCATCCTCATCTCTCAACTCCAGTGCTGCATCGTGCTCTCTGCACCGCACTGGCGCGTGCGCCGCCGACCGGTATCCATTTACCCGCCAACGGCTGTCTGGAGGCGCGAATGTTCCGCGAAACCCAACTATCTATTGTAGAAATAACGAAGCGCTACGGCGACAACCTCGTCCTCGATCGGACCTCACTGTCCGTGGCGCCAGGGGAGAAGGTCGGCGTCATCGGCGACAACGGCTCCGGCAAGTCCACGCTGCTGCGGCTACTGGCCGAAGTCGAAGCGCCCGACAACGGCGAACTCACCGTCCGCTCGCCCGGCGGCGTCGGCTACCTGCCGCAGACCCTCGACTTGCCTGACGGGGACACCGTCGCCGACGCGATCGATCTCGCACTGGCCGACCTGCGCGAGATCGAAGCGGCCATGCGCGAGTGCGAGCGGCGGATCCCCGATGACGAGGAGGCCGCCGACGAATACGCTGACCTCCTGGCCCGCTTCGAGGCACGCGGCGGCTGGGAGGCCGATCGGCGCGTCGAACGGGCTCGCGGGGCCCTCGGACTGCCCCGACTCGAACCGGAGCGGCCGCTCGGCACCCTCTCCGGAGGTGAGCGGTCACGTCTGATGCTGGCCGCGACCCTCGCCGCCCGTCCCGCCCTGCTGCTGCTCGACGAGCCGTCGAACGACCTCGACGACGAGGCGGTCACCTGGCTCGAAGCGCAGCTCCGAGACTGGCCGGGAACCGTCGTGACAGTCACTCACGACCGCGCCTTCCTGGAGTCGATCACGACCACCATGGTCGAGGTCGCCGACCGCAATGCCCGCCGCTACGGCGACGGATACAACGGGTACCTGGCCGCCAAGGAGGTCGAACGCCGACAGCACCAGGACGCTTACGATCACTGGAACGCCGAGGTCGAGCGCCAGCAGGCACTCGTGGACGCGAACGCCGGACGCATGAACGCGATCCCCCGCAAGATGGAGAAGGCAGGCATGGGCACCGGAGCTCACCGCCTGCGGGACCGCGGCCACGGCGCGGCCAGCCGCATCAAGGTGGCGAAACAGCAGCTTGAGCGACTTCGAGTGAACCCGGTTGCCCCGCCGCCGGAACCGCTGCGGTTCAACGCCGCGATAGCCACCACCGACGTGTCCGAGGAGGTCCCGGCGGTGGAGATCGACGGAGTAGTGGTCGGCGACCGGCTGAAGGTGCCGGAGCTGACCGTCGTGCACGGCGACCGAATCCTGGTCACCGGCGCGAACGGCGCCGGAAAGACCACACTGATGCGGGTGATCGGGGGTGAACTGGAGCCCGACGAAGGCAAGGTCGAATGCAATGGCACGCTTGGCCATCTGAGGCAGCTCTCAGAACCCGACGCGAAGCGGAGAACCGTACTCCAGGCGTTCGCCGAGGATAGGGTCGGCACGGTCGACGAACACGCCGAAGCACTCTCCCGCCTGGGGCTGTTCACAGACGATCAATTCGAAGTGCCGGTGTCGGCACTCTCGGTCGGGCAGCGCCGCCGCCTCGAACTCGCCCGTCTTGTCACAGCACCGGTAGACATACTGCTGCTGGACGAGCCGACCAACCATCTGTCCCCGCTGCTGGCCGAGCAGCTCCAGCAGGCCCTGGCCGCGTACACCGGGACGATGATCCTGGTCAGCCACGACCGGCGGCTGCGCGAGCTCTTCGCCGGGCGGCACGTGGTCATGGACTCCGGCGCGATCACCGAATGTCCATGACCAGCTCCCGCGCGGGCGAGGCGCACTGCGCTGCGTACTCGGCCGGGGGCAGCCCGATCACGGCCTTGAAGTCGTGCGTGAAGTGGGCCTGGTCCGACCAGCCCAGCTCGACCGCGAGCCGGGCCAGGTCCACATCACGCTCGGCCGCGAGCCGGTCGGCCGCGTCGTGCAGGCGGTAGCGGCGGATCAGCCACTTCGGGCCCAGGCCGATGTAGGCCTGGAACAGCCGCTGGAGACTCTTCGGGGTGGTCGCGAACCGGGCGGCGACCTGCTCGACCTTGGTGATCGTCCGATCCGCGAGCATGGCCGCGACGATCTCGAGCAGGCGCTCGTAGCGCCGGTCGACCCGCTCGGGCATCCGGTCGGTCAGGAACCGGGACACGACCCCGGCCGCGACCTCGTCCGGACCCGAGAGCACGATCGAGTTCAACTCCTCGACCTCGGGCCCGAACACGGCCACCGCACCCACGGTCCAATCGGCGAAGTCGGCGTCGTCCCGACCGGTGAAGGCGCTGAACCCGCCGGGACGGAACTTGACGCCGAACACCCGGCCGGTCCCGGTGAGGGGATGCCGCGAGACGGCGGTGCCAGGGCCGTGCACCTCGGTGCCGAGGATCGGCATGAAGCTGAGGTTGACGCACGGATGGGGGATCACCACCGACTCGTACGAAGCGCCCTCCGGCAGGTCCCAGTGGACCGCCCAGAACCGCTCCACGTACCACGACAGCGCGCCCTCGGCCGGGTAGCGCCGCAGGTCGATGTACTCGGCCGCCTCGGCGGGCCGCAGTATCCCCTTATCGCTGGCGGTAGGTCCTTCCACGCCCTCGATGCTAGATCCGGGGTACGTCGCTTTTTTACAAGCGCGCGGTCCGGTCGGCCGCGAGACTGAGGGCATGAGCGAAACCAAGGTCAATTCGATTCCCGAGGGCTACCACTCGATCACGCCGTTCATTGTCGTCAACGACGGTGCCAAGGCCGTCGAATGGTATGAGCGTGTCTTCGGCGCGCGGGTCCTCAGCCGCAACGACGGCCCCGACGGCAAGCTGATGCACTGCGAGATCCAGATCGGCGACTCGATCCTCCAACTCGGCGACGCCGACGAACGCTGGGGCATGGCCTCTCCCGACCCCGAGATGATCACCGCCAGCCTCGTCCTCTACGTCCCGGACATGGACGCCGTCTACGCCAAGGCCGTCGAGGCCGGAGCGCGGGTCCGCGAGGAGCCGAGCGTGTTCCTCACCGGCGACCGCTACGCCTCCATCGCCGACCCGTTCGGGCGCCGCTGGGCGATCATGACCCGCGTCGAGGACGTCTCCCGACAAGAGGCCGAGCGCCGCGTCGACGAGTGGATCGCCTCCATGGGCGAAGGCGGTCAGTAGCTCTCCGGGTAGCCGACCGCCGGGGCCGACACGTCGTCGAGCGCCAGCCGGATCTCCGGCGGCAGGAACAACTGCTCGGCCGCCAGGGACGCCCGCAGCTGCGTCGCGTTGCGGGCACCCACGATCGCGCTGGCCACCCCCGGCTGGTCACGCACCCACGCCAGCGCCACCTCCAGGGGGCTGACGCCCAGTCCGTCGGCGGCGGTCGCCACCGCCTCCACTATCCCGGCCGACCGCTCGTCCAGATACGTTGCGGCGAACCTGGCCCACTGCGCCGAGGCCGCCCGTGACTCCGAGGGCCGCCCATAGCGGTACTTGCCGGTCAGCACCCCCCGTCCCAGCGGCGACCATGCCAGCACGCCCAGCTCCATCGCCAGGCACGCCGGCAGCACCTCGCGCTCGATGCCGCGCTGGAGCAGCGAGTACTCCACCTCGCTGGCCACGATCGGGGTCCGGCCCGGCCACGCCTGCTGCCAGGCCATCGCCCTCGCCGTCTGCCAGCCGGTGTGATTGGACACCCCCGCGTACCGCACCTTGCCGCTGGCGACCGCCGCGTCCAGGGTGCCCATGGTCTCCTCGATCGGCGTGTCCGGGTCGTAGACGTGCAGGAGCCACAGGTCGATGTAGTCGGTGCCGAGCCGCCGCAGCGAATGCTCCAGGCACCGCATCAGCCAGCCGCGCGAAGTGTCGCGCTTGCGGTCCGAGCCGTCGGTGCGGACGCCGGCCTTGGTGGCGATGTGGATCTCCGAGCGCGCGACCACCTTCCCGATGAGCTGGCCGATTGCGGCCTCGGACGCGCCCTGCCCGAACACGTCCGCGGTGTCCACGAGGGTGCCCCCGGACTCCACGAAGGTCTGGAGCTGCGCGGCGGCGTCCTCGAGCCCGGCCTCGTCGGTGGTCCAGGTCATCGTGCCCAGCCCGATCGAGGAGACCTCGATGCCGCTGCGTCCAAGTGGTCGGCGTTCCATGAACACGGAGGTTACATTGAGCGAGCCTCGTGAAGCTATGCCCTTTCCTTCGACGGCACCGGTCGTGCGGCCGATTCCGGCGCCTGGGATCGGCCATTCGTCCGAAGGCGGCGGCGCTCGCTTCCGTCTAGCCTCGTTGAGCGGCGGGGCCGGGATGCCCGCTAGGCTGTCGGACGGCGAATCTGAAGGGACGCGTTTTGGAAATCTGGCAAGCGGTCCTGCTGGGCATCGTGCAGGGGATCACCGAGTACCTTCCGATCTCCTCGACAGGGCACGTCGCGATCGTGGCCGAGTTCCTCGGACTCGACCCCTCCGACGAGTCCATGATCGCGTTCAGCGCCCTCACTCAGTCGGGTGCGATCATCGCCGTCCTGACGTACTTCTTCAAGGACATCGTGCGGATCGCCGGCGCCTGGACGGCCGGGGTGTTCAACCGCGACAGGCGCGACCACGACTACCGGTTCGGCTGGTACGTCATCGTCGGCTCGATCCCGATCATGGTGGTGGGCTTCGCCACCAGGGATCTCATCGCCGGCGCCTACAACCTGTGGGCCATCGCGGGCGGGATGTTCTTCTTCGCGTTCGTGATGTGGTTCGCCGAGCGCGCCGCCACGCACCAGCGCAGCGAGGGCCACGTCAACATGAAGGACGCGATCTTCGTCGGCGTCTTCCAGGTCCTTCCGCTCATCCCGGGCGTCTCCCGCGCCGGGGCGACGATCACGGCGGGCCTGCTGCGCGACCTCAACCGCACCGCCGCCACCCGGCTGTCGTTCTTCCTCGGCATCCCCGCGATCACCGGGGCCGCGGTGCTGACCGTCGGCGACGCCTTCGACGGCTCGGTGCCGATGGCCTCGCTCGTCGCCGGGCTGGTGACCACCGTCGTCACCGCCTACGCGTGCATCGTGTGGCTGATGAAGTTCGTCTCCAACCACACCTTCATGCCGTTCGTGTGGTACCGCCTCGGCTTCGGCGCCGTCCTGGCGCTCCTGCTGCTGGCCGGGATCGTCGACGCCTCCTGACCGGAGGCGCTGGCCGCTCGGCCGCTCGCGAAATAGGATCGCGGTCATGGATTCCTGGACCGCACCCGACGTTCCCGCCCTGCCCGGCCGCGGGCCCGTCCTGCGCCTGCACGACACCGCCTCGGGATCGCCCCGGCCCACCGTCCGGGACGGCGCCGAGCGCGCCTCGATGTACGTCTGCGGCATCACTCCCTACGACGCGACGCATCTGGGCCACGCCGCGACATACATCACCTTCGACCTGGTGGGCCGCTACTGGCGCGATCAGGGCCTGGAGGTCGACTACGCCCAGAACGTCACCGACGTCGACGAGCCGCTGTTCGAACGGGCCGACCGCGACGGCACCGACTGGCAGGTCCTGGGCCTGCGCGAGACGGCCCTGTTCCGCGAGGACATGGAGGCGCTGCGGGTGGTCCCGCCCGACCACTTCGTCGGCGCGGTCGAGTCCATCCCGCTGGTGGGCAAGGCCGTCGCCCAGCTCTGTGAGTCAGGGCACGCCTATCGGCACGACGAGGGCGACATCTACTACTCGGTCGGGTCGAATCCGGCGTTCGGCTCGGAGTCGAACTACGACCGCGAGACGATGCTGCGCTACTCGGCCGAGCGCGGCGGCGACCCCGACCGCGAGGGCAAGCGCGACCCGCTGGACCCGATCCTGTGGAACGTCCCCAAGGGCGGCGAGCCGTCCTGGGAGTCGCCGGTCGGCCGCGGCCGCCCCGGCTGGCACATCGAGTGCGCCTGCATCGCCTTGGAGTACCTGGGCGCCCAGATCGACGTGCAGGGCGGCGGCTCGGACCTGATCTTCCCCCACCACGAGATGTCGGCCGCCCACGCCGAATCGCTGACCGGCCGCAGCCCGTTCGCCGCGACCTACGTCCACACCGGCATGATCGGCCTCGACGGCGAGAAGATGTCGAAATCGCTGGGCAACCTGATGTTCGTCTCCAAGCTCCGCGCCGAAGGGGTCGACCCGGCCGCGATCCGCCTGGCGCTCATGGCCGGCCACTACCGCGCCGACCGGCAGTGGACCCGGGAGCTCTTGGCCGAGGCCGAACTGCGCCTGGGCCGCTGGCGCGAGGCCGTCGCCCGCGAGACGGCGATCCCTGCCGGGGCGATGCTCAACGCCGTCCGCGAGCGCCTGGCCGATGACCTGGACACGCCCGGCGCGCTTGCGGCAGTGGACAAGTGGGCCACGCAGACTCTCGCCGACAGCGGTGACGACCCGTCCGCTCCGGCTCTGGCCCGGGACACTATCGGAGGAATGCTCGGAATAGACTGCTCTCGCTGATTGTGCGAATTGCCGAGTCTGGGTACGCTAAATACCGAGCGTCACCGACTCCCCACGCCGCAAGAGGAGTCGCAATTGAAAATCCTGCTGCTGGCGTCGGCCTTCAACGGTCTGACACAGCGAGTCTGGTGTTCCCTGCGCGAACAGGGACACGAGGTCGGTGTGGAACTCGCACCGGCCTTCGAGTCGCCCGAAGCGCTGACCGCCGCCGTAGCCCGCATAGACCCCGACCTGATCGTGTGCCCGTTCCTCAAACACCGCGTGCCCGAAGCGGTGTGGGGGCGCTGGACCACCGTCATCGTCCACCCCGGCCCGGCCGGTGACCGCGGGCCGTCCTCACTGGACCACGCCATCCTCGAAGGCAGGGCCCGCTGGGGCGTGACCGCGCTCTCGGCGGTCGAGGAGATGGACGCCGGGCCCATCTGGGCCACCGCCACCTTCGAGGTCCCCTCGCACACGGCCAAGAGCGAGCTCTACAACAGCCGCGTCGCCGACGCGGCCATGGAATGCGTCGACCGCACCATCCGCAAGTTCGAGGCCGGAGGCCGACCGCTCCCGGCCGACGATCACCCCCGAGAGGTCCCCGGCACCGGCGAGCTGCCGCTGCTGCGCCGCAAGGGCTTCGAACTGGACTGGAGGGCCGACGCCGCCGAACTCGAGCGCCGCGTCAACGCCGCCGACGGCGCCCCCGGCGCCCCGGTCGACCTGGCCGGGCGCACCCTGTGCCTCTACGACGTCGCCGCCACCGACGACGACCACGGCGCGGACCCCGGCACCGTCGTGGGCCGCAACCTCGAAGCGGTCGCCGTCGCCTGCGGCCGAGGCACCCTGTGGATCGGCTACGCCGCCGTGCTCGAACGCCGAAAGGGCCCCAAGCTCCCGGCCTCGATGATCATCGACGCCGAAGACGCCCCGTACCTGCCGCTGCCCGAGCGGCTGGCCGAGACCGCCTACACCCGAGACGGCGACATCGGCTACCTCACCATCCGCTCCTACAACGGCGCGATGCACACCGAGCAGTGCCGCCGCCTGACCGGAGCGGTCGAGAAGGCCCTCACCGAGGACACGCGCCTCCTCGTCATCGCCGGCACCGAGCACGCCTTCTCCAACGGCATCCACCTGGGCGTCATCGACGCCGCCGCCGACCCGGCCGCCGAAGCCTGGGCCAACATCCGGGCCATCGACGAGCTGTGCGGCGCCATCGCCGGGGCCGACCAGCTCACCGTCGCCGCTTTCACCGCCAACGCCGGAGCCGGCGGGGTCATGACCGGGCTGTGCGCCGACGTCACCGTCGCCCGCGACGGCGTCGTCCTCAACCCGTACTACGACATGGGCATATTCGGCTCCGAACTGCACACCTGGTCGGTCGCCAGCCGGATCGGGCCCGAGCGCGCCACCCGCCTGCTGGGGGACAAGCTCCCGATCGCCGCCCGCGGGGCCGCGACGCTCGGCCTGATCGGCGCGGTGGGCCCGCGCGACTGGGAGTCGTTCGGCACCTGGCTGCGGGCCGTGGCCGTCGGCTACAGCGAACCGGCCACCCTCGGCCGCATGTTCGCGGCCAAGGAGCGGCGCCGCGCCGAGTCGAAGCCGATGTCCTACTACCAGACCATCGAGCTGGCCGAGATGGCCCGCGACCTGTTCGACGACCGGCACGGGTTCGAGGCCAAGCGCCGCGCCTTCCTCGGCAAGGCCGCGCCGGCCGGGACCCCGGCCAAGCTGCGCTTCCCCGGCCTCGTCTAGTAGAGCTGCCGCTCGTACTGCGCGCCGTAGTACTCGGTGAGCTGGTCGATGGTCTCGGCGACCGCCTGGGTGTCCTTGACCATGCACGCGTGCGAGGGCAGCGCCTCCGGGTCCCACGTCTCGGGCTTCCACAGCCCCGAGCGCATGGACGCCTTCCCGCAGTGGAAGAAGATCGTGTCGATCTCGACGACGAGCGCCAGGACGGGCCGGTGGCCCTTGACGACCATGTCGTCGAAGAACGGCGCCTCCGAGACGATCCTGGCCCGGCCGTTGATCCGCAGGGTCTCCCGCCGGTCCGGGACGATCGACAGCAGCCCGACGTGCGGGTTGGACAAGACGTTGTGATAGCCGTCGACCCGGTGGTTGCCTTTGCGTTCGGGGATCGCGATCGTGGAATCGTCCAGCGGCCGGACGAACCCGGGCGGGTCCCCCTTGGGGGAGGCGTCGCAGTTGCCCTCGGCGTCGGCGGTGGCGATCACGCAGTACGGCGAGGCCGCCAACCACTGGCGGTCCCGCGGATGGAGCTTCGCCCGCTCCTTGGTGGCCGCGCGCGGCTTGACCTCTCCGACCAGCTCGCGCAGCTTCGCGGCGTCGGTGACTTCCACCCACTCGCGAGACTCGATGGTGCCCATCCGCATCCTTTCAAGGCAGGGGGTATTCCGCCTCAGGCTACGCCGCCGCTCGGCCGCGGGGCCAGTTCGATTCCGGCACCGCTCAGCGCTCGCGGTGGTCCTGGAGGGCGTGGCGCACCGCGAGCCGGATCGTCCAGTAGAGGATGTAGATGCCGATCGCATAGAACACGAACATGACGAGAGTTCCCATATCGTCACCCTAGGGGGAACCCGGCTTCCGGCGCAGATCACACCTCTCAACAGGTGAAACCCGCCTCCCACCTCCCGGCACGCGCCAGTACCCTTGACTGCGTGTCTGCGCCGAACCGCTTCCTGGAAACCCTGTCCCGACGCGTCGTGATCGCCGACGGGGGCATGGGCACCATGCTGCAGACCTTCGACCCCACGCTCGAGGACTACGACGGCTACGAGGGCCTGTCCGACATCCTGTGCCTGACCCGCCCCGACATCGTCCTGGGCATCCACGACGCCTACCTGGCCGCCGGGGCCGACTGCGTCGAGACCAACAGCTTCAACGCCAACTACGGCGGCCTGGTCGAATACGGCATCACCGACCGCGTCCGCGAACTCGCCGGCGCCGCCGCGCGACTCGCCCGCCAGAAATGCGACGAGTACGCCACGCCCGAGCACCTCCGCTTCGTCCTCGGCTCCATGGGCGGCGGCACCCGCCTGCCCACCCTCGGCCACGCCCCCTACGCGACCCTGCGCGACCACTACCGCGAATGCGTCCTCGGTCTCATCGAAGGCGGCGCCGACGCCATCCTCGTCGAGACCAGCCAGGACCTCCTCCAAGCCAAGGCCGCCGTCATCGGCGCCAAGCGGGCCAACACCGAACTCGGCACCGAGATCCCGATCATCGCCCAGGTCACGGTCGAGACCACCGGCACCATGCTCGTCGGCGGCGAGATCGGCGCCGCCCTCACCAGCCTCGCCGCCCTCGAGGTCGACCTCATCGGCCTCAACTGCGCCACCGGCCCGGCCGAGATGAGCGAGCACATCCGCTACCTCTCCCGCCACTCGCCGGTCCCCATCTCGGTCATGCCCAACGCCGGACTGCCCGAACTCGGCCCCGACGGCGCGGTCTACCCGCTCACCCCCGACGAACTGGCCGACGCCCACGAAGACTTCGTCACGAACTTCGGCGTCAGCCTCGTCGGCGGCTGCTGCGGCACCACCCCCGACCACATCCGAGCCGTCCGCGACCGCCTCGACGGCGTCGCCCCCGCCGAGCGCCGGCCGGTCCTCGAACCGGGCGTCTCCTCCTCCTACCACCATGTCCCCTTCAAGCAGGACGCCTCGATCCTCAACGTCGGCGAGCGCACCAACGCCAACGGCTCCAAAGCCTTCCGCGAAGCCATGCTCGCCGCCGACTACGACCGCTGCGTCGAGATCGCCCGCGAGCAGACCCGCGGCGGCTCCCACCTGCTCGACCTGTGCGTCGACTACGTCGGCCGCGACGGCGCCGAGGACATGCGGGTCCTCGCCTCCCGCTTCGCCACGGCCTCGACCCTGCCGATCATGCTCGACTCCACCGAACCCCAGGTCATCGAGGCCGGACTGGAGGCCCTCGGCGGGCGCTGCATCGTCAACTCGGTCAACTTCGAAGACGGCGACGGCCCGAACTCGCGGTACGCGCGCGTCATGCCCCTCATCGTCGAACACGGCGCCGGCGTCGTCGTAATGTGCATCGACGAGGACGGCCAGGCCCGCGACCGCGACTGGAAGGTCCGCGTCGCCTCCCGCACCATCGACGACCTCGTCGAACGCTGGGGGATGAGGGTCGAGGACATCTTCATCGACACCCTCACCTTCCCCATCTCCACCGGCCAGGAGGAGACCCGCCGCGACGGCATCGAGACCATCGAGGCCATCCGCGAGATCGCCCGCCGCTACCCCGGCGTCAACTTCACCCTCGGCGTCTCCAACATCTCCTTCGGCCTCAACCCGGCCGCCCGCCAGGTCCTCAACTCCGTGTTCCTCAACGAATGCGTCGAAGCCGGAGTCACCAGCGCCATCGTCCACTCCTCGAAGATCCTGCCCATGGCCTCGATCCCCGAGGAACAGAAGCAGGCCGCCCTCGACATGGTCTACGACCGGCGCACCGAGGACTACGACCCGCTCCAGAAGCTCATCGAGATCTTCGACGGCGTCAGCCTCGCCAGCTCCAAGGAGGCCCGTGCCGAGGCCCTCGCCGCGCTCCCGCTCGGCGAACGCCTCGCCCAGCGCATCATCGACGGCGACAAGAACGGCTTCGACACCGACCTCGACGCCGCCCTCGCCGAAGGCAAGCGGCCCCTCGACATCATCAACGACCACCTCCTCGAAGGCATGAAGGTCGTCGGCGACCGCTTCGGCTCCGGCCAGATGCAGCTGCCGTTCGTCCTCCAGTCGGCCGAGGCCATGAAGTTCGCCGTCGCCCACCTCGAACCGCACATGGACAAGGACGACGGCGCAGGCAAGGGCACCATCGTGCTCGCCACCGTCCGCGGCGACGTCCACGACATCGGCAAGAACCTCGTCGACATCATCCTGTCCAACAACGGCTACACCGTGGTCAACCTCGGCATCAAGCAGCCCATCAACGCCATCCTCGACGCCGCCGAAGAACACGACGCCGACGTCATCGGCATGAGCGGCCTGCTGGTCAAGTCCACGGTCATCATGAAGGACAACCTCGCCGAGATGATGGCCCGCAGCCTCCACCGGCGCTGGCCGGTCATGCTCGGCGGCGCCGCCCTCACCCGCGCCTACGTCGAAGGCGACCTGCGCGGCATGTTCGAAGGCGGCCAGGTCCACTACGCCCGCGACGCCTTCGAAGGGCTCGCGCTCATGGACAAGGTCATGGCCGCCCGGCGCGGCGAGGGCGGACCGGTCATCGACCCCGCCCAAGAGGAGAAGATCGCCAAGCGCCAGGCCCGCCGCGCCAAGCAGGCCACCATGGTCGCCGAGAAACTCCCCGACCTCGACGACACCTCCGTGCGCAGCGACGTCGCCACCGACGCCGAGATCCCCGTCCCGCCGTTCTACGGCTCGCGGGTGGTCAAGGGGGTCGCGCTGGCCGAATACGCCGCGATGCTCGACGAGCGCGCCACCTTCCTGGGCCAGTGGGGCCTCAAACCGACCCGCGGCGACGACGGCCCCTCCTACGAGGAACTGGTCGAGACCGAGGGCCGCCCGCGCCTGCGCTACTGGCTCGACCGGCTCGCCACCGACAACGTCCTGGAGGCCAAGGTCGTCTACGGCTACCTGCCGGCCTACTCCGAGGGCAACTCCCTGGTCGTCCTCGACGAGAACGGCCACGCCGAGCGGGCCCGCTTCACCTTCCCCCGGCAGCGCCGCGACCGCCGCCTCTGCCTGTCCGACTTCTTCCGCGCCAAGGACGGCGAGCAGCTCGACGTGCTCGGCATGCAGCTGGTCACCCTCGGCTCGAAGGTCTCCGAATACACCAACCGACTGTTCGAGGCCAACGCCTACCGCGACTACCTCGAAGTCCACGGCCTCACCGTGCAGCTGACCGAGTCGCTGGCCGAATACTGGCACCGCCGCATCCGCCGCGAATGGAAGCTCCCCTCGGGATCGACCGTCGGCGACGCCGACCCCGGCGACCTCAAGGGCATCCTCGACGTCGACTTCCGCGGCTGCCGGTACTCCTTCGGCTACCCGGCCTGCCCCGAACTGGCCGACCGCGCCACCCTCGTCGACCTGCTCGGCGCCGACCGCATCGGCGTCGAACTCTCCGAAGGCGACCAGCTCCACCCCGAGCAGTCCACCGACGCGATCGTCCTCCACCACCCCGAAGCCAGCTACTTCAACGCCAAATAAAGACCGCTCAACCTGGCCCAAAGTGTGAACTGGCCCCACATGGCATCATGGCGCCCATGTCATACGAACTCGTCGCCTACCTCGGTGTCATGGACGCCGGCAAGTCAACCCTCGCCCTCCAGTTCCACCACTCGCTCGGCGGCGAGGGCATCCTCTACACCTGCATGGACCGCGGCGGCAGCGGCGTCATCTCCAGCCGCCTCGGCCTGGCTCACGAAGCCCGGGAAGTGACCCCCGACATCGACCTCTACGACGAGCTCGCCGAACTCAAACCGCCCTACGTCGTCGTCGACGAAGTCCAGTTCCTCACCGCCCCCAAACAGGTCAACCACCTCGCCGACGCCGTCGACGGCCTCGGACTCGACGTCTACGCCTTCGGACTGCGCACCGACTTCCTCGGCCGCCTCTTCCCGGCCTCCCAGCGCCTGCTCGAACTGGCCGACCGCGTCGAGGAACTGCCCGTACGCGTCAACTGCTGGTGCGGCGCCCGCGGCACCCACAACGCCCGCGTCCGCGACGGCGTCATGGTCTTCTCCGGAGACGTCGTCGAAGTCGGCGACATGGACACCTACACCGTCCTGTGCCGCCGCCACCACCGCGCCGGACTCGCCTGACCCTCCGTGTGAGCCCGCTCGCCCGAGCCGCGCGAACCCGTCGGCAACACCCGCCACCCCCGTACCGTTGCAGGGGTGACGACTGACTTTCCGCAAGCCGTGCTCTTCGACATGGACGGCACCCTCGTCGACAGCGAGGTCATCTGGGACATCGGCATCGAAGAACTGGCCGTCACCCTCGGCGGCACCCTCGACCCCGACGTCCGCGCCCGCATGGTCGGCACCAACGAGGGCGCCTCGGTCATCCTGCTCCTCGAAAGCCTCGGCCTGCCGCTCGAGAACGCCCCCGAGCACCAGCAATGGCTGCGCACACGCATGAGAGAACTGTTCGCCCAAGGCGTCGCATGGAAGCCCGGCGCCCGCGAACTCCTGCTCGAATCCCGCGCCGCCGGCCTGCCCACCGCCCTGGTCACCTCCACCCCGCGCGAGCTGTCCGACATCATCATCAACCAGCTCGGCCCCGACAACTTCCACCTCACCATCTGCGGCGACGAGGTCGAAGAGAAGAAACCCCACCCCGAGCCGTACCTGACCGCCGCGGCCAAACTCGGCGTCGACATCACCCGCAGCGTCGTCTTCGAGGACTCCCTGTCCGGCGTCGGCTCCGCTCTCGCCGCCGGAGCGGTCACCCTGGCAGTCCCCAGCGAAGTCCCCCTCCCCGACGACCTCGAGGTCACGCGCCTGAACACCCTCGAAGGCGTCGACCTCGCCTACCTGCGAACCCTCCGCGACTGACCCGAAAACGCCTTGACCGGCCCGCCTCCGGGCACCAGGCTGGGCCCATGGAACCGAGCCACGCCATCGTCAAGGCCCTCGCCGACCCCGAACGCCTCCGCGCGTTCGCCCAGATCGCCCTGGCCGGACCAGACGGGCTCCACCCCTCCCAGATCGACGCGAAGACCCTGCCGCGCCTACTCAAATCCGGGCTCGTCCAACGCGCCGACGGCCGCGTACACGCCGACCCCGCCGCCTTCCAACGCGCCGCCAAGGCCGCCCGCGAGGCCATCCCCGACGCCCCCGCCGACGTCACCCCCGACCTCGCCGCGCTCTACTCCGAAGGCCACATCACCGAACGGCCCGTCAACCGCCGCACCCGCGTCGCCCTCCTGCACGACCTCGCCGGACGCCTCTTCGAGTTCGACCGCGCCTACACCGAACGCGAGATCACCGAAGCCCTGGCCGCCGAGTACGACGACCCGCTCCAACTGCGCCGCGACATGATCGACGAACTCCTCCTCGAACGAACCGCCGGCGGCCGCGAATACCGCCGCCGCCAAGCCCCGCCGCTCTAGCCTCGCGCCGTCAAGATCTCCCGGTTCCGGTCGCCCCACTCCTCCAGGGGCGCCAGCGCCTCATTGAGGTCACGCCCCAGCGGCGTCAGCGAATACTCCACCCGCGGGGGCACCTCCGGGTAGAGCTCCCGGTGCACGATCCCGGCCGCCTCGAGCCGGCGCAGATTCTCGGCCAGGACCTTCTCGCTCACCCCATCGAGCATCCGCCGGATCCGCCCGAAGCGCTGCGGGCCCTCGGCCAGCACCCACATCAGGTGCAGCTTCCACTTCCCGCCGACCACGTCGATGGCGACCGCCATCCCGCAGAGTTGATCTGCGTCACCAGCGATGTGCATCGGATTCCTCCCGACCATATTTCGAACCACGAGGTAAGTAACCCCACCCGAAAGTGCGGTCTTGCAAGCCTATCCGCGCCGACCGACCATTGACCCCGGCGCCGAAACCCGCAAGACACCACCTACCAAGGGGCACCGCATGTCACAGCAATCCCTGACCGTCATCGGCCTGGGCCCGATGGGCCAGGCCATGGTCAAGGCCCTCATCGAGGCCGGCATCGAGGTCACCGTATGGAACCGCACCGCCGCCAAAGCCGAAGCCATGGCCGAACTCGGCGCCCACCGCGCCGAAACCGCCGCCGAAGCCCTCGACGCCAACCGGGTCATCATCCTCAGCCTCACCCACTACCAGGCCATGTACGACATCCTCGGTCCGGCCGCCGACCACCTCCGAGGCAAGGTCATCGCCAACCTCTCCTCGGACTCGCCCGAGAACACCCGCGAAGGCGCCGCTTGGGCCACCGAGCACGGCGCCCAATACCTCGTCGGCGGCTTCATGTCCCAAGGCGACGACATCAAGCACCCCGACTCATACCTCTACCTCAGCGGACCCAAGGACGTCTTCGAAGCCCACCGGGACCTCCTTCGACCCCTCAGCCGCCAGGAGTACCTCGGCGACGACTACGGCCTCGCACAGGTCTTCTACCAGGCCGAACTCGCCCTCTTCCACGCCTTCCTCATCGGCTGGGAACAGGCGCTGGCCATCGTCGACCGCTCCGGCGCCGACCTCGACCGCTTCGTCGCCGGAGCCTCCGGCCACCCGAACAGCTACCGCGACTTCATGCGCGAATTCGCCGAAGGCGCCAAACACGGCGGCTGGGGCGACCTTCACAGCTTCAAGATGATGCACGCCGGCGCCCAACACGTCATCGACGCCAGCGAAGACCTCGGCGTCGACGCCCGACTCACCAGGACCGTCCAGGACTACTACCGGCGCGCCATCGAAGCCACAGACAAAGCCGGACACCCCGTCCCCGTCTACCGGATCATCCGCGGCGACGCCGCCTGAAAGAAAGCAAGGACCATGCCACAAAGCGACATGACCATCCTCGGCCTCGGCGCCATGGGCTCGGCCATCACCGAACGCCTCCGCGAGACCGGCCTCACCACCACCGTGTGGAACCGCACCACCGCCAAGACCGAACCGCACGTCAAAGCCGGATCCACCGCCGCGACCACCATCACCGAAGCCGCCGACGCCTCCGACATCGTCATCGCCGTCCTGCTCGACCACGCCAGCGTCCACCAGAACCTCGAACCGGCCGCCGAACGACTGCGCGGCAAAACCCTGGTCAACCTGACCACCACCACACCGAACGAAGCCCGAACCACCGCCGCATGGGCCACCGAACACGGCATCGACTACCTCGACGGCGCCATCATGGCCACACCCGACATGATCGGCAAGCCCGAATCCCTCTTCCTCTACTCGGGCAGTGAGAACGCCTTCACGCTCGCCGGACCCGCACTCGAACCGCTCGGCACGACCCGGTTCGAAGGCACCGACCCCGGCGTCGCCGCACTCAAGGACATGGCGCTGCTCTCATCGATGTACCTGATGCTCAGCGGATACCTCCAGGCCGCCGCCATGATGCGCACCGTCGGCGTCAGCGCCACCGACACCGCCGAAGCCGTCGGCGACTGGCTCGGCGCCATCATGGGCCACCTGCCCGGCTTCGGAGCGATCATCGACAGCGGCGCCTACCACCCGGCACAAGGCCAAGACGTGAACTTCACCCGGCCCGCCGTCGCCTCCCTCATCGCCGCCAGCCGCGAACAGGGCATCAAGGCCGACTTCCTCGAGACCGGCAAGAAACTCCTCGACGAACTCGCCGCCACCGGCCGCGGCGACAGCGACTGGGTGAGCATCGTCGAATCGCTCACCATCCGCTAGCGGACCCGCTGGAGTCAGGCCGCCCGGCTCGACTCCAGCAACCGCATCCGGTCGTAGTCGTCCGTGCCCGGAGACGCCGTCAACGTCACCAGCATCTGACCGCTCCCGTCGGCCACCCGGAACTGGTCCTTGTAAAGCTCCAAGCGCCCCACCATCGGATGGTCGAACCGCACCGAACCGACATTGCAATCCATCACCTCGGCCCGAGCCCACAACTCCGCGAACAACCGGTGCGCCACCGACAACTCACCGATCATCGACGTCAACTCCCGGTCCTCGGGGAACAGCGCCGCCGTCTTCCGCAACTGCGCCACCGACTCGGCCGAGCACACGTCCTCCCAATCGGGAAAGTACTGCCGCGAATCGTCCTCGAACATCAACCGCACGAAGTTCGGCCCGGCCTCCAGATCCCAGCCGAACCCCCCGTACAGCAGGCGCGCCATCCGGTTCGAGGCCAACACGTCCTGCCGGTGGTTCATGATCAGGGCCGGGAACGCGGTGATCTGCGCCAGCATCGTCTCAAGCGACGGCCGCACCGCCGCGCTCGGATGCGCCGGACCCCGCCGAGTGGTCCCCGCCAGCCGATGCAGGTGCGCCCGCGTGGTCGCATCGAGCCGCAGCGCCCGCGCCACCGCGTCGAGCACCTGATCGGAAGGCCGCTTCGCGCGGCCCTGCTCCAGACGCGTGTAGTAGTCCACGCTCACCCCCGCCAGCAGCGCCAACTCCTCGCGCCGCAGCCCGGGCACGCGCCGACGCGCGCCGTCGGAAAGCCCGACATCCTCCGGATTGATCCGGGCCCGGCGGGCCTGAAGGAATTTCCCCAAATCGACGACATCGTCGAGTTTGTGAATCTCAGCAGCATCAGATGACATCCCACAACACCTCCGCGCCAAGTATCACCAAAACCTCGACGACCTGCCTAGGTCTGTCAGTCCTAGGGTGGAACAACCCGTGGTCGAACAGACGTCTGGCGGCACCGCCGGAACCGCAGCAGCATGGTCGCCATGAACATCCACATCGTTTACGCCCACCCGTCCGCCACGTCACTCAACGCCTCCCTGCGCGACGAGGCGGTCAAGGCCCTCGATGAACTCGGCCACCAGGTCACCGTCTCCGACCTGTACGCGATGAACTGGAAGGCCACCGCCGACTACGACGACCTCGGCCCGGTCGAGGACGGCAACTTCATGGCCGCCTCCGGCCAGGCGTTCGAAGCCGGATCCCTCAGCGCCGACATCCTGGCCGAACAGGAGAAACTCCTGGCCTCCGACGCGATCCTCTTCCAGTTCCCCCTCTGGTGGTTCTCGATGCCGGCCATCATGAAGGGCTGGGTCGACCGAGTCCTCGCCAACGGCTTCGGCTACGGCAGCGGCCGCGGCTGGAAGCGGTACGGCGACGGCAGGCTCGCCGGCAAACGCGCCATGGCCGTCGTCACCACCGGCGCCGCCGAAGCCCACCTGTCCGACCGCGGCGTCAACGGCAGCTTCGACGACCTGATGTTCCCGATCAACCACGGGATCTTCTTCTACACCGGCATGGACGTCCTGCCGCCGCTGCTCATCCCCTCGACCGTGAAGTTCGACGAAGACGACTACGCGGCCGCGGCCCGACGCCTCCGCGAACACCTCGAGACCCTCGAGACGACCGAGCCGATCGCCTACCGCAAGCAGGCCGGCGGCGACTACGACCAGTCCAAGCGCCTCAAGCCCGGCCGAGAGCGCCCCGGCACGACCGGCTTCGATCTCCACATAGCCTGAGCACGCGAAAGCCGGAGCGGCGAGAGGCCGCTCCGGCTCGTGAAGTTCTATCCTGCCATTCGGGCTACCGGGCGAAAAGACTCCGGGGGAGAGGCCGCGCGGCCTCAGGCGATCACAAGTGGTCGCGGGGTCGGTCGTTCTCTGCTACGCGTCGAACGGGAACTTGTCGGCGAACGCCGGCTTCAGGTCGTCGACCCAGACCGCGTTCTCGTCGTACTTGGCGAAGAACGGACGGCCGACGATATCCGGGTTCCGCGCCTGGAGCATCCGCAGCGCGAAAACCTTCTCGCCATTGATCTCGGTGACTCCGTCCAAGGTCACCTTGCCGGGCGTGGCCGACATCGACGGCCCCCGGACTGTGCGGCACAGGCCCGAGACCTGGCTGAACGCGTCCCGGAAGATCTCCCAGGCGCGTACCAGCGGGACCGAGAAGTAGTCCTGCGGGCCGGTGTCGCGCTCGACGAACATGTAGTAGGGGACCATGCCCTGCTTGTGCTGGGTCCGCCACATGCCCGCCCACTGCTCGGCGCTGTCGTTGATGGTGCGGATCAGCGGCGCCTGGGTGCGGATCACGGCGCCGGTGTCGCGGATGCGCCGCACCGCCTCCTGGACGATCTCGGGCTCGAGCTCCTTGTGGTGCGAGAAGTGCGCCATGAACGCCAGGTTCCTGCCGGACTTGACGACCTGTTCGAACAGCCGGAGCGTGGCGTCGGCGTCGGGGTCGGTCACGAAGCGCTGCGGCCAGTAGGCCAGAGCCTTCGAACCGATCCGGATCGACTCGACGTGGTCCATCTCCAGCAGCGGCTCGACGTAGCGCCGCAGGACCGTCTCACCCATGATCATGGGATCGCCGCCGGTCAGCAGCACGCTGGTGACCTCCGGGTGCCGGCCCACATAGCCGGTGAGCTCTTCGATGTCGTTGTTGGCCATCTTGAGCTCGTCGATGCCCACGAACTGCGCCCAGCGGAAGCAGTAAGTGCAGTAGGCGTGGCAGGTCTGCCCCTGTTGGGGGAAGAACAGCACCGTCTCCTTGTACTTGTGCTGGAGACCCTCGACCGCATCCTCTTTGCCCTTGATGTTGAGCTGGATCTGGCCGGCGGGATGCGGATTGAGCTTGAAGCGGATCTGGTTCGCGGCCGCGGTGATCTCCTGCTTGGGAGCTTCCTTCTGGAGCAGCTCAGCGAGATGATCGACGTCCTCGGGCGGCAGCATGTCCTCCTGCGGGAACACCAGCC
This sequence comes from Glycomyces salinus, assembly GCF_016428645.1. GTDB lineage: Bacteria > Actinomycetota > Actinomycetes > Mycobacteriales > Micromonosporaceae > Glycomyces > Glycomyces salinus. The sequence continues at coordinate 1,322 of NZ_JAELXW010000010.1, read as the reverse complement.
GGAACATGGGATCGTCGACCGCGTTGTCCCAGTCGATGAGCTCATCGACTACGTAGGTGTTGGTGCGGAACGGCAGCACGGATGCGACCGCCTTCGTCCTGAGCCGCTGCTCCTCGGTCAACGGGGCGCGCTTCAACAAGTCGTCAAGGTGACGGATGGTGTACGCGCGGAATCGCCGGCCGCTGCTTTCTGGAGTAGTCACGACGGACTCGACCTCCTTACGGTATGAGTTTTCAAACTGGGCGATGAGGCATCGCTACAAATCGTGCGCGAAACCAACAATCACCACACCGATCCGCCAGATGGACCACATCCTCGGACCTGGCCCGTGATCTTGCCGTCACGGCTGGTGCACCTGCTGCCTTCGCGCACAGTGTGCGATCTATATGAAGTTTTCTCGACTTTGCGCTCGACCCTAGCCGAGCTTCGCCTCCAGCGTGATCGGGACCGCCTTGAGCGCCTGGCTGACGGGGCAGCCGTCCTTGGTGGCCGCGGCGATCTCGTCGAACTCCTCGGCACCGATGCCGGGGATCGTCGCGCGGACGCTAAGCGCGACTCCGGTGATCCCCGTACCGGGCTTGAAGTCGACCGCGGCTTCAGTGACGATCTCGTCGGCCGTGTACCCCGCCTTGCCGAGACTGCCGGACAGGGCCATGGAGTAGCAGGAGGCGTGAGCTGCGGCGATGAGCTCCTCTGGGCTGGTCTTGCCCTCGGGCTCGTTGGAGCGCGCGGCCCAGGTCACTGGAGTGTCCGGGAGGCCTGACGACACGAAGCTGGTCGTACCGCCGCCGTCCTGGAGGTCGCCGGTCCAACGAGTGCGTGCGTTGCGAGTGACTGACATGCCTTCTCCTCTGATTCGCGGAGTTGCTGGTGCTCGCAGGCTAACAGCCGAACCTGTCGCGGAGAGATGGTGCGCGCTCGTGCCGGCCAGGTCGACCGACAGGGGAAACCGGGCGCAGATCTTGAAGTCTCCGCAGGTCAAGAGTACCTTGGGTACGGAGGCGGACCCCCTCGATCGGGCCTTGGCCGGGGTGTGTATATTTATCTCTGCCCGCGGGGGAACGGAACAGCCGAGAGGCTGGTCCGGAGATCGCAGCGGAGATTCGCGACAAGCAATATGGCGCGGACCGCAGATCGAAGCGCGGGAATCACCTGAGACTCGATGGAGGCTCGTTCGGCTGTTGCCGAGGCCACTGGCCCCGGATTAGACGGCACGAATTGGGACTGCTAGCTTAGTCAGGTTGCTCCGGCCAAGCGCCGATCTGAGAAGTTTCGGATCGTCTTGGTTGTGGCGTGTTGTTTGAGAACTCAACAGGGTGTTT
>NZ_JAELXW010000001.1 GCF_016428645.1 Glycomyces salinus | reverse complement strand
CCGGTCGCCGTTGGCGGCACATGGCAGCCGACTACCTGCATGACTACCCTGACTACCCAAACGCCCCCGGTTCGACCCTGCGATCGAATCCGGGGGCGTTTTCCCAGGTCATAGCCTTGAGCGGGCGACGAGAATCGAACTCGCGTCATTGGTTTGGAAGACCAAGGCTTTACCATTAAGCTACGCCCGCATGGTCCGGTGGTGACCGGGCCGGGAGTGATTCTAGCGCGGGGGATTCGCGCGTCGCAAGGCGGTGGGGGTTCAGGCGGTGGCCGCGAGGATGTCTCGGAGGATCTTCGGGGTGGCGTAGGTGTGGACCTGCCAGCCTCGGGCGGCGGCGGCCGCGGTGTTGCGGCGGTTGTCGTCGATGAACAGAAGCTGGTGGGGTCGGGCGTCGAGGGCCCGTTCGAGGTGTTCTTCGACGGCCTCGTATGCGGCCGGGTCGGGTTTGCGGGCCCGCAGGCGGCAGGCGAAGTAGCGGTGGAGAAACCAGGCGGCGGTCTCGGGGAAGCGCTGGTCGAAGTAGTCGGCGAAGAGCGGGCCGTTGTTGGAGAAGATCGCCAGGGGGATGTCGGGCTCGGTGAGGGCGTCGAGGACCGCCTGGTCGACGGTGAAGGCCGAGGTCCACAGGCGGCTGAGTTCTTCGGTGCCGCCGTCGAAGCCGGTCAGGTCGGCGACGCGGTCGCGGATCTGGTCGGGGGTGAATTCTCCGGCTTCGCAGCGGGTCTCGAATGCCTCGTCGGCCTCGGTCGGCGGAGTGAAGAGTAGGCGGTTGAGCTCGTCCCGGCCGAGGCCCGTTCGTTCCGACAGGAGTTCGAAACGATGCTCGGGGTCGAAGGTGAAGAGGACCGAGCCGATGTCGGCGATGATGACTCGGATGCCGTTCGGCAAGGTGACCACCCGCCTTGTTGGGGAGCGGACCTACTGGGGTCCGGTAAGTGCAGTGGTGTCAGAGCATAACGTGTGCGGGCTCACTCGGGTCGAAGGACGCTTTGGAGGCCGCCCTTGATGTGCGCCAGGAAGGCCGGGTCCGCGTAGGCGCTCTCGGAGTGGCCCAGGGCGGTGTAGAAGCAGCGGCCGGCCTCCAGGCGGCGGTGCCAGGCCAGCGGGTGCGGCGCGCCCATCGCCAGGTCGGCCGTGTCGTAGGAGTCCTCGTCGACCTCGAGCAGGACGTCGAAGCCCTCGGGCCGGCGGTCGAAGGAGTACCACTCGTCGTTCCAGCGCCACTCCTTCGGCAGGTGCGCGGTAGCAGGGTGATCGGCGTCCTTGACCTCGATGCGGCCGTCGGTGCACCCGGGCGGGTGGCCGATGAAGCGGGCGCCGATCAGTTCGCGGAAGTAGGGCCACGACACCTCGGCGTTGGAGGCGTTGTGGATGCCGCACCAGCCGCCTCCACCGGTGACGTAGTCGGCCAGCGCGGCGCGGCCCAGCTCGTCCAGGATGTCTCCGGAGGTCGAGAGCCACACCACGGCCCGGAAGTCGATCAGCTGGTCGGGGGAGTAGACGTCGGCGTCCTCGGTGTGCTCGGTGTGGAGCCCCAGCTCGGAGGCGATCGCCTCCACCGCTTCGACGCCCGCTGGAATGGAGGCGTGCCGGAATCCGGTGGTCTTGGTGAACACGAGGACGGCGGCGGGGTTCGACATGGCTCGCTCCGGCTCCTAGATAGCGGTTTCTCGGCGTAGTCTATGGGATCTCGGCTCGGTCCGCCTCCCCCTGCCCGACTCGTTCGCGCAACGTGACGGACGGCGATATCGGCCACACCCGCGCGGGCGCGTTGCCCGCGGCGGCCTAGACTCGGTGGCAGCGGGGGTGGAATCTGCGCTGTTTCCGCGCGCTGTGAGCCGCCGCGTCGACGTCGAAAGCAACCGAAGTAAGAAGTCTTTAGGAGTACGCCTGTGAAGAGCACTGTCGAGACCCTGAGCCCGACCAGGGTGCGGCTGTCGGTCGAGGTGCCGTTCGAGGAGCTGGCGCCGTTCATCAATGAGGCGTACAAGTCGGTCGGGCAGCAGATCCGTGTCCCCGGTTTCCGCCCCGGGAAGGCCCCGCGCCCGGTCATCGACCAGCGCGTCGGCCGCGACGCCGTCTACGCCCAGGCCATGGACCCTGCCGTGCAGTCGAAGCTGAACGAGGCGGTCCGGGAGAACGACGTGGACGTGCTCGGCCGCCCCGACCTGACCGACGTCAAGCCGATCGAGGAGGGCAAGCCCTTCGAGTTCACCGTCGAGACCGATGTGACTCCCGAATACGAGCTGCCCGACTTCGCGTCGCTGAAGGTCACCGTCGAGGCCGACGACGTGTCCGAAGAGGACGTCGATGCCGACCTGGAGTCCCAGCGGCTGCGCTTCTCCTCCCTCAAGGTCGTCGAGCGGCCCGCCGCCGAGGGCGACTTCGTGGTCCTCGACCTCAAGGCGACCCAGGACGGCGAGGAGGTCGAGGGCGGTTCGGTGACCGGCATGAGCCACGAGGTCGGCTCCGGCCAGTTGCTGGACGGCCTCGACGAGGCCCTGGTGGGCATGAGCGCCGGCGACGAGAAGCGGATCCAGTCGACCCTCGCCGGAGAGCAGGAGGGCCAGACCGCCGACGTCGAGGTCACCGTCTCCCAGGTCAAGGAGCGCGAGCTGCCCGAGCTGGACGACGAGTTCGCCGAGATGTCCAGCCCCTACGACACGATCGAGGAGCTGCGGAACTCCACCCGCGAGCGCCTGGCCCAGCAGGCATCGGAGGGCAAGGCCTCCGATGCCCGCGCCAAGACCCTCGAAGCGCTGCTCGAGGCCGTCGACTTGCCGCTGCCGGAGAAGACCGTCGAGGACGAGATCGCGCACACCCGCAGCCACCTCGAGGAGCAGGTCTCGCAGATGGCCGGGAGCTTCGACGAGTACCTGGCCGCGATCGAGAAGACCGCCGAGGAGTTCGACGCCGACCTCCGCAAGGACGTCGAGTCGAACCTGCGACAGTCGATCATCCTGGGCCGCATCGCCTCCGAGAAGGAACTCGAAGTCACCGGCGACCTGATGACCGGCGAGGTGGTCCGCCAGGCCCAGCAGCGCGGCGTCCCGCAGGACCAGTTCCAGCAGTTCGTCGACCAGCTGCGCCAGAACGGCGGCCTCCAGCAGATCGCCGGCCAGCTGCGTCAGCAGCTCGCTCTCGAAGAGGTCGTCAAGGAGGCCTCGATCGTCGACGGCAAGGGCCGTGAGCTGACCGAGGAAGAGCTCTTCCCCGGCCGCAAGCAGGCCGAGGCCGAAGCCGCCGAGCAGCCCGAGGGCGAAGAGGAGTAAGCCGCCCTCACCGACTCGAAGGGGCCCGTCGCGCATGCGCGACGGGCCCCTTCGCCATTGTGTCCGTTCGTCGCCGCGACCGCGGAGAGGAATGGGGAAAATCTTGCTACTGGCGGGTAGAGATCCAATTCACAATCGTCTATAGTCTGCGTCTAACCTCTTCAATGACGCAGATTGACCGCACGGGAGTGCCCCTATGATCCCCCGTTCCCGCCCCATTCGCAGAATGATCGCCGCCTCGAGCGCGCTCGCCGTCTCGATCGGCGCCGCAGTCCTGTCATGGCCGCCCGGCACAGCGGCGCAGGAAGACGACGAAGGCAGCGAGGAGCTGCAATTCGACTACGCGATCGACGGAGTCTCCTGGTACTGGAGCCGCCAGATCGACGAGACCCTCGAACTCGGCGAGGTGATCCAGCCGCTCGAACTGCCCAATCCCCAGTCGACGACCACCATGCCCGTGGCCGTCGAGTTCGGCGAGGCCTCGAAAGTCGCCGCGCTGCAGTTCAACCTGGCCGAACGCGGCGTTCCCGAAGGCTCGCAGATCACCGAGTTCACCCTCACCGTCTCCGAGGGCGACGACGCCGGTGACACGCCCGGATTCAACCCGCTCGAGCACCTCATTCAGGCCTGCCCCATCACCGAGGCGTGGAGCTCCGGCGAGGCCGAGATGTGGGACGTCCGACCGCCGGCCGGCGAGAATTGCGCCAAGGGAGAAAGAAGCGAACCCGACCCCGAGGAGATCGCCGCCGCGGAAGACGCCGAAGACGTCGAGGTCCCCCTTCCGGAATGGACATTCGATCTGTCCGAAATAGCCGCGGACTGGGCCGTGGACCATTTCGAGAATTACGGCGTCATGTTCATGCCCGTCATGGACGATGCCACTCCGGTCGATATCTGGCAGGTCAATTTGAAACTGCCGCTGCGCGACAACACCGAGACTCCCGTCGACGAGTACGAGGCCTCCATCGATCGACTCACCGGAAGCTTCTCCTACACCCCGCCGGACGAGGAGCCCCCGGCCGAGGACGGCGCCGACTCCGGCGGCGACAGCGGCTCGACCGGCGGATCCAGCGGCGGCTCCGGCGGCGGAGGCGGGGGAGGCTCCGACGGCGGAGGCGACCCCGCGTCCGAAGATCGGACCGAGGAGGTCGAACCGGCCGCCTTCGAGCCGATCGAGCCCCGCATGCCCTGGTACGTGTGGACCCTCATCCCCGCCGGCCTCGCCGGAGCCCTGGTCCTGCACCGCATGATGGGCGGCGCGCCCGCCGCGGCCTCCGGCGGCGGCGCGATCGACCGCATCCGGTCCCACAACCTGTCCGAACGCGGCTGGGCCCTGCCGGTCCCGGCCGGTCTCTGGCAGCGCCTGACCGGTCGCGCGAGCGGGACGGAGAGCGAGTGATGCGACTCCCGTCCAAACGCGTCCGCGCGATAGCGGCGATCGCGGCGGCCGCGGCCCTGATCCTGCCGGCCTGCGGCCAATACGAAGGCGTCCACGACGACTTCGTCGCCCAAGGGGGCTCCAACCCCGGCCTCGGCGACGACTCCACCGGCGGCTCCGGCGACGACGGAGGCACCGGTGACGGCGGCGGAGGCGGCGACGACTCCACCGGCGGCGGTGGCGGGGGAGGAGGCGACGACGGCTCCGGCGACGGCAACTCGACGGTCGGCAACGGCGACACCACCGGCGTCACCGACGAGGCCATCACCATCGGCATCCACGCGCCCCTGACCGGCGCGGCCCCGCTCCGCCAGGACTCCTTCCAGACCGGCAAGGACCTCTACTGGCAGTACGGCGACGACGGCGGCCCGGTCGAGATCCACGGCCGCACCGTCGAGACCGTCTTCGCCGACGACCAGTACCGGCCCTCCACGGCCCGCCAGGTCTGCCAGACCATGGCCGAGGAACAGGAGGCGTTCGCGCTCGTGGGCGCCGGCGGCACCGACCAGATCCAGGCCTGCGCCCAGTACGCGGCCGGCGAGGGCGTGCCCTACCTGTCGACCGGCGTCACCGAGAACGGCATGGGCAGCCTGGACACCTACTACGCGGCCACCATGACCTACCGGCAGCAGGGACCGCTGCTGGCCGACTACGTCAGCGACGAAATGGGCGTCACCGACACCTCCCGGGTCGCCGCGGTGGTCACGAACACCCCCAACTTCGACGACGCGCTCTCCTCCTTCACCGACGCCTACGGCGACATCGACGTCTTCCGGCCCGACAAGAACGACCGCGGCTCGTCCTCGGCCGGGAACCTGTGCGCGGGCACCGTCAAGAACTACGACGTCGTCTACGTCCTGACCAGCCCCACCTTCTACCTGGAGATGGCCGCGGCCGCGGCCTGCCGCCCCACCTACGTCGGCGTCGGTGTCAGCATGGGCCTGGACCAGGTCGCCTCGACCGGCTGCTCGACCGGCGGCACCGAGGGCGCCCGCTTCTTCAACCCCACGCCGGCCTTCGCCGACGCCGGCGACTACGACCCGGAGTTCCTGGCCGCGGCCGACGCCGCCGGAATCGAGGTCGACGACGTGGTGTGGATGATGTGGGGCCAGTCCAAGGTCCTCCACCAGATGCTCGAGCAGTCGGGGGAGAACCTCGACAGAGGGGCCTTCATCAACACCGTCGGCGGGTCCTCGTACTTGACCGGGGTCTTCCCCGACCTGAACTACGACGGCACCCGCTTCGGCGGCACACAGGTGTCGGTGCTGCGCAACGTCTGCGACGGCGGCGGGCGCTACGTGACCGACCACGCGTTCGTGAGCGGCTTCTGACATGGGCGCCTTCGTCGCACTGGGCCTGTTCCAAGGCGCGGTCTACGGACTCCTGGCCGTCGGCATCGTCATGGTCTACAAGGCCAAACGCGCATTCAACTTCGCACAGGGCGAATTCGGCGGCATCGCCGCCTTCTGCGCCTACCTCCTCATCGTCGCCCTCGGCCTGCCCTACTGGGTCGGGGCCGTCGGCGGCCTGGCCGCCGCGGTCGCCATGGGACTGCTGGTCGAACGGGCGATCGTCCGCCCCCTGGAGTCCTCCTCGCGTACGATCCTGCTGGTCGCGCTCGTCGGCGTCGCGCTGTTCGCGATCGCGGTCACCGTCCTGCTCGCCGAGCCGGTCCCGCGCGTCCTGCCCCCGCTGGTCGAAGGCGGGGGTGTCGACATCCTCGGCGCCGGCATCCAGCCCCAGCAGCTGATCCTGCTGGCCGTGCTGGCCGTCCTGGCCGGGGCCCTGGCCTGGTTCTTCCGCACCGACCTCGGCCTGGCCGTCCTCGCCTCCTCGCAGGACACCCTCGCCGCCCGAGTGGTCGGCATCAGCCCAGAGGCGGTCTCCCGCCTGGTGTGGGGCATGGCCGCCCTCGTCGGCGGCGTCGCCGGGCTCCTGTACGCGCCGGTGGGGATCTTCACCCCCGGGTTCATGACCGCCACGATGCTCGTCCCGGCCTTCGCCGCCGCCGTCCTGGGCGGGATGACCAGCGTCCCCGGGGCCTTCATCGGCGGGATCAGCATCGGCATCGTCCAGAACGCCGGGATCTACCTGCTCGGACAGCAGTGGCAGGTCCCCGGCGCCTCCCAGCTGTCGGTGTTCGCGCTGCTGATGCTGGTCCTGCTCATCCGCCCCCAGGGCCTGCTCGGCAAGGAGGCCTGACCGATGTCCGCCACCACCCTCGTGCTCACGCGCGTCCGCGTCCGCACCCACCTCGGCCTGGTCGTCCGCGTCGCGCTCATCCTGGCCGCCCTCGCGCTCGTGGCGCTGCCGCTGGTCTTCGGCGGCGACGTGTGGGCCCAGCGCGTCAGCCGCGCCGCCATCTACGCCGTCATCGGCCTGTCGATCAACACCCTCACCGGCCATGCCGGGCAGATCTCGCTGGGCCACCAGGCGTTCGTCGGCATCGGCGCGTTCTCGTCGGCGTTCATGGCCTCCCGGCTCGGGGCGCCGTTCGGCTTCGGCCTGGCCGGGGCCGCGCTGGCCGGGACCGTCACGGCCCTGATCGTGGGGATGGTCGCCCTGCGCGTCAAGGGCCTCTATCTCGCCTTGGTGACCCTCGCGTTCGGCCTGACCGCCGAGACCACGATCTTCAACTGGCGCGAGTTCACCGGCGGCGGCGCCGGGGCCTTCGCCCCGCGCTCGGCCCTGGTCGAATCCGACCTCGCCTACGCACTGCTGTGCCTGGCGGTGCTCGTCGTCGTCCTATACACCGACTGGCGCCTGGTCTCGACCAAGGCCGGGCGGGCGCTGACGGCCGTCCGCAACGACGAGCGGATCGCCTCGACCCTCGGGGTCGACGTCACCGGCTACAAACTGGGCGCGTTCTGCTTCTCCGGCCTTGTCGCCGGGCTGGCCGGGGGCCTGTTCGCCCACTGGAACCAGGTCGTCCAGGCCCTGGACTTCGAGTTCCAGGTGGCCCTGCTGTGGGTGCTGATGGCCGTCGTCGGCGGCCTGCGCTCGCGGCTGGGCATCGTCATCGCCTCCTCGTTCTTCGCGCTGCTGCCGCTGGTCCTGCCGAACTTCCTGGCCGGGCTGCCCTGGCAGCCGCCGTTCCTCAACGAGGCGGTCTACCACGTCCTGCCGCCGTTCCTGGTGGTCCTCATGCTCCTGGTCGTCCTGCGGTTCTTCCCCGGAGGCATCGGCCAGCTGCTGGCACCGGTCACCCGATTCGTGAAGGGGGCAAAGCGGTGAAACGCGGACGCCAGATGCTGAGAGCCGACGGCCTGTCACTGCGCTTCGGCGGCCTCCAGGTCCTCGACGACCTGTCCCTGACCGTCGGCGAGGGCCGGATCGTGGGCCTCATCGGCCCCAACGGGGCGGGCAAGACCTCCTGCTTCAACTGCCTGACCGGGATCTACCAGCCCCAGGCCGGCCGCGTCTCCTTCGACGGCCGCGACGTCTCGCGCCTGCCGACCCACCGCCGGGCCGCAGCCGGGATGGCCCGCACCTGGCAGAACCTCGGCGTCATCGACAGCCTGACCGTCACCGAGAACGTCATGCTCGCCCAGCACCAGCGCACCGGCTACTCGGCCGTGGCCGGACTGCTCGGGCTCGGCGGGACCTGGCTGCGTGAGCGGGAACTGCGCCGCGACGCCGCCGAGATCATCGACTACTTCGGACTCGGCGAGGTGGCCGGCGTGCGGGCCTCAGAACTGCCCTACGGCGTCCGCAAGACCTGCGACATGGCGATGGCCCTGGCCAGCGACCCGAAGATGCTCCTGCTGGACGAGCCGGCCTCCGGGCTCAGCCCCGAAGAGGCCCACGACCTGGCCGGGACCCTGCGGGAACTGCGCGACCGGCTCCGGCTGACCATCCTCATGATCGAACACCACGTCCCCCTGGTCGCCGAGGTCTGCGACTACGTGTACGTGCTCAACTTCGGCAGGCTGCTCACCGAGGGCCGCCCCGCCGAGATCCAGCGCCACCCCGAGGTGATCGCCGCCTACCTCGGCGGCGCGGCCGCGACGGCCGAAGGAGGAGAAGATGGGACTGCTTGACGTCTCGAACCTGCGCGCCGGATACGGCTCGGTCCCGGTCCTGCACGGGGTGAGCATGTCCATCGAGGAGGGCTCCAACGCCGTCCTGCTGGGACTCAACGGCGCCGGGAAGACCACGACGCTGCTGGCCCTCGCCGGGCTGCTGCCGGTGAGCGACGGCGACGTCTATTACGACGGCGAGCCGCTGACCGGCTCGCCGGGGGCCCGGGTCCGCTCGGGGATCGTCCTGGTCCCGGAGGGACGGCACGTGTTCCCGGCGCTGACGGTCAGGCAGAACCTGCGCCTGGGGGCCTGGACGGTCAGGGGCGATTCGCGCCGCTTCCGCCAGAACCTCGGCGAGGTCTACTCGATCTTCCCGCGGCTCGGGGAGCGCTCCGACCAGCTCGCCGGGACGCTCTCGGGCGGGGAGCAGCAGATGCTGGCCATCGGGCGCGGCCTGATGGCCTCCCCGCGCCTGCTGCTGATCGACGAGGCCTCGCTGGGACTGTCTCCGAAGCTGACCGAGCAGGTGTTCGAGGCCGTCAAGGTCATCAACCAGCGTGGCGTCACGGTGCTGATGGTCGAGCAGAACGCGGGCGTGCTGGAGCAGGCCGACACCGCGTTCGTGATGCAGCAGGGCCGCATCACGGTCGCGGGGAAGGGCTCGGCGATGCTCGACGACGAGGCGGTGCGCGAGGCCTACTTGGGCTCGTGACCGGCAGCGGCCATCTCGCGCTGCTCGTCGGCCTCGTCGGGGGAGGAGTCCCGGCCGTCCTCGGACCATTCGATCCGGTCGGACTCCTCCAGGTCCTCCAGGGCCGACTTGAACAGCTCGGCGGTGCGCCGGGCGCCCCGCTCGGCGCTGTCGAGGACGGCGGCGTAGAGGATCAGCGTGGAGCCGACCAGGACCAGGGCGAGGCCGGCGGCGGCGCCGGAGACGAGGTAGGGCATCTGGCCGTCGACGTAGGCGATCTCCGCCATGCCCATCCAGCCGAAGGTGAGGACGGTGCCTCCGGCGAGCCAGAACAGTAGGCCGACGAGCCGCAGGCGGGCGGTGGGGGAACCGGACACAATTCACTCCATTGTGGTTTATTGAGAATGTCTCTCGCTGGCTACCGCGAGGTAACCAAATCTACCAATTTCCCGGTGTTCTGTGACAGAGGCCATAGTCAAATCGTTGTGAAAGGGTGACCCCGCGCGCAGCGACCGCCGCCCCGGCCGGATCCCGCCCGTCCCCGCGAGTCGGACGCGGGCGCGGCGGACACGGAGTGCGAGCCGCCTCGCCGGTCAGAACGCAGGATGGACCAGGCGGACATTCCCGGCTCCGCTGGCAGCGAACACAGCGCCCGGCCGCGTCCGAACGTCGGCGCGACGGGCTAAGGTCTGGTTGGTAACGCAAAGCTGAGTGCATATCGCCGAGACAGAATGTAGGTGCAAAAGATGGAGCATTCGAATCCATTCTCCTCGGAGCGGGAGAGGAACGTCTTCCTTCCCTCCGCCGGCCGCGCCGGTCAGACTGACGGCTCGCAGGCTCGCCGAAGCGGGGGCGCGAGCTCTCCGGGCCTGGACGACATGGTCTTCGACCGCCTGCTCCAAGAGCGGGTGATCTTCCTGGGGTCCGAGGTGAACTCCGAGATCGCCAACCGGTTGTGCGCGCAGCTCATCCTCCTCGAGGCCGAGGACCCCGACCGCGACATCAAGCTCTACATCAACTCGCCGGGCGGCTCGGTCTACGACGGCATGGCCATCTACGACACCATGCAGTACATCAAGAACGACGTCGCCACCGTGGCCATGGGCATGGCGGCGTCGATGGGCCAGCTGCTGCTGTGCGCCGGGACGACCGGGAAGCGCTACGCGCTCCCGCACGCCCGGATCATGATGCACCAGCCCTCCGGCGGCATCGGCGGCACCGCCTCCGACGTGGCGATCCTGGCCGAGCAGATGCTCTACACCAAGCAGATGTTCCAGGACCGCGTCGCGCACCACACGGGCCGCTCGATCGAGGAGATCGAGTCCGACTCCGACCGCGACCGCTGGTTCACCGCCGAGGAGGCCAAGGACTACGGCTTCATCGACCACGTCGTCCAGCGCGTCACCGACGTCCCGGCCGAGGCCCAGTAGGAACGAGGGGTAACACAGCAATGGAATTCAACGCCCACGCCGGCGAGGCCTACCAGCAGCAGGCCAGGTACATCGTGCCGTCGTTCACCGAGAAGACCTCGTACGGGGTCAAGGAGATGAACCCGTACAACAAGATGTTCGAGGACCGGATCATCTTCCTCGGGTCCCCGGTCGACGACACCTCGGCGAACGACATCATGAGCCAGTTGATCGTGCTCGAGGGCAACGACCCGGACCGCGACATCGTCATGTACATCAACTCGCCCGGCGGATCGCTCACGGCGCTGATGGCCATCTACGACACGATGCAGTACGTGCGGCCCGACATCCAGACCGTGTGCATGGGCCAGGCCGCCTCGGCTGCCGCCGTCCTGCTCGCGGCCGGGACCCCGGGCAAGCGCACCGCGCTGCCGAACTCCCGGGTGATCATCCACCAGCCTGCCACCGAGGGCACCTTCGGCCAGGCCTCCGACATGGAGATCCAGGCCCGCGAGATCATGCGCATGCGCGAGCAGCTCGAGCGCGTGCTGGCCCGCCACACCGGCCAGACGATCGACAAGGTCCACAAGGACATCGAGCGCGACAAGATCCTCACCGCCGACGAGGCCGTCGAGTACGGCCTGGTCGACAACGTGCTGGCCTACCGCAAGAAGAACGCGCTGCCGGCCGAGGCGGCCGCCTGACGACAGTTCCATACAGGGGGCAGGCGCGGCGGGCCGAACGCGAACCCGCGGAGTGGTCGGTTCGCAGCGCCTCCCCTCTGGACCGGGCGCAGAGGGAACCTCGTCTCTGGACGATCGTCTTCCTTTTGTCGCCCCTGCGGGGTAACGTGGCGCTGGCGCTGAGGTCAAGGAGTCTGGCGCCGAGGCCGCAAATGCGAAATACTGGATTGACACACAGGTTCGTCCGAAAACCTCCGAGCACTACCGGACCTGCTTACGACTCGCAAGCCCGCCATGAAGGGAGACTGGGATGGCGCCACGCCTGGGAGACAGTGAGATCTTGAAGTGCTCCTTCTGCGCCAAGTCGCAGCGGCAGGTCCGCAAGCTCATCGCCGGGCCGGGCAACGTCTACATCTGCGACGAGTGCATCGACCTGTGCAACGAGATCATCGAAGAGGAGTTCGCCGAGGACGCCGAGCTGGCCTGGGAAGACCTGCCCAAGCCCATGGAGATCGTCGAGTTCCTCGACCAGTACGTGGTCGGCCAGGACGACGCCAAGCGCTCCCTGGCGGTGGCCGTCTACAACCACTACAAGCGCGTCCAGGTCGACAACCTGGGATCCCACCGCGCCGGAGTGGACCACATCGAGCTCCAGAAGTCGAACATCCTCCTGGTGGGGCCCACCGGCTCGGGCAAGACCCACCTGGCCCAGACGCTCGCCCGGATGCTGGACGTGCCGTTCGCGATCGCCGACGCCACGGCTCTGACCGAGGCCGGCTACGTCGGCGAGGACGTCGAGAACATCCTCCTCAAGCTCATCCAGGCCGCCGACTTCGACGTCAAGCGCGCCGAGACCGGCATCATCTACATCGACGAGATCGACAAGGCCGGGCGCAAGGCCGACAACCCCTCGATCACCCGCGACGTCTCCGGCGAGGGCGTGCAGCAGGCGCTGCTGAAGATCCTGGAGGGCACGACCGCCTCGGTCCCGCCCCAGGGCGGGCGCAAGCACCCCCACCAGGAGCACATCCAGATCGACACCACCAACATCCTCTTCGTCTGCGGCGGGGCCTTCGCCGGCATCGAGGACATCATCAAGCAGCGCGTCGGCAAACGCACGGTCGGCTTCACCGCGCCGCTGCACTCGGCCGAGGACGGCGCCGAGGACGAGCTCATCTCCCAGGTGATGCCCGACGACCTGCTCAAATACGGGATGATCCCGGAGATGGTCGGCCGCCTGCCGGTCCTGACCACCGTCACCCACCTCGACCAGGCATCTATGCTGCGCATCCTCACTGAGCCGAAGAACGCGCTGGTCAAGCAGTATCAGCGGCTGCTCGAACTCGACGGGGTCGAACTGGAGTTCGCCGACGACGCCCTGGAGCCGATCGTGGAGGCCGCCTCGCTGCGCGGCACCGGCGCGCGCGGGCTGCGGGCGATCCTCGAAGAGGTGCTGCAACCGGTCATGTTCGAGATCCCCTCGCGGGCCGACGAGGTCGCGAAGGTCTGCATCACCGCCGACGTGGTGCGCCGCAACGTCAACCCCACGCTCGTGCCCAGGACGAAGTCCACCCCCAGGAAGGCGCGGCCGCCCCGGCGCGAGAAATCGGCCTGAGGCTCAGTCCTCTTTGCGCTCGTCGTCCCGCAGCTGCCGGTCGAGGTCCCGCAGGAAGTCCGGGTCGTCGTCGGGCGCGGTCGGACCCTTGGGGCGCCTGGGACCGCCGCCCACGCCGCCTCCGCCGCCGGGCTTGCCCGGCCCGGTCGGGCCCTCCGGCCTGGACCTGCCGAGCCAGAACCACAGCAGCGCACCCGCGATCGGCAGGAACACGATGATGAGCACCCAGACGCCGCGCGAGAGCCGCCTGGGCGATCGTTCGCCGCCGAGGCAATCGGCCACGGCCGCGATCAGCAGCGCCAGGTGGATCAGGAATACGAAAACCAACGCGCGGACCATGTAACCATCATGCCTTGTCCGAGCCCGAAGGGCCAACAGCGGCTCGAGGTGTTACTGGGTGGTAACTTCATAGGATACGATTCGAGGCCGAGATTCGGTCCCAAGGAGGTTGTCGATGAACATCGTGGTTCTGGTCAAGCAGGTCCCGGACTCGGGACTCGCCAGACGGTTGGACGAGCAGCTGCGCGTCGACCGCAACGGCGCCAACAACGTCATGGGGGAGCTCGACGAGTACGCCGTCGAGGCCGCCCTCCAACTCAAGGAGGCCCACGGCGGCGAGGTCACCGTGGTGACCGTCGGCCCCGACCAGGCCAGCGATACCGTGCGCAAGACCCTGGCCATGGGCGCCGACAAGGCCGTCCACGTCGTCGACGACGCAATCGCCGGCTCCGACGCGCTCGCCACCTCGAAGATCCTCGCCGCCGCGCTCGGCCGCCTCGAGTACGACTTGATCGTGGCCGGAGCCGAGTCCACCGATTCCGGCATGGGCGTCATGCCCCACCTCCTGGCCGCCCGCCTGGGCGTGCCCGCCGCCACCGGCGTCCGCAAGATCGAGCTCGACGGCGACGGCATCAAAGTGGAGCATCAGCGCGACAACGGCTATGACGTGCTGACCGCGTCGCTGCCGGCGATCGTGTCGGTCTGGGACACCATCAACACCCCGCGCTACTCCTCGCTGAAGGGGATCATGGCCGCCAAGCGCAAGCCGGTCGAGACCCTCTCCCTGTCCGACCTCGGCATCGACCCGAGCGAGGTCGGCGCGGGCGCGGCCGCGACCGAGGTGCGGTCGGCCACCGACCGTCCCGAGCGCACCGCCGGGCAGATCGTCGCCGACGAAGGCGAGGGCGGCCGCGCGCTCGCCGAGTTCCTCGCCGTCGAGAAGTTCATCTAGGAGACTGACATGGCTGACATCCTCGTCTACGTACCGAACTCCGGCAAGAGCGCCGCCGAGACGCTGACCCTGGGCCGCTCGCTCGGGCAGGTCTCGGCGGTCGCCTTCGACGATTCCGCGGCGTCCCTCGCGGCCGAGTACGGCGCCGCAAAGGTCTACCGCGTGACCGCCGAAGGCGCCGACGACTACTTCGTCGATCCGAAGGCGAGCGTCCTGATCGACCTGGCCGGGCGCGTCGGACCCGACGCGTTCCTGCTGCCGGGCACCGACGAGGGCCGGGCCCTCGTCGCCCGGCTCGCGGTCGCGCTCGACTCGGGATTCCTGACCGACGTCTCCGGCCTGGACGCCGAGGGGACCGCCACTCAGGACATCTTCGCCGGAGCCACCGTCACGACCTCCAAGATCACCAAGGGCATCAACCTCGCCACCGTCAAGCCCGGCGCGGTGAATGCCGAACCGGCCCCGGCCGAGCCCGAGACCGAGGCCGTCGATGCCGCGGTGGCCGAGACCGACAAGCGCGTCAAGATCGCCGAGCGCGTCGACGAGCCTGCCGGGGACCGGCCCGGGCTGGCCGAGGCCGACGTGGTCGTCTCCGGCGGCCGCGGCGTGGGCTCGGCCGAGGACTTCGCGCTCATCGAGCGCGTGGCCGACGCCCTGGGCGGCGCGGTCGGCGCCTCCCGCGCGGCCACCGACGCCGGGTACTACCCGCACAAGTTCCAGGTCGGCCAGACCGGCACCACGGTCAGCCCGCAGCTGTACGTGGCCGCGGGCATCTCGGGCGCGATCCAGCACCGGGCCGGGATGCAGACCTCGCGGGTGATCGTGGCGGTCAACAAGGATGTTGACGCCCCGATCTTCGGCATGTCCGACTTCGGCGTCGTCGGCGATCTGTTCCAGGTGCTGCCGCAGGCGCTCGAGGAGATCGAGAAGCGCAAGTAGCGACGGAGCAACGAGTCGCCGGGGCTCGCGGGCACCGCCCGCGAGCCCCGACTGCGCGTATGCCGCCTTTCCGGCGCTCGCCTGCAAATCGGGCATCCCGATGGTCCCCCCCCCGTTTTCAACGCTGCCGGCGAGGCCCGACAAGGCGGGCGGGGCTTCACACGGTCGAAACAACGGTGCGTTACGCTTCGACGCAGCCTCTCGTTGCAGAAAACCTACAGACGATGTTGGAGGAATCCGCAATGGCCGCCCCAGCAGCCGCGCTCCCCGCGCCCCGCGTTCTCGCCGATCTCATCCCCGGCGCGGGTTCCCGCGCCGCCACCGTCGCACGCGAGGCCGTCCTCGTGCTCGGCGGCGCCGCCCTGACCGGCGCCTCGGCGCAGGTCGCGATCACCATCCCGCAGATCACCCCGGTCCCGTTCGTGCTGACGACGTTCACCGTGCTGCTGCTCGGCGCCGCCTACGGCCCGGCGCGCGCGGGGGCGACCATGGCCGTCTACCTGGTCGCCGGGATGGCCGGCGTCCCCTGGTTCACCGAAGGCGGCTCCGGCTACGGATTCCCCAGCTTCGGATACATCATCGGCTTCCTCGTCGCCGCGGTCCTGGTCGGCTGGCTCGCCAAGCGCGGCGCCGACCGGACCTTCCTGAACACCGTCGGGCTCATGGTCATGGCCAACCTGGTCATGTACGCCTTCGGCGCGCCGTACCTGGCCTGGTCGCTCGGGCTCGACACCGCGACCACGATCGAGCAGGGCATCAGCCCGTTCATGATCGGCGACTTCATCAAACTCTTCGCCGCCGCCGCGGTCCTGCCCGGCGCGTGGTGGGCGGTCAACAAGTTCCGCAGCCAGCACTAGAAGCGGCCACAGCGAAAACGGGCGCCGCCGGTCTTCCGGCGGCGCCCCCTTGCTCGCGTCTCAATGCTCCCAGCCGATCCCCAGCGCTCCCGGCCTCGGCACCGCCTCGGCCAGCGCCACGGTGCGGCCCGGGCCCATCTGGAGGTCGCCGGTCTCGCGCTTGTCCCGCGTCAGCGACGACTGCGCGAACCGGTACACCCGCCTGGGCACCGCATCGGGGGAGAAGCGGATCTGGAGCGAGTAGTGGTCCACCGGGTACCTGAAGGCATTGCCGTGCCCGTCCGAGGAGCCGCCGTTGCCCTGCACGACCGCCTCGAACAGGTGCGTCGCGCCCTGGGGGAGCGGATGGTCGAACACGATCTCGGCCAGGGCGACCGGCGCCTCGCCGTGGCGCAGCACGTTCGGAACCGTGCAGTCGCGCACCGGCTTGAACTCGATGTCGCCGATGTCGCAGCCCGGGTCTCCCCGATACAGCAGGATGTACCGGTCGACGTCGTCCCGCCGCGCCCGCACCAGCATCGACAGCTCCATCACCGTCTCCTGCCACTGCGAGTCGACGTGCACGATCACCTGCTGGCTGAGGATGTCCAGGGTGTGCTCGCGCGAGGCCGGGACCCGGTCGCACAGCTCGCGCACCGCGTCGCCGCCTAGCACCGCGTCCGGCCGCGGCAGTTGCCCGCGGATCGAGCGCGGACCCCGCGCCCGTTTGGGGCCCAGCAGCGCCCGCAGCGAGCCCGGAGGCAGGTCGAGCAGGTCCTCCAGGGCCGTCACCGCGGCCAGCGACTCGGCCCGCTCTGGCCGCGAGCGCCCCGACTGCCAGTAACTCAGACTGGTGGTCGATACCGTTATCCCCCGCATCGCCAGGCGGTGGCGGATCCGGTCGAGACCGAGCCCGCTCGACTGGATGGCGACGCGCAGGGCGGTGTGGAACGGCCCCGCGCGAAGTGCTTCGGCGAGTTCGGGCGTCATCGGCACACACTTCCTTTAAAAGGACCCTGCCAGTGGGGCGGCGGCAACGGTACGAAGATTCGTCAGATTCTATCGCGTTGACGCAGGGACGCGACCAGGCGCGTTCCAGGCCGGTGGCCATCGGCCGACAGCGCCGTAGACTGGAAGGGCCATGGCCTATCTCGATCACGCCGCCACCACACCGATGCTCCCCGCGGCACTTGACGCCTACGTGCGGACCGCCCGCGAACTGGGCAACGCATCCTCCCTCCACGCTTCCGGCCGCGCTGCCCGCCGCACCGTCGAGGAAGCGCGCGAACGCATCGCCGCCGCCCTCGGCGCGGGGCCCAGCGAGGTCGTCTTCACCGGCTCGGGGACCGAGGCCGACAACCTCGCGCTCAAGGGCACCCACTGGGCCCGGCGCTCCGAGGGCCGCAACCGGGTGGTGACCACCGCGATCGAGCACCACGCGGTCGCCGACCCCGTGGCCTGGCTCGGCGACCACGAGCGTGCCGATGTCAGCGAACTGGGCGTGGACAAGCTCGGCCGCGTGGAGGTCGACGGACTCGCCGAACTGCTCGAGTCGCACGCCTCGGAAGTAACCGTTATCACCTGCATGTGGGCGAACAACGAGGTCGGCACCCTCCAGCCGATCCGCGAGATCGTCGACCTCGCCGCGCCCCACGGCATCCCCGTCCACACCGACGCGGTCCAGGCCGTCGGCCACGCCCCCGTCGACTTCAGCGCCTCCGGCGCCACCTCCCTGGCCCTCTCGGGCCACAAGCTCGGCGGCCCGGCCGGAGTCGGCGTGCTCCTGCTCACCCGCGACGCCGAGTGCACCCCGCTGCTGCACGGCGGCGGCCAGGAGCGCGAGATCCGCTCCGGCACCCTCGACGTCCCCGGCATCGCCGCGCTCGCCGAGGCCGTCGTCCACGCGGTCGCCACCAGCCGAGCCGAGGCCGAGCGGCTCGCGGCGCTCCGCGACGACCTGGTCAAACGCGTGCGAGCGGCCGTGCCCGAGGCCATATACAACGGCGACCCCGACGACCGGCTGCCCGGCAACGCCCACTTCTCCTTCCCCGGCTGCGAAGGCGACGCCCTCCTCATGCTCCTGGACGCCACCGGTGTCGAATGCGCCACAGGCTCGGCGTGCTCGGCCGGGATCGCCCAGCCCTCCCACGTGCTGCTCGCGATGGGCACCGGCGAGGACAACGCCCGCTCCTCCCTGCGGTTCACCCTCGGCTGGTCCAGCGGCCAGGCCGACGTCGACGCGCTCGTGGACGCCCTCCCCGAAGCGGTCGAGCGGGCCAGGACCGCCGGACTCACCTAGATAGAGTTGATCCCGTGAAACTGCGAGTACTGGCCGCCATGAGCGGCGGAGTCGACTCGGCGGTCGCCGCCGCGCGGGCCGTCGAGGCCGGGCACGACGTCACCGGCGTGCACCTCGCGCTGTCCAAGAACCCCCAGACCTACCGGACCGGCGCCCGAGGCTGCTGCACGATCGAGGACTCCCGCGACGCCCGACGCGCCGCCGACGTCATCGGCATCCCCTTCTACGTCTGGGACATGGCCGAACGATTCCACCAGGACGTCGTCGAGGACTTCTACGCCGAGTACGCCTCCGGGCGCACCCCCAACCCGTGCCTGCGCTGCAACGAGAAGATCAAGTTCGCCGCCGTCCTCGACCGGGCCATGGCCCTCGGCTTCGACGCCGTCGCCACCGGCCACTACGCCCGGAAGGGCCCCGACGGGCTGCTGCGCCGCGCCGTAGACCCAGGCAAGGACCAGTCCTACGTCCTGGGTGTCCTCACGCCCGCCCAGCTCGCGCACTCGATGTTCCCGCTCGGCGACACCCCCAAGGACCTGGTGCGCGCCGAGGCTGAGGAGCGCGGCCTGGCCGTGGCCCGCAAGCCCGACAGCCACGACATCTGCTTCATCGCCGACGGCGACACCTCCGGGTTCCTCAAGAACCGGCTCGGTTCGGAGGAGGGCGACATCGTCGATTCCGGCACCGGCGAGGTCCTGGGCAGCCACGACGGCGCCCACCAGTTCACCGTCGGCCAGCGCCACGGCCTGGGACTGCGGCGTCCCGCCGCGGACGGCAAGCCCCGCTACGTCCTGTCGATCACCCCGGTGGACAACCGGGTCGAGGTCGGGCCCCGCGACGCGCTCCGGGTCGACCGCATCCGCACCGCGGCCCCCGTCTGGCTCGACGAGGAGCGGACCGGACCGTTCGAGGCCGAGGTGCAGCTGCGCGCCCACGGCCAGGTCCACCCGGCCACCGTCGCCGCCGACGCCGACGGGCTCACCGCCCGGCTCCACCGGCCCGCCTACGGCGTCGCCGCCGGACAGGCCCTGGTCGTCTACGACCCCGACGCCGAAGCCGGCGACGCGGTCCTGGCCTCCGGCACCATCGACTCGACCGAGCGGACCGAGGTCCCCGCGAGTTTCGGCGAGGCCGCCGGTGTCTGAGGACGCCCTGCCCTCCGGCGTGGCCACTGGCGTCGGCTCCCTGCCGGGAACCGACATCGCCGAGGCGGTCCGCGTCGTCTTCGGCGAGACGCCCGAGTGGCCCTACCTGCCCGAGCTGCCCGAGCGCGGCCTCGGCGCCGACATGATCGGGCGCGGCGCCCGGTTCCTCGAGGGCATCCCGGTGCAGCGGTGGGTCTCGGCCTGGCAGATCGCCGACCGGCCCGGCCGCGACGACCGCCGCGCCGCCGACTTCCTCGAACGCGACCTGGACGCCCTCTACGAAGTCGCCGACACCACCTCCGGGCCCGTCAGGCTGACCGCCGTCGGCCCGCTGACGCTCGCGGCCAATCTGTGGCGCCGCACCGGCGGGGCCATGATCGCCGACCACGGCGCGGTGGCCGACCTCACCGCCTCGCTGACCGAGGGGCTGCGCGGATTCGCGGCCGCCGCGCAGGCCCGGCTGCCGCGGGCGCGCCTGTCGCTCCAGCTGGACGAACCCTCGCTCCCGGCCGCGCTGGCGGCCCGGATCAAGACCGAGTCCGGGCTCCACTACTACCGCCGCGTCCGCGGCGAGGACGCCCGCGACCGGCTCCGCGAGGTCGTCGACGGCGTGGGAGTGCCGGTCGTCGTCCACTGCTGCGCCCCCGGCGTCCCGCTGCGGCTGCTGGCCGAGGCCGGGGCCGGGGCGGTCGGACTCGATCTGACCCTGATCGACCTCGACGACGCGGCCGCGCTCGACGAGATCGGGGAGTACCTCGACGGCGGCGGACGCCTCATCGCCGGGGCCGTCCCGTCCGTCGGCGAGCCCCGACCCGACCTGGCCGAGGAGGCGGCTGAGCGCATCACGGGCCTGTGGAGCCGGCTCGGATTCGATCCGCAGGCCCTGCCGCGGCAGGTGAGCGTCACGACCGCGTGCGGCATGGCCGGGGCGAGCCCGGACTACGCCCGCGCGGCGATGGAAGCCTGCCGCGAAGCCGCCAGGCGGCTCCACGGCTGACCGGCGATCCTACGGTTCGACGCCGTGCTCCCGCTTGGCCTCGTCGAGGGTCTTGGCGAAGTCCCGGCTGGAGTTCAGGTGCGGGAACGGCTCGTCGGGCACCGGGACGTCCAGCGCCGCGGCCAGCGGCTCCCAACCGGCGCCGGTGACGAACTCGACGAGGCGCCCGGCCGGGACCGTGGCGCGCACGCGCTCCAGATACCGGTCGTACTCGGCCTCGACGGCGGCCGGTTCGTCCTGCGCGGCGCCGTGGAAGGTCTTGTCCCAGATGCCCTGGATCATACGGCCCCACGCCTCGCCGCCGGGGACATTCGGATCCCGGAAGCGCGGGAGGACGGTGTTGTTCATGCTGGTCCACCAGGCATCGAAGCTCTCGCGGACCGACAGCACGACCACCGCGTCGGGGAACGCCTCGGCCAGTTCGGCGTAGAACGCCGAGCCGGGCCAGTCGACGACGGCCGCGTAGCCGTCGAAGTGCCGCCTCCAGTCGATGGAGTCGCCGTCGAGCGCGGCCTGGAAGGCGGGCACGTCGATGTCGGCGCGCCCGAACACCTCGGCCATATGGTGGCAGGGCGCTCCCAGGAGGGTCTCGAGCGCGTTCTTGAGGGTCATGGTCCCGGTGCGCGGCAATCCCGCGCCGATTACTCGCATCATTCACCGAACTTATTCGGCCGCAACGAAAAAGACAAACTGATCATGTAGGACCGTCCAGGCCGTCTGCTCGGAAGCGCCTCGTAGCGCCAGATTATCTCGAAAATCGAACGATCCGAGTGATCCTCGATTCCTCCGGGGGCAAGCCGCTTCCCTCCAACGACGGTCTCCGGGAGGCCGAATGTGGTTCACTTGGCCGGTGAGCAAGGACGAGGAACTCGGACCGGGGGAGCTGGGCAGCCGGCTCAACTGGCTGCGCGCCGGGGTGCTCGGCGCCAACGACGGCATCGTCTCCACCGCCGGGATCGTCATCGGCGTCGCCGGGGCGACCGCCGACCGCGCCACCATCGTCGTTTCGGGTCTGGCGGGCCTGACCGCCGGGGCCCTGTCGATGGCCGGCGGCGAGTACGCCTCGGTCTCGACCCAGCGCGACACCGAGTCCACACTGGTGGACGCCGAGCGACGGGAACTGCTCGACGACCCGGCCGCCGCGGAGGAGGAACTCAGAGGGAACCTCCGGTCGCGGGGACTGTCGGAGGAGACGGCCCGCCTGGTCGCCCGAGAGCTGTCCGAATCCGACCCGTTGCGGGCCCACTCCGAGATCGAGTTCGGGCTCGACCCGGGACGGCTGACCAGTCCTTGGCAGGCGGCCCTGTCGTCGTTCATCAGCTTCACCTGCGGGGCCCTGCTGCCGCTCCTGGCGATCGGGCTGCTCCCGATCGGAGTGCGCGTGTGGGGATGCGCCGCGGCGGTCTTGGCGGCGCTGGCGTTCACCGGTGTCACCTCGGCGAGGCTCGGGGGCGCGCCGGCCCTGCGGGCGGCGCTGAGGGTCATGGCCGTGGGTGCGGCGACCATGCTGGTGACCTACTCGGTCGGTACGGTCTTCGGCGTCGCGACCGGCTAGCGCTCGAGGTGCTCGACCGGCATCGTCAGGTACCGGTCGACGGTGGGGCCGATGGTCTCGGCCAGTTCGTCCACGGTCATCGAGGTGAGCGGCTCGAGTTCGAGGACGTAGCGCACCACGACCAGGCCGAAGATCTGCGTCGCGACGAAGTTCGCGCGCAGGTTCACGTGGTCGATCTGGTCGCCGAGGGTGCGCTCTATCGTGGTGACGATGCGGTGCTGGAAGATGTGCTTCATCCCGAGTGTCATGCCCGGCTTGGAGAGCATCGTGCGCACCGCGGCGATCATCTTGTCGTGGTGGGGGCCGTCCCAGATGGCGGCGAAGGCGCGCATCAGCCGTGCTCCGGCGCCCTCGATGTCATTGCCCTTCAGGGCCGCCTCGATCTCGACGCCGGGGTCGACCGGCAGCTCGATCGACGCCATGAACAGGTCGTCCTTCGAACCGAAGTAGTGGTGGATCAGCGAGGGGTCGACTCCGGCCTCCGAAGCGATGCGCCGCATGCTGACCGATTCGAAGCCCTCGGCCGCGAACAGGGTCCGGGCGGCGGACAGGATCTCCGATCTGGTGTCGGGCTTGCCTGACCGCCGTCCGCTTCGCTTTGCTCTGGCCACGAGCGAAACCCTAACCGGTCCGCCGCCGCAGCGTGGCGGCCCCGAGCGCGGCTGCGATGAGCAGCGCACCGGCGACGATGCCGAGATCGGTCCACATGGCCCCGGTGATATCGGAGCTGACCCGGACCTCGCCGAGGGCCTCGACGGCGTACGTGAGCGGCAGGACGTCCGAGACCCCCTGCAGCCACCCCGCCATCTGCTCCCTCGGCCAGATCAGCCCGCACAGCAGCAGCTGCGGGACCACGATGACCGGCATGAACTGGACGGCCTGGAACTCGGTGGTCGCGAACGCGGACACGAGCAGGCCCAACGCCATGCCGAGCAGCGAGGTGACGATCGCGATGAGGAACACCGCCCAGACCGGCCCGGCGGTCTCCAGGCCCAGGAACAGGAACGCGACGGCTCCGGCGATGGTCGTCTGGGCGGCGGCCGCCAGCCCGAAGGCGATCGCGTAGCCGCCGACGAGGTCGAGCTTGGCGGTCGGGGTGGTCATGAGCCGTTCCAGGGTCCCGCCGGTGCGCTCGCGCAGCAGCGTGATGGAGGTGACCATGAACATCAGCATGAACGGGAAGAACGCCAGCAGGATCAGCCCGATCGAATTGAAGATCCGCTCATCGTCGAAGATCGCGCTCATCAGCGCGATGATCAGGCTCGGCACGGCCAGGATCAGGACTACGGTGCGCCTGTCGTTGAGCAGTTGCCGCAGGATGCGCCCGGCGGTGATGAAGGTTATTCGCAGGGACATCTCAGCCTGCCTTCTGCAGTTCGCGGATCAGGTGCAGGAAGGCCGCTTCCAGGTTGTCGGTTCCGGTGGCCGCCCGCAGGTCGCCGGGGGTGTCGTCGGCGATGAAGACGCCCTCGCGCAGCAGCAGGAGCCGGTCGCAGCGCTCGGCCTCGTCCATGACGTGGCTGGAGACCAGCAGGGTCTTCCCGGCGCTCGCGAGGTCCCGGAACCGGCCCCAGAGCTCGTCGCGGATGACCGGGTCGAGACCCACGGTCGGCTCGTCGAGGACCAGCACCTCCGGCTCGCACACCAGCGCGCACGCCAGGGAGGTGCGGGTCTTCTGGCCGCCGGAGAGGTTCCCGGCCAGGCGCCCGGCGAACTCGCCCATGCCGACGCTCTCGATCGCGGCCATGGCGGCGGCGCGGTTCCGACCGTAGAGGGCGGCGAAGTATGAGACGTTCGACCTGACGCTGAGGTCGGGATAGATCGATGCGTCCTGGGTGACGTAGGCGACGCTGCGGCGCAGCCGCTTCGAGCCGGCCGGCTCGCCCAGCACCGTCACGGTCCCGGACTTGATCTTCTGGGTGCCGACGATGGAGCGGATGAGCGTGGTCTTGCCCGAGCCCGAGGGGCCCAGGATGCCGGTGACGGTTCCGGCGGGGACGGTGGTGGACAGCCCGCTGAGCACCGGTCTGCCTCCGCGGTCGACCTCCAGGCGGTCGACGGCGACGGCGGGCGGGCTCGGTGAGCGATCGGGGTCGGTTGGTGGCATGGAAGCCTCCGTTAATTCATTGAGTGATGAATTCAATGTACCACGCGAATTCATCACCCGGTGAAATAGCGGCGCCGAACAAACCGGGCCGCGCGACCGTGCCATTCTCCGCTCGGATGCGTCGCGGAGGGGGACGGTCGGCCGCGCGGCCCGGCCTCGGGAGGTGAAGTTCCTAGAGCAGGCCCTTCTCCCAGGGGCCCCAGATCGCGATCGTCCGGCCCGGCTCGTCGGGGTCGGCCACGTCACCGCGGGTCGAGCCCTGGAGGTTGACGAACAGGACCTTCCCGTCGGGGGAGAAGGTCGCGCCGCACCACTCGGTCCAGCCCTCGTGGTAGGCGAACGGGAAGATCTCTCCCTTCCGCGTCAGCCCGCGCAGCGCCGGGAGGTCGCGGCTGGTGTCCTCGCACAGCACCAGGTTCCCCGCCGGGGAGACCACGATGTTGTCCGGGAAGGACAGCACCTCGGGGTCGGGGGACTCGAACACGAGCTTGAGGTGGCCGCCGCTACGTCCGGCGGGGACGTACTCCCAGATCTGGCCCTCGCCCTCGTCGCCGCCGGAGGTCGAGGCGATGTAGACCCCGCCGTTGCCCCACCAGCAGCCCTCGAGGCGGCCCCATACCGCCGCGCCCCGGTCCCAGCCCTGGTTGAACACGGCCAGCGGGTTCTCCTCGGCGTCGGACGGGTCCGGGTCGTCGATGTCGACCCACTCCACCGGTAGGGCCCGGCGCAGCCTCTGGCCGACGCGGGTGTCGAAGTTCCACTCGTCCTTGACCTTGAGCATCTGGAGCCGCCCGCCCTCGGCCAGTTCGCCGGGGGTGTTCGGCAGGAACCGGTAGAACCCGGCGGTGTGCTGGTCCTCTGTCTCGTACACGATACCGGTCGCCGGGTCGACGGCCACCGCCTCGTGCACGAAGCGGCCCATGTCCTTCAGCGGAACCGGGGCGACCTCCTGGGGCGCGTCCGATGGCACCTCGAAGACGTAGCCGTGCTCTTGGGCCCAGCCCGCCCCGGTCCCGGCGGTGGTCTCCTCGCACGACAGCCACGAGCCCCACGGGGTCGGGCCGCCGGCGCAGTTCACGATCGTCCCCGACAGGGACTGCCAGGCCTTCTCGAAGCGCGGCGCCTCCTGCTCCCAGCGCACCCAGACGGTGGTGGTCCCGCCGCCGCCGAGCACGTCGTAGCGGTTCTCGACCCGGCCGGTCGGGGTGCCGTCGCCGGGGCCGTTGCGCTCCTCGTGGTTGCGAACGAGCCGCCACACGTTCGGGTCGCCGGTGGCGAAGCAGGCCATCCCGTCGTGGGCCAGGGGCGTGAGGTGGCCGTCGGGCATCGGCGTCCCGGCCACCGAGAAGACGCCGAAGTCGAAGCCCTCGGGCAGCATGAGGGTCTGCTCGAAGCCGCTCTCGGGGTCGACGCGGGTCAGTTCGCGCAGCTCGCCGTAGCCGCCGTTGTTCTCGAGCACCCGGTCGCGCCGGCCGTCCTGGGCCGAGGCCGCGCGGATGGTCATGCCCTCCATGGCCGCCACGGCGAACAGGCCGCCGCCGGCCACGGTGGCGCCGCGGCGCAGGAAGCTGCGGCGGCTGGAGCCCTCGGTGCCGATGGCGCCGGAAGTCTGCGTGGACAAGTCGATGCTCCTTCGTCGAGCCCGGATATGTCACTGTCAGCACAGATGTTTCCGACCCGAGTGGAGGAACAGGAGGCCAGAAGATGAACGGAAGGTGACGTACGGCATAAGCCTTCTCCGGGCCCGGAATGTCGGAGCGAGCTGCAACAATGGGTCCGTGAGCACCGAGGACACCGATTTCGACACCGCCCGTGAGCGCCACGAACAGCTGGCCGCCGAGATCACCGAGCACCGCCGCCGCTACTACCTCGACGCGGCGCCGACCGTCTCCGACGCCGAATTCGACCGGCTCATGCACGAGCTGATCGACATCGAGACGGCCCACCCGGAGCTGAAGAGCGCCGACTCTCCCACCGAGCAGGTCGGCACGTTCTCCGAGGTGTTCACCCCCGTGCGGCACCTGGAGAAGATGCTCAGCCTCCAGGACGTCTTCAGCGAGGAGGAGGTGCGCACCTGGGCAGAGCGGGTCACCCCCGAAGCCGGGGGCTGCGCCTACCTCTGCGAGCTCAAGATCGACGGCCTGGCCGTCGACCTGGTCTACGAGGGCGGCCGCCTGGTCCGCGCCGCCACCCGCGGCGACGGCGTCACCGGCGAGGACGTCTCGGCCAACGTCGCCACCATCGCCGTCGTGCCCCAGCGCCTCGAACCGGCCGACGGCTTCCCGGTGCCGTCCCTGCTCGAGGTGCGCGGCGAGGTCTACTTCCCGGTCGCCGACTTCACCAAGCTCAACGAGTCCCAGGTCGCCGCGGGCAAGGCCCCCTTCGCCAACCCTCGCAACGCCGCGGCCGGATCGCTGCGCCAGAAGGATCCGGCGGGGACCGCCGAGCGGCCCCTGAGCTTCATCGCCCACGGGCTGGGCGCCCTGGAGGGATTCGTCCCGGACTCCCAGTCGCACTCCTACGCCGCGCTGGAAGCCTGGGGCCTGCCGGTCAGCCCCTACTACAAGCTCGTCGAGTCCGTCGACGACGTGTTCGACTACATCCACGAATACGGCGGCCGCCGCCACGACCTGGTCCACCAGATCGACGGCATCGTCGTCAAGCTCGACGACATCGTCATCCAGCGCCGGCTGGGCGCCACCTCCCGCACCCCCCGCTGGGCGGTCGCCTACAAGTTCCCGCCCGAGGAGGTCAACACCCGGCTGCTCGACATCAAGGTCTCCATCGGCCGCACCGGCCGCGCCACCCCTTACGCGGTGCTCGAACCGGTGACGGTGGCCGGGTCCGAAGTCGAGTTCGCGACCCTCCACAACGCCGACCAGGTCGCGGCCAAGGGCGTCAAGATCGGCGACACCGTCGTCGTCCGCAAGGCCGGGGACGTCATCCCCGAGATCGTCGCCCCGGTCGCGGCCGCCAGGGACGGCTCGGAGCGCGACTTCGCCATGCCCGAGACCTGCCCCGAGTGCGGCCGCGCTCTCGCCCCGGCCGCCGAGGGCGACGTGGACCTGCGTTGCCCGAACGCGCGCTCGTGCCCCGGGCAGCTCCGCGAGCGCCTGGCCTACCTGTCGGGCCGCTCCTGCTTCGACGTGGACCGCATGGGCTACATCGCCTGCACCGCACTGGTCCAGCCGCTGGAGCCGTCCGAGCCGGTGCTGCGCGACGAGGCCGGGGTCTTCGACCTGAGGATGGAGGACCTCCTGTCGATCAAGGTCGTCGTCCGCGACCCCGACTCGGGTCTGCCGAAGATCGACCCCAAGACCGAGCGCGAGAAGGTCGTCACCTACTTCGCCAAGCAGCCCGACAAGAAGACCGGCGAGATCGAGCCGAAGAAGAACGCCGTCGAGATGCTCGAGAACCTCGAGAAGGTCAAGTCCCAGCCGCTGTGGCGGGTCGTCAACGCCCTGTCCATCCGCCACGTCGGGCCCGTGGCCGCCCAGGCCCTGGCCGGCCACTTCGCCGACATGGACCGCATCATCGAGGCCACCGAGGAGGAGCTGGCCGCGATCGACGGGGTCGGCCCCACGATCGCGGCGGCCGTCAAGGACTGGTTCACCGTCGACTGGCACCGGGCGATCGTCGAGCGCTGGCGCGAGGCGGGCGTGCGCATGCGCGACGAGGCCCCCGAACCGGGCGAGGAGCTGCCGCAGACCCTGGAGGGCGCGACCGTGGTCATCACCGGGGCGATTCCCGGCTACACCCGCGAGACCGCCGCCGCCGCGGTCAAGGCCCGCGGGGCCAAGGTGGCCTCATCGGTCTCGAAGAAGACCAGCGCCCTGGTGGCGGGGGAGAGCGCCGGGTCGAAGTACGACAAGGCCGAGCGGTTCGGCGTCCCCATCGTCGCCGGCGAGGACTTCGAGCGATTTCTGGAGGATGGCCTGCCCGAAGGTGACGAGTCCGATCCTGAATGATCACAAATGCATAACGATCCGTATTCGGCGAGGGGGTTCGGTTCGTTAGTACCGGGCAGAGTCGATCCGTGGAACCGCCTCAATCCGTCACGCCCGGTCGATTCCGCTCACTGGAAGGGGTCTGGAACTATGCGGTCTTCGCGTGCGACTCGGCCGCGGCGGCCTGGAGAACGGTTTCTGTCACGGGCATGTCGCACCTGGTGACAACTGTGCCGCTTGTGCCGCCAGCGTTGTCTGGGAGCGCAAATCGCGATATGACAGAGGAGTCGGCCACAGCCGATCAACGGTGATTCTGGCGCGTCGCCTTGGACGGTGTGGCAGTGGGAGGAGCGATATGGCCACGACGCTCATGCGCAACACTGCGCCTCGAGAGCATCCGGGCCGGTACTACGGCTTCATGGCGGGCGTCGCCGTGGGCACGGTCGCGGCATCGGTCGCGATCACGGCCTCAGCGGGCTCACCCGCCGGAGGCTGGTTCAACGTGCCCTTCGCCTTCTGGCTCACCGCTGGGCTCGCGCTGATCGCCGAGCTGCGCCCCACCCGCTGGGGCGGGCTGTGGATGTCCCCGGCCGCCTCCATCTACCTCGTCTACTCCCTCGCCACGATGGTCACCTGGGGCTTCCTGCCGGCGCTGATCGTCCAATCCGCGGCGCTCTTCTTGCTGATGGCCCAGCTCAGCGCCTCGATCTGGCGGTCGATCTTCAACGTCTCCCAGCAGGGCGCGGCCCTGTGCGTCGCCTGGGTGGTCTGGAACGCCATCGCAGGCGGCGCGGCGTGGGGCGGCACCCTGACCGAGCTCCTCGGCCTCCTGGCCGCCGGCACGGCCTGGACGGTCACCAGCTGGAGCCTCGTTGCCATCAGGGCCGGCCTCCGCTCGGGCGATTCGTGGCTCGATCTGGCCTGGCAGTGGGGCAAGAGCGAGTGGACGCTGCGCGCGACCCAGGTCGCGATCGCCCCGATCATGGCGACCGCCGCCATGTCCTCCTGGTGGCTGGTCGCGGTCTCGGCGATCCCCATATTCAGCGTCTACCGCATCCTCCAGACCGCCGCCGACCGCGAGCGGGAGGCCGAGCTCGACCCGGTGACCGGCCTGCTCAACCGCAAGGGCTTCGAGCAGGTCGTCGACGACAAGATCCTCGACGGCACCGAGACCGGCACCTCCGTGGCCGTCCTGGTCCTCGACCTCGACCGATTCGCCGACGTCAACTCGGCGCTCGGCCACGACGTCGGCGACAAGCTGCTGGTCGAACTGGCCCGCCGCTTCTCCGCCGACAAGCCGCCTGGCAAGGAGATCGCCCGGCTCGGCGGCGACGAGTTCGGCTTCGTCTGGAGCGAGCTGGAGGGCATGGACGACCCGATGGCGTGCGCCCGCGAGATCCGCGCCCGGCTCGACCGGCCGATCGTCGTCGACGACGTGAGCATCGAGGTCGACGGCTCGGTGGGCATCGCCGTCTTCCCCGAGGACGGCGAGGACTTCCGCACCCTCTTCCGCCACGCCGACATCGCCATGGACGAGTCGAAGAAGCGCGCGGCCAGCTTCGCCCGCTACGCCCCCGAGTTCGACCACCACTCGCCGGAGCGGCTGATGCTCCTGGGCGACCTGCGCCGCGCCCTCGACGCCCCCGACTCGCCGGGCATCAACCTCTTCTACCAGCCGCAGGTCTGCCTCCGGACCGAGAAGGTCCTGGGCGCCGAGGCGCTCCTGCGCTACCACCACCCCGTCCGCGGGATGGTCAACCCCTCCGAGATCATCGCGACCGCCGAGCACTCGTCGGTGATGCGGATGCTCACCGAACGCGTCGTCGACATCGCCCTGCTCCAGCTCCGCAAGTGGCACGAGTCCGGCTACGACCTGCGGATGGCCGTCAACGTCAGCGTCCGCGACCTCCAGTCCCCGGACTTCACCGAATACGTGACCGAGCGGATGCGCGAATACGGGGTGGACGCGACCAGGCTCCAGCTCGAGATCACCGAGAGCGCGCTCATGGCCGACCCCCGCCGGGTGGTCGACAACGTCGAGCGCCTGGCCGACCTGGGGCTGGGCATCAGCCTCGACGACTTCGGGACCGGATTCTCGTCCATGCAGCATCTGCGGCGCCTGCCGGTCACCGAGATCAAGATCGACCGGATGTTCGTGACCACCCTGGTCGAGGACTCCGACAACGCCGCGATCGTCTCCTCCACCATCGACCTGGGCCGCGCCCTGGACATCGACGTCGTCGCCGAGGGCGTCGAGGACGAAAAGGTGCGCAAGCAGCTCGAGGTCTGGGGCTGCGATGCAGCCCAGGGCTGGCACTTCGCCAAGCCGATGAGCGCCGAGGACTTCGACCGCTGGCTGGCGGCCCGCCGCGGCGGCCGTTGAACGTCTACGGCCCCGCGGTGTCGTATCGCCGTGCGATGGTATTGGTATGAACGATGTGCTCCGATCCCTCGAGCCGCACCGCCGAGAGCTGTGCGCCTACGCCTACCGGATGCTCGGATCCTCCTTCGAGGCCGAGGACGCCGTGCAGGAGACATTCACGCGCGCCTGGAAGTCCTTCGACCGGTTCGAGGGCCGCTCCTCGCTGCGCTCCTGGCTCTACAAGATCGCCACCAACGTGTGCCTGGACATGCTCAAGGGCCCGCAGCGCCGCGCCCGACCCATGGACCTGGCCCCGTCCTCCGAGGCGGGCACGCCCCTGGCCGCCCCCGAACCGGACTACGTGTGGATCGAGCCGATCCCCGACGGCATGGCCTTCGGCGCCGACCCGGCCGAAGCGGCCGCGGCCAGGGACACCCTCCGACTGGCGTTCGTGGCCGCCGTCCAGCACCTGCCGGCCAAGCAGCGGGCCGTGATGCTGCTGCGGGAGGTCCTGCGGTTCTCGGCGGCCGAGACCGCCGAGACCCTCCAGATCAGCCCGGCCTCGGTCAACAGCGCGCTCCAGCGCGCCAAGGCCACCATGGCGAAGGTGGGCGCCGCCGAGGAGGCGCCCGAGGTCACCGACGAGGAGCTGCGCCGCCTGATCGACGGCTACATGAGCGCCTTCCAGGCCTACGACATTGACGCGCTGAAGGCCATGTGCAGCGAGGACGTGTCGCTGTCGATGCCGCCGATCCCGATGTGGTTCTCCGGCCCAGATTCGGTCGCCGAGTTCATGCTCGGCCCCGGCCACGAATGCCGCGACTCCAGACTGGTCCCGACCGGCGCCAACGGGCTCCCGGCCTTCGGGCACTACAAGCCCGGTCGGGTCGAGGGGGTGTGGGAGCCGTGGTCGATCACCGTCCTCGAGATCGAGGGCGGCCGCATCAAGGGCCTGAACTACTTCCTCGACTCCGCCCGCCTGTTCCCGCTGTTCGGCCTCCCGCCCGAGTACCGCGAACGACCGGCGGGCGACGGAGCTGAAAAGCCGCTGTAGACACGGCGATCGGCCGCCCTGCGGGGCGGCCGATCGGTGTCCTGGGTTTCCCGTCCTCAAGCGTCAAGCGGCGGCGGGGTAGTCCATGTAGAACGGTTCCCACTGGTGCCCGTCCGGGTCCGCGAAGGCGCGGCCGTGCATGCCGGCCTCGGCCTCCTGGCTGCGCCGGCCCTCGGGACTGGCCTCCTCGGTGCCGCCGGCCTTGACGGCGGCCTCGGTCAACTCGTCGACGGCCTCCCGGCTGTCGAGCGACAGCGCGTACATGGCGTTGGAGTGGTTCGCGCTGTCGCCGATCGGGCGCTTGGTGAAGGACCCGTAGAACTCCTTGGTCAGGAGCATCAGGCAGATGTTGTCGTCCACGACCACGCACGCGGCGTTGTCGTCGGTGAAATCGGGGTTGATCGTCCACCCCAGGCCCTCGTAGAAGGACTTCGACCGGTCCAGGTCCTCGACGGGCAGGTTCAGAAAGATCATCTTGTCGGCCATGAGCGGCTTCCCTTCGCTTCGTTCGCTCTCACCAGTACAGACGAAACCGCTTCTCGGGAATCATCGTTCGCCGCGAACAAACCCGTCCGACCGCCCGCCGACCGTTCGTCGACCGCTCGTCGCGGGCCCGCCGCAGGAATCGCACGCCCAGCGACGCAGGTCACATCGACCCTTCTCAAGCGTCGTCAGAGGACCTAATTTCCTTGGTAATACACGTCACCGTGTCGACATGCGCCAGACATTCGGTCGACACGGCACCTGCCCTTCAAGGAGGAAGGACCGATGGCCACAACCCCTATGCGCGACGGCCCCCCGCCCGAGGTAACCGACGAACAGCTCGCCGCCATGCACGACGACCCCCGCTTCGCCGACCTCAAGCGCCGCCTGTTCCGCTTCATCGTGCCCGCGACGATCGCGTTCATGGCCTGGTATCTGCTCTACGTGCTCCTCTCCGCCTACGCCCGCGACTTCATGGACCAAGTCCTGTTCGGCAACATCAACGTCGCGCTCGTGTTCGGCCTGCTCCAGTTCGTCTCGACCTTCGCTTTCGCCTGGGCTTACTCCCGCTACACCTCCCGGTCGTACGACCCGCAGGCCCAGGAGCTCCACGACGAGATCCATTACGGCGCCGACAAGGAGGACGCCCGATGACGCTCCTAGCCCAAAGCGGCGACGGCGGCCGCACTCTGACGTTCACGCTGTTCCTGCTGATGGTGGCGGCCACGATCGCCATCACCGTATGGGCCCGCCGCCACACCCGCGACGCCACCGACTTCCACTCGGGCGGGCGCGGCTTCAAGCCCTGGCAGAACGGCTTCGCGATCGCCTCGGACTACATGTCCGCCGCTTCCTTCCTCGGCATCGCCGGGGCCATCGCCCTCAACGGATACGACGGCTTCCTGTACTCGATCGGATTCCTGGTCGCCTGGCTGATCGCCCTGATGCTGGTCGCCGAGCTGCTGCGCAACTCGGGCCGGTTCACCATGGCCGACGTGCTGTCGTTCCGGATGCGCCAGCGGCCGGTCCGCACCGCCGCCGCCGTGTCCACCATGAGCGTGTCGATCTTCTACCTGATCGCCCAGATGGTCGGCGCCGGCGCGCTCATCGCGCTGCTGCTGGGCATCCGCGAAGGCGAGACGTTCCTGGGCATGAACGCCGAGGCCGCCTCCAACATGGGCATCGTCCTGGTGGGCCTGCTGATGATCTTCTACGTCGCCATGGGCGGCATGAAGGGCACCACGTGGGTCCAGATCGTCCAGGCGTGCGTGCTGCTCGGCGGCGCCGCGATCCTGGCGCTGATGGTCATGATCGAGTTCAACTTCAACCTCTCCGGGCTCCTCGGCGCGGCCGCCGAACGCTCCGGGGCCGGGCAGAGCTTCCTCGAACCGGGGCTGCAACGCGGCGTCGAAGTAGCGGGCGACCCGGTCCAGACGATGTGGAACAAGCTCGACTTCATCAGCCTGGCCATGGCGCTCGTGCTCGGCACCGCGGGCCTGCCGCACATCCTGATCCGCTTCTACACCGTCCCCGACTCCAAGTCGGCCCGCAAGTCGGTCAACTGGGGCATCGGCCTGATCGGCTCGTTCTACCTGCTGACCCTCATGCTGGGCTTCGGCGCCGCCGCACTGGTCGGGGCCGACGCGATCACCGAGCAGAACGCGGCCGGCAACACCGCCGCGCCGCAGCTGGCCGAGGTCGTCGGCGAGAGCATAGGCGGTTCGGCGATCGGGTCGATCATGCTGGCGCTCATCGCCTCGGCGGCGTTCGCCGCGATCCTGTCGACCGTGGCCGGGCTCGTGATCGCCTCGTCGTCGTCCTTGGCGCACGACCTCTACAACAGCGTCATCAGGGGCGGCAAGGCGACCGACCGCGAAGAGGTCGTGTTCGCCAGGTTCGCCGCGATCGGCGTCGGCGTAGTCGCGATCATCCTGGCGATCTTCGCCCAGGACCTGAACGTCGCCTTCTTGGTGGCGCTGGCCTTCGCCGTCGCGGCCTCGGCCAACCTCCCCACGCTGCTGCTGAGCCTGTTCTGGAAGAGGTTCAACACGGCCGGGGCGGTCGCCGGGATCTACGGCGGACTCATCTCCTGCATCGGACTGGTGGTCTTCTCACCGGTCTTCTCCGGATCTGAAACCTCGCTGCTCGGCGAAGGGGTGGACATCGCCTGGTTCCCGATGTCCAACCCGGGCTTGGTGTCGATTCCGCTCGGACTCGTCTGTGCCGTGGTCGGCACGCTGGCGAGCTCCGAATCGCGGCCGGACCGTTTCGCCACTCTCCAAGTAAGGGCCCTGACCGGGGCCGGCTCGGAGCGGACCGCGCGACACTGAGTCACCTCCCGCGGGGAGGGCCTACCCTCGGCCCTCCCCGCACCATTTTTTATGTGCCCCACGTTACAGTTGGCAGGTGATAGCGCGCTCCCCTCAACAGCAGCTGCGGCGCCGCTCCTCCGGAGCGGCCGCTCTCGCGGCGCTGCGCCTGTCGCGCCAAGTCGGTGAGGCCCTCTCCGACGGGCTCGCCGGCAAACGCGCCGCCGAAGCCGCCCGCCGCCTCGGGCGCCTGCTCGGGGCCGAGGCGGTCGCCCTGGCCGACTGCGACCGCGTGATCGCCACCTGGGGCCGCCTCGACCAGGACGCCTGCACCCAGATCCTCGCCGAGACCCTCGAAGAACTCGAGCCGGTCACCGACCCGCCCCTCAAGGCCGCGCCGCTGGTCGTCTCCGGAGACCTCGCCGGGTGCCTGATCCTCTCCGGAGAGGTCGGGCACGCCGAGCTCGCCGAGGCCGCCCACCTGGTTGCGACCGCGCTGGACCACGCCGAGCTCGACCGGGCCCGCGAGCGCATCGCCGCCGCCGACCTCCGCACCCTCCGCGCCCAGATCTCCCCGCACTTCATGCACAACGCCCTGGCCGCCATCAGCGCCCACACCCGCACCGACCCCGAGCGCGCCCGCGACCTGCTCTCGGACTTCTCGGACTACCTGCGCTACTCCTTCGCCGTCACCGGCGACTACGCCACCGTGGCCGACGAGCTCCAGGCCGTCCAGACCTATCTCGAACTCCAGCGGGCCCGCTTCGACGACCGACTCGACATCACCGTCCAGATCGCGCCCGAGGTCCTGCCGGTGTCGATCCCGTTCCTGGTCGTCCAGCCGATCGTCGAGAACGCCGTCCGCCACGGCTTCGAGTCCAGGCCCGGACTGGGCCACATCGCCGTCCGCGGCTACTCCGAGGGGCCGCTGTGCGTCATCGAGGTCGAGGACGATGGCGCCGGCATGGACCCTGACCTGGCCAAGGCGGTCCTGACCGGCGGCCAGAGCACCGGGAAGGAGGGACGCGGCGGCATCGGCCTGGCCAACGTCGACCATCGCCTGCGGGCCGTCTACGGTGCCGAATACGGACTGTGGCTCGAGACGGCGACCGGCGCCGGGACCAAGGCCACCATCCGCATACCCAGATACGCTCGAGGAGTCCTCGCCCAATGAAGCCCCTTCGCGTTCTCGTCGTCGAAGACGAACCCTCGACCCGCGTCGAACTGGCGGGACTGCTCGCCGAGCTTCGCGCGGTCGGGGACGTCGTGTGCGCCGACGGCGGCGACGAAGCGGTCAGACTGCTCGGCGGCGGCACCTTCGACGCCGCCTTCCTCGACATCGCCATGCCCGGCCTCGACGGCATGGACGTCGCCCGCATCCTCACCCGCCTCTCGAGCCCGCCGGCGATCGTGTTCGTCACCGCCTACGACAACCACGCCGTCGAGGCGTTCGGCCTCGGCGCGGTCGACTACCTGCTCAAGCCCGTCCGCCGCGAACGGCTGGCCGAGGCGGTCGCCCGCATCGAGCACCACCGCCACGGCGCGGTCCCCGCCGCCGAGAAGGCCGACGACCTCGCTGTCATCCAGGTCGAGCTGGCCGGGCGCACCGTGTTCATCCGCCGCGACGACGTCGCCTTCGTGGAAGCCCACGGCGACTACGTGCGCCTGCACATCGGCACCGACTCGCACCTGCTGCGGCAGTCCCTGACCTATCTTGAACAGGCGTGGGAGCCGGCCGGGTTCGTGCGCGCCCACCGCTCCTACCTGGTCAACCTCGCGGCCGTCACCGAACTGCGGGTCACCTCCAGCTCCGGGCTGGTCGCCGTGACCGACGCCGGGGAGGTCCCGGTCAGCCGCCGCCATGCCCGGCTGCTGCGCGAGCGCCTCCTCCAGGCGGCGAGGAGCCGGGACCGGAGCCGTCCATGAACCAACGGGTCCGCATCACCAGCCCCCAGACCCGCCTGGCGCTGCGCCGCAGGAGCGACGCGATGCGGCGGGTCGACCGCGCCGGGCGCCCCCCGATGTCCTCGACCGCGATCGACATGGAGGCCGCCGAGCGCGCCCTCAAACGCCAGCGCCGCCTCGCCCTGCGCACCGGCCTCCTGCTCGCCGCCCTCCTGGCGGTCCTGCTGGTCGCGGCGGGGCTGAGCTCCGGCCGCTGGGGCTGGGCGGTGCTGTTCCTCGCCCCCTACCCGCTGCTGCTGGCCCTGGCCGCGGCGCACGTCCGCCGAGCCGAACGCATCGAGGCCGACTCCTGATGCTGGGCCTGGCCTCGATCAGCCTGGTCCTCGTCGCCAGCGTCGTCATCGGAGTGTGGGGGGTGCGCGCGGCGCGCTCGACCCCCGACTTCCTCGTCGCCTCCAGGCGCATCGTCCCCGGCTGGAACGCCATGGCGATCGCCGGGGAGTATGTCTCGGCCGCCTCCGTGCTCGGCCTGGCCGGGCTGCTGGTCAAGAACGGCGTGGGCGCGATGTGGTACGGCGTCGGCTTCACCGCCGGGTACGTGCTGGTCGCGGCGCTCGTGGCCGGGCCGATGCGCCGCAGCGGGGCCTACACCGTCCCCGACTTCGCCGAGTACCGGCTCGGCTCGCGGCGGATCAGGCGCATGTGCGGCCTGGTCGTCCTGGTCATCATGCTGCTGTACCTCATCCCGCAGTTCAAGGCCGCCGGCGTGGTCCTCGAACTGGTCTCGGGCGTCCCGTACTGGGTCGGCGTGGTCGGCGCCGGCCTGGTCGTCTCCTCGACCATCGCCGTCGGCGGGATGCGCTCGGCCACCTACGTCCAGGCGTTCCACTACTTGCTCAAGCTCGCCTTCATCGCCGTCCCGGCGCTGTTCCTGATCTTCCTGGCCGGGCCCGAGCGGCGTGAGCAGGCATTCGCCCCGACCGGCCTGGACCCCGACTGGGCGCGCCCGCTGCTCGACCTCGACGGCGCGGGTCAGCCGGTCCTGTCGACCGTGTCGATCCTGATCGCCACCACGCTCGGCGCGATGGGCCTGCCGCACGTGGTGATGCGTTTCCACACCGTCGCCGGGGCCCGCGCCGCCCGCCGCGTCGCGGTCGGGGTGATCGTGCTGCTCGGGGTCTTCTACCTGTTCCCGGTCGTCTACGGGCTGCTGGGCCGCGTGGTCGCGCCCAATCCCTCCGAGACCGACGTGGTCACCGTCCTGGTGCCGGGGGAGATCGCCCCGGGCATGGTCGGGGCGGTCCTGACCGCGCTGGTGGCCGCCGGGGCGTTCGCGGCCTTCCTGTCGACCTCCTCGGGGCTGCTGCTGGCGCTGGCCGGGGGCCTCTCGCACGACCTGTTCGGCGGTTCGCTCTCGCGGCTGCGCGCCGGGGTCGCCGCGGGCACCGGTCTGGCCGTGGCGCTGGCGCTGCCCGCCGCCGAGGTCGACATCAACGTCCTGGTCGGCTGGGCGTTCGCCGTGGCCGCGTCCACGTTCTGCCCCCTGCTGACCCTCGGGATCTGGTGGCGCGGCCTGACCGCGGGCGGCGCGACCGCGGGCCTGCTGGTGGGCGTCGGGACCTCCACCGGCGCGGCGATGGTCACCGTCCTCACCGACCTGGAGCCGGGCGCGGTCTCAGTCCTGCTGGCCCAGCCCGCGATCTGGACCGTGCCGCTCGCGTTCGCGACGATGATCCTGGCCTCGCGCCCCGCGGCGATCCCCGAATGGGCCGATGAGTCGGTCCTGCGCCTCCACCTTCCGGGCCGCCTCAGCCGCTCGGGCGAGCTGCTCTCGCCCGAGCAACTGCGCTAGCGCTCGGTCCCGACCCAGTCGGGGAGCGGCTCGCGCGCGGCGATCCACGCCTGAGGGACCGTATTGAATCCCGCGCCCGAAGCGACGATGCCCCCGACGATCGCGCAGTTGGTGTCGATGTCGCCGCCGACCGATACGGTGGTGCGGATCGCGAGCTGATAGTCGTCCAGGTGCCGGAACGCCGCCCACACGCAGAAAGGGACGGTGTCGGTGACCAGGGTCCGGTGACCGTTGCCCACCTCGGAGGCGACCCCGGTGGCCGCGGCCTCCCAGCCGATCCCGGCCACGGCCCGCAGACCGGCCCTGACCTCGCCCTCGGGCGTGCGGGCGATGACGGTCTCCAGCAGCTCGTCGCGGCTGGCGGTGCCGCGCCGCGCGGACACGGCCGCCGCGACCGCCACCGCTATGCCCCCGGCGATGCCGTCGGGACTGGCGTGGGTGACCTCGCTCGCCAGCCGGGCCTGGGCCACGGCGTGGGTGAGGTCGTCGCTGAACCAGGCCCCGAGCGGCGCGATCCGCATGGCCGAGCCGTTGCCGAGCGACCCGGCGCCGTCGAAGGCCGCCGCCGCCACGGGCCGCCACGGCCGCGCCTGGCGCACCGCGTCGAGGATCGCCAGCACCGACGGGCCGTAGTCGCGCTTGAGCTCGACTCGCTCCGCCCAGGCCCCGGCGAGCCGGTCGGGGTCGATGCCGCCGCCGAAGCGGAGCTGCTCGACGACCGTGCAGGCCATCTGCGTGTCGTCGGTCCAGGGCCACGGGCCCTTTGGAGTGAGGTCGGCCGCCAGGAACCGCTCGGTCAGGTCGCCCGAGGAGTAGTCCGGCTCTTCCCATTGGCGCCCGGGGAACGGGACCGAACCCCAGTTGGCGGTGTCGAAGAACTGCTCGCCGAACGCGTCCCCGACGCTCAGACCGGTGAGCGAGGCCGAGGCGAGCGCGTTGGGGTCCTTGGGATTCCACATGCCCGGCAGCCTACTGCGTCCCGGCTCGAAAACCGATCGACGCCCTCGCCGAGCGGACGCTAGAGTGGGACCCATGGGAACCACGTTGATGAGCGGGGCCTGCTTCGCGCCCGCCTTCTTCATCAGGCTGCGCGCGGAAGCCTAGGCTCCGCCAGCGCCGCTTCTTGACCCCGACTCGACTCGGGGCTCTTCTCACCGACGGCCGTCGGCCGTTCGTCGAACCCGCACTTGGCATGGGGCCTGGGCGAATCAACAGTCCTGATTCGACTACTCCGTTCGGAGCTCTCCCATGCCGCGAAACCGTTCCAATCCGCATGCCCAGAACCCGCGCCGCGCCTCCAACCGCAAGCGCCTGTCGCAGAACTTCCTGATCGACCCGGGCGTGGCCCGGATGATCGCGCACTCGTCCCGAGTCGGGCCCGACGACCTGGTGGTCGAGATCGGCCCCGGCGACGGCATGCTCACCCGCCAACTGCTGGGCCGGGCCCGGAGGGTCCTCGCCTTCGAGAAGGACGGCCGCTTCGCCGATCGCCTTCGCCGCCGCAACGCCGGCGACGACCGGCTCCGCTGCGTCCACGCCGACTTCCGCGACGCCCGTCTCCCCGACGAACCGTTCGCGGTCGTCGCCAACATCCCGTACGGACTCACCACCGAGTGCGTCCGCTGGTGCCTGGAGACCCGCCACCTGACCTCGGCGACGCTGGTCACCCAGCTCGAGTTCGCCCGCAAGCACACCGGCGACTTCGGCCGGTGGACCAAGCTGACCGTCGCCCACTGGCCGGCCTGGGAGTTCACCCTCGGGCGGCGCATCGGCAAGCGCAACTTCCGGCCGGTGCCGAGCGTCGACTCCGCCGTGCTCCACGTCCGGCGGCGTCAGCGACCACTCCTGCCGCACCGCGCGCTGGGGGAGTACCGGCGGCTGGTCGAGCTCGGCTTCACCGGCGTCGGCGGATCGCTCCACGCCTCGCTGCGCCGGTCGGTCGGGCCGAGGCGGGCCGACCGGGCCTGCGAGGCCGCCGGCGTCGCCCGCGACCTGCCGGTCGGCCTGGTCCCGCCCCAGTCGTGGCTCCGGCTGTTCGAATCGCTCACCCGGTCTTGACCTCGACGCGTTCCGCCACTGGGACGCGAGGCTCGTTCCAGTGGCGGCCCGCCAGCAGCCGCAGGCCGTTGAGGCCGACGATCACCGTCGACGTCTCGTGTCCGGCCACGCCCAGTACCAGCGGCAGGTGCCCGAACAGGTCCCAGGCCGACAGGACCACGATGACGCTCGCGGCGAAGATCAGATTGGCCCTGGCCACGCGGCTGGCCTTGCGGGCCATGTCGACCGCCGCGGGCAGCGCGGTCAGGCGGCGGCCGACCAGGACCACGTCGGCCGACTGGAGCGCCAGGTCGGAGCTGGTGCCGCCCATGGCCGCGCCGACATGCGAGGC
Organism: Glycomyces salinus; assembly: GCF_016428645.1. Classification (GTDB taxonomy): domain Bacteria; phylum Actinomycetota; class Actinomycetes; order Mycobacteriales; family Micromonosporaceae; genus Glycomyces; species Glycomyces salinus. The sequence goes on along the minus strand of NZ_JAELXW010000001.1, from coordinate 183,485 downwards.
GGCCAGCGCCGGGGCGTCGTTGACGCCGTCGCCGCAGTAGAGCGTCCTGGTCCCGGCCAGTCTGGCGGCCTTGTCGCCCGGCAGCAGCGCGGCCTCGACTTCGCCGATGCCGACCTGGTCGGCCACGCGGCGGGACGCCGCCGGGTTGTCGCCGGTCAGCAGCCGGGGCGGCGCGTCGAGCCGGTCGGACAGCCGCCGGATCGCCTCGGCCGCCTCGGGGCGGATCCGGTCGGTCAGACCGACCACGCCGATCGGGCGCCGGTCGGCCACGACCACCGAGACGGTCAGGCCCTCGGCCTCCATCGCCGCCGCGGCCCGTAGCGCCTCGCCCGGATCATCGGCCTCCTCCAACAGGACCGGATGGCCTATCGCGACCTTGACGCCGCCGACGACCGCGCGCACGCCGCGCCCGGGCACGGCCTGGAACTCCTCGGCGCCGCCCCCGGGACCGAGGCGGGCCAGCGCCCTGCCGATCGGGTGCTCGCTGCCGGACTCGGCCGCGGCGACGAGCCGCCGCAGGCGTGTCTCGTCCCCGTCGAGCGCCACGACGCGCTCGACCTCGGGCCGGCCGGTGGTGAGGGTCCCGGTCTTGTCGAAGGCGGCACGGTCGACTCCGGCCAGTCGCTCCATCATCAACGCGCTCTTGACCAGCACGCCATGGCGACCGGCCAATGCGACCGCCGCCAGCAGCGGCGGCATCGTCGCCAGCACGATCGCGCAGGGGCTGGCCACGATCATGAACGTCATCGCCCGCAGCAGCGTCGGCTCGAACGCCGCGCCGAACGCCAGAGGGAACCCGATGAGCGCCAAGGTGACCGCCACGACCGACAGCGAATAGGGCTGCTCGACCCGCTCGATCGTGAGCTGGGTCTTCGACTTCGCCTCGGAGGCCTCCTCGACCTGCCGCGCCACGCGGGCCAGCACCGAGTCGGACGGGTCGCGGGTGACCGCGACCGTCAGCGCACCGGTGCCGTTGACGGTGCCGGCCAGGACGTGCGCACCCGGGGCCTTGCGGTGGGGCAGGGGCTCGCCGGTCAGGCTCGACTCGTCCACTTCGGATTCTCCGGCGAGGACCTCGCCGTCCGCCGGAACCCGGTCGCCGGGTCGGACCAGGATCGTGTCGCCCGAGGCCAGTTCGGCGGCGTCGACGACTTGCTCCCCGTCCGGGGCGAGGCGGACCGCGCGCTCGGGCGCGAGGTTGAGCAGTGAGCGCACCGAGTCGGCCGTGCGCTCGGTCAGGACCGCCTCCAAGGCGCCGGAGGTCGCGAAGATGACGATGAGGAGCGCCCCGTCGAACCACTGGCCGATGGCCGCCGCGGCGACCGCGGCGATGACCATCAGCAGGTCGACCTCGAAGCGCGGCTTGGCGAGCGCGGTGATGCCCGACCAGGCCGGGCCCCAGCCGCCGGTGGCGTAGCAGGCCGCGTACAGCCCGAGCCACAGCCACGAGGGCGCCCCGAGGAACTGGGCGAGCCCGCCGGCGGCGAAACAGGCCAGCGAGGCGACCGCCCACCGGACGTCCGGAACCCTGAACATTCTCTCGAACATACGCATCATCGTATCTTCGCAACTACGAAGATAGCAAGACGGGATAAGCTTGCCTCCATGCACGACGGGATCCCGGACTTCGACATGCCGGACGAGGAGCAGGTCCAGATCGCCAGCGAGGCGCTGCGCATGCTCTCCGACCCGACGCGCCTGAAGCTGATGTGGGCCCTGCTCCAAGGCGAGGAGAACGTCGCCTGCCTGGCCGACCTGGTGGGCGCCAAGCCGACCGCGGTGAGCCAGCATCTGGCCAAGCTGCGCATGACCGGGCTCGTGACCACCCGCCGCGAAGGCACCTTCGTCTACTACTCCGCCGCCGACCACCACGTGCGGCCCCTGCTCGAACAGGCCCTCTCCCACGCCTCCCACGTGAGCGGAAGCCCCCACCGCGCCGTCGGTTGATCGGTCGCCGCGGAATTTCGGCCCGCGCCGCCCGCCCGCGACACCGGGCGGGCGCTGGCGGCCGTCCCGCACGGCGCCGGGGCTTAATGGTTTGCCGACTGTCGGACGCTTACCGTACGGTCGGCAAGTGAGCTTTCTCCGTGCTCCCGAACTCCCGCTCGAAGACCCTGTCGCCCCCGACGGCTCGAGGGGCGTGCACGCGTCCCCTCCCACCCGGCCCTGGCGCTACCTGCTCTGGCTCGCCACCCGCCGCAAGGGACTGGCCGCCGCCGCGCTCCTGACCTCCGCGGTCGCGCTCGGCGGGCTGCCGCTCCTGCCGTACTTCCTGACCGGCGCGGTGGACTACGGCCTGCGCCAAGGCGACTGGGGAGCACTCACGGCCTGGTCGCTGGCGCTCGTCGCCGCCGGCTTCGTCAGCGCCGGCGCCATCGTGCTCTCGCACCGGCTCACGGTCTGGTGGCGCATGGACGCCGCCTACCGCACCCTGCAACTGGCCACCCGGAAGGTCAGCCGCCTCGGCCACGAGCTGCGCCGCCAGGTCACCACCGGCGAAGTCGTCAGCATCGGAGCGACCGACATCCGCCGCATCGCCGACGCCATCGACGGCCTCTCGCCGCTGGTCGGCTGCACCGCCGGCCTCATCGCCGTCGGCGTCCTGCTGTTCAACACCTCCACGGCCCTCGGACTGACCATCTTCATCGGCGTCGGCCTCGTCGGCGTCATCACCGGGCCGGTCCTCACCCGCCTCCAAGCCCGCCAGCAGACCTACCGCGACCGGATCGGCGACATCACCGACCGCGCCTCGGACATCGTCTCCGGCCTGCGCGTCCTGCGCGGCATCGGCGGCGAGGAGCGCTTCAGCGCCTCCTACCGGGGCGACTCCCAGGAGCTGCGGAAGGCCGGCTACAAGGTCGCGGCCCCCAGGGCCTGGCTCAACGCCCTCGGCGAAGGCACGCCCGCGATCCTGCTCGGCGTCGTCGTGTGGATATCCGGGCGCCTCGTCGCCGCCGGGGACATCACTCCGGGCCAGATGGTCGCCGCCTTCGGCTACACCGGGGCGCTCCTGCTGCCGGTCCACTGGCTCATCGGCACCACCTACCGCGTCATCGAGGGCCGCATCGCCTCCGGCAAGGTCTGCAACCTCCTGACCGTGCCCGAACCGGTCGCCGCCGAGCGACCGCGGCCGGGCCCGCGCACCGGCGCCGACCTCCACGACCCCGACTCCGGGCTCACCGTCGCGGCCGGAGGACTGCTCGCGATCGCCTCCTCCGACTCCGACCACGTGTCCGAGATCTTCGACCGCCTCGGCGGATACGACCACACCGGCGCGCGCTTCGGAGACGTTCCCGTCGACCGGATGGAGCGCGGCGAACTGCGGAGGCGCGTGCTCGTGGCCGAGCACGACTCGTACCTGTTCGCCGGGACGGTCACCCAGATCATCGCCGGACGCGACGGCGCCGACCGCGTCCAGAAGTGCGTCGAGGCCGCCTCGGCCGCCGACGTCGTCGACGCGCTGCCCGAGGGACTCGACACCGAGGTGGACAACCAGGTGCGGACACTCTCGGGCGGGCAGCGCCAGCGGCTGCGGCTGGCCCGCGCCCTGGCCGCCGACCCCGAGATCCTGCTGCTGCACGAGCCGACCTCCGCGGTCGACTCGCACACCGAGGCCCGCATCGTCGAGCGCATCGCCGCGATCCGCGACGGGAGGGCCACCGCCGTGGCCACGACCTCGCCGCTGTGGCTCGGCCGCGCCGACGCCGTGGTCTTCCTCCGCGAAGGCAAGGTCGTCGCCACCGGCACCCATCGCGAGCTTTCCGAGGCCCGCCCCGACTACCACGCCCTGGTCACCCGGGAGGAACAGTGAGCACTCAGGCACGAAACCAGCTCCCGGTCGCCGAGCGCGCCGAGGTGCGCCGCGCCTTCGCCCGGCTGCTGCTGACCGAGAGGCGGCGCGCCCTGGTGGCCGTCGGCCTCCACCTGATCGCGGCCGTGGCCGCCGCGGTCGCGCCGCTCCTGCTCGGCGAGATCATCGACGGCATAGCCGCGGGCGGCACGGCCGAGGGTGTCGACCGGCTCGCCATCGGCCTGGCCTCCGCCGTCGTCGCCGTCATCGCCTTCACCTGGTTGGGCACCTTCGTCTCCCACCGGCTCGGCGAGCTGCTTTCGGCGAAGATGCGCGAGGAGTTCGTCGACCGGTCGCTGCGGCTGCCCATGCCGGTGATCGAGCGGGCCGGCTCCGGCGACCTGATGACCCGCTCCTCGGCCGACGTGCCCGAGGCCGGGGGCCTGTTCCGAGACGGCCTGCCCGAGGTGACGGTCTCGATCCTGAAGGTCCTGGTGTACTTCGCGGCGATGCTGTGGGTCAGCCCGCTGCTGGGCCTGTGCATGCTCGTGGCCGTCCCGCCGATCACGATCGGCACCCGCTGGTACCTCAAGCGCGCCCGCGACGGGTACCTGCGCGAGCGCGAGGCCGAATCGAGCATCGGCGACACGATCGGCGCCTCGGCCGACGGCGCGCGGACCACCGAGGCCCACCGGCTCGAAGACCAGCGCCGCCGAGCCGGAGACGACACCGTCGCCGAGCACTGGGGCGCGGCCCGCTACACGCTGTTCCTGCGCAGCGTCTTCTTCCCGTTCCTCGACGGCACCTACGCGCTGCCGACGGCCGCCGTCCTGCTCATCGGCGGCGCCATGTACTTCCAGGACGGCGTCACCCTCGGCATGGTCGCCTCCTGCGCGGTCCTGACCCGCCAGATCATGTTCCCACTCGACCACATCCTGATGTGGGTCGAGCGCGTCCAGCGCGGCTTCGCGGCCCTGGCCCGCATCGAGGGCGTGGCCCTGGCCGAGGACAACGAGGCGGACGCGACCTCTGAACGACCGCAGGACGGAACGGTCGAGCTGCGCGAGGTCCGCTTCGCCTACCCGGGCGGCGGCGACGTCCTCCACGGGGTGAGCCTGTCAGTCCCGGCCGGGCAGCGCCTGGCCGTGGTCGGGCCCTCCGGGGCCGGCAAGTCGACCCTCGCCCGGCTCATCTCCGGCTCCGACCTGCCCCGCGCGGGCGCGGTGACGATCGGCGGCGTCGAGGTGGCCGCGCTGCCGCTCGACGAGCGGCGCAGGCGCGTCACCCTCGTCACCCAAGAGCACCACGTCTTCAGCGCCACGTTGCGCGACAACCTCATATTGGCCAGAGCTGGGGCCTCCGACGAGGAGCTGGAGTCGGCGCTCGCCGCGGTCGGCGCCGACTGGGCCTTCGACCTGCCCGAGCGGCTCGACACGCGGCTCGGCGGCACCTCCCGCGAGCTGGACGCGGCCTCGGCCCAGCAGATCGCCCTGGCACGCATCATCCTGGCCGATCCGGACGTGGTCATCCTCGACGAGGCCACCGCGATGCTCGACCCGCGCGCCGCCCGCGACACCGAGCGCGCCCTCGGCGCGGTCCTGGAGGGCCGCACGGTCATCGCGATCGCCCACCGCCTCCACACCGCCCACGACGCCGACCGCATCGCCGTCGTCGAGGAAGGGAAGGTCGCCGAGCTCGGCGACCACGAGGAGCTGATCGCCCTCGACGGTCACTACGCGGGACTCTGGCGGGCCTGGCACGGGGAGCCGTCGGTGAACCCGGAGGAGTCCCGAGTCGGAACCCGGGCAAAAGAATCGGGCCCCGGGCTTTCGCCCGGGGCCCGCACTGGCTCGAGAACACCACCACAAGTCGGAACACCCACCGACTCGTTCTTAGCAAGGAAACAGAAAGGAAACCAGGAAACCCGTTCCGAACCAGTGACACCAATCATAGACCACGATCGAGGCATTTTGAAGGGGCCTCTGGTCCCAGTTCCTCAGGGCCGGTCCGTTCCCTGGTCGCGGCCCCTGGCCGGCGGGGGAGCGGAGCTGCCGCGCGAAAGCCGTGAACCCTTGGCGTGCAGGAGGAACCGCAGGACACGCGGGACGCCCCCGGGTCGCCGGAGGTTGCCTACCATCCGGTAACGATTCTGTATCAACGGTTGCCTCCGCCACGTTTTCACGCCCGATGGAGGTGAGCTGCAAACCACAATTCCTCCCATAAAGGAGGAATCGACCCTCGCCGGGGTGCCAGAGAAGGCCATCCCCGCCACTGACGTCCCACCCGCAACGCACCGGTCGGCGCTCGGCCATCGCGCCGAAACGGCCCGGCCGCCATCCGGCGTGCGCCGCGACGCTCCCGGGCTCGGGAGGCTCGAACCGCGCCCACGGTTTTCTTGCTGTGTCGCTTGTCACAGGGTCGCGTTTGCGGGATAGTGCAGGTATCACCCGTCCAGTCCGCGAAAACCGCATTGTCCTCATACGCGAAAGGCTCGGCAGTCAATGACGACTACCACCTCGATACCCAGCGAGGCCCCTCCAACCGCCGGTCTGCGGCTGCGCCGCCGCATCGGACTGGCCGCCGGCCCCGTCCTCGGCCTCATCGTCTACCTCGCGCTCCTGTCCAGCGAACTGTCCGCCTCGGCCCGATTCGTCGCGGCCGTCGCCGTCCTCATGGCGGTCTGGTGGATGACCGAGGCGCTGCCCCTGGCCGTCACCGCCCTGATCCCGATGGTCGCCTTCCCCTTCGTCGTCGGCGCCGACACCGGCGAACCCATCGGCATGGCCACGGCCGTCGCCCCCTACGCCAACCCGATAATCTGGCTGTTCATGGGCGGGTTCGTCATCGGCCTCGCCATGCAGCGCTGGAACCTGCACCGGCGCTTCGCCCTCGGCGTCGTCTCCCGCGTCGGCACCAACCCGGTCATGCTCATCGCCGGATTCATGATCGCCACCGCGTTCATCTCCATGTGGGTCTCGAACACCGCGACCACCGTGATGATGTACCCCGTCGGCCTGGCCGTGCTCAGCCTGCTCGGCGACGGCGAGAACCGCGACCGCAACTTCTCCACCGCGCTGCTGCTCGGCATCGCCTACGCCGCCTCCATCGGCTCGGTCGCCACCCTCATCGGCACCCCGCCCAACGCGCTCCTGAAGGGCTTCGCCGAGCAGGAGTACGGCATCGTCATCGGTTTCGCCGAATGGATGGTCGTCGGCATCCCCCTCGCCGTGGTGTTCCTGGTCCTCGCCTGGCTGGTCCTCACCCGGGTCGTCTTCCCTCCCCGCATCCGCGAGATCGCCGGAAGCCGCGAGCTCATCCGTGGCCAGCTGTCCGAACTGGGGCGCATGAGTCGTCCCGAGTGGACCGTGGCGGCGGTGTTCTTCCTCGCCGCCGCGAGCTGGATCGGCTTCGGACTGCTCGGGCAGAACGAGACGTTCGTCGAGAACAACACCTGGTTCGGCAGTTACAACGACGCCATGGTGGCCATGGCCGCGGCGATCGCCCTGTTCCTCATCCCGGTCAAGTCCGACGGGACCCGCGTCCTCGACTGGGTCGCGATGAAGGAGCTGCCGTGGGGCATCCTGCTGCTCTTCGGCGGCGGCCTGGCGCTGTCGGCGCAGGTCAGCGGCACGGGCCTGTCGGTCTGGATCGGCGAGCAGGTCTCCGCCCTCGAAGGCATACCCACCTGGGTGGTCGTCCTGGTCGTCGCCGCCTCCGTGCTCCTGCTGACCGAGCTGACGTCCAACACCGCCACCACCAACACGTTCCTGCCGGTCATGGCCGGGGTCGCCGCCGGGCTCGGCATCGCGCCGCTCACGCTGCTCATCCCGACCGCCCTGGCCGCGACGATGGCGTTCATGCTGCCGGTCGCCACGCCGCCGAACGCGATCGTATTCGGCTCCGGCCAGATCAGGATCGGCCAGATGGTCCGGGGCGGCGCGCTGCTCAACGTCATCTCGCTGGTCCTCATCATGGCCGCGATGTACACCGTCGTCATGTGGGTGTTCCTCTAGCCCGACACGCCTCGAAACGCGGTGCCGCCGAGCGCGGTGCCGCGTTTCGCGCCGCGCCAGGGCCCCGTGGCCGACAGGTCGCGGGGCATCTAGACTCGATAGGTCTTCCCGCAGCTAAGAACCGTTAGGAAACGCCTGTCGTGAGTACGATTTCACGCGAGGAAGTCGCGCATCTGGCGCGACTGGCCCGCCTCGAAGTCACCGATGACGAGCTCGACGCCTTCGCGGGCCAGCTCGACGTCATCCTCGAATCGATGAAGACCCTCGGCGAGGTCGACACCGAAGGGGTCGAGCCGACCTCGCACGCGGTGCCGCTGGTGAACGTGTTCCGGGAAGACCAGCACCAGCCCTCCCTGCCGCGCGAGGACGTCCTGGCCGGAGCACCCGACACCGCCGAGGACCGCTTCCGCGTACCGCGCATCCTGGACGAGGAGGCCTAGTCATGACCGGACACCGCGCCATAGACCAGACCGCCGTGCACATGGCCGAGGCCATACGCACCGGCCGCGCCACCTCGTACGAGATCACCGAGGCCCACCTCGACCGCATCGACGCCGTCGACGGAGAGATCAAGGCGTTCCTGCATGTCGACCGCGAGGGCGCCCTGGCCACCGCGGCCGAGGTCGACGCGGCCATCGCCCGAGGCGAGGAGCTCGGCCCGCTCGCCGGCGTCCCCATCGCGATCAAGGACGTCGTGGTCACCAAGGGCATGCCGACCACCGCCGCCTCCAAGATCCTCGAAGGCTGGATCCCGCCCTACGACGCGACCATCGTCGAGCGGATCAAGACCGCGCGGATGCCGATACTCGGCAAGACCAACATGGACGAGTTCGCCATGGGGTCCTCCACCGAGTACTCGGCCTTCGGCAAGACCCTGAACCCCTGGGACACCGGGCGCATCCCCGGCGGCTCCGGCGGCGGTTCGGCCGCGGCGGTGGCCGCGAAGATGGCCCCGCTCGCAATCGGCACCGACACCGGCGGGTCCATCCGCCAGCCCGGCGCCGTCACCGGCACCTTCGGCGGCAAGCCGACCTACGGCTCCAACTCCCGCTACGGGCTCATCGCCTTCTCGTCCTCGCTGGACACCCCGGGCCCGGTCTCGCGCAACGCCCTCGACGCCGCTCTGCTCCACGAGGTCATCTCCGGGCACGACCCGCGCGACTCGACCTCGATCGACGCGCCCGTCCCGCAGGTGGCCACGGCCGCCAGACACGGCGCGAGCGGCGACCTCAGCGGCGTCCGGCTCGGCGTCGTCAAGGAGTTCGCCGAGGGCGCGGACGCGGCCGAGTCCGGCGTCGTCGACGCCTACCAGTCCGGGGTCGACCGGCTGGTCAAACTCGGCGCCGAGATCGTCGAGGTCTCCTGCCCGTCCTTCAAGTACGCGCTGCCGACCTACTACCTCATCGCCCCCTCCGAGGCCAGCTCGAACCTGGCCCGCTACGACGGGGTCCGCTACGGCCTGCGCAGCGGCGACGACGGTCAGCGCGGCCTCGAGGAGGTCATGAGCCTGACCCGCGAGGCCGGTTTCGGCCCCGAGGTCAAGCGCCGCATCATCCTGGGCACCTACGCGCTGTCCGCCGGCTACGTCGACGCCTTCTACGGCCAGGCCCAGAAGGTCCGCACGCTCATCAAGCGCGACTTCGAGGCCGCCTTCGATCAGGTCGACGCCCTGGTCAGCCCGACCACGCCGTTCATCGCCTTCAAGTTCGGCGAGCGCACCGGCGACCCGTACCAGATGTACCTCGCCGACCTCTACACGATTCCGTCGAACCTCTACGGCGGACCGGGCGTCTCGGTCCCGGTCGGTCTCTCCGAAGGCATGCCCGTCGGCCTCCAGGTCATGGGCCCGGTCCTGGGCGACGACATCGCCTACCGCGTCGCCGCGGCCCTGGAGTCCACCCAGGAGACCCCGCTGGCCGACACCGCGCCCGAGATTGGGAAGTAGGAGTCATGACGAAACTCAACACCTACGAGGCCGCGATGGCCGCCTACGAGCCCGTCCTCGGGCTCGAGACCCACATCGAGCTCGACACGAACACCAAGATGTTCTGCGGCTGCTCGACCGAGTTCGGCGCCGAGCCCAACACCCAGGTCTGCCCGGTGTGCCTGGCGCTGCCCGGGGCCCTGCCGGTGGCCAACCGGGCCGCGATCGAGGCCACCATCAAGATCGGCCTGGCCCTGAACTGCCGCATCGCCGAATGGACCCGCTTCGCCCGGAAGAACTACTTCTACCCGGACATGCCGAAGAACTTCCAGACCTCCCAGTACGAGGAGCCGCTCTGCGAGGACGGCTACGTCGACGTGGCCGTCGACGGCCGGACCTACCGGGTCGAGATCGAGCGCGTCCACCTCGAAGAGGACACCGGCAAGACCCTCCACGTCGGAGGCGCCACCGGCCGCATCCACGGCGCGACCGAGTCCCTGGTCGACTACAACCGCGCCGGCATCCCGCTGGTCGAGATCGTCACCAAGCCGGTCGCCGGCACCGCCGAGCTCGCTCCCGAGGTCGCGCGCGCCTACGCCACCGAGCTGCGCGACATCGTCCGCTCCCTGGGCGTCTCCGATGTCCGCATGGAGCAGGGCTCGATGCGCTGCGACGTCAACCTCTCGCTGAACAAACCCGGCGACGCCTGGGGGACCCGCACCGAGACCAAGAACGTCAACTCGCTGCGCAGCGTAGAGCGGGCCGTCCGCTACGAGGTCCGGCGCCAGTCCGCGCTGCTGGACGGCGGCGAGAAGATCGTCCAGGAGACCCGCCACTTCCAGGAGGCCAGCGGCGAGACCAGCCCCGGACGCTCCAAAGAGGAGGCGACGGACTACCGGTACTTCCCCGAGCCCGACCTGGCCGTGATGGAGCCCTCCCGCGAATGGGTCGAGGAGCTGCGCGCCTCGCTGCCCGAGCCGCCGCGCAAGCGCCGCGAGCGGCTCCAGGCCGAATGGGGCCTGGCCGACAAGGAGATGCAGTCGGTGGTCAACGCCGACGCGGTCGAACTGATCGAATCGACCATCGCCGCCGGGACCAGCGCCTCCGGCGCGGTCAAGTGGTGGTTGGGCGAGCTTTCGCGCCGCGCCAACGAGACCGGCGCCGAGCTCGGCGCCCTGGCCGTCACCCCGGCCCAGGTGGCCGAGCTCCAGGGCATGGTCGAGGACGGCAAGCTCAACGACAAGCTGGCCCGCCAGGTCATCGACGGTGTCCTGGCCGGCGAGGGCGGCCCGGCCGAAGTCGCCGCCGCGCGCGGCCTCGAAGTCGTCTCCGACACCGGCGCGCTGGAGGCCGCCGTCGAGGAGGCCATCGCGGCCAACCCCGACGTCGCCGAGAAGATCCGCGGCGGCAAGCACGCCGCCGCCGGGGCCCTCATCGGCGCGGTCATGAAGACCACCAAGGGCCAGGCCGACGCCAAGACGGTGCGTGAACTCATTCTGAACAAACTCACCTGAGCGGCTGAAACCACAGCGAATCACCACGCGGCACCGGCCCGAAGGGCCGGTGCCGCTGTTACGCTTGAGCGCGGCAGACGGGCCCCGACGGGCCCAGAGACGCCACCGAGAGGTGCACGGCCTGAGGAGGTGAGCGAAGTGGGCGACGACCCCAGTCCCAGTCGAGATACCGACGAGTTCTTCCCATTCGCTCATGACCGTGCCCCGCGTCCCCTTGCATTCTGAGGCGGGCGTCCTCGACCGCGGCTTTCACACCACCGCAGGCGGGCACGGCAGCAACCCCGTGTAAGGAGGTGGCTGAGATGTCGCAGACCATCCACCCGATCTCCCCGGCGGCCGTCGACGAGCTGGCGGCCCTTCGCCTGGAACTGGCCGATTCCTCGACCGTCGAACTGGCAGAGGAGCTGCCCCGCGTGGACCTGGCCGACCAGGCCGTCCGCTTCCGGCTGCTCCCCAAGGACCGCGCGCTCGCCGTCTTCGAGGAACTCGACACCGTCCACCAGCAGGAACTGCTCGACGCGCTCAAGACCGAGACCGTCCGCGACCTGCTCGACTCCATGGAGGCCGACGACCGGGCCAAGCTCTTCGACGAGATGCCCGCGATGGTCGCCACCCGCTTCCAGGCCCAGCTGAGTCCGGCCGAGCGCATCTCCACCGCCCGGCTCCTCGGCTACGACCCCGAGTCGGCCGGGCGCATCATGACCCCCGACTACGTCTCGCTGCGCGCCTCTATGAGCGCCGCCGCCGCGATCGAGCGCATCAGGCACCTGCGGGAACGCCCCCGCCACCTGGACGTCCTCCCGGTCACCGACGGGCACCGCAAGCTGCTGGGCACGGTGGCCCTGCCCGACCTGGTCGCCGCCGACCCGGACTCGGAGGTCGCCTCGCTCATGGCCGAGGACCACCACCAGGTCCGCACCGACACCGACCAGGAGGAGGCCGCGCGCCTGATCCAGGAGGCCAACCTGGCCGCCCTGCCCGTCGTCGACCACGAGGACCGCCTGGTCGGCCTGATCACCTTCGACGACGCGATGGAGGTCCTGGAGGCCGAGGACACCGAGGACGCGGCCCTGTCCGGCGGTTCCGAGCCGCTCGAGCGCCCCTACCTGTCGGCCGGGGTGTTCATTCTGGCCCGCAAGCGCGCGGTGTGGCTGCTCCTGCTGGGCCTGGCCGGGACGCTGACGGTCTCGGTGCTCAACTACTACGAGGCCGCCCTGGAGGAGGTCACGGTCCTGGCGGTGTTCATCTCGCTGCTGACCGGCGTGGGCGGTAACTCCGGCTCCCAGGCATCGGCGGTCATCATCCGCGCCATGGCCGTCGGCGAGGTCCGCTTCTCCGACACGATCAGGATCATCTGGCGCGAGGGCCGGGTGGGAGTGCTGCTCGGGGCGATGCTCGCGATCGTCGGCGGGCCTCTGGTCGCCGTCTTCTACGGGCCCGACATCGGCCTCGTCATCGCCCTGACGCTGCTGACGATCTGCACCTGGTCGACCTTCGTCGGGGCCTTCCTACCGCTGATCGCCAGGAAGGTCCGCATCGACCCGGCCGTCATCTCGGCGCCGATGGTCTCGACCCTGTGCGACGCGACCGGTCTGGTCCTGTACTTCTCCATCGCCGCCTTCGTGCTCGGCCCGCTGATGTGACGGCGGATCGGCGGGCCGGCGCCGGGGTCAGTCCTCGGGCTCGGTGGAGGGCTCGACCTCGGTCGGGGTCTGGCCGTCCGGGATCTCCTCGGTCTCGTCGTCGGGAGGGACGATGGTCCGGTCGAGGGTGATGTCCGATTCGCCGACGGTGCCGACCGAGATCGAGTCGTAGGCGACCAAGTCCTTCGTGTCGGGGTCGAAGTAGAGGACGTCCATGTCCATCTTGAGCACCTGCTCGTTGGCGAAGGCGCGCAGTCCGGCCGCGCCGGTCGAGCCCTCGACCATCAGCGTGGTGCCCTCGCCGAGGTCCTGGACGGCCCGCTTGTGGGTGTGCCCGGCCAGGACCAGCGGCACCTCTCCGGTCAGCGGCACCGACATCGGCGGCTCGTGGACCATCGCCACATCGGCGCCCCCGGAGTCGATGATCACCTCGCGGAGCCGCTCGCCGGCCTGTTCGAGCATCTGCTGGGCGTACTCGCTGGAGGGCTGATCGCCCTTGTCGGGGGTGAATCGCGGATCGGCCACCCCGGCGAACCGCAGCCCGGCGATCTCCTGGACCTCCCCGTCGAGCACGGTCACGTTGTCGTAGGCGGCCAGCGCCGCGACGGTCGTGGCCGAGTCGTGGTTGCCCTTGACGAATACGTACGGCGCGTCGATCTGGGTGACCCCGCGCGAGAAGATCTCGGCCTCCTGCTCCGAGCCCCAGTCGTTCAGGTCGCCGGTGTCGGCCACGGCGTCGATGTCGAACTGGGCGACCACCGACTCCATGACGTGCCAGGCCGAAGGGTTGAGGTGGATGTCGGAGACGTGCAGGACCCGGATGGTGTCGTCGTCGACCTCCAGCTGCGGGAGGTCGGTGGCCAGGGCGTAGAACGAGGAGATGTTGGTGACGAACTTCTGGAGGTTCGCCACGTACTGCTCGTAGTTGTCGGCGATGTCCTCGGCGTTGCCGACCACCTGCGGGGCGTAGGCCAGCAGCCCCTCGTAGCGGGGCTCGGCGATCGACTCCGGTTGCAGGGTCGAGGCCGAGTAGCCCAGCAGGGACGCGGTGACCGCCAGTGACGACAGTCCCGTCAGGAGGGTGCGCCGCATGTTCCGGAACACCAGCGCCCCCACCAGCAGCCCGAACAGCGTCACCACCGCCAGCGCCTCGACGACGACGCGCACGACCGCGGCGGTGACCTCGGAGGCCAGGTGCTGGGAGGCCGAGGTGACCCCGTCGGGGGTGTTGATGATGCCCTGCGCCGCCTCGGGGTCGACCGAGTCCAGCCGCATGCTCAGGCCGAGCGGCCCGTCATGGCTGTCGAAGACGACGTCGCCAAGCGGCGGGATGTTGACCACGGTCTCGCCGCGGAAGTCCGGATGGACGGCCAGGGTCGTGCCGAAGGGCCCGATGTCGGCCTGCGTGCTGCCCACCAGCAGCCCGCCCGCCGCGGCGACGGTGCCCATCAGGAGGACGGCGACGGCGGAGCCGAGGCGACGGGCGCCGGAGGACGAGCGGACCCTCCGGGACACCGCCCGGGCCCGCCTCCACGCCCGCTTCGCCCCGCGTCCGGCACGGCTCCAGGCCGCCCTGGTCTTCGAAGCGATCGGTCGAGCCATCAGATTCTTCCTTCCGCGGCGTATGCGGTGGCGAAGCGAAGAACGCGATCATCGGTCTCTCCGACCGTGCAACCGCGTTCGGCGACGCATTCTCCGTCGCGATTCGAGGTGGTCAGCCACAGCATCCCGTCGGGGCCCATGGCGACCGATCGTAGCCGACCGTACTCCGCCTCGAGCGTCGGACGCGGTTCGCCGGCGACCGCACCGTTCGAGTCGAACTCGAGTATCCACAGGCGCTGGCCCCGCAGGCACGCGGTCACCAGCGTCTGCTCGGCGAAGGCCGTGCCCGAGCAGGTAGCCTCGAACGGCTCCCAGTACGCGATCGGGTCGACGTACTCCTCGTCGCCGGCCGGGCCCTCGTAGATCGGCCACCCGTAGTTGCCGCCGGCCTCGATCATGTTGATCTCGTCGGCCAGATCGCCGCCGAACTCGCTGGCGAACAGCTGCCCGTCGGGGTTCCAGGCCAGCCCTTGGACGTTGTGGTGGCCGCTGGAGTACACCGGCGACTCCGCATCGGGGTTTCCCTCGGCCGGTTCGCCCTCGGTGGTGACGCTGAGGATCTTGCCGCCCAGCGAATCGGGGTCCTGCGCCAGCTCCGGGTTCCCGGCGTCGCCGGTGGCCGCCCACAGGTTCCCCTCGGGGCCGAAGGCGAGAGCGCCGCCGTTGGCGGACGGCCCGGACGGGATGCCGGTCAGGATCGGCTCGGGTTCGTCCTCGCCCGCGAGGTCGATCGCGGCGACCCGGTTGTCCTCGTCGGTCGTGTAGATGGCGTAGACGGTCGAGTCCTCCTGGTAGTCGGGGGAGACGGCCAGTCCGAGCAGGCCCCCGTCGCCCTCCGAGTCGATGTCCTCGACGACGTAGACCTCCTCCGGCTCCGAGGGTGTCCCGTCCTCGGCGACGGTGATCGACAGGATGCGGCCGGAGTCGCGCTCGCCGATGAGGGCCGCTCCGTCCGGCAGGAAGTCCATGCCCCAGGGCACCTCGAGGTTCTCGGCGACGACGTTCAGGAAGCTCGCCGGCTCCTCCTGCGCCCCTTCGGAGGGCGTCGGCAGGTTCGGTGGCTGCCCGGCCTCGGGCTCGGGCGGTTCGCCGAACGAGCACGAGGCGAGCGTGAGGGTGGCTGCGGCAACCAGAGCCGCCGGAGTCGATCGGCGCATGGCCTCCAGCCTAGTTCCGAACGTCCCGCCGTCGACTAGGCTGGGCCCGATGAAGGTATGGATCGCTCACGAGGAGGGTCGCCCACTCCTCGGACCGTTGCCCGACGAGGTCGAGGTCGAGGTGTTCTCGGGCCGCGGCGACTACCCCTCCGACCCGGCCGAGGTCGAGTTCTGGGTGCCGCCGTTCCTGGCCAAGTCGAAGGTAACCACGCCGCTGGAGGACATGCCGAACCTCAAGGCGGTCCAGCTGCTCAGCGCGGGCGCCGAGGTGTGGGTTCCCGCCGTCCCCGAGGGGGTCGTGCTCTGCGACGCCCGCGGAGTCCACACCGGAGTGACCGCCGAATGGACCGTCGGCGCCGTCATCGCCGCCCTGCGAGGGTTCGACCTCTTCGCGCGAAAGCAGGTCCACCACGAGTGGAAGGTCGAGTTCACCACCACCGTCACCGACAAGCGGGCGCTGATCCTCGGCGCCGGAGACATCGGCGAGAAGGTCGCCGACGTCCTCACACTGCTCGGCACCGAGGTCACGAAGGTCGCCAGGCGCCCGCGCGATGGCGTCCACGGCATCGACGAGATCGGCGCGCTCCTGCCCGAGCACGACGTGGTGGTCCTCATCCTGCCGCTCACCGAGGCCACCCGCGGGCTGGTGGACGCGAAGTTCCTCTCCCAGATGAAGGACGGCGCGCTGCTGGTCAACGCCGCTCGCGGGCCCATCGTCGACACCGACGCGCTGGTCTCCGAGGTCGCCTCGGGCCGCCTGCGGTGCGCCGTCGACGTGGTCGAGCCCGAGCCGCTTCCGGCCGGACACCCGCTGTGGGACCTCGAGGGTGCCCTGATCACGCCGCATGTCGGGGCCTCCACCGACGGACTGATCGGGCGCGCCTACGCCCCGGTGGGGCCGCAGATCCGCCGCTTCGCGGCCGGGGAACCGCTGGAGAACGTCGTCAGCGACGGTTACTAGCGCTCGTCCTCGGCCGGGGGAGCGTCCCGCAGTTCCTGGCCTCCCACCTCCAGTACCTGGGGGAGGTTCTCGGGTCGCATCGGCATCAGGCGCACCTGCGACTGGTCGTCCAGTATCGCCGCCACGCCCTCGTTGCCGGTGGCGAAGCCGTCGATGCGCTCCCAGGCGATGTGCCGCCGGGAGAACAGGCCGCGCACCGCGATGCCCTCGGCGGTGACGTCGACGCCCGATCTCCAGGCCCACAGCGAGACCAGGATCGGCGCGGCCAGCAGCGCCGCGCCGAGCGCGATCGACAGGGCCGGCAGGAAGGGCTGCTCGACCATGAGCGCCAGCGCCAGGGGAGCGGCGGTCAGCCACGTGACGAAGGCGGCGACTGTCACCGCCGCCGAGCGGCGGATGCGCAGGCGGGGCGAGGAGGCGGACGCGGCTGAGCTCATCTTCCGATGTTGACACACGGCCGCCTGGGGTCGTACTCCGGTCTGGTCCGGTTTCTGGGGGATTGTCGCTTGACGTACCGGTCCCGCATGGCACGATCACATCAGGAACCTCACTTCGAGTCCGGCGGTGATACGCGGTGGCTGCCAAGATCACATTCCGGCCGACACCGCGCCAGATCGCCGCGCGGACGCTCCTCATCGCCTCGCCGTCCTGCCTGGTCGCCCTCCTCCCGGCCGTCATCCACATGGCCGTCTCCGGCCGCTGGCGGCCCGGGGCGCTGGGCGCGATCGTCCTGGCGGCGGTGGTCATCGCCTGGACGGTGGCCGTGTGGGGCTCGCGGCGTGTCGGCGTGGTGGTCGACGAGCGCGGCATCCGCCCGATCGCCGGCGGCGGCGAGTGCGGCTGGCGCTGGACTGCCGTGGCCGACATCCGCGCGGAGCGCCGCGGCGGCCGCACCGTCCCGGTGCTCTACCCGGTCGACCCGGCGCGCGGGCCGTGGCGGCTGCGCGCCCCATACTCCGGACGCGGCCTGGCCGTTGACGAGGGGTTGGACGAGAAGATCTTCGTGATGCGGAGTCTGTGGGGAAGTCACCGTCTCGGACCGGCTTCCGGCCGAAAGTTTCGGTCCTGAGGACGGGATATCTTGTGGAATGCGATTGCCAATCGTGATCCGATCGTGATCTTGTCACGAGTCGACCAGGCTTGACGCGAAAAATGTGTTGCCGTAGTCTCACCGTCATTACCGAAAGTTTTCGGATACGTTCCGGAAGTTTTGTAAGCGCTTTCGGTTTTGACGGCGGGGTTCGAGCCGGGCCCCGTCGCCATGGCCTCCTGGAGGGCCATGAAACCCCTCGGCCGCCCCACGGCCGCGACCGACCACGGAAGGAGCGCTCACCGATGAGCACTCGCAACCCCCAGTCCAGCATGCTTTTCAACAGGCGCAACCAGAAGAGCTCCGGGTCGGCCCCATGGCCCGACCCCACGGTCACCCGGCGCGGACTCGTCGTCGCCGGCGGAACCGCGCTGACGGCCTCCGCGGCCGGATGCGGCTGGTTCTCCACTGATTCCGATTCCGGCGGCGGAGGCGGCGAGAAGGGCTCCGAGGCCCCCATGCTCGCCGAGCGCGTCGAGGCCGGCGACCTCCCGCCGGTCGAGGAGCGCCTTCCGAAAGAGCCGCAGGTCGTCACCGTCGCCGAATCCATGGGCGTATACGGAGGCACCTGGAACTCCACCGTCACCGGTGCCGCCGACGGCCCCTGGCTGTGGCGCACCATCAACGACGGCCACCTGCTCGAACGCTCGCGCGACTGGACCGAGATCAGGCCGAACATCGCCTCGAACTTCGAGGCGAACGAGGACGCGACCGAATTCACCATCACCCTCCGCGAGGGCGTCAAGTGGTCCGATGGTGAGCCGCTGACCACCGCCGACGTCGAATTCGCCTACAACGACGTCGCGCTCAACACCGAGCTGACCGAGGCCGTCCCGAGCGAGCTCACCGCCGCCGACGGCACGCCCATCGAACTCG
This sequence comes from Glycomyces salinus, assembly GCF_016428645.1. GTDB lineage: Bacteria > Actinomycetota > Actinomycetes > Mycobacteriales > Micromonosporaceae > Glycomyces > Glycomyces salinus. The sequence goes on along the minus strand of NZ_JAELXW010000001.1, from coordinate 164,915 downwards.
AGATCGTCGACGACTACACCTTCATCGTCCGCTTCAGCAGCCCCAAACCGCTGTTCGAGGAGGACATGGCGGTCGGCGTCTCCGGGCAGCGCTTCACCATGTACCCGCGCCACTACCTCGAGCAGTTCCACATCGACTACAACGAGAACGCCGAGCAGGAGGCCCTCGACGAGGGATACGACAGCTGGGTCGCCCGCTTCACCGCGCTGGGTCACCTCTGGAGCCAGCAGTGGGAGAACCCCGACCTGCCGACCCTACTGCCGTGGGTCTGCAAGCAGCCGATCTCCGACGCCGAGTCCTCCCTGTTCGAGCGCAATCCGTATTACTGGAAGGTCGACGAGGAGGGCAGCCAGCTTCCCTACATGGACGAAGTCCGCTTCGACATCACCTCCGATGTGGAGACGATGTTCGCCCACGCCATCAACGGCGACTACGAGTTCCACTCGAGGCACTTCAACGACAACGCCCACCGCGCCGACGCCGTCGAGGGCGAGGCCAACGGCGAGTACAAGGTCGTGGAGCTGGAGTCGACCTACTCCAGCGACATGAACATCGGGTTCAACCTGAACCACCGCGACGCCGGCCTGCGAGAAATCTTCTCGGACAAGCAGTTCCGCATCGCGATGTCGCACGCGATCGACCGGCAGGAGCTCATCGACGTCCTCTGGAACCGCGTCGGCGAGCCCAGCCAGCCCGCGCCCAGGCCCGAATCGCGGTTCTACGACGAGGAGTTCGCCACCCAGTACACCGAGTTCGACCTCGACCTGGCCAACCAGATCCTCGACGACGCGGGGTACGAGCTGTCCGGCTCGACTCGGACGGCTCCGAACGGCACGCCACTGGAGTTCACGATGGCCGTAGCCGACGACGCCCTCCTGGGCACGATCTGGATCGACGCCCTCGACATGATCAAGGGTTGGTGGGCCGAGGCGGGCGTCACGATGCACATCAACAGCCAGCCCCGCGAGAACTGGCAGAACCTCATCAACGAGTTCGACTACGACGCCACCGTCTGGACCGGCGACGGAGGCCACATCGACGAGCACACCTCGTGCTACTGGTACATGGCCGCCGGGGCGGGCGGCGGGGCCTTCTTCGGCCGCCAGTGGTCGGAGCTCTACACCAACGGCTCGACCGAGGAGGATCTGGTCGCAGAGCCCCCGGCCCCCATCGAGGAGCAGTGGGACCTGCTCAACCAGTTCAAGACCGAGGCCGACCCGGCGGTCCGCGACGAGCTGTTCGGGCAGATCTTGGACATCGCCAAGGAGGAGTTCTACGCGATCGGCACGGTGCGGGGCCATGGCGGCTGGTGCGTCGTCGCCGACCGGCTCAAGAACGTCGGCGGGCCCATGCCGGAGAACCCGACCTACGGGACGCCGGGACCGGCCTCGCCCGAGCAGTGGTACATCACCGAGGACAAATAGGTCGAGGTAGAGGACATTGGTGCAATTCCTGGGTCGCCGTGTGTTCTACATGGCGGCGACATTGCTGGCGATCTCGCTGGTCGTGTTCGTGATCATCAGTCTGCCTCCCGGCGACTTCGTGACCGCGCTCGAGGCGAGGTACGCGGTGCAGGGCACGAGACTGACGCCGGACGAGGTGGCGCAGCTGCGGGCGCGGTACGGCCTGGACGGCAACGTATTCCAGCAGTACTGGCACTGGTTCTCGCAGATCGTCCTGCACGGCGACCTGGGCATGTCCTTCGAGCACCAGAAACCGGTCAAGGAGGTCATCGGGGCGCGCCTCGGCGCCACGCTCGGCATCTCGCTCATCACCCTGGTCGTCACCTGGGTGCTGGCCTTCGCCATCGGCATCTACTCGGCGGTCAAGCAGCGCTCGATCGGCGACTACGCCGCGACGACGGTCGGTTTCCTCGGACTGGCTACCCCGAACTTCCTGATCGCGCTGATCTTCATCTACTTCAGCGTCTCCTGGTTCGGCTCGGTCCCGTCGGGGCTGTGCTCGCCCGAGTGGTGCGACGCGTCCTGGAACCTCGGCAAGCTGCTGGACCTGTTGGGACACCTGTGGATCCCCATGATCGTCATCGGCACCGCCGGCGTGGCGGGGCTGATCCGCGTCATCCGCAACAACCTGCTCGACGAACTGCGGCGGCCGTACGTGACCGCCGCCCGAGCCCGCGGCGTCCCCGAGGGACGGCTGCTGCGCCGGTATCCGCTCAGGGTGGCCCTCAACCCGTTCGTCTCCACGATCGGTTGGGTGCTCCCAGTCCTGCTGGTCGGGGACATCGTGACCGGGCAGATCCTCGGCCTGCCCACTCTCGGGCCGATCCTGCTCGGAGCGCTCAAATCGCAGGACATGTACCTGGCCGGATCCATCATCATGGTCCTCAGCCTCGTCACGGTGATCGGAACCCTGATCTCCGACTTCCTGCTGGGCTGGCTCGACCCCCGCATCCGACTCGGAAACCAGAGGTGAGGCGACGATGACCCTCAAAGAGACCGAAGGAATTCCGCCCGAGGACGACAGGAAGACCGAGCGCGCCACCGCGTCCCAGCGGCAACTGGTGTGGTGGGGCTTCAAGAAGCACCGCCTCGCGCTGTTCTCGGCCTGGCTGCTGATCGGAATGCTGGTGGCGGTCGTCTTCACGGAGTTCCTCGCCCCGTTCGACGATCGGCACCGCGACTCGGACTACACCGCCGCACCGCCGCAGGTGCTGAAGCTGTGGGACACCGACGGAGGTGAAGGCTTCCAGTGGGGCCTGCACGTCGACGGCTACACCTCCGAGCAGGATCCGCGGAGCCTGCGCATCACCTATGAGGCCGACCCCGAGGACAGGGTCGAGATCGGCTTCTTCGTCAAGGGCGAGGAGTACGAGCTGTTCGGCCTCATCCCCTGGGACCGGCACCTCATCGGCCCCGAGGACCCCGAGGACCCGATGTACCTGCTGGGCACCACCACCGACGGGAAGGACCTGCTCACCGACCTGGTGTACGCCACCCGTGTCTCGGCTTCGGTCGGCATCATCGGCGTGGCGCTGGCCTTCCTGCTGGGCGTGGTCCTCGGCGCGGTGTCGGGCTACTTCGGAGGATGGATCGACAACGGCATCCAGCGGCTGATCGAGCTGATCATGGCCGTGCCGTCGATCCCGCTGTGGCTCGGCCTCGCGGCCGCGCTGCCGGTCGACATGGGGCCGGTGATGCGGTACTTCATCATCACCACGATCCTGGCGCTGGTGGCATGGACCGGCCTGGCCAGAGAGGTCCGGGGCCGATTCCTCGCAATGCGCAGCGAGGAATTCGTGACCTCGGCGATGCTCGACGGCTCCAGCCACCGACGGATCATGTTCCGCCACATGCTGCCCTCGTTCTCGTCCCACATCATCGCGGCGCTGAGCCTGTCGATCCCGACCATGATCCTGGCCGAGACCGCGCTGTCCTGGCTGGGCCTCGGGCTGCGGCCGCCGGCCATATCGTGGGGCGTGCAACTCCAGGAGGCGAGCAAGTGGAGCGTCCTCTCGGGAGCCCCGTGGCTGCTCATACCGGGCGCGGTGGTCGTGATCGTGGTCCTGGCCTTCAACTTCGTCGGCGACGGCCTGCGCGACGCCGCCGACCCGTACAAGCACTAGGTGAGCGATGTCTGAACCACTACTGGAGATCTCGGGGCTGCACACCAGCTTCGACACCTACGACGGGAAGGTCGGGGCCGTCGACGGCGTGGAACTGACCGTCGAGGCGGGCAAGACCCTCTGCGTGGTCGGCGAGTCCGGTTGCGGCAAGTCCGTCACCGCCCGATCGATCCTGCGGCTGGTCGAAAAGCCGGGGTCCATCGACTCGGGCACCGTGACCTGGCACGGAGGCGAAGAGCCGTTCGACGTCCTCTCTCTCGACGACAAGGACCCGCGGCTCCAGAAGCTGCGCGGCGACGACATCGGAATGATCTTCCAGGAGCCCGCCGCGTCGCTGCTGCCGCTCCGGTCGATCGGCGCTCAGTTGATCGAGGCGCTGCGCATCCACACCGGCATGGACAAGAAGGCCGCCCGAGCCAGGGCGGTCGAACTCCTCGGCCTGGTCGGCATCCCCGACGCTGAGCGGCGCGTCGACGCCTATCCGTTCCAACTGTCCGGCGGCATGTGCCAACGCGCCATGATCGCGATCGCCCTGTGCGCCGAGCCGGCGCTGCTGATCGCCGACGAGCCGACGACCGCTCTCGACGTCACCACTCAGGCCCGGATCCTCGACCTCATTCGGGACCTACAGGCGCGCAACCACATGGCGGTCATGTTCATCACCCACGACCTCGGCGTCGTCGCCGAGATGGCCGACGAGGTCGCCGTCATGTACTTGGGTCGGGTGGTCGAGCGCGCGAGTGTCGAAGAAGTGTTCGCCGATCCGAAGCACCCTTATACGAAGGCGCTGCTGCGCTCGGTCCCGGTCCTGGGCCGCGACCGGGGCCGGGACCTGCCGACCATCCCCGGAACCGTCCCCAACCCGCTGCACCGCCCGAAGGGCTGCTCGTTCCACCCCCGCTGCACCGAGGCGATCGCCGGGCGCTGCGACCTCGACGAGCCGCCCGAAGTGGTCTTCGACGGCGGCCGCACCGCGCAGTGCGTGCTCTACGACGACCAGTCCGAAGGAGACCGAGCATGACCGCGACACCCGAGACCGAGCCGCTGCTCGACATCCAGGACCTCCACGTGCGATTTCCGGTGCGGCGGAACCTCCTCGGCCGCACGACCGTCGAGAACCACGCCGTCAGCGGCGTCGACTTGGCCCTGCGGTCCGGCGAGACCCTCGGCCTGGTCGGCGAGTCCGGCTGCGGCAAGACCACCCTGGGGCGCACCATCGTCGGCGCCCAGGAGGCCACCAGCGGGTCGATCCGCTACGACGGCAATGACCTGACGCGGCTCAAGAACCGCGAGAAGGGCCGCTACCGCCGCCAGATCCGCATGGTCTTCCAGGACCCGTTCTCCTCGCTCAACCCGCGCATGACGCTCCGGCAGGTCATCGGGGACCCCCTGGTCGCGATGGGGGAGGCGAAGGGCTCGGAGCTGGAGGACCGGGTGGCCGAGATGATGCGCAGGGTCGGGCTGTCCCCGGACTACATGGACCGGTACCCGCACGCGTTCTCCGGCGGCCAGCGCCAGCGCGTCAACATCGCCCGCGCCCTCATCGTGGACCCGAAGCTGGTGATCGCCGACGAGCCGGTCAGCGCACTGGACGTCTCGGTCCGCGCCCAGATCCTCAACCTGCTGCGCGAACTCCAGGACGAGTACGGGCTGACCTACCTGTTCATCTCGCACGACCTCTCGGTGGTCGAGAACATCGCCGACCGCGTGGCGGTCATGTACTTCGGGAAGATCGTCGAACTGGCCGACACCGCCGAGCTCTACGAGAAGCCCGCCCACCCCTACACCGAGGCGCTGATGTCGGCCGTGCCGGTCCCCGATCCGTCGCTGCGCGACCGCGGCGGCCGGATCCTGCTGGCCGACGAGCTGCCCGACCCCTCGAACCCGCCCGCGGGCTGCGCCTTCGCCGGCCGGTGCCGGTACGCCGAACCGGGACGGTGCGACACCGGCACCGTCGACCTCGAAGGCGGGGTCCGCTGCGTCAGGAGCGAGGAGCTTGACTTGCGCGGGATCGAACTGACAGAATCCTGAGTCGGACTGGATAACGCTATCCTTGAAGGAACCCCCTTGTCACCGAAACCAGTACGAGACATCATGCCCACCGTCGACGGGCTCGCCTTCGGCGGCGACTACAACCCCGAGCAGTGGGAACGCGAAGTCTGGGAAGAGGACATCGCGCTGATGCGCGAGGCCGGCGTCAACGTCGCCACGGTCAATGTCTTCTCTTGGGCGAGCATCAACCCAGGCCCCGGCAAGTGGGAGTTCGGGCAGCTCGACGACATCATGGACCTCCTCGCCGACGGCGGTGTCAGGGCCGACCTGGCCACCTCCACCGCCTCCCCGCCGCCGTGGTTCTCCCATGCCCACCCCGAGACCCTCCCGGTGGCTCCCGAGGGACACCGCCTGTACTACGGCGCCCGCGCCGAGTACTGCCCGCACGCCCCGGCCTACCAGGAGGCCGTGGTCGAGATGGCCTCGAAACTGGCCGAACGCTACGCGGGCCACCCGGCCCTGGCGATGTGGCACGTCGGCAACGAGTACTACCGGTCCTGCTTCTGCGACCTCGCCGCCACGGAGTTCCGGACCTGGCTCCGCGAGCGCTACGGCGACCTCGACGGCCTCAACCGCGCCTGGGGGACGACCTTCTGGTCCCAGACCTTCACCGACTGGGAGCAGGTCCTGCCGCCGCGCGCCTGCGCCGAGACCCCTAACCCCGGCCATGTGCTCGACTTCCGCCGCTTCGGCTCCGACGCCCGGCTGCGGCTGTTCGACTCCGAGGCCGCCGCCATCGCCGAGCACAGCCCGGACAAGCCCATCACCACGAACTTGATGGTCACCGGGAACTTCGCCGGCAACGACTACTTCCGCTGGGGAGAGGACCTCAACGGCGAGAACCGGCTCATCGCCGTCGACCACTACCTCATCCCGGGCGACGAGATCGCATACGAGCCCCAGGTCGCCTACGCCTCCGCCCTCTCCCGCGGCCTCGCCCACGGACAGCCGTGGCTGCTCATGGAGCAGTCCGCGAACTCCTCGGCCTGGCGCGGCGGCGGCTTCCCCAAGCGGCCCGGCGAGCAGCTGCGCCACTCCCTCGGCTACGTCGCCCACGGCTCCGAGGGCGCCATGTACTTCCAATGGCGCGCATCGCGATACGGCACCGAGCGCTGGCACGCGGCGATGGTGCCCCACGGCGGCCGCGAGACCAAGACCTTCCAGGAGGCCGTCCAGCTCGGCCAGTGGCTCAAGAACCTGGCCGAGGTCAAGGGCTCGACCGTCGAGCCCCAGGCGGCGATCCTGCTCGACTACGAGTCGGTCTGGGCCTTCGACACCCCCGGCCAGCTCTCGTCGTCCATGGCGCCCTTCCCGGAGCTGCGGCGCTGGCACGCGGCCCTCTGGAAGCGCGGCGTGGTCTGCGACATCGCCCACCCGGCCGAGGACCTCTCGCGGTATCCGGTGGTCTTCGCCCCGTCCCTCCAGATGCTCGACGACGACGCGAACCTCCGCCGCTACGTCGAAGGCGGCGGCACCCTCGTCGTCGGCCCCTTCTCGGGCGTCATGGACCGCAACGAACACGTCCACCCCGGCCTCCCCGGCGCCCTCCGCGACCTGCTCGGCGTCCGCGTGGTCGAACACGTCCCGCTGCGAGAGGACGAGTCGGTCGCCCTCGACGACGGCACGACGGGTCGACTCTGGGCCGAGACGGCGGTCTCCGAAGGGGCCGAAGTGATCGCCACCTACACCGAATACCCGCATGGCCCGGCGGTCTTCCACCGCCGGATCGGCTCCGGCCGAGTCTGGTACCTCACCACCCGCCCCGAAGACCTGAACCCGTTCCTGGACCGCCTGGACCTGGAACCGGAGTTCCCCGACCTCCCCACCGGTGTGGAAACGGTCCGCAGAACCCACGACGACGGCCGCTCCTACCTATTCGCCCTCAACCACACCGACCAAGAGGCCAGGATCCCGGCCGAGGGCCGCGACCTACTGACCGACACCGAATGGACCCCGACCAAGCCCCTCCGACCCAACACCTGCGCGGTGATCCGCCAGCATCGATGAGCTTCGCGCGGAGCGGGAGCCGATCAAACCGTCACTAAAGTCGCCCGGTTCCCGGGCTGCCGGTTCCCCGCTTCGCGCGGCACCTGCCGAGGCACTTCGATCCGACCGGAGGGGTACGGCCATCGCGGAGGCGAGTCGGGCAGGAGCCCCATTCGGGCCAGGTCTGCGCGGTCCTTGGGTCGGAAGAGCTTGAGCTTGTAAGCGATGATCTCTCCGAAACCGAAGTAGCGGAGGCCATCGATGATCTCGGCGGAATCGATGAGGTCGTCGGTGTCACTGCCCTCCATGAACCAGTGATCGGCCACCTCGATCAGCCCGCCGTGCAGCTTCACGACCTTGGCTCCGCTGATGTGAGTCGTCGCAAGGTATCCCTGCCCGTCGTAGACCAGCTCGAGAGCCCTCGACCAGGTCTCGCCGCGGGCGACGATATCGATGTCCGAGATCCGGTCGCGGTGGCCGCTCAGCCACAGCCTGGCGCTGCCTGAGATCACGAAATCGTCGGGATCGAACCCCTTCTTCAGCACCAGTCGCTGGGCCAGATCGATGAGTCGGCTGCCGCTGTCACCGCGAGGTGGTCGTCCTTCGTCCACGGTTCCCCCTGCCGTCGGGTTGCTCGACTCAACACAAGCCGAGCAAACATGACGATTGTTCCCGACAGGCCACGCTGGCACCAAATGGCAGTCCTGTTCGAGAAAGGAGCAGAAAACGCTCCCTCCCCTTCTCGCTCAGTGGGAATCAGTAGTCGGCAGGAGTCGGGACTCGGCGGCACTGGGGGAGCGGGACGCGTTTCGTCCGGCTCCCCAACGTGATTCGGCCGGCGTCCATTGCCCTGTATAACTACAAGGGATGCTTAGTGTTCATCGACTATGCATTATGGACTGATAGTGTCACGGAGACGCAAATCACGAAAATGAGCAGGGTTCCCGTTCCGAGGCATAGGATCGCCTTCTGGACGCGCCGGAATTTTGCAGTTGCAAGCCGTGCGAGCAGGTTGGATTCTCTCGCGGCGTAGGTGCGTCGCTCGTCAGGATCCTGGGAATGGTCCACAGAGACTTTCACGAGTTGTTCGGGAGAAGTGGCGGAGACAAAAGATATTCCAACGTTCCCGCGCAGGTTCGGCCAGACCACTGACCCGAGGTAGCCGACTCCTAGCAGCATGAACGACGCGGCCGTCCAAGCGAGCACCAGATTGTGGGCCTCCAGCGTGGTCAAGGACGGGACCGCCAGGAGTATGCCCGCGATCGGGATCGCTATGGCCGCAAGCGACGCCGCCTTGGCGTCCGCCCGGGCGATCTCCATGCGTGCCAGGTCGCCGGCCCGGTGCAGGTCTTCGACGGCGAGATCGAACTGCTCCCAAGGGGCGGTCCGGTCGGCCGAGCCGCCCAGGGCAGGGCCCTTCCGGCCGGCCGCCGGGTTCCGGCGGTTGGTCACCGGCTCTAACGGCACGGACGCTTCGGTATCTCTCACATGGTGGCTCATCGGAGGATCCCATCGGCGGTATCCGGGCGAGCGGCTGTCCGACGGAGGTGTCGGACGTCGCTCGGTCACAGGTTCCCCGTAGGGAACCAGTATATTGAAGCTCTTCAGTCCATGTAGGTCATAGAACCGGTGATGTCGGAAGGTCGACACAGGTGCGGCGCTGGTCCTGGGGCTGCCGGGAAGCGCGGGCGTCGCCGGACCGCCGGGCCGGGGTCAGTCCGGGGCGTGCGGCCGGATCGGGGCCGCTTCGTCGACGGCGCGGGGATGGCGGATGCCGGGGTGGGGCCCGGGGAGGTTTGCCTTGATGATCCACCCTGAGACGGCCAGGCAGGCGATCAGGAGGGGGTAGGACAGGAGGACTTGGACCACGCCTCCGCCGATCACGGCGATCTCGTCCTCGTCCGAGTTCCAGAACGGAGTCAGGACCGCCACTCGCAGGGTGTACATCGCGACCCAGGCCCAAGAGGCCGCGCTGTAGGCGCGCAGGAGGGCCGGGTCCGATCTCCAGCGGGTCCTCTGGCCCAGGAGGGCTCCCACGATGAGACCGAGCAGTGGCCTGCGCACCGCGATCGAGCCCGCCCAGACCAGGGCGCTGGCCGCGTTGGTCAGGATGCGGGGGAGGAGGATGTCGGCCGCGCGGCCGGTGTAGAGCACGATGACCCCTGCCAGGCACACCGAGAGCAGCCCGAAGATCACCGCGCGCGGCTTGGTGCCCCGCGCCAGCCGCACCGCGGCGATCGCCGCCGCGCACAACACCGAGGCCGCCACGCCCCACAGGATGGAATTGCCGGTCAGGAGCCACGTGAGGACGAACACTATGAGCGGAGCGGTGGCGTCGAAGGCTCCTCGCCTGCCGCCTAGTAGGCTGACGAGCGTGTCTTGTCGCACAGTGTCGGACTCCGTAGAAGACAACCGCCAACCCTTACCCGCTAGTGCCGATACGACGAGGCAAGGCTACCCTAAACGCAGCGAGCCGCTGGGTGTCGCAACCCAGTCGGGCCCATCACGGACGGATTGGCGCAGTACCGGATGCTCGGCACACATCGGATGGACGAACCGCAGCTCATCGAGCTCATCCGCCGCGCCCGACAGACGGATTTCGGGCGCTGGACAAAGCAGGACCTGCAACGGGCCATGGCGAGCCTGGGATGGAACGTCCGCTCGGCCGAGGTCGACATCGGGATGTGGCGGGCTGAGACCGGATACGCCACCGGTGACGCCATCGCCGACTCCATTCCACCCGGTACCCCGGTTTCGGGGCGCGCCGACTTCTACTCCATCGAAGTGATGGTGCTGCGGTCGGCCGAGCGAGGGCGCCAGGGCGAGAACCACCGCACCCTGATCTTCCGCGAAGTGCTGCGGACCATGATGAACGAGCTCGGCGCCCCCGAAGTCCGCGGCGGCGACGGCGGGCCGTGGGTCCGCTGGCACCGCGGCCAGCTCGTGTTCGAGCTGCACCTGCGCCGCTTCCACGGCGGGGTGAACCTGCGGCTGCTCTCGCCGGAGCTGTTCGACCAGCTCGAGGCCCACGCCGTGGGCAAGGGCGACGTCTCCGGTTGGCAGGCGTACGCCCGCAAGTCCAAGCACCCGCCCGAGCCGGCCTGCTACGAGCTCGGCGAGTTCACCGAGCGCCTCAGCTCCCTGCTGGGCGACATGGCCGCCGACGTCCCGACCATCGACACCTCCGGGACGGTCCTGCTGCGCACCAGCGACTGGTCGGCGCGGTACGTGGCCGCGTTCGTCGACGGCGGCCTGCGGGTCGAGGCCTCGGCAGCGGTGACCGGCACCTGGCGGGGCGGGCTCTCGAGCCTGCCCGGCATGGGCTACCGCGCCCCCAGCGGCGGCCAGCCGAACTGGTCGCGGAGCTTCCCGTCCTCGGACCGGTCCGCCACCACGCAGGCCGCGCACATGATGGTCGACGCGCTTCGCGCCTTCGGAATCCAGGACCTGTTCGACATCGTCTACGACGGTTTCACCGCCGACGGCGAGCGCATGTACCTGCCGGTGCTCGGCATCGGGAGCGGTATCAATCCCTATTAGCGCGTTAGGGTGTGAGCATGATCGTCGATCTGCGCTCAGACACCGTCACCCGTCCCACGTCGGCGATGCTCGAGGCGATGGCCTCGGCCGAGGTCGGCGACGACGTCTACGGCGAGGACCCCACGGTCAACGCCCTCGAAGCCGAGGTCGCGGCCCTGCTCGGGCAGGAGGCGGCGATCTTCACCCCGACCGGGTCGATGGCCAACCAGATCGCGCTCCAGCTGCTGGTGCCGCGGGGCGACGAACTGCTGGCCGACGCCAAGTCGCACGTGGTGAACTTCGAGATGGGCGCGGCCGCCGCGCTCGGCGGCGTCTCCAGCCGCACCTTCTCCACGCCCGGCAGCCGTCTCGACGTCGCGGCGATCGAGCCGATGATCAACCGGCCGAACCCGTACGTGACGACGACACGGGCGGTCGCGGTCGAGAACACCCACAACATGGGCGGCGGCACCGTGCAGCCGCTGGCCGAGCTGAAGCGGCTCCGCGGGCTCGCCGATGCCGAAGGGATCGCCCTGCACCTCGACGGGGCCCGCCTGTGGAACGCCCATGCCGCCACCGGCGTACCGCTGAGCGAGTACGGACGCCTGTTCGACACCGTGTCGGTCTGCCTGTCCAAGGGGCTGGGCGCACCGGTCGGCTCCCTGATCGCGACCAGCGCCGAGCGCGCCGAGCGCGGCCGGATCCTCCGCAAGCGGCTGGGCGGCGGCATGCGGCAGGTCGGCTACCTGGCCGCGGCCGGACGCTACGCGCTGGCCAACCACATCGAGCGGCTGGCCGAGGACCACGCCCGCGCGAGGCGCCTGGCCGAGGCTCTGGAGCCCTGCGGGGTCTGCGGGGCCGCGCAGGTCGAGACCAATATCGTGCTGCTGCGCGTGCCGCAGATCGCGAAGGTCGCCGAGGCCGCGGCCGAAAGAGGGGTCAGGGTGTCGGTGCTCGGCCCCGATTGGGGCCGCCTGCTGACCCATCTCGACGTCGACGACGCCGGGATCGACCATGCGATCGAGGTGCTGACCGACCTGGTAGGCGAGTGATCGTCCGAACGGGCGGTTGCCGGAATCCTCCGCGCAATGTAGGTTAGGCATACCTTCTTTAGTCCGGCCTAATTATCTCGGAGGGCGGCGATGTACGCCTGCATCTGCCACGGAGTCCACGACCAGGAGGTCCGTGAGTGCATCCGTGCCGGCGCGCACACTGAGGACGCCATCGGCGACGCCTGCGAGGCCGGGACCGGCTGCGGCAACTGCCGCGAGCGGCTGGCCGACATGATCGAGAACTACTTCGCCTCCGAGCCGGCCGCCGCGGCGGCCTGAGGCCCCTGAAACCCCGTTTATCGGTGTATACCACTACCCTTGGTAAGGCTAGGTTGTCCTATTTTAGGCATTCCTGACTGGATACCGTCCCCGACCTCGCCCTACGCTGGGAATCGCCGGCCCGACGCCGGCCTGGGAACACCGTGGGAAGGACGGAGCGACATGCAGGGCGACGAGAGAGTCATCGAGTTCCTCAACGAGCAGTTGACGGCCGAGCTGACCGCCATCAACCAGTACTTCCTGCACTACAAGATGCAGGAGAACTGGGGCTACACGAAGCTGGCCAAGTACACCCGGAGCGAGTCGCTCGACGAGATGCGCCACGCCGAGATCCTCACCGACCGCATCCTCTTCCTGGACGGCCTGCCGAACTACCAGCGGCTCTTCCCGTTGCGGATCGGCCAGTCGGTCCCCGAGATCTTCCGCTGCGACCGGGAGATCGAGGTGGAGGCGATCGACCGCCTCAAGCGCGGCATCGAGCACATGGAGTCGGTCAAGGACTACGTCTCCAGGGACCTCTTCGAGAGCATCCTCAAGGACGAGGAGCACCACATCGACTACCTGGACACCCAGCTGGACCTGATCGAGAAGCTGGGGGAGAGCCTCTACCTCCAGACCCTCATCGAGCAGCCCGAGGGCGACTAAGGGGGTGTCTGGTGGTCCCGAACGGTCTGTATTCGGTCCGTTCGGGACCACCAGACACCCCTAGGGCGAACGCGCGAGAGGGGGCCGGCTTTCGCCGGCCCCCTCTGCTGTTTGCGGCAGAGCCCCTCACATCTCCACCACAGTGGTATGCCGTCGCTGGTGTTGACAGCGCCGACGTTCGGATCGTAACATACCGATACTTCGGATGAAAGTTTCGCGAAACTTTCAGTTCGGATCGCCGGGAAATTGGCACACTTGCGGTGCCGGACCGGATGAAGCCGCTAGCAGGCCGCCGTACGTTCGGGGGAGTACTTCACCTGAAACTTCCGGTATCGACCCTTCGGAGACCTGCGAGGGCCTTTCATGAGAGGGGAACAGGGGGCGGGACGTCCAGAGCCGGGGCGTCCCGCCTTTCCTTCGTTCCTCGCTCGTCTCCCGTAGCGCCGTGCCGGGCCGCGCTCATTTCCCGATGCGCCGCATCGGCACGTGCCAGATGTCGTCCTCGATGAACTCGGGTCCGTCCTCGACGAAGCCGTAGCGCCGGTAGAACCCGGACGCCTGGACCTGGGAGTCGAGCACCACTTCCGCTTCCGGCCCGACCTGGTCGAGGGCCGCGGTCAGCATCGTTCCGCTGAGGCCCCGCCCGCGTTCGGCCGGGACGCAGCAGACCCGGCCGATCCGCCAGCCGGGCCCGTCGCGCAGCAGCCGCAGGCAGGCAACCGGTGAGGTTCCTTCGCCGATCCAGAAGTGCACCGTCTCCGGGGCGAAGTCATTGTCGTCGAGGTCGGGGTAGGCGCAGTCCTGCTCGACCACGAACACGTCCTGTCTGAGGCGGGCCAGCCCGAACACCGTCGCGCCGTCGAGTTCCTCGAACCGGCCTTGTTGTATTTCGCGCATGCCCGCCATTAGAACAGGTATCCGCTTATTTCTGCCAGCAAGCGTCTAGACGGTGACCGCTCCGTCACCGGAGGGCGGCCGGCCGCTCGCCCCACCATTCCAGAGTCTCGGCGAGCGCGGTGTCGGTGTCGGTCGGCTTGTCGCCGAACACTTCGGTGAAGTCGGCGGACTCCATGATGTAGGGACCGTCCCACTGGTGCCGTGTCTCTTTGAGTCCGCGCAGGTGCGGCTGGAACGCGCCTATCGCGTGTATCAGGACCCACCACGGGAGACGGCGGATCGGGGCCGGTTCTCGGCCGAGGACACCAGCCATGGCCCCGATCATCTCGCGCATGCTCCTGGCCGGGGCGGTGGGCACGTGCCAGGGGCGGCCCCAGGCGCGGTCGTCTCCGCCGAGCCGCACCAGCGCCGAGGCGACGTCCGGAATGTAGGTGAAGCTGTGCGGCGCGTCCGGATCGCCCACCACCGACACGATCTTGTCCTCGACGACGGGGCGGACGATCCGCTCGCCCAGCATCGCGTCGGCCAGCGCGCCGGGCCCGAAGTAGTCCGAGCCCCGGGCCTCGGTGAAGCGGATGTCGCCCTGCTCGTGGAGGGCCATGGCGTCGTTCCACATCCGGATGCGGATCCGCCCCTTTTCGCCGGGGGAGCGCAGCGGGGTGCGCTCGGTCATGGGCTCGGTGACCGGCCCGTAGACGTAGAGGTTGCCGGTGTTGACCAGGCTCGCGCCGCCCGCACGGGCGGCGGCCAGGATGGCCGCGAACATCGGCGGCCACTCCTGGGCCCACTGGTGGTAGCCGGCCGGGTTGAGGCAGTTGTAGATGACGTCGGCGCCGGCCGAGGCCGCGGTGAGGGCCTGCGGGTCGCGGGCATCGACCTTGACGTGCTCGATGCCGGGGGTGCTCCGGCCGCCGGAGCGGCTGAGGACGCGGACCCGCTCGCCTTGTTCGGCGAGGATGGCGGCGACGGTGGACCCGATCTGGCCCTTGCCGAGTACGACGTGGTCGGTCATGGCGAGTTTCCCTTCGAATGCGAGAGCGCTGCTCTCTGTTGAGATCAACGATCGCACGCGGGTCGCCCTTTGTCAAGATCACTGCTCTCGATTTTGATCGGCGATTTCAGAATCTCGCGGGCAAGAAGAAACCGCGGCGCGCCAGGCGCCGCGGCTGATCGGTCCGATCGCAGGTCAGGCGTACTCGTCGGCGATCTCCCGCGCCCGGTCCCGCGCGGCCTCGATGGCGTCGTTGACCGCCGAGCGCACCCGGTGGTCGTCCAGGCGCCGGACCGCGCTGATGGTGGTCCCGGCCGGGGACTCCACGGCCTCCCGCAGCTCGACCGGAGAGGAGTCGGCCTCGCGCAGCATCCGCGCCGCCCCCAGCGCGGTCTGCGAGACCAGCTCGACGGCGACGTGCCGCGGCAGGCCCATCAGCACGCTGGCCTCGGTCATCGCCTCGGCGAGGTAGTAGAAGTAGGCGGGCCCCGAACCCGAGATCGCGGTGACCGCGTCCTGGTGCCGCTCCTCGACGACCAGGGTCCGGCCCAGCGGCTTGAACAGCTCCTCGACCGCGGCCAGGCACGTCGCGTCGCTGTGGGTGCCGGGGGACAGCACCGTCATCGCCTCGTCGACCAGCGCGGGCGTGTTCGGCATCGCCCGCACCACCGGTGTGGTGTCGGGCAGCCGCTTCTCGAAGAAGGAGGTCGGCAGGCCGGCGCAGATGCTCACCACCGGGGCGCTGGAATCGAACTCCCCGGCCAGCTCCTCGAGCAGGCTCGCGGCGTCCTGCGGCTTGACCGCCACGACCACGACGTCGGCCCGGCGAACCGCCTCGGCGTTCGAGGCGACCTCGACGCCGTACCGCTCGCGCAGCGCCGCCGCGCGATCGGCGCTCCGCGCCGTCGCGACCACCGATGACCTCTCCCAGCCCGCGCGCAGCAGGCCCGACAGGATCGCCTGGCCCATCTTTCCAGCTCCCAGCACCGCCACCGTATGCATCCGCTCCTCCTTCGAAATCGGTTGCCCCATCGATTGTGCCAGCTCCGAACCGATTCGCCGCCGGTCGCCGCCGCGCGGCCTCGTGAAGCCCGCCCGGCCCGTCGCCCGGGACCCGCTCGTACCCAACCGGACCGGAAATGCCGATAGGGTCGTGGCGTGAGTTCGAAAACGGATTCGGATCCCGACGACTACGCCCCCAGTTTCGTGCTTTTCCTCGCATTCATCGCCATCTTCGCGGCGCTGTTCTTCCCCGGAGGGTTCGGCGACCGCCTCCTGATCGCCTCGGTGCCTCTCGCCGTGATCGGTGGCTGCCTCAAGATCGCCAGTGCGGTCCGCCACACCGGTCGCGGGTCGGCGGAGTTAGCCACCGCTGTGTAGACTCCGTTGACGATGACACCCGTATCATTCGGTGGCTTCCTTCTCGCGGGTCCCGTCCGGGACACCGCACCTCCTGCGCACTCACCGAGGAAACTCTCCCGTGACTTATTCTGCGCCTGCGCCCGAGCGCGAGGCCCCCAGGTCGGGCCAGACCTGGCCCGAAGGCTGGACCAAGCTCCACGTCTACCTGACCGACCTCGAAGAGGTGAAGACCCTGGCCGACTCCTACCGGCCGGTCATCGACGAGGCGCCCGGAGACGTCCCGGTGCCGCACGAGTGGCTCCACGCCACCATCGCCTCCGTCGAATGCGACGCGGCCACCGTCACCGAGACGACCCGCTCGCTTCTGGTCGAGCGGCTGCGGCGACGGGTGGGGGAGCTGCCGGCCTTCGACCTGACCGTCGGCCCGGCGCTGGCCTCGATGAGCGCCATCATGCTCGACACCTTCCCGGACCGCGACTTCCAGCGCCTGGTCACCACTTGCGTGGAGGTCATCGACGAGGTCGTCGACGGCGGTGTCGGGCGGCCCTGCGGCGGGCCCGGACACGTCTCGCTGTCCTACCGGTCCGATTCGGCCGGAGACGACGACGCCCGCGGGCACGTCCAGAACCACCTGCGGGACGTCCGACCCGGGAGGACCAATATCACAGTGACCGGAGTGGAACTGGTACGGGTGTTCCAGACCTCCGGCGCCTCCTCCTACACCTGGGAGAACGTCGCGCGAATCCCTTTGGGGCAGAGCTGATCTCGGCATAACCGAGCCTGACGCCCGCGAGTTTAACGCAGGGTGAATCTTCGATCAGTTGACGTTACAGACGTTTTTCTGACACTATCTCGTCACCGGTCTGTGGCCTACTGTTGAGGCATGTGTCAGAGTCCGGCCACGTGGCGTTCAAACGTGGCCGACGAAGGATCCGCTTCTCGCAGCGCCGCATAGGGCAACCCCGCGGCAGAGTCGCCGGCCGGACTCCCCTCGGCATTCGCCGACCGGACACATCCTCGACGGCCGCCGGCAGTGCACATCCAAGGCGGCCGCCGACCGAATGCATCTCCGGCAGCCGCCGGATCTGCCACTGCTTTGCGTCAGGAGGTGTCGATGTCCGCTGAATACGAGCGTCGAATCGCAACCCGCTCAGCCCGGTTCCACTCCACGGTCGACAAGACCCCGCGTCTGTCCGTCCCCCGACCCGTCGACCCTCCCTCAGCGGCCGAGCCGAGCGGCGGAGCCGAGGTGTCCGAACCCTACCGGTTCTTCACCGACCTCGCTTCCAGCCACATTCTCCACGCCTTCCAGATCCGACCGGCCTACTCCCTGCCCGCCCCCACCCCGCTCGAGGTGTGGCGGCGCAACTTCGAGATCGTCGCGACACTCCTGGGCGCCATCGGCGTCGACTTCTTCGCCGTCCCCGGATTCAGCCTCACCCGACCCGTCCTCGGCGTGTCCGAGGCCGACCGCCAGCGCGTGTGCGGCGCACTCGGCATGCTGTGCGACTCCACCGGCGGCCGCCTCTCAGTGCCCGAACCGGCCTATCTGGAGTCCGAGTCGGCCCTGAACCGCCCGGCCTGGCCCAGCCGCGCCGACCTGTCCGACGTCCCCATGGTCCGCGCCGACTGGCTGTGGACCGACCCGACCCGCAACGTCGTGTTCGGGCCCGAGCACGGCTGCGAGGTCGAGTTCTGGACCGACCCCGGCGACGGGCACCTGGTCGCCCCGCGGCACAACCGGATCAGTCCGGTCATCCGCCGCGACTCCGCCTCGGTCACCGCGCCGGGGCGGCTGTTCAACCCCCTCGCCGCCGGCCCGCGCGCCGTCCTGCCCGAACTGCCCACCCGGCCCGAGTTCGCCGAGCCCGGACCCGACCACGCCGGCTTCCCGATCGACGCGGTCTACACCTGGGTGGACGGCCACGACCACGCCTGGCTGCGCCGCCGCGCCGACGCCCGGAACGAGCCCTACCACCCCGAGTCGGCCAGCGCCTCCCGCTACGCCGACCGCGACGAACTGCGCTACTCCCTGCGCTCGCTGCACGCCCACGCCCCGTGGATCCGCCACATCTACCTGGTCACCGACGAGCAGCGGCCCTCCTGGCTGGACCCCGATGCGCCCGGCCTGACCGTGGTCGACCACCGGGACCTGTTCGACGACCCCGAGTGCCTGCCGACCTTCAACTCCCACGCCATCGAATCCCAGCTGCACCGCATCGAGGGCCTCTCAGAGCACTTCCTGTACTTCAACGACGACATGTTCCTGGGCCGCCCGGTCGGACCGCAGCTGTTCTTCGAACCCAACGGGCTCGCCCGGTTCTTCCCGTCCGACACCTTCATCGACCAGGAACCGGTCAGCGCGGCCGACACGCCCCCGAACGCGGCCTTCAAGAACGACCGATCCCTGGTCGAGGCCGCATTCGGGCGCACGGTCACCCGCATGATGAAGCACGTGCCCTACCCGATGCAGCGCAGCGTCCTGGCCGAGATCGAGAAGGAGTTCGGCGACGCCCACGCCCGGACCGCCGCCAGCACCTTCCGGGACGTCTCCGACCTGTCGGTGGTGACCCTCCAGCACTACTACGCCTTCCTGACCGGGCGGGCCGTGCCCGGGGCGAACCGGCACGCCTACCTCGAACTGGGCCGCCCCGACCTGGCCGAACGGCTGGCCGAACTGCTGGACCGGCGCGACCGGGAGACCTTCTGCATCAACGACGCGGGCCTGACCGAGGCCGCCGCCGATGAGCGCTCGGGGATGCTGCGGCGCTTCCTCGAGTCGTACTTCCCGGTGGCCTCCCCGTTCGAGATCCCCATGGCACTGTGAGCCGAGGCCGTACGGCCCCGGCTCAACCGGCCCCTATTTGAGGCCGCGGCGTTCCAGAAGCGGGTCGATCTCGGCGTCGCGGCCGCGGAAGCGGCGGTAGGACTCCATCGGGTCGATCGAGCCGCCCCGGCTCAGCAGGTGCTCGCGGAAGTGGTCGCCGTTCTCGCGGGTCAGGCCGCCGTTCTCCTTGAACCACTCGACGGTGTCGGCGTCCAGGATCTCCGACCAGATGTAGGAGTAGTACCCGGCCGAGTAGCCGCCCGCGAAGATGTGCGCGAAATAGCCCGAGCGGTAGCGCGGCGCGATCTGGTCCACCGCGATGCCGGCCTCGGTCAGGGCCGCGCGCTCGAAGTCCTCGACGGCCGCGGCGGGGTCGTCGCCGGCCTCCGGCACCTCCTCGGGGGAGAGCCGGTGCCATGCCTGGTCGAGAATGGCCGCGGCCAGGTACTCGGTCGAGGCGAAACCCTCGCCGAACGAGCCCGAGTCGCCCCACTGCTCGAGCAGCTCGGCGGGCGCGGCCTCGCCGGTCTCGTGGTGGCGCGCGTAGTTCGCGACCACCTCGGGCCAGCGGATCCACATCTCGTTGACCTGCGAGGGGTACTCGACGAAGTCCCTCGGCGTGGACGTCATCGACGTCTTGCCGTACCGGCAGGCCGACAGCAGCCCGTGCAGGGCGTGCCCGAACTCGTGGAACATCGTCCGCACGTTGTCGGCGCTGATGAGGGCCGGCTGCCCCTCGCTGGGCCTGACGATGTTGAGGTTGTTGACCACCACCGGCTTCTCACCGGTCAAGTCGGCCTGCACCACCAGCGCGTTCATCCACGCCCCGCCCTTTTTGGAGTCGCGGGTGAAGAAGTCGGCCAGGAACAGGCCCAGCGCGGTCCCGTCGGCGTCGAAGACCTCGAAGACGCGGACCTCCGGGTGGTAGCCGACCAGGTCCTCCCGCTCGCGGAAGGTCAGGCCGAATTCCAGCTCGGCGGCGTGGAACACGCCCTCGAACAGGACGCGGTCCAACTCCAGGTACGGCTTGAGCGCCTCGGACTCGAAGCCGTACTTCGACTCCCGCACCTTCGCGGCGTAGTGGGACCAGTCCCAGGCGGCCAGCTCGAAGCCGCCGCCCTCGGCGTCGATGAGCTCCTGGAGCTCGGCGGCCTCGCGGCGGGCGTTGCGCACCGAGGCCCTGGCCAGGTCCGAGAGGCGCTCGGCGATGAGCTCGGCGTTCCCGGCGGTCTGGTCGGCGGCGATGTAGGCGGCGTGGTGGTCGAAACCCAGCAGCCGGGCCCGCTCGGCCCGCAGCCGCACCATCGACAGCAGCGTGGAGGCGTTCTCGGAGCCGCGCGAGGTCGAGGCCCGCCACAGCCGCTCGCGCAGGCTCCGGTCGGTCAGCCGCTCCAGCTTCGGGTGGCAGCTGAACAGCTCCATGGTCAGCAGGTAGCCCTCGAGATCCCGGTCGGCGGCCGCTGCCGCCGCCGCGGCGAGGGCCTCCTCGCCGAGCCCGTCGAGCTGGGCGCGGTCGGTGACGTGCACCGCGGCGTCGTTGATGTCGGCCAGTACCTGCTGGTTGTACTTGGCCGACAGCTCGGCCAGTTCGGCGTTGATCCGCTCGAGGCGGGTCTTGCCGTCCGCGTCCAGCGCGGCCCCGCCGCGCACGAACTCGGTGTGGTACCGCTCGAGGAGCCGTTCGTCCTGCTCGTCGAGCCCGATCTCGTCGCGTCGCCGCCACAGCGAGTCGACCCGGGCGAACAGCTCCGGGTCGAGCAGGATCGAGTCCTCGTGGGATGCCAGCTTGGGGCTGTACTCGGTCTCGATCTGCTGGAGTTCGGGACTGGTGTCCGAGGTGTTCTTGTTGAAGAAGACATGGCTGACGCGGCCGAGCACGCCCTCCTGGGTCCGCTCCAGGGCGACGATCGTGTTCTCGAAGGTCGGCTCGTCGGGGTTCCGCGCGATGGCCCGGACGGCGGCGAGCTGCTCGTCCATGCCGGCGTCGAAGGCCGGCCGGTAGTGCTCGACCTCGATGTCGGCGAACTTCGGGAGGCTGTAGGGCAGGTCGGAGACGGTCAGGAACGGGTTGTCGGTCACGGGGAATCCCTCTCGATTCGACGGGCGGCGGTGGCGAAATCCTATTCCCACCGGTCCCGACCGGCAACCGGGAAAGCGACGGGCCGCATCCTCTCCGAACGCCGCCGCCCCGCATTAGTATCAGGGCCATGCCTGAATCGAGTCCGCTGTTCGTGGCCAGCGACATCCACGGCCATTGCGACGCTCTCGTCGAGGCGCTGCGCGGGCGCGGGCTCGTCGATGAGGACGCCACCTGGACCGGCGGCGAGGCGCGGCTGTGGGTCCTGGGGGACCTGTTCGACCGGGGCCGCCAGGGCGTGGAGGTGCTGCGCCTGCTGCGCCGCCTGG
Source organism: Glycomyces salinus (assembly GCF_016428645.1). GTDB lineage: Bacteria > Actinomycetota > Actinomycetes > Mycobacteriales > Micromonosporaceae > Glycomyces > Glycomyces salinus. The sequence goes on along the minus strand of NZ_JAELXW010000001.1, from coordinate 143,313 downwards.
CCGGCCAGGCGGCGGCCGACGGCGGGACCGTCGACACGCTCTTGGGCAACCACGAGGTGCTGGTCCTGGGTTCGAAGCGCTTCGGCGACGAGACCTTCACCGATGTGGAGGGCCAGGACCGGCAGTTCCTGCACTGGTGGGTGCTCAACGGCGGCTTCGAGGACGAGCTGGAGGAGCTGACCGAGGACGAGTTCGACTGGCTCGCCTCCCGCCGGGTCGTCCACCTGGTCGACCAGTCGCTGCTGGTCCACTCCGACGCCGAGAGCTACCTCGGGTACGGGCGCAGCGAGGAGGCGGTCAACACCGCCGTCCGGGCGGTCCTGGCCTCCGACGAGCCCGAGGAGTGGTGGCAGCTGTTCCGCGAGCTGACCCGCCGCCACGAGTTCATGGGCGACGACGGCCCGAAGCGGGTGCGGGCGATGCTGCGCTCGTTCGGCGGCGAGGAGGTCATCCACGGCCACTCGACCATCCCCGACACCACCGAGCTGGAGCCGGAGCAGGTGACCCAGGCGCGGCGCTACTGCGACGGGCTCGTCCTCAATGTGGACGGGGGCGTTTACCAGGGCGGCCGCTGCCTGGTGGTTCGGCTGAACTTAATCGAGGCCCGCCTCCAGCCACACGCTCAGCGCCGTGGCCGCGCCCAGGCCGACCACCACCCATCCGGCGAGCGCCGAGAAGGCGACCAGGAAGCCGATGCCCCCTGCCGCGGCCGTGGTTCCGACCGCGACGGCGAGGGCGGTGACGAAGGCATGCCGGTGGGCGCGCCGCTCCAGGACTCGGTTGTGTCTCATATCCGACACAACGAAGCGCGACCCTGAATAGGCACGCTGCATGTGCAGATTTCCCGCGTTCGGGTGTCTCAAACCCACCACTGCCTCACATAAGCGACAGACATCAGTCCGGATCGCGGAATACTGTAAGTAGCCCATTCGCGGAGAGTGACATTCGAGCCTCCCGAGCGTTGTGCCGGGCGTCGAAAACCTGTAGATACATATTGTCGGGGCGCGAATCCGGCGGCATGCGTGCTGGGAAGACCGAGACTTCTGGACGCCGCCGAGAATCGAACTCCCCCCGAAGGCGACGGCCGCGACCGTCTGGTCGCGGGAGCGGCCGTCGCCGCCAACTGAACAACAGCTTCGGAATCACGAAGCCCGATCATTACGTGTAACTCCTATAAGGACGGTGGGGTCTGATGGAGTCGGAAACACAACCGATGGGGCGGCGAGTCGCATATTGGCGACATCGCCGCGGAATGTCGCAGCAGGTATTCGCCGACCAGATCGGCAAATCCAAGAGCTGGGTCGACAAGATCGAGCGAGGAGTGCGGCGACTCGACAAGTATTCGGTGATCACCGAGATCGCCGAGGCGCTCAGCATAGACGCCGGCCAACTCCTCGGCCGCGAACCGAAACGAAGGCCCGGACTCGGCGGCTGCCTCGACCAGGTCGAGGTCGAATCGATCCGCCAATCCCTCGAACGCTACGAGCGGCTCGGCCGCTTCCTGGAGGCGGCTCCGATAGAGCCGACCCCCATTCCCGACCTGAGAGGATCGGTCAACTACGCCTGGCTCGCCTTCGAGAAGGGCCACTACCCGGTCGTGGCCCGATCGCTCATCCAGCTCCTGCGCGACACTCCCGTCGCGGAGGAGAACCCCGTCGGCGGCACCAGCGCCGACGCCGCCGAACTGATGACGCAGGTCTACCAGATCGCCTCCACAGTGCTCCGCAAGCTCGGTGAAGCACAACTCGCCTGGCTCGCCGCCGACCGCGCGATCAGCGCCGCCCAGCGCGGCAACGACCCGCTCCTGGCCGGCATCGCCACCACCCGCGTCGCCAACGCGCTCCGGGCGCTCGGCCGCTACCAGGCCGCCCTGGACCTCAACGTCCAGGTGGCCCACGGCCTCATCAGCGAGACCGGGGGAGAGGAGGCGGGCCCGGCCGCGATCAGCGTCTACGGCGCGCTCCTGCTCCAGGGAGCCATGGCCGCGGCCCTGGCCGGAGAGCCGGCCACCAGCGCCGACCTCATCGACAGCGCCGAGCGGGCCGCGAACATCCTCGGCAGGGACGCGAACTACTACTACACCTCCTTCGGGCCGACCAACGTCAAACTCCACCGCGCCGCCGCGCTGGTCGAGCTCGGCGAAGGCGGCGACGCCCTGACTATCCACGACCGGATCGACCGGCGCGCCTTCGGTGAACTGGTCGCCGAGCGCCGCGCTCACCACTGGCTCGACATGGCCAGGGCCTGCATCCAGGTCGGCGACATCGAGCGCGCGGGCCGGGCCCTGGCCACCGCCGACCAGACCGCTCCGGCCGAGATCCGCTGCCGCCCGGTGGCGGTCGAGCTGATCGATCAGATCCTGCACCGCGCCAAGGGGGAGCCGGCTCCGGAGCTGCGCCGACTGGCCGACGAGGTGGGAGCCTTGAACTAGCACCCACGGCGACGCTTGCGGAGCCGTAAGTCGGCACAGCGCGTGGGTCCGGGACACCTATGCTGCTCGGGTCCCGGACCCACTCAATACACTGGTCCCATGCCGAAGCTCAGCGAGGTCACCGCCGCTCTCGACCGGATCTACCCGCGCCACTGGGCCGAGGAATGGGACCGCGTGGGCCTGGTCTGCGGCAGGGACGACATCGAGGTGCGGCGCGTCCTGTGCGTGGTCGACGTGGTGCCCGAGACCGTCGCCGAGGCGATCGCGACCAGCGCCGACCTCATCGTCGCCCACCACCCGCTGCTGCTGCGCGGCGTCTCCAGCCTCGACCCGGCCGAGTACAAGGGCGACCTGGTCCACACCCTCATCGAGCGGCGCATCGGCCTCTACGTCGCCCACACCAACGCCGACGTGGCCAACCCGGGCGTGTCCGACGCCCTGGCCGACCGGCTCGGACTGGTCGACCTGCGGCCCCTGCGCCCGCTCACCGGCCCCGAGCACGAGGGCTCGGGGCGCGGCATCGGCCGCGTCGGCCGCCTGCCGGCCCCGCTGAGCCTGGCCGACCTGGTCGACCGCGCCGTGAAGGCGCTGCCGCCGACGGTCTGGGGCCTGCGCGCGGCGGGGGAGCCGGACCGCCGCGTCAGCGTCGTGGCCGTCTCCGGCGGGGCCGGAGACGGCTACCTGAACGACGCGGCCGCGGCCGGCGCGGGCGCCTACCTGACCGCCGATCTGCGGCACCATCCGGCCAGCGAGCACACCGCCCGCAGCGGACCCGCGCTCATCGACGCCGCCCACTGGGCGACCGAGCGGCCCTGGCTCGATACTGTGGCCGGACACCTGTCGGAACTCGTAGACGACGTCTCGGTCTCCGACATCGACACCGATCCGTGGACGATCCACCAGAACACCGGGGGGAACCGAGCTTGAAAGCCGACCTGTTCGACCAGCGACGCCTGCTCGAATTGCAGGCAGTAGACACCACTCTCACGCAGCTCGACCAGCGACGCCGAAAACTCGAGGCCGACGACGCCGTTCCCGCGGCCCGGCGCCGCATCCAGGCGCTGAACGACCGCGTCGCCTCCCTCCAGGCCGACATCGCCGACCTCGACCGCGACATCAAGCGCATCGAGCAGGAGGTCGAGCTCGTCACCAAGCGCGCCGAGAACGACCGCAGCCGCATGGCCTCGGGCGCGGCCGCCCCCAAGGAGCTCGAAGGGCTCCAGAGCGAGCTGGAGTCACTGGCCCGCCGCCAGAACAGCCTCGAGGACGACGAACTGGAGTACATGGAGCGCCGCGAGGGCCTCGAAGGCGAACTGGCCGAGAGCCGGTCCCAGGCCGAGGAGGCCGAGCGCGCCCTCGCCGAGGCCGAGGCCGACCACGCCGGGAAGCTCGAGCGCCTCAAGACCGAGACCGACGACGCCTCCTCCGACCGGCGGGCGCTCACGATCGCGATCCCCGACCGGCTCGTCGAGCTCTACGAGCGCATCCACGCCCGTCAGCCGATCGCCGCCGCCGAACTGGTCGGCCGCCGCTGCGGGAGCTGCCGGATCGAGAAGTCCCCGGCCGACATGGCCCCGATCCAGGCCGCCCCGATCGACGAGGTCCTGCGCTGCGAGGAGTGCAACGCCATCCTCATCCGCTCCGACCCGCCCACCGACTCCGGGCGCCCGGCGCCCCGGGACGAGCTGGACGAGTTCACCCGGTAGCAGGAGAAAAGGCGGGGCATGTGCCCCGCCTTCCGCTCTTCGCGCCTCAGGACCTGCTGAACTCGGCCCAGCGCTCGACCAGCGCCGTGGCCGAGCCCTGCTCGACCGCCTTGAGGGCCTTCTCGATCCCGGCCAGCATCATCGAGCGCCGCCGAGCCGTGTCGTGCAGGTCGACGCCGTCGATCAGGGCCTCCCGCGAGGCCAGGGCCGCCGCGGCGTTGACCAGGACCGCGTCCCGCACGGGACCGGCCTTCCCGGCGAACACGTCCCGCGCGACCTTGGTGTTGTACTCGATGTCGCCGCCGTGCAGCGCCTCGGCGTCGGCCTTGACCAGGCCGAACTCCTCGATGTCGATCGAGCCTTCCGAGACGCGCCCGCCCGAGACGATCCACTCGGTGGTCGTCGACATCGTCGAGATCTCGTCCAGGCCGTCGTCGCCGCGGACGACGAACAGCGAGGCGCCCCGCTGGGCGAAGACCTCGGCCATCAGCGGCGCCATGCGCGGGTCGGCGCAGCCGATCAGGCCCGCCTTCGGCTGGCCGGGGTTCGTCAGCGGGCCGAGCACGTTGAACACCGTCGGGATGCCGAGCGCGGACCGCACGGGCCCGGCGTGCCGCATCCCGGGGTGGAAGGTCCGGGCGAAGCAGAAGCCGATGCCCACCTCGCGGACCGACGCCTCGACCCGCTCGGCCTCGGCCTCGAGGTCGACCCCCAGCGCCTCCAGCAGGTCGGCCGAGCCGACCGAGGAGGAGGCGGAGCGGTTGCCGTGCTTGATCACCGGCACGCCGGTGGCGGCGACGATGACCGCCGCCATCGTGGAAATGTTGACGCTGTTCGAACCGTCGCCGCCGGTGCCGACGATGTCGACCGCCACGCCCAGGTCCGAGACGTCGATGCGGGTGGTCTCGGCCAGCATCCGCCCGGCGATGGCGGCGATCTCCTCGGCCGTCTCGCCCTTCGAGCGCAGCAGGACCGCGAAGGCCGCGAGCTGGGCCGGGTCGGCCTTGCCCGCCATGATCTGCGCCATCGCCCAGTCGGCGCTGGCCTCGTCGAGGTGGCCGCCGCCGGAGAGGCGCGCGAGGACAGCGGGCCAGGTCGTATCGGTCATCGGGGGACTCCCTGGGATAGCCGGATCGGAACTCAGGCCGCGCGCTGCGAGGGCAATGCGGCCGAGCGGCGGCTGACCAGCAAGTCTACTACCGTCTCGGCGGTCGTCACCGGGTTGAGCGGGTGGGTCAGGGCGGCGTCGGCCCGCGACCAGGCCGCGAGCCACTGGTCGGCGGCCCGGGCCAGGACCACCGCGATCGCGGGCGGGTCGTCGAGCTCGTCGCGCAGCTGCCTGGCGATGCCCAGGCCCCCGGCCGGCTGGGCCTCGCCGTCGAGCAGCACCAGATCGATCGCGTACTTGTCGATCAGCGCTACCGCGTCGTCGTAGTCCCCGGACACGGCGTACTCGATCTTCACTCCCTCGGCCGGCTCCTCGCCGATCGCCGAGCGCATCTGCTCGATCACGGAGGGGCGGTGGCTGTAGAGCAGGACCGCGTACTCAGTCGTTGAAGTACTCACGCCTCGCATATTAAACCGGCCACACCGAAAGGGGAAGGGCGGCGCGTCCGCTCGGGCCGAATCCACCGCCTACTGTGGCCGTACCCTGGATGACCTGGGCACTCGGGCGAGTGAGGCCGGAAGCCTACTCCGAGGCGACACGCGGTGAAAAGACACCCCATGCGCGGGATGCACTCGACGGACCGTAATAATGTGCGCGTGACTGCCGCCGAAGCAACTATCGACCCCAGCCGAATTCATTCGCTGACGAGGCCCAACGTCGTCAGCGTCGGCACCATCGTGTGGTTGAGCAGCGAACTGATGTTCTTTGCGGGCCTGTTCGCGATGTACTTCTCCATCCGCGCCGCCGCCCCGGAGCTGTGGGTCGAGGCCGGCCATCACCTGAACTTCCCCTATGCCCTGGTGTTCACGGTGATCCTGGTCGCCTCCTCGATCACCTGCCAGCTCGGCGTCTTCGCCGCCGAGCGCGGCGACGTGTACGGGCTGCGGCGCTGGTTCGCGATCACCTTCGTCATGGGCCTGATCTTCGTCCTCGGCCAGGTCAACGAGTACCGGGAGCTGGTCGTGGAGGGTCACACCATCGCCAGCGACGGCTTCTGGTCGATGTTCTACCTGACGACCGGCTTCCACGGGCTCCACGTGACCGGCGGCCTGGTCGCCTTCATCTTCTTCCTCATCCGCTCCACGATGGGGCGTTTCACCCCCGCCCAGGCCACGGCTGCGATCGTGGTGTCCTACTACTGGCACTTCGTCGATGTCGTGTGGATCGCGCTGTTCGCGATGATCTATCCGCTGACGATCTACTTCACCTAGGGCTCCAGGGGCCCGGACTACCAGATTCACGGTATCGCCCGTGATACATAATCCCGAGACAAGCGGCTCCCGCCCCCCGGAGGCGGTGGCCCGGCCGGAGAGGACCCCACAGCCCTCACCGGTGAGCGAGCTAGATAAAGGTGGCAAACAACCGTGGCTGCATCAGCGAAACGGCGGCGAGGCTGGCGCAAGCGCCTCGGCGCGCTGGCCAGGTTCACCGGCGCGTTGGTCATCGTCGGCGGGCTTTACTCGGCGTTCGCGCCGAGTCTGTACGCCCAGGAGGCCGAAGACAACGCCATCGACTCCGAGGTCGTCAAGGGCCAGGAGCTCTACGACACCAGCTGCATCAGCTGCCACGGTGACAACGGCGAGGGCGTGGAGGGCCGCGGGCCGAGCCTGATCGGCATCGGCTCGGGCGCGGTCGAGTTCCAGGTGAACACCGGCCGCATGCCGATGGCCGCCCAGGGCGCCCAGGCCCCCTCGGGCGAACCGGTGTTCACCGAGGAGGAGGCCGAGTGGCTCGGCGCCTACATCGAGTACCTCGGCGGCGGCGCCGAGGTGCCCGACGACCTCGAGATCCTGGTCGAGGACGCCGACACCGCCGAAGGCGGCGACCTCTACCGCGTCAACTGCTCCTCCTGCCACGGCTTCGCCGGCGGCGGCGGGGCGCTCTCCTCGGGCGCCCACGCCCCGGACCTGATCGGGGTCAGCGACGAGGAGCTGTACCAGGCGATGCTCACCGGACCGCAGAACATGCCGGTCTTCGCCGACAACGAGCTCACCCCTGAGCAGAAGGCCGACATCATCGCCTACGTCCAATACATCGTCAACGACGACAAGGACCCGGGCGGCGTATTCGACCTCGGACGATTCGGACCTTCGACGGAAGGTCTCGCCATCTTCCTGGTCGGCATCAGCGCGCTGCTGCTGGCCACGCTCTGGATTGCAGGTAAATCGTGAGTGCCCACAACGATGAGAACCGGCCCGACGAAGTGGACCTGAGCGATCCGAAGCTCACTCGCTTCGAGGTCTACCGCGAGGGCCTGCGCCGGGACGACATCGAGATCATCCACTACGAGCCGCGGTTCCCCAAGCCGGGGACCGGTGCCGAGAAGCGCATGGAGCGCATCGTCGGCGGGCTCTTCCTCGGCGCCGGCCTGTTCGCGACCCTGTTCGTGGTGGCCTACATCTGGTGGCCCTGGGAGTACGACGGCACCGCCTCCTGGCGCGACCCGCAGACGTGGTACACGCCGATCCTCGGCGTCACGCTGGGCCTGTCGCTGCTGTTGTTCGCCGTGGGCGTCCTGACCTGGGCCAAGAAGCTGCTGCCGGTCGAGGAGCTGGTCCAGGACCGCCACGACGGCGGCTCGTCCACGGAGGACCGCCGCATCGCGGAGTCCACGGTCGACACGACGGTCGAGGACATGGGGCTCAAGCGCCGTCCGTTCCTTGTCAAGGCCGCTCTGCTGGGCGCCGCCCCGCTCGGCCTGGCCGCGGTCGCCCCCCTCGGCGGCCTGATCAAGGACCCCGGCGACTCGCTCATGGTCACCGCCTGGAACGCCGAGCGGTACAACGACGGCGACCCGGTCGGCCTGATGATGAAGGACGGCGCCCTGGTCCGGCCCGACATGGTCTCGGTCGGAGGCCAGATCACCGTCTTCCCGGCGATCGAGCACGGCGCCAGCAACGAGTTCGCCAACGCCCCGACGCTGCTGATCCACCTGCGCGAGCAGGACGCCGAGAAGCTGCGCGAGAACCTCTACCCGATGTATCAAGAGGTCGACGCGATGTGGGGCAACTTCGTCGCGTACTCCAAGATCTGCACCCACGTCGGCTGCCCGGCCAGCCTCTACGAGCAGCAGAGCCAGCGGCTCCTGTGCCCGTGCCACCAGTCGCAGTTCAACGTGATCGACAATGCCGCCCCGATCTTCGGACCGGCGACGCGGCACCTGCCGATGCTGCCGATTACAGTTGACGAGCAGGAGGGGCACTTCGTCGCCACGTCCGACTTCCTGGTGCCCCCGGGACCGGCGTTCTGGAACCGCCCGAGCCTCCCCGAGGAGGATGAAGAGTGAAACGCCGCAACGGCAATGCCGACAGCCTGATGACCAAGGCCGGCGGGGAGCTCGACGACCGCTTCAAGCTCGCCAGGCCGGCCCGGGTCCTGATGAACAAGGTCTTCCCGGACCACTGGTCGTTCCTGCTCGGCGAGATCGCGCTGTTCTCGTTCATCCTGCTGCTGCTGACCGGCACGTTCCTGGCCCTGTTCTTCGAGCCGTCGATGGCGCACACGACCTATGAGGGCTCCTACGTGCCGCTCCAGGGCGTGGGAATGTCGAAGGCCTACGAGTCGACGCTGGACATCTCGTTCGAGGTCCGCGGCGGCCTGATCATGCGGCAGATGCACCACTGGGCGACGCTGCTGTTCATGGCCTCGATGCTGGTCCACATGATGCGGATCTTCTTCACCGGCGCGTTCCGCGCGCCGCGCGAGACCAACTGGCTGATCGGCATCCTGATGTTCTGGGTGGCCTTCTTCGAGGGCTTCTTCGGCTACTCGCTGCCCGACGACGGCCTGTCCGGCACCGGCCTCCGCATCATGGAGGGCATGACCGCGTCGATCCCGTTCATCGGCCCGTGGGCCTCGGCCGCCCTGTTCGGCGGGCCCTTCCCGGGCGACAGCGTCATCTCGATGATCTACATCTTCCACGTGTTCCTGTTCCCGCTGATCCTGTTGGCGCTGATCACCGTCCACGTCGGCCTGGTGTTCGCGCAGAAGCACACGCAGTGGCCGGGACCGGGACGCACCGAGCACAACGTGGTCGGCTTCCGCATGTTCCCGAACTACGTCATGAAGCAGGTCGGGTTCATGCTGTTCATCTGGGGCGTGGTCGCTGCCATGGCGGGGCTGTTCCAGATCAACCCGGTCTGGCTGTTCGGTCCGTACGAGGCCTCGGTGGTCTCCTCGGGCTCGCAACCGGACTTCTACGTCATGTACCTGGACGGCCTCATCCGGCTATTCCCGGCCTGGGAGTTCAGGATGGCCCCGTACTTCACGCTGGCGCCGGTGTTCTGGCCCGGCATCGTCGGCATGGGCCTGTCGGTCCTGCTGCCGCTGCTGTATCCGGCGATCGAGCGCAGATTCACCAAGGACCGCGGCCACCACAACCTGCTCCAGCGCCCGCGCGACGTTCCGGCCCGCACCGGCGTCGGCGTCATGGTGATCGTCTTCTGGCTGATCGGCGTGGTCTCCGGCGGCAACGACGTGTTCGCCGAGACGTTCGACATCAGCCTGAACGCGATGACCTGGGGCGGTCGCATCGGCATCGTGGTGCTGCCGATCCTGTCGTACTACCTGACCTACCGGATCTGCCTGGGACTCCAGCAGCACGACCGGGAGGTTCTGGCGCACGGCCTGGAGACCGGCATCCTCATGCGCGACCCGGACGGCCGCTTCTACGAGGTGCACCAACCGCTGGCCGAGCCCGACGAGCACGGCCACACCGAGCTGGAGTACTCCGGCGCCCCGGTGCCGAAGAAGATGAACCGGGTCGGCGCCCTGCCGCCGACCGACAAGGGCTTCTTCAAGTCGATCGAGGAACCCTCCGACAACGGCGGGACCAGCCGCGACGAGATCGAGGCCGGCCACAAGTAAGGCCGAGACGAACACAGGCGGGCCGCACCGGAAGGCGCGGCCCGCCTCTCGCGTCCGGTGCGACCGCTCAGTAGCGGTCGACGGTGGTGATGAGCTTGTCCGCCAGCTCGTCCGGGTCGAGCTTCTCGCGGGCCAGCGCCAGGTACATCGAGTCCAGGTCCGGGTATCCCAGCGAGGACGCCACCCCGTGGAGGGGCTGCTCCCCGGCCAGGCCGCGGCCCCGCCTGATCAGCGAGCGCCACAGGCGGTTCTTGCCGTCCTTGACCTCGTCCTCGAACCGCTGCATCGGCACGACCGGCAGCTCGCCGGTGTTCTCCAGGTCCTCCCGCGAGTCGAACCAGTCGCCGATGTGCAGCTGCGCTTCGGGGGTCTTGGCGTGCTCGAGCCACTGCTTCGAAGGACCGTAGGGCTGCTCGTTGGTCAGCACCAGCTCGATCGAGTCGCCGTCCTTCAGCGGCTGCGACAGCGGCGCGATCTCGCCGTTGACGTACGCCGCGATCAGCCGGTGACCGGTCGAGGGGCCCGAGCAGTAGGCCACGTCCACCGGGCTGGCGTGCTTGGGGACCATCACCTGCTCGCCGCGCCCGGTGAAGACCAGGATGTCCTGGTCGGCCAGGTCGCACCGCAGCGAGTCCAGGAACTGCCCGGAGTCGGCGATCTCGTGCTGCCAGTCAAGCAGCCGCCGCAGCCACGGCAGCTGCACCTGCGCCGGATCGGCGCCGGGGTCCTTGAGACCGGCCACGATCCCGATCTCGGCGGTCTCGTGCATCTCCTTGGTCCGGATCAGGAACTCCACGTTCGTCCCGCCCGGCCCGTTCACCGCCGTGTGCAGCGACTGGTACAGGTTGAACTTCTTGGCCGCGATCAGGTCCCGGAACTTCCCGCCGACCGGTTTCCACTGGGCGTGGATGGCTCCCAGCGCCGCGTAGCAGTCGGTCAGCGGGCCGTCCACGACCACCACCAGGCGCGGCGGGTCGGCCGGGCCGGTCCCCGGATGCTTCTGCATCTCCCGGTACACCGAGTAGGGGTGCCGGGGCCGGTCGATGAGCTTGGCCGAGACCTTGTAGGCGCGCAGGGCCCGCCGCACCTGCGGCACGATCTCGGCGACCTGCCGCAGCCGGTCGGTGTCCGAGCCCAGGTGCTCGCGGATGCGCGTGAAGACCTCCGGCTCCAGCGTCTCGAGGACGATGTCCTCCAGCTCGCGCTTGATGACGTAGAGGCCGAGCCGGTCGGCAAGCGGGATGAGGACGTCCTTGGTGGCCTCGGCGATGCGGATCTGGCTGGCGCGCTTCTTGAACTTGATGGTCCGCATGTTGTGCAGCCGGTCGGCCAGCTTGATGACCATGACCCGGATGTCCCGCCCCGCGGTCAGGACGAGCTTGCGGAACGTCTCGGCCTCGGCCGCCGAGCCCAGGTGGATCTTGTCGAGCTTGGTGACCCCGTCGACCATGATCGCGATCTCGCCGCCGAAGTCGCTGCGCAGCGACTCCAGCGAATAGCTGGTGTCCTCGACGGTGTCGTGCAGGAGCCCGGCCGCGATCGTGGAGGTGTCGACGCCCAGCTCGGCCAGGATGGTCGAGACCGCGATCGGGTGCGTGATGTAGGGCTCACCCGACTTGCGGGCCTGGCCCCGGTGCATCTGCTCGGCGATGCGGTAGGCGCGTCTGACCAGCAGGAGGTCCGGTTCACGCCAGTTCGCGCGGTGGGCGGCCTCGAGCTCTGCGACGCGCCCGGCGAGGTTCCAGGGGTCCTCCTGCCTCGCCGACCGAGTAGCCGAAAGCAATGCGCGCAACATGAAGAGCCTCCGATGCCCAGAGATGACCGCATTCTAGATGTACAACGATCCTCGGTGAGAATCGACACTTGCGGTTGTCGGATTTCATCACTGGAGCCGATTCGCAAGAGGCGCAAAGGGTTCCGAATCCGGCTCTGGGCGAAATGTCGCATAGCGAATGGTCACCCGGGGTTCAGGTGGTCCCTCCAGCGCTCGGCGCCGTCGAGCCGACACGACCACTCCGACTCGACCGAGACCAGGCGCACCTCCGGGCGGGCCAGCCACTGGAGCAGCAGGCTCGCCTCCGCCGCGTGGGCGGCGTCGAGGACGTCGCCGGCCGGCTCGACCGCGCGGGAGGTCCGGCGGGTCTGGCCGATCAGCGGCATCGGATCGACCCGCGGGGGCGTGCGCACCGCTCCGGCCAGGAGGCCGTGGCGGATCACCGCCACCTCCCAGCCGCCGGACGGGGCCCGCCCGGCGGCGATGATCTCCCCGGCGTCGACCAGGCGGCGCAGCCGCTGGGTGGAGGCGGCCAGCGACAGGAACGCGGTCAGCTCGTCGCGCTTGGCGGCGGCGGCCTCGAAGCGCTCGGCCCCGGCCAACTCGGCCAGGCGCCCGGTCACCGCCTCGGCCACCGGGGCCGGGTCGTCCATCGCCCGGGCGGTCTCGGCCGCGATCCGGGCGTACTGCTCGACCGAGACCTCGTGGCGGCACGGCTCGGGGCACCGCCCGATCTCGCCGAGGATGCACGAGGGCGAGGTCCGCTTCGGCGACAGGCGGGTCTTGCACCGCCGGATCGGCAGCGCCTCCTCGATCGCGTCGATCGCGGCCTGGGCCTGGGTTCCCGAGGACGGCCCGAGGCGCGGCTCGCCCGGCCGCGGAGGCTTCCTGGAGATCGTCAGGCGCGGATACGGCTCGTCGGTCAGCCGCACCCAGCTGCGGTGCTCCGGATGCTTCTGGGCCCGGTTGTAGGGCGGCTTGCCGCCCGAGATGAGCCGCAGCTCGGCCACCCCGGCCTCCAGCCGGTGCGCGCACTCGACGACCTCCACCCGCTCGGCCGAGGCGATCATGTCCCGCAGCCGCCGCCGCTGCTCGGCCGCCGAGAAGTAGCTGCGGACCCGCGCGGCCACGTCCACCGACACGCCGATGTAGAGCGCCCGGTCGTCGGCGTCGCGGAAGATATAGACGCCGGGCGCGTGCGGGAGCCCGTCGGCCAGGTGCCGCTTGCGCCGTTGCAGCTCCGAGGGGATCGCCCGGCAGAACTCGGCCAGGTCGGCGTCGGTCACCACGCCGTGGCCGCTGGCGCGCTCGATGAGTCCGTGCAGGACGGTGACGGTGGCGCGGGCGTCGTCCAGCGCGCGGTGGTTCGGTGTGACCGGCGAGCCGAACAGCCGCGCCAGCGTCCCCAGCCGACGGTTGGGGATCTCGCTCCGCTCGGTCAGGCGCCGGGCCAGGACGACCGTGTCGATCACCGGCGGCCGCGGCCAGCGGGTGTCGCACAGCTCGCAGGCATGGCGCAGGAACCCGATGTCGAAGCCCGCGTTGTGCGCCACCAGCGTGCATCCGGACGCGAACTCGAGGAACATCGGCAGCACGGCCTCGACGCCGGGAGCGTCGGCCACCATCTCGTCGGTGATGCCGGTCAGCCGTGTCACCCTCGGATCGATCGGCTCCCCGGGATTGACCAACGTGGAGAACTCGCCGAGCACCTTGCCGCCCTTGACCTTCACCGCGCCGATCTCGGTGATGCCGCAGGCGTCGGCGGCCAGTCCGGTGGTCTCCAGGTCGACCACGCAGAACGTCACCTCGGACAGCGGGGTGCCCAGGCTGTCGAGCGTGGGCTGTGAATAGCCTGTGCTGACTCCGCTCTCGTACACGGCGCCCAGACTACGGGCGGCCTGTGACAGGTCCCGGACGGCCCGCGTTCGAACGCCGCGGCCACCGCAGCGTCGGCCGCTTCCGATCGCGGCGGCCCGAGACGCGCTCGCGCCAGGCCGAGAACCGATCGGCCAGGGACGCCGGCCGGAAGATCGCCTGGAACCGGGTCCGCTGGTCGACGCTCTTGTCGAGCGCGATCCGCAGATCCTTGACCGCGTCGGGGAGCCCGTCGATCAGCGCGCCGCGGCCGGAGTACCGGTGGAGCTCCACCGCCGAAGCCAGCGCGGACACGGGCGCCCGCGAGGCCGGCACGGCCTGCGCGAGCGAGGCCGCGGCCTGCCGCGGCGTCTGCGCGTCGCCCACGGGCATGCCGTAGTCGCGGGCGAGGTCGACCGTCTCGTCCCAGGCGCTCACGGCGCTCAGGCGCTTCGGCCGCAACCGGGTCCACCTGAGGGCCGATCGCCACAGCAGCGGGATCAGCGGGAGCACCGCCAGCAGCGCCAGCGACAGCCACGCGGGGTTGAACCCTCCCGAGTCGTCGCTCTGGCCGATGGCTCCGGCGTCGCTGTCGGGGGTCGGGGACTCCGGAAGCTCCTCGCTGGGGGCCCCGGAGGCCTCATCGGAGGCGCTCGATTCGTCGGTGGGGGACTCGGTGCCCTCGTCGGGCTCCTCGATGCTCTCGTCGGGCTCGTCGTCCCAGGGGATGTTGAGCGAACCGGACACGCCCGTGCCAGGGGTCGGGTCGAACGGCACCCAGCCCTGCCCGTCGAAGTAGACCTCGACCCACGCGTGGAAGTTGTTGCTGGTGAGGGTCCATTGCTCGCCGTCGTAGCTGCCCTTGCTCAGACCGATGACGACCCGGGTGGGCACGTCGGCCACGCGCAGCATCCAGGCCATCGCGCTCGCGTACTGCTGGCAGAAGCCCTCCCCGGACTCCAGGAAGTTCAGGATCGCCTCGTCGTTGCCGCTGTTGCCGACCTCTTCGTCGTAGGTGAAGCCGTTCTCGGTCGACAGGAAGTCGAGCACGCCCCGAACCTTGTCGAAGTCGCTATCGGCCCCGGCGGTGGCCTCCTCGACGTAGTCGTCGAGCTCGGGGATGTCCCCGGGGTGGTCGGTGTAGTACTGGCGGATCGGGTCGTCCTCCGGAAGCGGGTCGGTCCCGGCCAGTATGTTCTCGTCGAACTGGAAGTCGGTGAACTCGAACGAGAACTCGTCCACGT
Organism: Glycomyces salinus; assembly: GCF_016428645.1. Classification (GTDB taxonomy): domain Bacteria; phylum Actinomycetota; class Actinomycetes; order Mycobacteriales; family Micromonosporaceae; genus Glycomyces; species Glycomyces salinus. The sequence continues at coordinate 128,270 of NZ_JAELXW010000001.1, read as the reverse complement.
CGGCCATGCTGGAGTCCTCGCTGCGGATGACGCCGGTCTCGGACTCCACGCCCCACTCGTCGCCCAGGTCGACCGAGACGGGGTCGCCGTAGACGGGCGCGACCTCGTCGATCAGCTCCAGGTTCTCCACGGTCGCCGAGTAGACGTCGCCGCCGTCGTAGGGCAAGGTGTCCAGCGGCTGGACGTCGTCCCAGTCGCCGGGGCCGAAACCGCGGTCGGGGACGAGGTCGTCGGCCACGTGCATCCGCATGTAGAACGGGGTCGGATCGTCGGTGGTGACACGGGCGACCTCGATGGTGTCGGGCCGGTTGAGGGCGCCGCCGAGCTGGGCCCAGGGGTCGACGGCCCCGAAGGAGCCGTCGCCGAGCCCGTCGCCCTCGCCGTAGCCCTGGGCCACCTGGTCGAGCAGGCCGGAGGTGTTGGTCGGGATGATCGTCAGGAGGGCGAGCGTGACGGCGACGAACAGCGCTCCGCTGACCCTCGCGGAGGCGGCCAGCGGCGAGGGGAAGCGCGGGCCCACCAGGTGGCCCTGGCCGGTGAACCGGTGCCCGAAGCGGGAGACGCGCCGCAGGTTGTCGTCGGCGAGGATCCACAGGTAGGCGGCGGCGGGGAGGATGAACCAGAACCAGGAGGTGGCCTCGGGGGAGACCGAGACCGGCACCAGGTACATCGTCAGCAGCGTCAGCCCGGCCAGGGCCGGGGTCCGCAGCCCGACGATGAACATGTCGTGGAGGATCGTCACGAGGCCGACGCCGAACATCGTCAGGAACAGGATGCCGCCCTCGGCCTCGACGGGGGGCGCCAGCACGATGATGTCGGAGATCCCGGCGGCGGCCAGGTTCGCGAAGTGCTCGAAGGTGGCCGGGGTCGGCACGACGAACAGGAACCCGGTGCCGCCGCCGAACCCGACCGTCAGCAGCACCAGCAGCGCGCCGGCCATCGCCAGCGTCTGGAGTCCCTGGCCGCGCCCGCCGGCGCGTACCAGTCCCGCCGAGCCGGAGATGACCGCGATCGTCGCCAGCAGCGGAATCGTCCAGCCCAGCCCGGAGAACAGGCCCAGCATCGGCGTCAGGGTGATCGCGATGCTCGCCGCGGCCACGAGTGTGGCGTGCCGCTGTGAGTTCACGCCGCCACCGCTTTCCACATTCCGAGGCGGGCCCATATCCGCCGCAGATCGGTCCCGGCGACGACCGGCATGACCTGCCAGCCCCCGCTCCTCAATGTCGCGGCGGCCCGGTGGTGCTGCTGGGTGAAGGCCGCCTCGCGCGGGTCGCCCGGACCGTGCGAGGGCCCCCAGCGGACGGGGTCGAGCAGGAGCGCGGCGCAGTGCCCGCCGCGGCGCGCCAACTGCGCCAGCAGCGCGGCCTCTTCGGGCGAAAGGTGGCCGAGCAGGGCCACCAGCGCCGAGGCCGAGCGGTGCCGCTTGGTCTTCTCCACCATGTGCTCGATCGGCGAACCGGTCCCGACCACGACCGTGGCCAGGTACCGCAGCGCCTGGGAGTAGTCGCCCCGGCGGCACTCGAACTCGGCGTCGGCGGTCACCAGCCGCGGCGACATGCCGTCGCGCGTCATGCGAGCCGTGCCGGAGGCGGCGGCCTCCACCATCCACTCGAAGCTGGACTGGTCGCCGTCGCCGCGGTGGGCGCCCCGGCGGGTGTCCAGGAGGATCGTGGCCGAGTTCTCCCAGGGCTGCTCCTCGCGGCGCACCATCAGTTCACCGCGGTGCGCGCTGGCCTTCCAGTGGACGCGGCGCAGGTCGTCGCCGTGGCGGTACTCGCGGATGGCGATGTCGTCGCTGCCGGTGATCGACACCGCCTGCGCCTGAGACTCGTCCGATGACAGCCCCGCGCCGCCGGGGAGCCTGAGGCTCGGCAGCGGCTGGATGCGCGGGGTGACGATCAGCTCGGTCGTCATCGGGAACTCCTGGTTGGACACGGCCAGGCCGAACGGGTCGGACGAGCGCACCCGCAGCGGTCCCAGTTCGTACGAGCCGCGCGCGCCGGGGGTGATCGTGTAGTTCACCACGCTCCGCGAACCCGGGGCCAGGCGCTCGAGCACCAGACGGGGCCGGTTTCCCAGCCGGTAGGGGATGCGGTCCTCCAGCATCAGCGCCGGGGGCCGGCGCCTGCCGATGTTCTGGATGCCCAGCCGCACCTGCGTGTGCTGGCCGGCCTCGACCTGCGCCGGATTGAGGATCCGGTTCGACTCCAGGAGCGGGCGCGTCCAGCGCAGCATCAGCAGTCCGCCCAGTGGCGCGACCGCGGCCAGCATGGCGGCCCGAAGCAGGTCTCCCTCGCCCACCGCCAGGGCGGTGAGTCCGACCGCGAGGCTCACGGCCAGCAGGGTCTTCCCGCGCCCGGTGAGCTCCACCCCTAGTACCTCCCCGGTTGGGAGACGATCGGGACGTGGCGGAGGATGTCGGCCACGATCGCGGTGCTGTCGCCGCCGCCCATGGTGGTCTCGGCGGTCGGGATGAGACGGTGGGCCAGCACCGGGACGGCCAGTTGCTGGATGTCGTCGGGCAGGGCGAAGTCGCGGCCGTCCATGGCCGCCAGGACCCGCGCGCACCGCAGCAGTTGGAGCGTCGCCCGCGGGCTCGCCCCGAGCTTGAGCTGCGCGTTGGAGCGGGTGGCGTTGACCAGGTCCACCGCGTAGCGCTTGAGCTCGGGGGCCAGGTGGACGGCGCGGGCGGTCGCGATCATGCGCACCACGGTCTCGCCGTCGCACACGGGTTTGAGTGCTTCCAGCGGGTTGAACTCGCCGCGGTGGTCGAGCATCGCCAGCTCGGCGCCCACGTCCGGGTAGCCGATGGCCAGGCGGGCGGCGAAGCGGTCGCGCTGGGCCTCGGGGAGGGGGTAGGTGCCCTCCATCTCCACCGGGTTCTGGGTCGCGATGACCATGAACGGGCTGCGCAGCCGGTAGGTGTTGCCGTCGACGGTGACCTGGCGCTCCTCCATGCACTCCAGGAGCGCGGCCTGGGTCTTGGGGCTGGCCCGGTTGATCTCGTCGCCGAGGATCAGGTTGCCGAAGATCGCTCCGGCCTTGAAGACGAAGTCGCGCTTCTCGGGGTCGAAGACGCTGACTCCGGTCACGTCCGAAGGCAGCAGGTCGGGGGTGAACTGGATGCGCCGGACGGTGCAGTCGACCGACTTCGCCAGGGCCTTGGCCAGTTGGGTCTTGCCCACCCCCGGCACGTCCTCGAGCAAGAGATGGCCCTCGGCGAGCATCACCGCCAGAGCGAGCCGGATCGTCGGGGCCTTGCCCTCGATGACCCACTCGACATTGGTCAGGATCGCCTCGGCCGTCGCCTTGAACTCCTGCGGGCTCAAAGGTGTCGGCGCCTGCGCCTGTGCCTGCTGCGGGGATGACTCGAAAGCCAATGGTCCTCCCGGGGATGTGGTTCATGGAGCGGGGAAGGCGTGCCGTGATCGTCGCTTGCCCGCAATCGTACTCGGCCGCTCCCAGCTCGACAGCCCCACCGAATAGGCCGCGCCACCTGCGGAGCGATCGGCTACACTGGGGCCATGCCTCGGCGATTCGAGCTGCTTCTTATATAGCCGTGCTGATCTGAACCTCAGCGCGGCGACCCCCTTGGCGAGCTTGCGAGCCATAAATTGGCCCGGCGTGTTCAGGGGTTTTTTCGTGTCTGGGTTAGATTCCCCGAATACGCCGACCGAAACCGAAGAAGCACACGAGCCACAGGATGACCACCGATGAGCGAACCGACGTACCGATACGACGCCCGCCTGGCCAATGAGATCGAGCCGCGCTGGCAGGCCCGCTGGGAGTCCGAGCGGACCTTCCGGGCGGCCAATCCCGCCGGCGACCTGGCCGAGCCGGACCACCCTCGGGCCGGGGCCCCGAAGCAGTTCGTGATGGACATGTTCCCCTACCCCTCGGGGGAGGGGCTGCACGTGGGCCACCCGCTGGGCTACATCGCCACCGACGTGTACTCCCGCTACCTGCGCATGGCCGGGTACAACGTGCTGCACCCGATGGGCTTCGACGCCTTCGGCCTGCCCACCGAGCAGTACGCCGTGGCCACCGGCCGCCAGCCCGCCGAGATCACCGCCGAGAACATCGCCCGCTACAAGGAGCAGCTGCGGACCCTGGGCATGGGCTACGACACCCGTCGGGAGTTCGCCACCACCGACCCGGACTTCTTCAAGTGGACGCAGTGGATCTTCCTGCAGATCTTCAATTCCTACTACGACACCGAGGCCGACCGGGCCCGGCCGATCGCCGAGCTGATCGCGCGGTTCGAGTCCGGTGAGAAGTCCGCGCCCGACGGGCGGGCCTGGTCTGAGCTGACCGAGGTCGAGCGCCGCCGCGCCGTCGACTCCCACCGCCTGGCCTATGTCACCGAGGCGCCGGTGAACTGGTGCCCGGGCCTGGGCACGGTGCTGTCCAACGAGGAGGTCACCGCCGAGGGCCGCAGCGAGCGTGGGAACTTCCCGGTCTACACCCGGACCCTGAAGCAGTGGATGCTGCGCATCACCGCCTACTCCGAGCGGCTGCTGAGCGACCTGGACGGCCTGGACTGGTTCGACTCGCTGAAGACCATGCAGCGCAACTGGATCGGCAAGTCCACCGGCGCCTACGCCGATTTCGCGACCTACGCGGGGGACATCCGGGTGTTCACCACCCGGCCCGACACGCTGTTCGGGGCCACGTACATGGTCCTGGCCCCCGAGCACGAGCTGGTCGACGCGCTGACCGCCGAGGCCTGGCCGGCCGGCACCCCCGAGGCGTGGAAGGGCGGGCACGCGACCCCGGCCGAGGCCGTCACCGCCTACCGCAACGAGGCCGCCGCGAAGACCGACGTCGAGCGGCAGGCCGACGCCAAGCAGAAGACCGGCGTGTTCATCGGCGGCTACGCGACCAACCCGGTCAACGGCGAGAGCATCCCGGTCTTCATCGCCGACTACGTGCTGGCCGGGTACGGCACCGGCGCGATCATGGCCGTCCCGGCCCACGACGAGCGCGACTTCGCCTTCGCCAGGGCCTTCGGCGTCCCGATCCGCCAGGTCGTCGCGGGCAAGGACGAGTGGGACGGCGAGTCGGCCTTCACCGACAACGTCGACGGCGTGTGCGTCAACTCGGACTTCCTGAACGGGCTGAAGGTCCCCGAGGCCAAGGCGCGGATCGCCGCCTGGCTGGCCGAGAAGGGCCGCGGCGAGGCCACGGTGACCTACCGGCTGCGCGACTGGCTGTTCAGCCGCCAGCGCTACTGGGGCGAGCCGTTCCCGATCGTCTACGACGAGACGGGCCTGCCGGTGGCGCTGCCCGAGGAGATGCTGCCGGTCGAGCTGCCGCAGATGGAGGACTTCTCGCCCAAGACCTTCGACCCCGAGGACGCCGACACCGCGCCCGAGCCGCCGCTGGGCCGGGCCAAGGAGTGGGTCGAGGTCGAGCTGGACCTGGGCGACGGACCGAAGACCTACACCCGCGAGCTGAACACGATGCCGAACTGGGCCGGCTCGTCCTGGTACCAGCTGCGCTACACCGACCCGCACGACTCGGAGCGGATCGCCGAATCGGCCAACGAGTCGTACTGGATGGGCCCGCAGGGCGAGGGCGACGTCGGCGGCGTCGACCTGTACATCGGCGGGGTCGAGCACGCGGTCCTGCACCTGCTGTACGCCCGGTTCTGGCAGAAGGTCCTGTACGACCTGGGCCACGTCTCCAGCCCCGAGCCGTTCCGGCGCCTGTTCAACCAGGGCTACATCCAGGCGCCCGCCTTCACCGACGCGCGCGGGGTCTACGTGCCCGCCGACGAGGTCGAGGAGCGCGACGGCGTCTTCTACTACCAGGGCGAGAAGGTCAACCGCGAGTTCGGCAAGATCGGCAAGTCCCTGAAGAACGTGGTCACCCCCGACGGCATGTGCGCCGAGTACGGGGCCGACACGTTCCGGGTCTACGAGATGTCGATGGGCCCGCTGGCCGACTCCAAGCCGTGGGAGACCCGCGCAGTGGTCGGCTCGCACCGGTTCCTGCAGCGCCTGTGGCGCAACATCGTCGACGAGGACACCGGAGAGGTCGTCGTGGTCGACGCCGAGCCGGACGAGGCGACGCTGAAGGAGCTGCACAAGGCGATCGCCGGGGTCCACGAGGACTACCGGCACCTGCGGATGAACACCGCCGTGGCCAAGCTGATCACGCTGAACAACCACGTGACCGGCCTGGAGGAGGTGCCGCGGAGCGTGGCCGAGGCGCTGGTGAAGATGGCCGCCCCGGTGGCCCCGCACATCGCCGAGGAGCTGTGGGAGCGCCTGGGACACGACGGGGGGATCGCCTACGCGGACTTCCCGGTGGCCGAGGAGCGCTACCTGGTCGAGGAGACCGTCACCTATCCGGTGCAGGTCAACGGCAAGGTGCGCGGCCGCATCGAGGTGGCCGCCGACGCCGCCGAGGAGACGGTGCGCGAGGCCGCGCTGGCCGAGGAGAAGGTGGCCGCGAACGTGGCCGGCAAGGACGTCAAGAAGGTCATCGTGATTCCGGGCCGGATGGTCTCGGTCGTCGCCAAATAGCTCGCGAGCGGAGGGCGGGCCCGATTGCGGGGCCCGCCCTCCGTCGTCTCCGGGTCCCGCCGATCTGGCGGCATTGACCAAGATCTATGTATCCGCTAGGCTGTGCTCACCTCACTGGGAGCGCTCCGCCTCCGGTGGGGCCAAGTACTTCGGAACAGCCTCGTTCCCTCACGCGCGGCAGAAGCATGAGGAGCAATAGTGTTGCAAACTCGCACCCGCCGTCGAGCATGGATCGCGGGGATCGTGGCCGCGGTCGTGGCGTTCGCCGGCGTCGCGCTGTCGGCCCAGTACGCCCATGCGCAGACCACCCTCCGCGGTGCCGCAGATGCGCTCGGCATCGACATCGGCGTCGCCGTCGACGTCAACAAACTCCAGAACGACCAGACCTATCGCGACATCGTGGCCACCGAGTTCAACTCGGTCACCGCCGAGAACGTGATGAAGATGGAGACCCTGCAGCCCAGCAAGGGCCAGTACAACTTCGGCCAGGCCGACACGCTGGTCGCCTTCGCCCAGCAGAACGGGCAGTCCGTCTACGGGCACACCCTGGTCTGGCACAGCCAGTCTCCCGACTGGGTCGAGAACGAGTCCGGCCAGACGCTGCGCCAGTCGATGCAGGACCACATCACGACCGTGATGGACCACTTCGAGGGCGACGTGTTCGCCTGGGACGTGGTCAACGAGGTCGTCAGCGACAACAACGGCCAGCTGCGCGACTCGTTCTGGCTCCAAGGGCTCGGCGAGAGCTACATCACCGACGCGTTCGAGTTCGCCCGCCAGGCCGACCCGAACGCCGACCTATACATGAACGACTACTCCATCGACGGGATCAACGCCAAGTCCGACCGGTACTACGAGCTGGCGCAGGGCCTGGTGAACCAGGGCCTGCTGGACGGGATGGGCTTCCAGGCCCACCTGATCCTGGGCCAGGTGCCCGGCAACATGGAGCAGAACCTCCAGCGCTTCGCCGACCTCGGCCTGAAGGTGCGCATCACCGAGCTGGACATCCGCATGGACCTGCCCAGCAGCCAGCAGATGTTCGAGCAGCAGGCGCAGGACTTCGAGCGCGTGGTGAACATCTGCACCAACCTGGCCGACTGCTCGGGCGTGACGGTCTGGGGCGTGCGCGACAGCGACTCGTGGGTGCCCGACGTGTTCGACGGCCAGGGCGACCCGCTGCTGTTCAACGACGACGGCAGCAAGAAGCCGGCCTACGACGCGGTCCTGAACGCCCTCGGCGGCGACCCGGACGAGACCACCCCGCCCGACGACACCACTCCGCCCGACGAGACCACCCCGCCCGCGGACGGCGACTGCACCGCCCGGATCGAGGTGGTCAACGACTGGGGCTCGGGCTGGCAGGCCAATGTGTCGGTCACCGCGGGCCAGGCGGCCGTGGACGGCTGGACGCTCACGTGGGACTGGCCGAGCGGGCAGTCCATATCCAGTTCGTGGAACGCCGACATCTCGACCTCGGGGTCGACGGTGACCGCGGGCGACGTGGGCTGGAACGCCGGCGTCGGCGCGGGCCAGACCAGGGAGGTGTTCGGCTTCATCGGATCGGGAACCAGCGCTGAGCCGTCGGTGACCTGCCAAGCCGGCTGACGCCGACCGTTCGACAGAGGGTGAGGGTCCGGGGGTGCGAACCCGGGCCCTCAGTTCAATTCGGCCTGGAACATCCAGGACTGCTTCTCCAGCTCGGCGGTGATGCCGATGAGGATGTCCTGGGTGACCGGGTCGGCGGTGTCGGTCACTTCGATGCGTTCGCGCATCTTGCCTATGATCGCCGTGTAGGCGTCGATGAACAGGGAGACGACCTCGCTGTCGGCGATCTGGCCGGGCTCGATCTTGGGAGCCGAGGACTCGTCGGCGACCGTGAGCGCCCGCCCGTCGGCGCTGGCGCCGATCGCGATGGCGCGCTCGGCGACGGTGTCGGCCGCGTTGCGGGCGGTGTTGACGGTCTCGTCGAGCTGGAGGTGGAGCGAGCGGAAGTGCTTCCCGTAGACGTTCCAGTGGGCCTGCTTGCCGATCAGCGACAGGTCGATGAGGTCGACCAGGGCGCCCTGGAGCGCGTCGGCGGCTATCTTGCGGTTCTCTTCGGTCAAGCTGGAGCGGACGGTTGACATCTCGACACCTCGCAGGGAGCGTTCGGTTCCTCTGGTCTCTCATTCAGGGTAGTGGGGCAGTACCCGGGTTCGCATGAAGTAATGCAATGCCCCCCGATGTCATTTGTTGGATTAGTCGATAAACTAAAGGCGACGCCCACCGGACCGGACCGGCGGCGCGGGGCCGCAGCGGCGGCCCGCAGGGTTCGCCGTGAGAGGCGAGCAAGTTGGAAACCTCGAACTGCAGGAGACACGATGCCTTACCGCCCACCGCTGGTCGCACGCGAGTTCTTCTTCGCCGAGCCCCCGGAGCTGCACCAGCGCGGCCCCGGTGAGGAGGGCCTGTCGGCGGTCCGGGCCGCCGAGGTCGTCGAGGCCGGCCCCGCCTCGGTCCTGCTCAAGGCCCGCACCTCGGCCGACGAGGAACTCTACGTCGACCTCGCCGCCGTCGCCGAGGGCGTGGTGCGCGCCCGCCTCTCGGCCGACCCGGCGGCCCGCCCCGCCTCCGAGCGGATCACCGAGATGGTCCACGCCGGAACCTACGATCGGGCCAAGGTCTCGGTCGAGGGCGGCACCGTCACCGTCGACGCCGGCCCGGTGCGCGCCGTAGCCACGCTCGCGACCTGGTCGCTGCGCTACGAGGACGCCTCGGGACGCACCCTGGTCGCCCAGAACCCCGGCGAGCAGGACATCTCCGGACGCCTGCGCACCCTGCCGTTCGGACGGTCCCTCGTCGACGGCGAACCGGCCGCCTACCACGAGTCCTTCACCTGCCCGCCCGACGAGGCGTTCGCCGGGTTCGGCGAGCGCTTCGCCCCGCTCAACGCCCGCGGCCAGCGCCCGGTGATCTGGAACTTCGACGCCTTCGGCTCGGAGTCCATCCGCGCCTACAAGAACGTGCCGCTCTACCTGTCCGACCGCGGCTACGCGGTCCTGGTCAACTCCGGGGCCCCGGTCGAGTTCGACATGGCCCAGGCCACGCACGGCGCCGTCGAGATCGTCGCCCCCGACGAGGTCCTGGAGTACTTCGTCCTCGACGCGCCCGGCCCCCTGGAGTTCCTCGAGCGCTTCGACGCGCTGACCTGCCGCCCCGTGCTCCCCCCGAAGTGGGCGTTCGGAACCTGGATCTCCTCGGGCTTCTTCCGGGACAGCCAGGACCGCGTGATGGACCGGGCCAAGAAGATCCGCGAGCGGGGCATCCCCTGCGACGTGCTCCACCTGGACACCTTCTGGCAGCACGAGCCCCACTGGTCCGACCTCCAGTGGGACCCGGCCGCCTTCCCCGAGCCCGAGAAGATGCTCGCCGATCTGGCCGAGCAGGGCTTCAAGGTCTGCCTGTGGATGAACTCCTACATCTCCCACAAGTCCCCGGTGTTCGCCGAGGGCGACAGCAAGGGCTACTTCCTCAAGAACGCCGCCGGCGAGACCTACGTGGCCGACACCTGGAACGGCTCGCACGAGCCCGGCGGCATCGTCGACTTCACCAATCCCGACGCCGTCGAGTGGTGGAAGGAACTGCTGCGGGGCCCGCTGCGCGCCGGCGCGGCCGCCTACAAGACCGACTTCGCCGAGGGCGTCCCGTTCGACTCCGTGGCCCACAACGGCATGACCGGCACCGAGCTGCACAACGTCTACACCCTGCTCTACAACGACGCGGTGTGCGAGGTCACCCGGGAGATCAACGGCCACGAGCTGGTCTGGGCCCGTTCGTCCTACCTCGGCGGGCAGCGCCACGCCGCCCAGTGGTCCGGCGACGTCCAGACCACCTGGGCGGGCCTGGGCGGCACCATCCGCGGCGGCATCAGCCACGGCCTCTCGGGCATCCCCTACTGGTCGCACGACACCGGCGGCTTCAACGGCCGCCCGTCGGACGAGCTCTACATCCGCTGGGCCCAGTTCGGCGCGCTCTCCCCGCTGCTGCGCTACCACGGCACCACCACCCGCGAGCCGTGGGAGTTCAGCGAGCAGGCCGAGCGGCTCGCGGTCGAATCGCTCGAACTGCGCTACTCGCTGGCGCCGTACCTGTACTCGGCGGCGGTCCGCTCGGCCCGCACCGGCGAGCCGATGCTGCGCGGCCTGAACGTCGACACCCCCGACGACCCGATCGCCTGGACCGCCGACCAGGAGTACCGGCTCGGCCGCGACCTCCTGGTCGCCCCGGTCAACGACCCGTCCGGACGCCGCAAGGTCTACCTTCCGCGGGGCAGGTGGATCGACTTCTGGACCAAGGAGGTCGTCGAGGGCGGACGCTACGTCGACACCGAGCACGGCCTGGAGACCTTCCCGCTGTACGTCCGCTACGGCGCGATCATCCCGCGCGTCGAGCCGGGGCAGACCCTCGGCGACGAGCCGTTCGAGGCGATCACCCTCGAGGTCTGGGGCGCACCGGAAGAGGGCCTGACGCTCTCCGACGTCGACGGCGACACGGTCATCACCGTCGAAACAGTTTCTGAAACAGTTGCCCTGGTGGCGCGCGGCCCCGCCGACATCGCTAGTGTGAGTGTCATCGAAGTTGCGGGCAAGCCCACGAAGGTCGAGCTGGAGCGTGAATAGATGAGCCTCGTCGCTGGAGTCGACTCCTCCACCCAGTCAACGAAGGTCCTGTTGGTCGAGTCCGAGACCGGTGCGATCGTCGACTCCGGCAAGGCTCCCCATCCCGACGGCACCGAGTGCCATCCCGACCGCTGGTGGGAGGCCCTCCAGCGGGCCGGCGAGGGCATCCTCGACCGGGCCGAGGCCGTCGCGGTCTCGGCCCAGCAGCACGGCATGGTCGTCCTCGACGAGAACGACGAGGTCATCCGGCCCGCGCTGCTGTGGAACGACACCCGCTCGGCCCCGCAGGCCGAGCGCCTGATCGCCGAGGGCGGCGGCCCCCGGTCGTGGGCCGAGGAGACCGGGCTGGTCCTGGTGGCGTCCTTCACCGTCACCAAGCTCGCCTGGCTGGCCGAACACGAACCCGAGAACGCGAAGCGGGTCGCCTCGGTCATGCTCCCGCACGACTGGCTGACGATGAAGCTGCGCGGCGCGACCGCCGCCGAGGCCACCACCGACCGCTCCGACGCCTCCGGCACCGGCTACTGGTCGCCGCGGACGGGGGAGTACCTGCCCGACAGGCTCGTCCGGGCCCTCGGCCACGAGGCCGCGCTGCCCCGCACGGCCGCCCCGAACGAGATCGTCGGGCGCACCCCGAGCGGCGCGGCGGTCGCGCCCGGCACCGGCGACAACGCCGGGGCCGCGCTCGGCCTCGGCCTCGGGTCCGGCGACGTGGTCGTCTCCCTGGGCACCTCCGGGACCGTCTTCGGCGTCTCGGACGTGCCCGCGGCCGACCCGTCCGGCCAGGTCGCAGGCTTCGCCGACGCCACCGGCCGATTCTTGCCGCTGGTTACCACCCTCAACGCCGCACGGGTGATCGACACCGTCCGGCGCCTGCTCGATGTCGACCACGCCGACTTCGACGCGCTGGCCCTCCAGGCCGAGTCCGGCTCCGGCGGGCTGACGCTCCTGCCGTACCTCGACGGCGAGCGCACCCCCAACCGGCCGAACGCCCGCGGCGTCCTCGCCGGCCTGACCACCGGCGCCACGCGCGCCGACCTGGCCCGCGCCGCCGTCGAAGGCATGCTCTCGGCCCTGGCCGACGGACTCGCGGCGGTCGCCGCCCAAGGACTCGAGGCCCGGAGGGTGCTGCTGATCGGCGGCGCCTCCGCCTCGGAAGCCGTCCGACAGATCGCTCCGGCGGTCTTCGGCGTAGATGTGGAAGTCCCTCCGACGGCCGAGTACGTGGCGCTCGGCGCGGCCAAACAGGCCGCCTGGGCGCTGTCGGGCTCGGCCAATCCGCCACAGTGGAATGTAGGTGACACGGCGAAGTTCAGTGGCTCGAGTTCCGGTTCTGCCGCAACTGCTGTGTCCGAGCAGTATTCGACGCTCAGGGACGAAACCGCCTCCTGGGCGTCTCACCAGTAAGCAAAGGACACCATTATGAGCGACAAATTCACACCGACCCCCGAGGACAAGTTCTCGTTCGGGATCTGGACGGTCGGCTGGGCCGCCCAAGACGTGTTCGGCCCGGCCACCCGTGCGCCGATGGCCGCCGAACGCGCCGTCCGCAAGCTTGCCGAGATCGGCGCGTACGGCGTGAACTTCCACGACAACGACGTCTTCGACTTCGACGCGAGCGAGTCCGAGCGCGACGAGCGCATCTCGGCCTTCCGCAAGGCCCTGGACGAGACCGGCCTGAAGGTCACCACCGCCACCACGAACCTGTTCGGCCACCCGATCTTCAAGGACGGCGGGTTCACCCACAACGACCGCGAGGTGCGCCGCTTCGCCATCGCCAAGGTGATGCGCAACCTGGACCTGGCCGCCGAGCTGGGCGCGGAGGTCTACGTGTGCTGGGGCGGGCGCGAGGGCGCCGAGTCCGGCGGGTCCAAGGACGTGCAGTCGGCCATGGCCCGCATGAAGGAGGCCTTCGACGTCCTCGGCGACTACGTGGTCTCCCAGGGCTACGACATCCGCTTCGCGATCGAGCCGAAGCCGAACGAGCCGCGCGGGAACATCCTGCTGCCGACCCTCGGGCACGCCCTGGCGTTCATCAACGAGCTGGAGCGCCCGGAACTGGTGGGCATCAACCCCGAGATCGGGCACGAGGAGATGGCCGGGCTCGACTACGCGGCCGGCATCCGGCAGGCCCTGTGGCACGACAAGCTCTACCACATCGACCTCAACGGCCAGACCGGCCCGCGCTACGACCAGGACCTGCGCTTCGGCGCCGGGAACGTCGGCGGGGCGTTCTGGGTCGTCGACGCGGTCGAGGAGGGCATCGCCCAGGGCAAGTACACCGGGCCGATCCACTTCGACTTCAAGCCCCCGCGGACCGAGGACGACGAGGGCGTGTGGGTCTCGGCCGCGGCGTGCATGCGCAACTACCTGATCCTGCGCGACAAGGTCAAGGCGTTCCGCGCCGACCCGGCCGTCCAGGACGCCCTGAAGGCCGCGCGGGTCGACCGTCTGGCCGTCCCGACCCTGGCCGAAGGCGAGACCGCCGCCGACCTCAAGGGCATCGAAGTCGACGTCGCGGGCCTGGCCGCCAAGGGCATGGCCTTCGAACACCTCGACCAGCTCGCCTTGGAACACCTCTACGGCGTGCGCTAGCCATCGCTTTACCGCACCTTGGCCCCGGAGCTACCTCCGGGGCCAAGGTGCGGTGTGGTCTAGGCCGGAGGGCGAGATGCATCGATACTTTCTGTTCAGGTATTTCTACACGCCGACGATATGGGTATGATCTATTGGGGTGAGCACTTAGAGTGAGGGGGTGACAATGACAATGTCGAAGACATCAGGAACCTCGAGAACAGTACTGAACCTGAATGACGAGCTCGTGACCAAGGCCAGCCAGATATTCGGGACGACGACGAAGGTAGGTACCGTTCACGCCGCTCTGAAGGATGCCGTTGACCGTCAGCGGAGGCTCAACCTCCTCAACTGGTTGGCGGATGGCGGGCTTGAATGGACCGACAGCGATGAGCTCAGGGAGCGCGCATGGCGGCGGTAGCCAAGTACCTCGCTGACACCAGCGTCCTGACCCGCGTCACCAAGCCGACGGTGCTTGAGCGGCTTCAACCGCTGTTCGAGAAGGGCATCGTCGGCATCTGCTCAATAGTCGAAATGGAACTCATCTTCGGAGCACGGGACCCCAGTCACTGTGACCGCATCCGCGACTGGTTTCGAGGATTCGAACACCTTCCGATCACAGATGATGTCACGGAGCGCTCAGTCGAAGTCCGGGCGGCGCTCGTGGAGCGCTCCGAGCATCGCACCGTCAAACTTCCCGATCTGATCATCGCGGCGGCCGCCGAGCGGCACAGAGTCACGGTCCTGCACTATGACAAGGACTTCGACCGGATCGCCAAGATCACCGGCCAGCCCTGCGAGTGGGTCGTCCCTCCGGGCGAGGCAGACTGAGGCGCCGACCCTGGGCGCAGTCGGCCGTGAAATTGAGATCGGGCCCGGGGCGTCAGCCCCGGGCCCGATCTCTTACCCCACACCCATCGTCAAGAGACGGATTTCTCCTAGCACCCCTTGAAAGGAACCCCCTTTGTTCCCCGATGGACGCAACGTTACGGACGCCGGATCGGGATTCCACCCGAAAACCATTAGAGGTTCATTAGAACTCCGGAGCCTCAGGGCTCGACCGGCGTCGTCGGGCGCGGCGGGTCCTCCGGTTCGGCCAGTTCGCGCTGCCACAGCACCACGTCGTACCAGGTCCCGAACTTGTATCCGGCCCTTCGGATGGTGCCGACCCGTTCGTAGCCGAAGGCGTCGTGCAGCGCCTCACTGCCGGGGTTGGGGCTGGTCAGCCCGGCCATGACGCTGCGGAAGCCCATCTGCTCCAGCAGCTTGAGCAGGCGGTCGTACAGGGCCGAGCCGACGCCCTTGCCGGTCTGGCCGTCGGCGATGTAGACCGTGCTCTCGGCCGTCCATGCATAGGCGCCGCGCGGGTTCCACGGCTTGGCGTAGGCGACCCCGACCACGATCGGGCCCTCGCAGGCGACGATCCAGGGGAAACGCCGTCCGAATTCGGCCAGTTCGCGGGCCCATTCGTCCTCGGTCTGGGGCTGGGTGCGCAGATTCGAGGTGTCGTGTTCGATGTAGTGGTTGACGATTGCGCAGATGGCGGGCACATCGTCGGGCCCGGCGGAGCGCACGGAGATGGCTTCGTTGTCGCTCATAACCGGCAATGCTAGCCAAGCGGCCGGTCTCACCAGACCGTACTGGGCCTCCATGAGACCATCTCCGGCCGCAGGCCGCCGGTGGAGCGGAACTCCTCGACCGCGTGGGCCAGGGTCGTCAGCGCGATGTGGGAGTCGGTCGGGAAGGTGCTCTCGGTGTACATGTCCCGGAACAGCCGCACCTCGGGGTGGTACCGGTCCTCGGAGTAGCTGACCCACGCGCCGGGGCCGTAGTCCTCGCCGCCAGGGCCGAAGTAGGCGAGCGCTCCGATCTCGGTCTCGGAGTCGGCGATGATCTTCAGGCCGTGGTCGGGACGCCCGCCCTGCTCGTAGCCGGGCCGGTCGCGCACCAGCGCCGTCGGCACCTGCACCAGGTCGGAGGCCATGATGGTGGCGATCGCGGCGGCCACCCCGTCGGGGTCGCAGGCGAGGAGCACCTGCGGCCCTTTCTCGGTGTGCAGCCTGAACTCGGCGCAGTAGCCGGCGATCCGGAGGCCGGCGGGACCGCCGCTCATGGTGGACTCTCCTTCCGGGTGAGGAGACGCAGGCGCGGACGACTGGGGATCGCGGGGTGAGTCGATTCGAACAGCCATGGCGGACACCGCACCTCATCGGGTCGGGGATTGTCTGAACGACAGTACGTGTATTGACCCGATATATGTGCGACAGAGTCGGAAAATTGACAATAACGGCTCAATGCGCCACAACATCCTGTCTATGCAGATAGTAGATTCCACTGGGGATCGAACTTTCCGTGTTCGCACGGGCACCCGAGCGGACCGGTGCCATCACCGATCCACCTCGGCCCCAACGGTTCCGGCCGTGATCCGGCGAATCGGAGCGAACCCGTCGAACCGGGTGGCGCGAGCGCCCAAGCGGCGGATCGAGCACTCGAAGCGGCGATCGCCGGGCGCGACCGCTCCCGTTGAGTAGGGAATCGGACACAGCTCCGTGGACGATCGGAACCGTCCGGCGCCGCGAGTCGACCCCGAGAGTCCGGCCTCCTGTTCGGGCGGCGCGGTCGAGCGCCGACGAGAGTCCCAAGGCAAGATGATGGGCATGCGTGTAGAGCTGCTCGGGCCGATGCGGGTCCTGGACGACTCCGGCGCGGAGGCCGAGGTCCCCGCCGGCAGGCAGCGCGCGCTGATCGCCAGGCTCGCCCTGGATCCGGGACGGCTGGTCTCGGCGGCGGCCCTCATCGAGGCCGCCTGGGAGGCCGACTCGCCGGCCAACGCCTCCGGAGCCCTCCACACCCAGCTCTCCCGGCTGCGGCGCACGCTCGGCCCGACCCTGCACACCGGCCAGGGCGGCTACCGACTCGACGCCGCGACCGACGTCGCCCAGTTCGAACGGCTCGCCGCCGAGACCGAGACCGCCTCCCGCGAACGGACCGCCTCGACCGTCCGCCGCCTCGCCACCGAGGCGCTGGCGCTCTGGCGCGGTCCGGCTCTGGTCGACGTGGCCGACTCCCGCTTCGCCGACGCCGCCGTCACCCGCCTCGAAGCGCGCCGCGAATCCGTGGCCGGACTGCTCGTCGAGGCCCGGCTCGAACTCGAGGGCCCCGAAGCGGTGCTCGGCGAACTGGCCGCCCGCGCCGCAGCCGACCCGCTCTCCGAGGTCGACGCCGCCCGGCACATGCGGGCACTCGCGGCGGCCGGCCGCCGGGCCGAGGCCCTCGACGTGTACGAGAAGGTCCGCTCCCGACTGGCCGAGGAGCTCGGCGTCGACCCGTCCCGGGCCCTGACCGACGCCCACCTGGACATCCTGCGCGGCGTCGAGGCGTCGCCCCCGCCCGCCGCCGAGAGCCACCTGCCCGAACCGCTCACCTCCTGCATCGGACGCGAACGCGACCTCGAAGCCGTCGAGGCGTCGATGGAGTCCAGCCGCCTGGTGACCCTCACCGGACCCGGCGGCACCGGCAAGACCCGCCTCGCCGTCGAGGTCGGCCACCGGGCCGAACGCCGAGGGGAGACGGTCCGGATGGTCGAGCTGGCGCCGCTGAGCGACCCCCACCAGCTGCCGGACCTGATCGCGGCCTCCCTACACCTGGGCGAGTCGATCCTCTCCCGCCGGCCCGAGGGCGCCCGCGACCGCCTCGAAGAGATCCTCCGCCACCGCTCGCTGCTGCTGATCGTCGACAACTGCGAGCACCTGATCGACCCGGTCGCCGACCTCCTGGCCCGCCTCCTGCCACGAGTCAGGGGACTGCGGGTCCTGTGCACCAGCCGCGAAGCGCTCGGCATCGCCGGCGAGGCGGTCTACCCGCTCGGCCCGCTGTCGCTGCCCGATCCCCGCGAGACCGCGGCCGAACTCGAGGCGCACTCGGCCGTCGGGCTCTTCGCCGAACGCGCCCGCCGCTCCGATCCCTCGTTCGCGCTGACCGAGGCGAACGCCGAGGCCGTCCTCAGCGTCTGCGCGGCGCTCGATGGGCTCCCGCTGGCCATCGAACTGGCCGCCGCCCGGCTGCGTTCGATGAGCGTCGACGACCTCGCCTCCCGCATCCACGACCGGTTCAACCTGCTCAACCGGGGCGACCGCACCGCCGCGCCACGCCAGCGCACCCTGCGCGGCGTCGTCGACTGGAGCTGGAACCTCCTCGACCCGGACGAGCGCCGAGCGCTCGCGCGCATGTCGGTCTTCAACGGCGGAGCCGACCTCGACGCGGTCACGCGGGTCTGCTCGGTCCCGGTCGACCTCGTCGCCGGACTGGTCGAGAAATCCCTGGTCCAAAGGCTCCCCTCCGGGCGCTACCGGCTGCTGGAGACCGTCCGCGAATACGCCGCCTCCCGGCTGGCCGAAATCGGCGAGACCGACCGGACCTACCTGGCCCACTGCGACTACTACACCGAAGTGGCCGCCGAGGCCGAGCCCCACCTCATGGGCGCCGAGCAGGTCGAATGGCTCGAACGCCTCGACGCTGACCACGGCAACCTCACCGCCGCGATCCGGCGGATGATCGCGGCCGGGAACGCCGCCGCCGCGCACCGCCTGGTCGGCCCGCTGGGCTGGTACTGGTGGATGCGCGGCCATCGCGACGAGGGCCAGGAACTGGTGCTCCAGGTCCGAAGCATGGAAGGCGAGGTCGACCCGCTGGACCGGGCGATGGTCGGCATGTCGGCCACTTGGGGCCTGTGGAACGGGGACCTCGACCCGCAGGTGGTCGCCGCCGGCTGGAAGATCAGCAAGGACCTGGCCGACCGCTACGGGCTCTACGAGCGCAAACCGGTGCTGAGGATCGTGCCCGCGCTGCTGGCCCTCATGGAGGACGACGAGTCGGCGCTGCGAGCGTCCCTCGACAGCCTGGAGGCCGAGCGCGACGCCGTGGTCAGGGGCATGATCCTGCTGTTCTGCTCGGGCTTCTCCGAGCGCTCCGGGGAGGTGGAGCGGTCGGACGCCGAACTGATCGAGGCCAACGGCATCTTCGAGCGGATCGGCGAGCGCTTCGGCACGATCATGACGCTTCAGGGCCTGGCCGGAATCCGCGAGGCCCAGGGCGACTACGCCGAGGCCCGGCGGATGGGCGCCCGGGCGCTGCGGCTCGAGTCCGAGTTCGGCGTCGACGCCTCCATGTCGGTCATCGCCGAGGATCTGTGGCGGATGGACGCCGAGCACGGCGAGGACCCCGCGGCGGTGCTGGAGCGCATGCGGGTGGAGCAGCACCGCGCGGCCGAGACCGGAAGCGCCGACAACCTGCTGTCCGCGCGGGTGTCGGCGGCCGTGTGCATGCGCCGTCTGGGACGCACCGAGGAGGCCCGGGACGAGCTCCTGTCGGCCGAGGCCGACCGCCCCAGGTACGTGCAGTTCTCCGAGGTCTCGATCCGGCTCTACAAGCAGCTCGTCGAGGTGGCGCGCGAACTCGGCGACCGCGACTTGGAGCGTCGGGCCGCCGAGTTCGCCGATCAGGCGAAGTGGCCGTTCAGTTCGTGAGCCTGCGCCGGTAGGCCCGGAGCGAGAGCGGGACGAAGACCGCGCAGATCGCGGCGCACCAGCCCAGCAGCGCCGCCACCTCCCCGCCGGGGGTTCCACCATTGAGGAACACCCGCATCGAGTCGGCCAGCGCCGTCAGCGGGTTGAGCTCGGCGAACCACTGGACCGCGCCGGGAAGCGTCTCGATCTCGATGAGCATGCTGGAGGTGTAGGCCAGCGGCATCAGCAGGCTGATCATCCAGGTCTGGATCTGGTCCTCGCTCCTGGCCGTCAAGCCGATCAGGACCATCGCCCATGAGCAGGCGAACATGAACAGCAGCACCGCGCCGGCCGCTCCCAGCACCCCGAGAACGCCGCCGTCGGCCCGGTAGCCGATCGCGAACGCCACGCCGCCGACCACCAGCAGCGCCCAGGCGTGCTTGACGATGTCGGCCGCCACGCGCCCGGCCAGCAGCGCGAATCGCGACACCGGCATCGCGGTGAGCCGGTCGAACACGCCCTCCTTGATGTCGGAGTACATGTTCAGCCCGGTCGAGGTGATCGCGAAGAACAGGCCCATCGCGATGATCGTCGGCCCGGCGTACTGGAGGAAGTCCTGCCAGGTGCCCATCATCTGTCCGCCCATGAAGAACGTGATGGACAGCAGGATCATCAGCGGGATCATGAAGAAGTCGATGAGCTGCGCCGGGTTGTTCCTGATGCCGATCAGGGATCGGCCTGCCATCGACATCGATTGCGCGAACGCGCCCCTGCGGGTGGTCCATGTGACGGCGGTCATGCCGCGACCTCCTCTTCCTGCTCTGTCGTTCGAGTCCTGTGGCCGGTGAGCGTCAGGAACACCTCGTCGAGGGTCGGCTCCTCGAGCCCGAACGAGACCAGGTCGATGCCGGCCTGCGATACCCGCGACATGACGACGGTGGCCTCACCGGCGTGCGTCACCGGCACGATCACCTCGCCGTCCTCGCTCCTGGCCTTGGCGCCTATCGCCCAGTCGGCCAGGTCCACGAGCTGCGGCAGCGCCTCTGGGCGAGCCGGACGCAGCCGCAGCACCAGCCCGCCGACCATCTGCTTGAGTTCCGAGGGCGCGCCGGAGGCGATGACCCGGCCGGAGTCGATGACGGCGATGGAGTCGGCGAGCTGGTCGGCCTCTTCGAGGTACTGGGTGGTGAGCAGTACCGTCGTGCCCTCGGCGACGAGTTCGCGCACGAGCTCCCACAGCCGGCCGCGGCTCTTTGGGTCGAGCCCGGTGGTCGGCTCGTCCAGGAACAGCACCTCGGGCCTCCGGACGATGGAGGCGGCCAGGTCGAGGCGCCGACGCATGCCGCCGGAGTACTTCCTGGCGACCCGGTTCGCGGCGTGGTTCAGTTCGAACCGGTCGATCAGCTCGGCGGCCCGCGCTTTGGCCCGGGGTCTGGAGGCGCCGAGGAGCCGGGCGATGAGGACCAGGTTCTGCTCGCCGGACAGGTCCGGGTCGAGCCCGGCGTACTGGCCGGTCAGTCCGATGCGCTTGCGGACCTCGCCCGGGTGCTCGGCCACGTCCAGGCCGAGCACGCGGGCGGTTCCGGAGTCGGAACGGGTGAGGGTGGTGAGGATGCGCACGGCCGTGGTCTTGCCCGCTCCGTTGGGGCCGAGCACGCCGAGCACGCTCCCCGTCGGGGCGGCCAGGTCCACGCCGTCGAGGGCGCGGACATCGCCGAACGCCTTCACCAGCCCCCTGACTTCGATCGCATGCCGCATGATGAGCCTTTCTGTCTGCGTCTTGCTAGGACGCCTCCAGCCTGCGCACCGGGCCTTTCACTCGGCTTTCACTCTCCTTGCGGTGCGCGGGCATGCGAAGAGGGCCGCCTCCCGGATCCGGGAGGCGGCCCTCTTCGGCTCCGAAACGGAGCCTTCCCTCTCTCACGAGCGGAGTCTTCGGCCGCTCTCGGCGACGCTTGCGAGCCGTAGATCAGCCCTTCACAGCACCGGTGATGACGGCCTTGGTGAAGTGCCGCTGGATGAACGGATACATGATCACGATCGGCAGGATCGTGCACACCACCACGGCCATCTTCAGCGCCGAGTCCGGGGCCTGGGTCTGGTACTGGCTGACCTCTCCGGCCGCTCCGGGCAGGCCCTGGGTGGACATGAGCATCCTCTGGAGCACCACCTGGATCGGCTGGGTGTCCTGGCCGGGGATGTAGAGGACCGCCTGGAAGTAGATGTTCCAGTACATGACGGCGTAGAACAGCGCGATGACCGCCAGGATCGCCTTGGACATCGGCAGCACGATCCGGAAGAGGATGCGGAACTCGGTGGCGCCGTCCATCTTGGCCGCGTCGATCAGCTCGGTCGGGACGCTGTTCATGAAGAACGCTCGCAGCACGATCAGGTTGAACGCGTTGAGCGCCATCGGCAGGATCAGCGACATGTAGTTGTCGAACAGGCCGAGTTTCTGCACGACCAGGAACTGGGGATACATGCCCGGCGCGAACAGAAAGGTGAACAGCACCAGCATCAGCAGGGGCCGGTGCAGCAGCGACCCGGGCCGGGAGAGCCCGTAGGCGGCCCCGATGGTCAGCACCATGCTCAGCGCGGTCCCGCCGGCGGTGAGGAGGAGGGTCAGCAGCAGGGACTCGGTGAGCGCGCCGCCGCTGAAGATCTCCTGGTAGGCCTGGACGCTGAGTTCGGTGGGCAGCAGCAGGAGGTTGCCGCCGGCGCGGTTGAGGGCGTCCTCGCTGGCGAAGCTGGTGGCCACGATCGCCCAGAGCGGGATGACCACGGCGGCCGCGTAGCAGATCAGGAATGCCGCCTTGGTGATCTTGCCGAAGCGGGTCGGTTCGTCGTCCCAGACCGGGCGGGTGTTCTTGCGGCGGCGCGGTCGGGCGCTGATGTCGGTGGCGGTCATGACTTCTGGTAGATCCCTTGCTCTCCGAGGCGGTGCGCGACGTTGTTGGCGACCAGGACCAGGACCAGGCCGATCACGCCCTTGAACAGGCCGGCCGCGGTACCGAACGACGCTCCTTCGGTGCCGACGATGCTGCGGTAGTAGACGAAGGTGTCGAGCACCTCGGTGGTCTGGAACCCGACGGCGTCGCGCTGGAGCTGGTACTGCTCGAACCCGACGGTGAGGATGCCGCCGAGCTGGAGGATCAGCAGCAGCACGATGACCGGCCGGATTCCCGGCAGGGTGATGTGCCACAGGCGCTTCCACCTGCTCGCGCCGTCGACTGCCGCGGCCTCGTACAGGTTCGGGTTGATCGACGAGAGGGCGGCGAGGAAGATGATCATGCCCCAACCGGCGTCCTTCCAGGACCACTGCATCCAGGCCAGGATCATGAAGGTGTCGGGGTTGGAGGTGAAACCGAGGCGGTCCCCGCCGAGTCCGAGCAGCCAGTTGCTGACCAGGCCGTCTGAGCCGAGCATCTGGACGAACACGGTGACGACCAGGACCCATGAGAAGAAGTACGGCAGGTAGACGATCGACTGGAAGGTGCTGCGCAGCTTGGTCGAGATGACGCTGTGCATGAGCAGCGCGAGGACGATCGACAGGGGGAACACGAACAGCAGTTGCGCGAAGGCGAACTGGAGGGTGTTGCCCAGGGCCGGCAGGAAGTAGGGGTTGGAGAACAGGCGTTCGAACCAGCCGAAGCCCACGAACGGGTTCTCCCAGAAGGGTCGGGTGGGCTTGTAGTCCATGAACGCGATGATGTTCCAGGCCGAGGGCCAGTAGAAGAACACCGCCAGCTGCGCCATGGCCGGGAGCGTCATGAGCAGCAGCGGCCAGTCGTGGCGCAGCCGCTGCCGCACCGTCGTCTTGCGTCTGATGGGGATTCGCCCGGTGGTCCGGCCCGAAGCCGCCGGTGCTGAGGTCTCTAGAGCTGCCATCGCTAGTCTGTGTCCAGTCGTGAGGTTCCGTGCGGGGGAGGGCAGTGGACGGGCGGCCCGACTCGGCCGAACTCGCGGGCCGTGGATCGGTGTGGCCGCCCGTCCATTCCGTTACTCGCCTCGGGCCGCTTTGTACGCGGCCGTGTAGTGCTCGCGGGCGGCCTCGCCGCCGCTGCCGAGGAACGTCTCGACCATGTCCGGGATCGAGGAGAGCTCGGCGCGGCCGTAGGCCACGTCGTTCTCCTGGTCCTCCAGAGTGGCGCGGGCCGCCTTGAAGTCGGCCGGGCCCTCGACCCTCATGCCCTCGAAGATGTCGACCTCGGCGTACTCCAGCACGGAGGCGTTGTAGTCGAACCGGCGCTGGACGTACTCGGGGTCGCCTTGCAGGAAGTTCGCGACCCGGGCCAGGGTCTTGTAGTTGACCGGGGCCTGGACGATGCTGGTGCCCGTCTCGGTGAAGACCGGGGTGCCGTCGTCGCCGTAGTCGAAGTGCTCGCCTTCGACGCCGTAGTTGAGCAGCTCGTACTCGGTGGTCCCGTAGGGGGCGGCGCAGAAGTTGACGACGTCGAGGATCTCCTCGACCTGTTCCGGCTCGAGGTCCTTCCTGAGGAAGGTCCAGCCGTCGATGCCGTGGACGACGTGGACCAGCGGGTCCCGACCGTTCGTGGCGATCGCTCCGAGCGGTTGGATGTCGCCTTCGGCCTCGCCGTTGTTCACCCGGTCGATGTAGGTCTGCCACCACGAGATGCCGTCCTGCTGGAACAGAATCGTCCCGGCCTGGTGGAGCGCCTGGGTGTCCAGGGTCCCGGTGGGCGCGTCGGGGTGCACCAGGCCCTCGTCCCACGCGGTACGGCGGAACTCGAGCCACTCGGCGTAGCCGGGGTGCTCGGTCCGGTGCTTGATCGTGTCCGTCTCCTCGTCGTACCACCAGTTGTCGCCGCTGGGCAGGCCGAACCACTGGGGCGTGTAGTAATCGAGCCCGCACAGGGCCCACCGCCCGGCCGCGTCGTCGGTCCAGGCGCGGGCGACGTCCAGCACCTCGTCGACGGTCGTGGGCATCTCCAGCCCGTCGGCCTCGAGCAGGTCGGTGCGGACGAAGAAGCCGTTGCCGGGTCCGCCGGCGGCCGGTCCGGGGATGCCGAATATCCGGCCGGTCTCCGGGTCGTCGGGGTCGGTCGACCACACGGACCTTCCCCACGAGGAGCTCGGCAGGCCGGCCAGCAGTGGCCAGCGGTCGGAGATGTCGCCGGAGACGATGTCGGTCAGATCGTAGAACTTGTCGGTGACCGTGGCCTGGAAGTCGGTGTGGGACAGCAGCATCCAAGCGAACATGTGGATCGCGTCGCCGAACTCGTTCGCCTGGATCCACTGGACCGAGGTCTCGGCGAAGTCGTTGCCGTCCGCGTGCCGGATGTTGAGCTGCGTGCCGCCCCAAGCCTCGAAGAGCGCCTGGTAGTAGGGGTCGTCGCTCGACGGCGGCTCGCCCCACATGGGCACGGTGATCTCATAGGTGCCGCTGCCCGACGGCACGTCGGTGATCGCGGGGACCGGCTCCGGATATGAGGTGAACGCGGACGGGTGGTTCGGCGGCTCGCCGACCAGGTCGGGCTCGAACGGCAGCGGCCATTCTTTGTATTCGGGGAGGAAGTCGAGGCCTTCCGTGGCCTGCGAGCTGCCTCCGCTGGTTTCGATGTCACCGCAAGCGGAGATGACGGGAAGCCCCGCGGCTCCGGCCGCGCCGAGTCCGGCCGCCTTGAACAGAGAACGGCGCCTGAATGGCGACCTGGATGAGGGAGTAGCCACGTTGCTGTCCTTTCCTTCGGAAATTCGTGAGGGTTGAGGGGCTAGCCGGTATTTAGTTCGGCTGCTCGATAAACTAAAGTAGCGCACGGTGACAACCGGCACAAGGCGGGGTCCGACCGATCCGATCGCGGAATTATCACGATTCGGGAACGCGTTCGCGTTGTGAACATGCCTCGGGGCCGCCCGAGGGCTGGTTGTCGCCATCGAAGACAATGCCTATGCACGGCCCGTAAGCGTCGCCGTGGAGTGGCCCCCCGAGTTCACCAGGAGGAAGACATGGCGATGCGCATCGCGGCGAAGCCCGCCGGGGACGGTTCGCCCGATCCCGGCGCGGGCAGGGCCAAGCGCGCCGACTTCACCGATGTGCGCGCCAACAACCTGGGCTACGTGCTGCGGCAGGTCAGATCCGAGGGCCGGTGCTCGCGCGCCGATCTCGCCGCCAAGACCGGTTTGAACAAGGCCACCGTCTCGAGCCTGGTGGCGGAGTTGATCGAGCGGCGGGTGCTTCGCGAGTCCGGTTCGGTCATCGGCAACATAGGACGGCCCGCCGTGCTGCTGAGCGTCGACACCGGTTATTACGCCTCGCTCGGTGTCGAAATCAATGTGGACTACATGACGCTCGTCGCCGTCGACTTGGCGGGCAACCGACTCCTGTCCTGGCGCCGCGCGCACGACGGCTCCGGCTCCACCCCCGGGCGGTCGATCTCGGCCCTGGCCGGCCTCGCCAAGCGCGCCGTGGACAAGATGGACACCGAGGGCCGCCAGATCCTCGGCCTGGCCGTCGCCGTCCCCGGCATGATCGACGACGCCGGCACCGTCCAGCGCGCGCCCATGCTCGGCTGGACCGACTTCGACCTGGCCGCGCGCCTGCGGGCGGCCATGCGCGACCCCAAGTACCCCGTCTCGGCCGACAACGACGCCAACCTCGGCGCGGTCGCCGAGCAGCGCTTCGGGGCCAACGCCGGCGTGGCGGACATGCTCTACCTCACCGGCGAGATCGGCTTGGGCGCCGGCCTCATCGTCGACGGCGGTCTGCGCCGCGGCACCGGCGGATTCGCCGGCGAGATCGGGAACATGCTCATCGAGGTCGACGGACGCACCGGCCGGGTCGAGGACCTCGCCAGCATCAACGCCGTCCTGGACGAGCTGGCCGAATCCGACCAGATCGCCGGGACCGAGGTCGAAGCCGAAGTCGAGGACATCGTCACCCGCGCTCGCACCGGCGAGGCCGCGGTGGTCGAGAGCCTGGAGCGGATCGGCCGCGCCCTGGGGGCCGGAATCGCCCTCGCGGTCGACCTGCTCAACCCCGAGGTCATCGTCCTCGGCGGCCACTACCTGGCCCTGAGCCCGTGGATCGTCCCCGCCGCCGCCTCCGAGGCGACCGCCCGCTCCCACGCCTCCGGGGCCGGAGGCGTCCGGATCGTCGTCTCCGAGCTCGGCCACGAGGCCCCCGCGCTCGGGGCGGCCACCGGCATCCTCAACGACATCGACTCCGGTCTCATGCCCACCCCGCTGGGCCGCTGAGCGGAGTGTTCCTCAACTGTTATCTCCGGTGTATCCGCAGGTAGCATTCCCATCGCCCGCCCCGGTCCGTCGCTGCGGCGAACCCTCGTCTTGACGACGGCCGCGGGCGGGTGTAGAACACAGTTAATTCCTGAATCGAAGCGCTTCGAAAAGCGCGAGCGCCCCGGCACTCCGTCCGTCGAAGCGCTTCGACACGACAGCGACGTCCAAAAGGAAAACCAAGATGACCCTCTCAGACGACCGCCCCGCCTTCCGCGACCCGGCGCGTCCCCGCTCGGAGCGAGTGGCCGACCTGCTCGAGCGCCTGACGCTCGACGAGAAGATCGGCCTGCTCCACCAGTACCAGCATCCGGTCGAACGCCTCGGCGTCGGCCCCTTCAAGACCGGAACCGAGGCCCTCCACGGCCTGGCCTGGCTCGGCGAGGCCACGGTCTTCCCGCAGGTCGTCGCGCTCGGAGCGACCTGGAACCCCGAACTGGTCGAGTCGGTGGGCGCCGCGGTCGCCGACGAGGTGCTCGCCTTCCACCACCGCGACCCCGCCGGGGCCGGGCGCAACGTCTGGGCTCCCACGGTCAACCCGCTGCGAGACCCCCGCTGGGGCCGCAACGAGGAGGGCTACTCCGAGGACGCCTGGATGACCGGCCTGATGGGCGCGGCGTACTCCCGCGGCCTCAAGAGCGACGACGGCCGCGTGTGGAAGACCGCCCCGACGCTCAAGCACTTCCTGGCCTACGGCAACGAAGCCGACCGCTGCGCGACCTCCTCCAACATGCCTCCACGCGTGCTGCGGGAGTACGAGTTCGCCGCCCACCGCCCGGCACTGGCGAGCGGCGACGCCGTAGCGGTCATGCTTTCCTACAACCTGGTCAACGGGCGCCCCGCGCACGTGACGCCGCTGGTCGCCACCGACCTGCGCACCTGGACCGCCGATGAGGTCTTCGTCGTCTCGGACGCCTACGCCCCCAATAACCTCGTCGGACTCCAGGGCTACTTCGACGACCTCCCGACCGCCTACGCCGCCGCGATCAAGGCCGGCCTCGACTCCTTCACCCAGGACGACGAGAAGCCGGACGCGGTCCTGGCCCACATCCGCACCGCCCTGGAGCGCGGCCTGGTCGACGAGTCCGACATCGACACCGCTGCCCGCCGGAACCTGCACATCCGCTTCGGCCTCGGCGAATTCGACCCCACCGACCCCTACGCCGGGATCGGTGAGGAGTCCGTCGACTCGCCCGAGCACCGGGCGCTGGCCCGGGAGGCGGCCGCCCAGTCCATCACGCTGCTGAAGAACGACGGCCTGCTGCCGCTGGAGGCCCCGGGGAAGATCGCGGTCATCGGCCCGCTGGCCGATGTCCAGATGCAGGACTGGTACTCCGGGACGCTGCCGTATTCGATCACCGCCCGGGACGCGCTGTCCGAACGCGGCGAGGTCGCCTACTGCGAGGGCGTCCACCGCATCCGACTGCGCCACAAGGGGAACTATCTGACCGCCTCGGCCGACGGCGGCGAGCTGACCCTGACGGAGACGACCGGCGCGGCCGCCCAGTTCGACCTGTTCGACTGGGGCGGCGGGTCGTACCTGGGCCGCAGCGTGCTGACCGGCGGGTTCATCAACGGCAGCAAGGAGGGCGCGGTCACCGCCGATTCCCCGGGCCCGCACGATTTCGACGTGACCGAGACGTTCACCATCGTCGAGGTCGCCGGCGGCAGCTACGCGCTCCGCCAGGTGCACAGGCCCGAGGGTGCCGAGACCGGCAAGTGGCTGGGAATGGACGGCGGCCGGCTCGGGCTGGTCGAGGACGTCGCCGACGCCACCGAGTTCGACCTCGACTTCGTCTTCAGGGGACACGAGCGGGCCGCCGAGGTGGCCCGCGGGGCCGATTTGGCCGTGGTGGTCCTGGGGGACCACCCGCTGGTGAACGGCCGCGAGACCGAGGACCGCGAGGACCTGTGGCTGCCGGACGCGCAGCGCGAGCTCCTGGGTTCCGTCTACGAGGCCAATCCGAATACCATTCTTGTCATGGCCTCCTCGTATCCCTTCGCGGCCAACTGGGCGCACAAGCACGTGCCCGCGATCCTCTGGTCCGGGCACGGCGGACAGGAGTGGGGCGTCGCCCTCGCCGACGTCCTCTACGGCGACCGCGACCCCGAGGGCCGCCTCCCGCAGACCTGGTACACCGACGCCGCCGAACTGCCGGCGATGCTCGACTACGACATCGTCGCCTCCGACGCGACCTACCTCTACTACCTGGGCCAGCCGCTGTACCCGTTCGGGCACGGCCGGTCCTACGCCGATTTCGAGTACTCCGATCTCCGGGTCGACCGCGAGCGCGCCCGGCCGGGCGAGGACCTGAAGGTGACCGTGGAGGTCGCCAACACCTCCGAGCGCGACGGCGTCGAGGTCGTACAGCTCTATTCGCACCAGTGCGGTTCGCGGGTCAAGCAGCCGCTGCGGCAGCTGCGCGGTTTCGAGAAGATCCGCCTGGCCGCCGGCGAGAAGCGCGAGGTCGCCTTCACCGTCGCCGTGGACGACCTGGCCCACTGGGACAACGTCTCCGGCCGCATGATCGTCGAGAAGAGCCGCCAGCGGCTCATGGTGGGCCGCTCGGCCGCCGATATCGTGCTGTCGGCCTCGGTCCGCGTCGACGGCGAGGTCGTCGGCTACCGCGACCTGTCGGCGCCGCTGGCCGCCGCGGCCAACGACACCTACTCGGGCGTGCTGTGGCGCGACGAGTCCCGCCAGAGCGGCGACGTCATCGCCGCCGCCGAGCCCGGAGGGTGGATCATGCTGGGCGACTGCGATTTTCGGCCCGGATTCTCGACGGTCACCGCTCGGGTGTCGGGGCAGCCCGCGCAGTTGACGCTGCGGGTCGACGACCCGCTCGACGGCGATGTGCTCGCCAAGATCGACACCCCGGCGACCGCCGGCGTCTACGACTACACCGACGTGACCGTGGAGCTCGGGCGCGTCGAGTCCGTGGCGGACCTGTACGTGACCTTCGAGAACGCCGGTGTGCGCCTGTCCTCGCTCAGATTCGGCGGGGCCGAGTGATGGGCGGCGGCCGTGGCGTGACCATCGCCGACGTCGCCTCGCGCGCGGGCGTGGCGGCCAGCACCGTCTCGTACGTGCTGAGCGGGAAGCGCTCGATCTCCCCGGAGACCGCGCAGCGGGTGATGGACGCCGTGGCTGAGCTCGGATACCACCCGCATGCCGGGGCCCGCTCGCTGGCCTCGCGCAAGGCCGGGGTCATCGCGATGATGCTGCCGCTGCGCCACGGCATGCACCTGCCGGTGCTGATGCAGTTCGCCTCCGGCGCGGTCACCGAGGCCCGCCGGCACGATCAGGACGTGCTGCTGATGACCGCCGACGAGGGACCGGCCGGGCTCGCCCGCGTCGCCGCCTCCTCGATCGTCGACGGCCTGATCCTGATGGACGTGGAGGTGCGCGACCCGCGCGTGGAGGCCCTGCGCCGCCTGGGCCTGCCGAGCGTCCTGATCGGATTCCCGGCCGAGGCCGAAGGGCTGACCTGCGTCGATCTCGACTTCTCCGCCGCCGGAAGGGAATGCGCGGAATACCTGATCGGCAGCGGCTGCCGCGAGGTGGCGCTGCTGGGCGCCTCCGAGGCGGTGTACGAGCGGCGCACCGGGTTCGCCGAGCGGGTCCGGTCGGGGTTCTTGAAGCGGGGGCTCGAACGCGGCCCCGATGTGCGCGCCGAGGCCCGACCGTGCCCGGACGACCCGGTCTCGGTGCAGCGCACCGTCAAAGAGCTCCTGGCGGCCCGTCCGGCTCTGGACGGCCTGGCCGTCCACAACGAGCCGGCCGTCCCGCACGTCCTGCACGCCCTCGCCGACGCCGGCCGGAGCGTGGGGGAGGATTTCCACGTGGTCGTCATCGGCCCCGACGAGGTGGCCGAGCGGGTCCACCCGCAGCTGCCCTCGGTGCTGGTACCGGCCGAGCGGCTCGCCGAGATCGCCGTGGGGCACCTGATGCGCAAGCTCGGCGGCGTCGAGGTGCCCGATTCGACGCTGGTGGAGCCCCAGCTGACGATCCGCTTATTCGAGCGGGACCCCGTGCTCCTCGAGCCAGGGGAGCGGGTCGACCTGCTCGCCGTCGACGCGGACCTCGAAGTGCAGATGCGGTCCGGTGGAGTTCCCGGTCGAGCCGGTCAGTGACAGCTCCTCGCCCTGCGCGACCTCTTGCCCCGCGGTGACCAGGATCTCCGAGGCGTGCGCGTAGGCGGTCTGGAGCCCGTCGCCGTGGTCGACGACCACCAGGTAGCCGTAGCCGTCCATCCAGCTCGCGTACGAGACCGTGCCGTCGCCGATGGCCCAGATCGGGTCGCCGGTCCAGTTGCCGAAGTCGAGCCCGGCGTGCAGGCGGCCCCAGCGCTGACCGTAGTAGGAGGTGATCCCCGAGTCAGAGGGGGAGATCCACTCCGGCTCGGGCTCCGGCTCGGGTTCCGGCTCCGGTTCGGGCTCGGATTCGGCCGCTTCGGGGGCGTCGGCCTCGGACTGCTTGGCGGCCTCCTCGGCCTCGTCCCTCGCCTGCTGCTCGGCTTCGGCCTCGGCCTGCTGCTCGGCGGCGATCTCGTCGATGACGTCGTCGACCTCCCAAGAGGTCTGGACCAGCGTCATCGAGTCCTCGTCGGTGCGTTCGGCGGTCCCGTCGGCGGCGCTGCTCCCGGTCAGCGCCGCCAGGACCGATCCGGCGGCGATCGCGGCGATCAGGCCGGCGGCGATGAAGCGCCGGTTGTGATGTTCACTACCCGACCCTCCCCGTCGCAGGAGGGCGCGGAGGCGGCGGCCGATCGGCTCGCGGCCGGAGAACTCGGAGGTGTCGTCGTGTTTGCCCATAGCGCCGGGAAACCTACCTGCACCGAACCCGACATCAAGCCCATGACCTGCCGATACAACGCGCGAACTGGTACCGGCGCCGAGCAATTGGGAACTCGGGGTCGGCCGGCTCTGGGCCGTTCGGCCGAGGCCGGTGACTTCGAGTAGTCAATGGAGACCACACAGTGGCCGCGGTGATATGGGAATGAACGTGACGGCGGTCGCCCCCTAGACTTGACGAGTCTGCCGATCCGGCATCGTCTCCCACTCTGAAGGAGTGCCATGATCACCGCCACCGGTCTCGAGCTGCGCGCCGGTTCGCGCATCCTCCTGTCCGGGGCCGATCTGCGAGTGCAGGCCGGCGACCGGATCGGCCTGGTGGGCCGCAACGGCGCCGGCAAGACCACCACCATGAACGTCCTGGCCGGCCTGAGTCAGCCCTACATCGGCGCGGTCGAGAACAACGGACCGTTCGGCTACCTGCCGCAGGACCCGCGCTTCGCCGACCTCTCCCAGACCGCCTCCAACCGCGTCCTGTCCGCCCGCGGGCTCGACCGGCTCCTGTCGGACATGGCCAAGGCCGAGGCCGAACTCGCCGAGGTCGCCGACGACGCCAAGCGCGACAAACTGGTGCGCCGCTACTCGCGGCTCGAAGAGCAGTTCGCCGCCCGCGGCGGCTACGCCGCCGAGTCCGAGGCCGCCCGCATCTGCTCCAACCTCGGGCTCGAGGACCGGGTGCTGGCGCAGACCCTCGAGACCCTCTCGGGCGGGCAGCGCCGCCGCGTCGAGCTGGCGCGGATCCTGTTCGCCGACGACGGCGACGGCGTCCTCCTGCTCGACGAGCCCACCAACCACCTCGACGCCGACTCGGTCGCGTGGCTGCGCGGCTTCCTCGCCGGCCACAAGGGCGGCCTGGTGCTCATCACCCACGACGTCGAACTGCTCGACGAGGTCGTCAACAAGGTCTGGTTCCTCGACCCCACCCGCAGCGAGATCGACCTCTACAACCTCGGCTGGACCGCCTACCAGCGTCAGCGCGCCGAGGACGCCGAACGCCGCCGCCGCGAGCGGGCCAACGCCGAGAAGAAGGCGGCCGCGCTCACCCGGCAGGCCGAGAAGCTCGGCGCCAAGGCCACCAAGGCCAAGGCCGCCAAGAACATGCTGCGCCGCGCCGAGACGATGATCGACGACCTCGAAGAGGACCTGCTGGAGGAGAAGGTCGCCGATGTGCGCCTGCCCGATCCGGCCAAGTGCGGCAAGGTCCCGCTGACCGCCTCGGGCCTGTCCAAGAGCTACGGCTCCCTGGAGGTCTTCTCCGGCGTCGACCTGGCGATCGACCGCGGCTCGCGGGTGGTCATCCTCGGCCTCAACGGCGCCGGGAAGACCACGCTGCTGCGCATCCTCGCCGGCTCGCTCGAACCCGACACCGGCTCGGTCGAACCGGGCCACGGACTGCGGATCGGCTACTTCGCCCAGGAGCACGACACGCTCGACCACACCGGCTCGGTCCTGGAGCAGATGCAGTCGGCGGCCTCGGACTCCGGCGCGGACCTGACCGAGACCGAACTGCGGAAGATCCTGGGCGCGTTCCTGTTCTCCGGAGAGGACGCCTTCAAACCGGTCGGCGTGCTCTCCGGCGGCGAGAAGACGCGGCTGGCCCTGGCCAGCCTGGTCTGCTCGGGCGCGAACGTGCTGCTGCTGGACGAGCCGACCAACAACCTCGACCCGGCCTCGCGCCAGCAGGTCCTGGACGCCGTCGACCGGTTCACCGGCGCGATCGTCATGGTCACCCACGACCCGGGCGCGGTCGAGGCCCTGCGCCCCGAGCGAGCGATCCTGCTTCCCGACGGCGACGAGGACCTGTGGTCCGACGACCTCATGGAACTGGTCGAACTCGCCTGAGGCTCATCCGGAGTACATCAGGACGATAGCCGCGCACGCTCCGGCCGCCGCGGTCATGAGCGGAACCCGCACCGACCGGCCCCCGCGCTCCTTGGAAGGCGCGGTCGCGGCAACCACCAGCCACGGGCACAGCGCCACCCAGCCGTACTCGGGCCGCTCCAGGCTGTTCCCGCTCAACGGAGCGAGCATCAGCGCCAGCAGCGGACCCGCCATGAGCGGCCACGCCGAGCTCGACCCGATCCGCCGCAGGCTCTCCACCACCGCCGGGCCGCAGGCGACGGTCACCAGCGCCGGCATCAGCAGCAGCCACCACAGCTGCCCCGGGTGGGAGGCGACCTCGCCGATCGAGGCGTTGTAGGTGTCGATCAGCCCGTGCGGCCAGGAGCTTCCGAAGGTCGCGGCCACGGCCAGGACCGCCAGCGCCGCGGCGGCGGTGTTGAGGATGTGGACCGGCCGCCTGCGCGCGAAGTACAGCAGCAGCAGCGAGACGGCGAACCACGCCGCCCCGTAGGACAGCAGGACCGCGACCGCCAGCAGGCCGCCGGTCGCGACCGCGCCCCAGAACGCGTCGAAGCCCCGCACGCGGCGCTCGGAGGCGACCGCGCCGGAGGCCAGCGCCGCCGCGCAGGCCGCGGCCGAGATCCCGTCCAGTCCCAGGGTCGTCCATGCCGCCCAGGGGCCGAGGATCATCACCGGGGCGATCGCCCGCGCGGCCAGCGGCCCGCACACTGAGCGGATCGCGATCAGCGAGAACGGGACCGCCAGCGACGACACCGCGGTGACGGTGATCGCCAGGCCCGCCTGCGAACCGGACAGGGCCACCAGCTGGTCCATGGCGCGGGCCGCGCCGGGCGTGTCGGTCGGAGTGATCGTGGTATCGACATTGGTGTGCAGCGACCCGGCCCAGGTCAGCGACGCCAGATACGACGACACCAGCAGGGAGCCCCACGACATTCGGGCCGCGGCCGGGCGCGAGGCGGCGATCAGGACCGCGGCGGCCGTCATCGGCGCGATGAACATGCCGGCGGTGACGTGCAGCGAGAGGTTCTGCGCGGGCCACCACGGCAGCGTCGACGGTCCGACCACATCGGAGGTCGAGACCGCGACCGAGGCCATCGTCAGGGTCGCCACCAGCAGCGAGATCCAGACCGCGATGTCGCGGGCTTGAGGATGCCGGACTCGGCTCTCGGGGAGCGAGTCGACCTGGTCGGCGAGTGGAGTCTGTGGCGCGGGCACGTCAAGAAACTATCGGGTATCCGACAGAAGCGACCGCCGGGCGGCGGAACTCCGGCAAA
Organism: Glycomyces salinus; assembly: GCF_016428645.1. Taxonomy (GTDB): domain Bacteria; phylum Actinomycetota; class Actinomycetes; order Mycobacteriales; family Micromonosporaceae; genus Glycomyces; species Glycomyces salinus. The sequence continues at coordinate 93,759 of NZ_JAELXW010000001.1, read as the reverse complement.
CTTCACAAGACACCACGATCACCGTCCGTACTCAAGGAAGGACAAATGGCCCCTGACGCTGCCGCACCCCGAGGTGACCATGCTTCGAGCATCGCGCCGAGTGCATCCAGACACGACCCCAATCGGCAGGTCCGCGGCGACGAGCGCCGCGAGCTGACCGAGTACGTCACCGCCGAGTACCTGAAAGGGCAGAGCATCCGGGACATCGCTTCAACCATAGGCCGCTCTTACGGATTCGTGCATCGCCTCCTCACAGAAGGAGGCGTGAAACTCAGAACCCGAGGAGGCGCGCGCAAGAGCAGCGGATAGCGCCGATCCCCTCGGCGGCGCCCGCAGCGCCGCGAATCGGAGCCTCGCGGCCTCCCCGGCGCGTCGCGGAGGCCGCTTCGAAATAAACCAGCCCGTCGTCCACGTTGAGGATCAACGCCAGGATCACGCGTAGGAAGACGGAGCCGGACCCGCATCGCAAGCCGCGGCGGCTCCCGAATGTCAGGGGGAAGACCGAGTGGCATCAATGGGAGCCGCCGGCTGGGAAGCGATGCGCTCCATGCGGCGAGGCGACGAACTCAAGGGCGTCAAACTCTCCCGGGGGACCAGACGCCGCATCTTCCGCTTCGCGCGGCCCTACGCCCGCGACATCGCGGTCTTCCTGCTGCTGGTGACCATCAGCGCGGGCATCGGTGTGGCCACCCCGGTCCTGGCCGGCGACGTGGTCAACGAGCTCACCGAGCCCGGCGGCAGCCGCCGCGGGGTGCTGATCCTGGCCGCGATCATCGCCGGCCTGGCGGTCTTCGAAGCGGCCATCACCATCGGCACCCGCTGGTACAGCGCGAAACTCGGCGAAGGCATCATCTACGACCTGCGCCGGTCCGTGTTCGACCACGTCCAGTCGATGCCGGTGTCGTTCTTCACCCGCTCCCAGACCGGCGCGCTGGTCTCCCGCCTGAACAACGACGTCATGGGCGCCCAGCGCGCCTTCACCTCGACCCTGTCCGGCCTGGTCTCCAACGGCATCGCCGTCGCCCTCACCCTCGGCGTGATGTTCTTCCAGTCCTGGCAGATCACCCTGCTGTCGCTGGTGCTGGTCCCGGTGTTCATCATCCCCGCCAAATGGGTCGGCCGGAAGCTCGCCGAGCTCACCAAGGAGGGCTACGACCTCAATGCCGCCATGAACACCCAGATGACCGAGCGTTTCAATGTGGGCGGCGCGATGCTCGTCAAGCTCTTCGGCCGCCCCGCGACCGAGTCCGAGGACTTCGCAGACAAGGCCGACCGGGTCCGCTCGATCGGCGTCACCACCGCCATGTACGCGCGCACCTTCATCGTCGCGTTGACCCTCGTCGCCGGGCTCTCCCAGGCCCTGGCCTACGGGCTCGGCGGCGCCTTCGTCTTCGGCGGCACCCTCACCGCCGGCACCGTGGTCACCCTCGCGCTGCTCCTGACCCGCCTCTACGGGCCCCTGACCGCCCTCTCGAACGTGCGGGTGGACGTCATGAGCGCCCTGGTGAGCTTCCAGCGGGTCTTCGAGATCCTCGACCTCAAGCCGCTCATCCGCGAGGCCGAGGACGCCCGCGACCTGCCCGGCGGCGCCGCCTCGATCGCCTTCAGAGACGTCGACTTCCGCTACCCGGGGCGCGAGGACGTCTCCCTGGCGAGCCTGGAGGACCTGGCCCGGCCCGACCTCGGCGACGAAGGGCGTCCGGTGCTGCGCGGGGTCTCCTTCGAGGTCGCCCCCGGCGAGCTGGTCGCGCTCGTCGGCCCCTCGGGGGCCGGGAAGACCACCACCGCGAGCCTGGTGCCGCGCCTGTACGACGTGACCGGCGGCAGCGTCGAGGTCGGCGGCGCCGACGTGCGCGAGCTGACGCTCTCCTCGCTGGCCGACCACATCGGCATGGTCACCCAGGACGCTCACCTGTTCCACGACACCGTCAGGGAGAACCTGCGATACGCCCGCCCCGGCGCGACCGACGCCGAGATCTGGGAGGCCCTGGACCGCGCCCAGGTCGGCGAGGTCGTGCGGCGGCTCGAGTCCGGGCTCGACACGGTGGTGGGGGAGCGCGGCTACCGCTTCTCCGGCGGCGAGAAGCAGCGCCTGGCCATTGCCCGGGTCCTGCTGAAGGCCCCGCCGATCGTGATCCTCGACGAGGCCACGGCGCACTTGGACTCGGAGTCCGAGGCCGCCGTGCAGCACGCGCTCGACACCGCCCTCGAAGGCCGGACCTCGCTGGTGATCGCCCACCGCCTCTCGACGGTGAGGCGGGCCGACAAGATCCTGGTCCTCCGGGACGGCCGCCTGGCCGAGACCGGCACGCACGAGGAACTGGTCGCCGCGGGAGGGCTGTATTCGGAGTTGTATCGGACCCAGTTCGCCGAACGAAGTGAGGCGGACCGAGGGCATGGCGCCGAACGAGGTGAGGCGGACCGGGGGCCGGTTCTGAGAGAAACCTGAGCACCGAGTGCGGAGAATGCCCGGTGAGTTGAACCATAGTCATAGGCAAGGGTCGCGGGAATATCCAGCTCAGCGAAGCGTATGAAGAAATTTCCATCGGCGACCGGTTACAACTCGCCGGAATTGCTGTAAAGTCCAGAAGTCACCCCGACAGGAGACTGGCGAGGTGGAGAAGCGCCGAAACGGCGGAATACCTCGGATCGAATCGGTCGCTCACCCAGGTGAAGCATTCCCAGGGCGGGCGGCGGTGGATCCGAACATCAAGCAAGGATAGTTAGCAATGGCGCAAGGCACCGTCAAGTGGTTCAACGCGGAGAAGGGCTTCGGCTTCATCGCTCCGGACGAGAACGGACCTGACATTTTCGTTCACTTCTCTGCGATCTCGGGGTCCGGTTACCGGTCCCTGGAGGAGAACCAGCGGGTGGAATTCGACGTCGAGCAGGGCCAGAAGGGTCCGCAGGCCGCAAACCTGCGTGCTCTGTAGGCCACACTCTTAGGAACACGAAGCCGCCGCCCTTCTGGAAGGACGGCGGCTTCTAACGTGCCCGGAACTATTCGGTGTAGTAGCCGGTCAGGAGCGCCGACCTGGCACCCCGGTGATCGAGCACCCGGTCGTCCAGCAACTGACCCTCATCGTCGAACAGCGAGACCTCCACACCCTCGTCGGTCAACTCGCCGATGATCATGCCGCCGTCGGCCAGGAACACGACCTGGGCGCCATCGGCGCCGCCCGGCAGGTCGAGTTCTGCGCCGGTGGCGGTGTCGACATAGCGGTCGCATCGGACCGGATCGACGTGTCCGGATGAGGCCGACTCCCCCGTGTCGATCTGGAAGCACGCCCGATCCAGGTCGGCCGACACCGATGACAGCGAAGCGAACTCGCCCTCCTCGGTCTCGACTCCCGCCAGATCCGTACGCCCGGTGCCGTCCGGCCGCATCGCGACGGCGCCGTCAGTGCTGACCAGGTACTCGCCGTCGCCCGACCATCGGGGCTGGCACGAGACCTCCTCGGGCAGCTCGGTCTGCCCGCCGGTGGCCACGTCGAGCACATACCGCTCGTCGTACTCGGGACTGGGCACCGTCAACACGACGGAGTTCGAATCAGGCGACCAGACCGGGGCGCAGTAGAGCGAGTCGACGCCGAGATCGATGAGTGCACCGGTGTCGTCGATCGCGTCGATCGGACCGATCGTGCTGGCGCATTCCGCCGCGATGACGTACCGGTCGCCGTCAGGGGCCGGGAAGAGCGATTGGGCGGCGATCACGCTGTCCGATCCGCCGTCCTCGTAGCGCCAGACCTCGCTCATCCGCTCTCCCGTCCATTCGAACTCCACGAACAGCGCCTGGGGCAGCTCGGTCATCGGCCCGATCGAGTCCGAGTCGCCCCACCCGGACCAGTCCTCGCTCGGACGACCGCAGTCAGCGGCCTCCTCGTCGGGTTCGTCCGTCGCGGCGGTCGTCGGGTCGGCGGGCTCGTCCGTGGTCGGTTCCTCGGCCGGTGGTGCGGTGCCGTCGTCCGGCAGGATGATCGCCCCGGCCGCCATGCCGGCGATCGCGAGTCCGGCGGCCGCCCCGGCCGCGACGGCCGCGAAGCGGCGGCGGGCGATGCCGCGGGCCTTGTGCAGTGAGCCCTCGGTGAGCCCGGCAGACGGGCCGCCGGACTCGGCGGCGCGCTGCCGCAGCAGATCGCGCAGGGAGTCAGGCATGGGACTCTCCTCTCAATGGGTGAACTCTGGAATCCGGTCCGGACGGTTCGGCATCGGACAGTCGCAGTTCCGGGAAGCGCCGACGCAGCCGTTTGAGGCCCCGCTGGGTGCGGGCCCTGAGGGTCGAGACCGGGCAGCCGAGCGTCTCGGCGGCCGCGGTCTCGGTGAGGTCTTCGAAATAGCGCAGGACCACCGCCGCCCGCTGCCTCGCCGGCAGCGACAGCAGCGCGGCGTGGACGGCCAGCCGCAGGGCGGCGTCGGGGTCCTCTTCGCCCGGCTCGGGCGCGGCCTCGGCCGGCACCTCGGCCACCTTGGTGCGGCGCCATCGGCTGACGTGCAGGTGGTACATGGTCCGCCGGGTGTAGGCCTCGGCGTTCTCGACACGGTGCAGGCGCCTCCAGGCGCGCCAGGTCCGCGCCAGCGCCTCCTGCACCAGGTCCTCGCCGAGTCCGCGGTCGCCGGTGAGCAGGAACGCCGAGGCCGTCAGGGCTCCGGATCGGGCCCTGACGAACTCCTCGAACTCGCTCAGCCGCGTCGACGGCGGCGCGGGCTGTCTGTTCACGATCGGGCATCCGTTCTATCGAAAAGGGGGCGGTTCACCAACCCAGACGGGAAAAACCCGCACCGGTCGCATGGTCTGAACGGCCGGTCGAATTCATCCGAACGGACGATGCGGAAATTCGATGGTGCCACGCCCCTCCGGACGGCCAAACTGTACCGATGCAGATCATCGAATTCGGCGCCGACGATCCGGACCTGATCGCGGCCACCTTCGAAATCCGGACCGCCGCCCATGCCGCCGACACCCCGGAGAACCCGATGCCGGTGCGGCGCTTCTACGAGACCCTGTTCACCCACGCCTGGCCCGGCCGGAAAAGCCGCTGGTTCGCCGCCAGAAAGAACGGGCGCGTCGTCGGCGTCCTGCGGCTGACGTTCTGGCTCGACTCGAACCCGAACCTGGCCCACTTCCTCCTGCACGTCCACCCCGACGACCGCGGACAAGGCGTCGGATCGGCACTGCTCGACCTTGCCGTCGAGTCCACCCGCGCCGGAGGCCGCCGCAATCTCGCCACGAACACCCCGCTCGCCTGGGAAGGCGGCCCCGCCCGCGACGAAGCGGGAGCGCGCTTCCTGGAGCATCGCGGCTTCACCCGCGCGCTCACCGCGGTCAACCGCCGCTGCAAGGTCGACGCCCTCGACCCGTCGGAGGAAGACCGCCTCTACGACAAGGCCCTGGCCGCGGCCGCAGGCGCCTACGAACTGCGCCAATGGGTAGGCCCCGTGCCTGACGACCTCCTGGTGACCATGTGCCGCATGGACAACATGATCGTCAACGAGATCCCGCTCGGCGACCTCGAGATCGAGCCCGAGGATATCGACACCGAGAAGCTGCGAGCGGCCGAGGACGTCAACCGGGCCGAGGGCCGCATCAAACTCCACAGTGTCGCGCTGGACAAGGACGGCGGAATCGTCGCCTGGAGCGAGATCTCGGTGGACGAAGGCCCCTACACCGCCGCGCACCAAGGCATCACGATCGTCGACCCCGGCCACCGCGGCAACCGCCTCGGGCTGCTCACCAAGCTCGCCAACCTGCGACTGCTGCGGGAGCGCTTCGGGCACGTCACCGAGATCTGGACCGACAACGCCGACGTCAACGCCCACATGATCGCCATCAACGAGGCCCTCGGCTACGAGACCATCGATGCCGATGGCGACTACCAGCGCAAACTCGAGATGTAAAGGCCCGCTGCATGGAGATCCTCCGACTCGATCCGGCCGACACCGACCTGGCCTCCCGGGCCTGTGCCACACTCGAACTGGCCCGCCGCACCGACCTCCCCGAATACCCCGCCGTTTCCCTGGACCGATTCACATCGTTCCTGGCCAACCCGCCCACCGGCACCGAGGCGCGCGGGTACGTCGCGCTCGACGGCGGCGAGGCCATCGGCTACCTGCACCTGTACCTGCCCATGACCTCCAACTCCCACTACGCCGAGGCCGAGCTGACCGTCCACCCCGACCACCGGCGCCGCGGCATCGGGACCGCCCTGCTGGACTCGCTCCTGGACACCGCCCGCGTCGAGCGCCGCACCGAGCTCGTCGTCCTCGCCCACCGCACCTCGGACGACGGCCCGAAGCGATCCGAAGCAGGAGCCGAGTTCCTCGAACGGCACGGATTCGCCTTGGCGCTCACCGAGATCGAACGCAAGCTCGAACTCGCCTCCATCGACCCGGAGGCCGAGCGGCGCCTGTGGTCCCAGTCCGAGGCCGAATCGAGCCGGGACTACGAGCTGATCTCCTGGACCGGCCGAACTCCCGAGGAGCACCTGGAGGCGCTGTGCCGCCTCGAGTCGATGATCTTCGACGAGATCCCCCTCGGCGACGTCGAACTGCACCGCCGGGAGGTGAGCCCGGAGGAACAGCGCGCCAAGGACGACCGAAACGAGGCTAGCGGGACGGTCCCCGTGCGCACCATCGCCGTGCACCGGCCCACCGGCGAACCGGCCGCCCTGACGGCGATCTACACGCGGGCCGGCGAGGAGGAGGCCCGGCAGGCGATCACCATCACCGCCCCGGCCCACCGCGGCCACCGCCTGGGGATGCTCGCCAAACTGCGCAATCTCGCCCAGCTGCGCGAGCACTTCGGGCAGGTGACGACCGTATGGGCCGGCAACGCCGACACCAACGCCCACATGGTCGCCATCAACGAGCGCCTCGGGTACGAGACGGTCGACGCCCGCCTCTGCTACAAGCGCGAGCTGGAGCTGTGACCGGCGGCCGGACCCGCAAAATCGATTGCCGCCGCTCCCGCCGCCGACCACACTGAACGCTATGAACATCATCGAGCTCGATCCCGCGGAGACCCGCTTGGTCTCCGGCGCCTTCGAGGTGCTGCGCGCCGCCCACAAGGCGGACGCCCCCGAGACGCCGCCGCCCCACGAGGGCGTCTTCTCCAAGTCCCTGCACCACCCCGAACCCACCGAGGACGAGCACCACTACGTCGCCCTCGACGGCGACCGGGTGGCCGGCTGGCTCTCCGCCTTCTTCCCGAACCGCGAGAACCTCCACTTCTGCGGCGCCGACATCGTCGTCCATCCCGAACGGCGCCGCGAGGGCATCGGTTCGGCGCTGCTGGAGCGGTTCCTCGACCTGGCCCGCGCCGAAGGCCGCACCGAGGTGACGATCGAGACCCGCCTGAACTGGGAAGGCGGACCGGACCGCAGCGAGGTCGGCCGCCGCTTCCTGGAGAATCGCGGCTTCAAGCTCGCGCTCACCTGCGTGATCCGCCGGACCGACGTCGACGCGCTCGCCGAGGCCGACGAGCGGGCGCTCCTCGACCAGGCGACCCGGGCCGCGGGGGAGGACTACGAGATCATCTCCTGGATCGGGCACACTCCCGACGAGCTGATGGAGACCATGAGCCGCCTCGACTCCATGATCCTGTCCGAGGTCCCGCTCGGCGACCTCGAACTGGAGCCGGAGAAGGTCGACCCGGAACTCAAGCGCGCCAAGGCCGACCGAGCCGACGCCATCGGCATCGTCCCGGTCGCCACGATCGCCCGCCACCGCGAGAGCGGAGAGGCGGTCGCCAACACCGCCATCGGCGTGTTCGACGACCGCGAGTTCGAGCACTCATTCCAGTGGATCACGATCGTCGATCCGGCCCACCGCGGACACCGCCTCGGCACCCTCGTCAAGCTGGTGAACCTGCGACTGCTGCGCGAGCAGTTCCCGCAGGTGAGGCAGATCTGGACCGACAACGCCGACGTCAACGCCCACATGATCGACATCAACCGGAAGATGGGCTTCGAGACCCTCGACGCGGTCGGAGAGTTCAAGAAGAACCTCGACGCCTAGGCGGTGTTTAAGGACCCCCGGCGAGTCGGATAGCGGCCGTCAGGGGTCTTTAAACACCGCCTAAAGGTGTCTCCAGGCACAGAAGGGCCATGGAGCTGGCGGGCCCGCATCGACATCGGCTATTGTTCATAGCTGGCCCGCAAAGCGGCCCGAATCAGGCGCGTCCCGCCCCATCACCGTCGGACTATGGTGAAGCAGTTTTTCCGCGGAACGTGCGATGTACATGTTTCTCGCGGAAGGCGAACGATGAATCCCGAATCTACTGTGCCGGATACTGCCATGCATGAATCCGACACTCACCCCGAAAACCCCGAAACTCCTGAAACCGCGCAAGCGGTCGAGGCCCCCGAAGTTCCCGAAGCCGAGGAGATCACCGTCGAGACCGACGATGTGAAAGCCGCCGACCAGGCCACCTTCGAAGACCTCGGGCTGCCCGCGAAGATTACCGCCGCCCTCGCCGAGCAGGGCATCGAGGTGCCCTTCCCGATCCAGGCCGCCACCATCCCCGACGCGCTCGCCGGCCGCGACGTGCTCGGCCGCGGCCGCACCGGCTCCGGCAAGACCCTCGCGTTCGGCCTCCCGGCCCTCGCCCGCCTCGCCTCGGGCGGGCGCACCAGGCCCGGCAAGCCCCGCGCGGTCATCCTCAGCCCGACCAGGGAACTGGCGATCCAGATCGCCGACGCGCTCCAGTCGTTCGGCGACGCCGTCGGCATCGAGATGAAGGTCGTCTGCGGCGGCACCGCGTTCTCCCGCCAGATCGACGCGCTCCGCTCGGGGGTCGACATGCTCGTCGCCACCCCCGGCCGCCTGCGCGACCTGATCCGCCGCGGCGACTGCTCCCTCGAGGACGTCGAGCTCGCCGTCCTCGACGAGGCCGACCAGATGGCCGACATGGGCTTCCTGCCCGAGGTCGAAGAGCTGTTCGACATGCTTCCCGAGGGAGGACAGCGGATGCTGTTCTCGGCCACGCTCGAGAAGGAGATCGACGTACTCGTCCGCAAGTACCTGTCCGATCCGGTCCAGCACTCGGTCGACCCGTCGTCCAGCTCTGTCACCACCATGAGCCACCACCTGCTGCTCATCGGACCGCGCGACAAGCAGACCATGACCGCCGCGATCGCCGCCCGACCCGGCCTGACCATGGTCTTCGTCCGCACCCAGCTGGCGGTCGACCGCATCGCGGAGGAACTGCGCGATGCCGGGGTGAACGCCGAGGGACTCCACGGCGGTATGACCCAGGGCGACCGGTCCAGGGTGCTCGACCAGTTCAAGCGCGGTCACCTCGAAGCGCTGGTGTGCACGGACGTGGCCGCGCGCGGCATCCACGTCGACGGCGTCGACGTGGTCCTCCACGTCGACCCGCCCAAGACCCACAAGGACTACCTGCACCGCGCCGGCCGCACCGCCCGCGCCGGGGAGTCCGGCGTCGTGGCCACCCTGGTGCTGCCGCACCAGAACCGCACCGTGTTCAGCCTCATCGAACGCGCCGGAGTGGACGCCAAGCGCCATTTCGTGAACGACAACTTCGACCCGGAGCTCGCCGAACTGCTCGGGGCGCGGAACTTCACCGACATGCGGGCGGCCCGAGCCGACCACCAGGCCACCCGCAACGAGGCCGAGATCGGGAACCTCGAACGCAAGATCCAGCGGCTCCGTGAGGACGTCGAGGGGCTGCGGGCCGAGGCCGGCCGGCTGCGCGAGCAGGCCGAACGCGAGATCATCGAGGGCCCGTCCAAGCGGAGCCGCGACCGCGGCCCCCGGCGGGACCGCGACGGCTACCGAGGCGGCGACCGCCGCGGCGGCGGTGGCGGCGGCTACAAGGGCGGCCGTGGCTTCCGAGGCGACCGCGACGACCGTGGTGGCCGAGGCTCCCGCGGGGACCGCGACGATCGCGGCGGACGCGGCTACAAGGGCGATCGCGACGACCGGGGCTTCCGCGGCAACCGCGATGACCGCGGTGGACGTGACTTCCGGAGTCGTGACGACCGTGGGGACCGCGGCGGCCGAGGCGGCTTCCGCGGCGACCGCGACAACCGCAGTGGCGGCTACCGGGGCACCCGCGAGGACCGCGGCGGGCGCGACTTCCGGAGTCGTGACGCCCGCGGGGACCGCGGCGGCCGAGGCGGCTTCCGCGGCGACCGCGACAACCGCAGTGGCGGCTACCGGGGCAACCGCGATGACCGCGGCGGGCGCGACTTCCGGAGTCGTGACGACCGCGGGGACCGCGGCGGCCGAGGCGGCTTCCGCGGCGACCGCGACAACCGCAGTGGCGGCGACCGGGGCAACCGCGATGACCGCGGCGGGCGCGACTTCCGGAGTCGTGACGCCCGCGGGGACCGCGGCGGCCGAGGCGGCTTCCGCGGCGACCGCGACAACCGCGGTGACCGAGGCGGATTCCGAGGGAACAGCGACCGCCGCGAGCGCTGGTAGCCAAGACCTGGACCGAACGGCCGGGAGACGCGAACGCGTCTCCCGGCCGTTCGGCGTTGCGGAGCCCGCATACGATGGAGTGTCCACGCCCGGTGCCCCCTGTCCAGCAGGTTCCCTAGAACGGAAGACTCCGCGTGTCCGCCATCCCAGTCCCTTCTGTACCCGGCTACCGCGACCTCGAGATGTTCGCCCACGGGTCGACCGCGTTCGTCTACCGTGCGGTCCAGGAACGACTCGAACGGACCGTGGCGGTCAAGATCCTCCTGCTCGACGACGCCACCACCACCGCCGCCTCCGTGGAGAAGGAACTCGAGACCACCGTCCGCGTCTCCAACCACCCCCACATCGTCTCCATCATCGACACCGGGACCACCGGAGACGGCCGACCCTACATCGTCATGGAGTACTGCGAAGGCGGCTCCTACTCCTCCATCCTCAAAGCGCACGGCGCCATGGCGGTCGAGGACGTCATCGACGTGGGCGTCAAGATCGGGCTGGCGCTCCAAGCCGCCCACAACGCCGGCATCCTCCACCGCGACGTCAAACCGCAGAACATCCTGCGGGCCCAGTACGGGCCCGCACTGGCCGACTTCGGGATCGCCCGCGCCCCCGAGACCCTTGCGGCCACCGAGGCGATCAACCTGCTCACCCCCTTGCACGCCTCCCCCGAAGCGCTGCTGCGGGAACCGCAGACCGCCGCCAGCGACCTCTACAGTCTCGCCTCCTCCATGTGGCAGATGCTGGCCGGATACGCGCCCTTCGCCGATCCCGGCGGCGCCACCGGCCGCGATGACCACCTCCGGCGCGTCCTCTCCGACGCGCCGCCGCCGAGACTGCCGCGCGACGACGTCCCCGCCTGGCTCGAGAACTTGCTGGTGCGCTCGCTCGCCCGCGACCCGAACCAGCGCCCGCCCTCCTGCCAGGCGTTCGCCGACGAACTCCAGCTCGGCGCGCTGTCCGAGCGCCTCGAAGCCAGACGGGAGGCCGAGCGCACCGAGGTCCTGCCCGACTCGGCGGCGACCGTGCCCGCGCCGCGGTTCGACATCGGCCGCGACTCCGGCCCCAGCGCCCCCTTCGACCCCGGCTCGACCGAGCGGGCCGCGCCGTTCGTGCCCCCGCCGGCCCCGCCCGGACCCGTCCACCCCTCCCGGGCGCGCCGACCGAGGATCCGCCCCGAGATGTACCCCATGCTGGCGGTCGTCGCCATCGTCATCGTGGTGCTGCTGGGCGTCATCGGAGTCGTCTGGGCCGTCGGCGACGCCGACGCCGACCCCCCGTCGGACCCGGAGGCCCTCGGCTCCTCCGAGAGCGACGACCAGGCCGAGCAGTCAGAGGACGAGGAGAGCCCGACCGCCACGGGACTCGAGGTCAGCGACTTCGAAGCGACCGCCTCCACGATCACCCTCCGCACCGACGCCGCGGAAGGCGAGCACACGTGCACCGCGGCCGCCGAGAACACCGAGCGGCGGGCCGAGGGCGACTGCGGCGAGATCACCGTGGACGGGCTGGAGGCCCAGACCGACTACACCGTCTCCCTCCGCGTCCACGACACCGGGCAGGAGATCGTCGAGGTCTACACCACCGACCGGGTGCCCGCCCAGGTGTTCTGGGACTGCCCTCTGACGCGCCAGTACTGCGCCGACCAGAACGCCGAGATCGGCGTAGGCTCCGACCCCGAGCGCAACGACGTCATCGACACCGTCGAGTCCGGCACCGAGCTCTACGCCTACTGCTATGTGGAGACCGACACGACGATCACCCCGCGCGGCGACGAGGCGGAAGGCTACTGGGACTACCACCCCGGCAAGGACGCCTCGAACCTCGCGATCAAGGTCGACTTCCGCGGCGAGGTCGGCTACATCCCGTGGGTGTGGATCGTCATCGACTCCGGCGAACTCAACGACACCGACCCGCTGGCCCCCTGCCTGGAAGGGTGAGAAGCGAGCAGAACCGGCCCGGAGCAAGCCTCCGGGCCGGTTCCATGTGGGACTGCGCGGATCAGGCGGCCTGCTCGGCCTTTTCGGCTTCGGCCTGATCGACCTCGCCCCGCTTGCCGAACAGCCTGTCCACCGCCAGTGCGCCGCCGCCGGAGAACCCGATCACCAACGCGGCCGCGGCCAGGGTGAGAACGAACTCGTAGCCGCCCTCGGCGGACCAGAATCCCGCCTCCAGGTGGACGATGAAGAGCGCACCGAGCATGTCGGCCGCCAGCAGGACTCCCACCACCGGCAGGAGTGCGCCGAGGATGAGCAGCGCGCCGCCGACGAGTTCGACGGTGGCGGCGAAATAGGCCGAGAGCTGCGGCGCCGGTACGCCCATGCCCTCGAAGGCCGCCGCAGTCCCGTCGATGCCCCATTCCGACCACTTCTGCCAGCCGTGGGCGACGAAGACCGCGCCGAGGGCGATGCGGCCGAGCAGGAAGGCGACTGGTTGGATCTTCGTTATCATGATCCTCCTTATCTGAGCAGTCAGTTAAATGTTCAATAAAAAAGACCGTAGCAATGCCCAGAACCATGTGCAAACGAGGACAATGGACTCGAAAGGGTGATACTCGCCTCAGTGACGGCGAACGGCTTCCTCGACCAGGCGCAGGATGCTGGTGATCTCCAGATCGTCCCGGCCGGTCGCCAGATAGCGGACCAGGCCGTCGTACACCAGATGGAGGAACCCGGCCAGCACCTCGATGTCGACGTCGGTACGCAGCACCCCGATCTCGCGCTGGTGCTCCAGGCGCTCCCGGCTCGCCTCGGAGATCGCCTCGCGCCGCCGCCCCCACGCCTCGGCGAACTCCGGGTCGGTGCGCAGCCGCCTGGCCACCTCCAACTGCGTCCCCAGCCACCCGGTCGTCTCGGGCTTGTCGGCCGCCGCCGTCAAGTCCTGCATCACCCCGACCAGGCCCCGCTCGGCCACCGTCGCGGCCATCTCCGCCGCATCCACCGAAGCCACCGCCAGGAACAGCGCGTCCTTGTCGCGGAAATGGTGGAAGATGGCCCCGCGACTGAGCCCGGTGGCCTCCTCCAGCCGCCGCACCGTGGCGCCCTCATAGCCGAATCTGGCGAAGCACGAGCGCGCGCCGTCGAGGATCTGCTGACGGCGTGAATCGAGGTGTTCTTGGCTTACGCGAGGCACGCGGCAATCTTGCCATCCGAAGCTGGCCGCGGGCGAGCGAGTCGCCTACCGTTGTGCCAATGAATCAGCATTCATTCGAGTCCGGGCGGCGGGGGGTGACGGGCGGGTGAAACACAGCGACTTCTGGGATCGCATGAACGAGACGTTCGGCGCCGGATACGCCCGCAGCGTCGCCGCCGACCACACGATCGGGGCGCTGGACGGCCGCACCGTCGACCAGGCCCTGGCCGACGGAGAGAACGCCAAGCGCGTCTGGATGGCCGTCTGCCGGACTTGGCCCGACCGGGTTCCCGCCCGCCTCGTGCGCTGAATACGTGCGTTCCGCCCTGTTCGAACAATCCGTTGCCCTAGGTTGTCGGGCGGGGGGACTACCGTATTCGACATGGCGAAGCAAACAGGTTCCAGGGGAGGCGGCGGCATGAACTCCGCTCAGGACAAGGGCAAGGCGCTCGATCTCGCGCTGGCCCAGATCGACAAGCAGTTCGGCAAGGGCTCGGTCATGCGGCTGGGGGAGAAGCCCAAACAGAACATCAAGACCATTCCCACCGGCTCGATCGCGCTCGACGTCGCGCTCGGCGTCGGGGGGCTCCCCCGGGGCCGCGTGGTGGAGATATACGGACCGGAGAGCAGCGGAAAAACGTCGCTTGCGTTGCACGCCATGGCGAACGTGCAAGCCGAAGGCGGCGTGGCCGCGATGATCGACGCCGAGCACGCGCTGGACCCGGTCTACGCCGAGGCGATCGGCGTCAACGTCGACGAGCTCCTGGTCAGCCAGCCGGACACCGGCGAGCAGGCCCTGGAGATCGCTGACATGCTGATCCGCTCCGGCGCGGTCGACCTCATCGTCATCGACTCGGTGGCGGCCCTGGTGCCGCGCGCCGAGATCGAGGGCGAGATGGGCGACTCCCACGTGGGCCTCCAGGCCCGTCTGATGAGCCAGGCCCTCCGCAAGATCGCCGGCGGCCTGAACAACACCGGCACCACCGCGATCTTCATCAACCAGCTCCGCGAGAAGGTCGGAGTCATGTTCGGCTGTGCCTCCTGGTACACCAATGTCATGCTGGCGGACGGCACCAAGATGCCGATCGGCAAGATCGTGAACCAGAAGATGGACGTCGAGGTTCTCTCCTACGACGTCGAGTCCGGGAAGATCGTCCCCCGGAAGGTGGTGGACTGGTTCAACAACGGCAAGGCCGAGGAGTTCCTGTACTTCAGGGTCGAACGGGCAGGCGCCGGTACTGGCAACAGCAAAGCCAGTTTGGCGATGACTCCCAACCACCTCATCCGAACTCCGGGCGGCTGGCGCGAAGCGCAGGAGATCTGCGTCGGTGACCGCGTGATGCTGGCGGAGGAGCACCTGCTCAGCGAGCAGCAGCGGCAGGTCGTCCTCGGAACGCTCATGGGCGACGGATCGCTGAGTGGGCCGATTCGGTCGGACGCCCCTAGCGCTCGTCTACGGATGGGGCACGGTGCGAAGCAGGCCAACTACCTCGACTGGAAGGTGTCGCTGCTCCAAAACATCAACCACTCTCGGAGTGAAAACGAGAAGGGTGCTGTGTTCGCTGACTTCACTCCGCTCGCTGAGCTGGGTGAACTGCGGCAGGCAGTGTATTTCGGAGACGGCAAGAAGTGCCTGTCATGGGAGTACCTCAAGGCCCTCACACCTCTCGCGCTCGCTGTCTGGTACATGGACGACGGTAGTTTCACCCTCCGCTCGAAAGGGCGGTGGGAAAGCACCCAAGGCGGTACTGGGCGGATCGAGATCTGTGTGGAGGCGATGAGCCCGGGCTCGCGAGAACGCCTGACTGACTACCTGCGTGATACGCACGGGTTGGATGTCAAGCTGACCAAGAAGGGGCGGCGGCAGGTGAGCACAATCCGATTCACCACGGCCGCCACCACAAAGTTCCAAGAGCTGGTCGCGCCCTACATCCCCGAATCGATGGAGTACAAGCTGCTCCCGCGATTCCGTGGCATGTGCAAGGTGAAGCCGGAGCTTGCCGAGCCGACGCTCAGTCTGGTCCCGGCCCAAGTGCTTTCGATCGACTCGAAGCGGGACTACCAGAAGATGAACCGCTACGACCTTGAGATCGAAGGTACGCACAACTACCTGGCCGACGGCGTCATGGTCCACAACAGCCCCGAGACCACTTCGGGCGGTAAGGCGCTCAAGTTCTATGCCTCAGTGCGGTTGGACATCCGTCGGATCGAGACTCTCAAGGACGGCGGTGAGGCCGTCGGGAACCGGACCCGCGTGAAGGTCGTCAAGAACAAGGTCTCCTCGCCGTTCCGGCAGGCCGAGTTCGACATCCTCTACGGGGTCGGCATCTCCAAGGAGGGCTCGCTCATCGACATGGGCGTCGAGCACGGCATCGTCAAGAAGTCCGGCGCCTGGTACACCTACGAGGGCGACCAGCTCGGCCAGGGCAAGGAGAAGGCCCGGACCAACCTCAAGGAGAACCCGGACCTGGCCCTCGAGATCGAGAAGAAGATCCTGGAGAAGCTCGGCGTCGACTCCGGCGGTGAGCCCGTCGAAGAGGCCAAGAGTGAAGAAGCCCCGGTCGACTTCTGATCCGGACGACCCAGAGGCCGCCCGGCAGTACTGCCTCCGGCTGCTGTCGGGCCGGCCGAGGACCCGCACCGAACTGGGCGAGGCCATGCGCCGCAAGGGCTTCGCCGAGGAGGTCGTGGACGGCATCCTGGAGCGCTACTCCGAGGTCGGCATGATCGACGACGCGGTGTTCGCCCGCGCGTGGGTCGACTCCCGCCACCGGGTCCGCGGCCTGTCGAAGCGCGCTCTGGCCGGGGAACTGCGCCGCAAGGGCGTCGACCCCGAGCACGTCGAGGCCGCCGTCGAGCGGGTCAGCGACGACGACGAGCGCGAGGCGGCCCTGGACCTGGCCCGCCGACGCTACCGCGGCCTGGCCGGCCAGGACCCGCAGGCGGTGCTGCGGAAGCTGGTCGGCATGCTCGCCCGCAAGGGCTACGGGGCCGGAGTGGCGATCCCGGTGGTCAAGCAGGTCCTGGCCGAAGCCGAGAACGAGGCGGCCGAACTGCTCGACGAGGACGCCCACTTCGAATGACGCCCGCGCCCCGCAGCGGAGCGTGCCCGATCCAATGCGGTTTGTTCTGTTCTGCGTCGTGTTGCAGTAAATGAGATGAAATCGTCATCTTCGTGGACCGCGAAGGCTGTGCTGGAGTGCCAGGATGGGTGGACGCTCGCTCTCGGAGGATACTGTGGCCCACTCGGTCCCCACTCAGGTTCGGCCCCATCAACATTACTGCCTGGCGCACCGACTTCCCGCTCCCTGCGCCCGATGCGGGTCCGCCGCGCCGGCCGCGCCTCCTCCGCCCTCCGGTCCCGCCGCGCCCGGTCCGCCGCGGGTTCCGGCTCCGGCGCCCGCGCCGTTCGCCGTGGCACCGCCGCACGTATCGCCGCAGGTTCCCCTGCCGCCGCCGCGGCCGGCCCTGGCTCAGACGCGTCCGCGCGAGATAACCGTGGTCCGCTACCTGCTGGGGGTCGCCATGGTGTTCTGCCTGTTCGGCAACGTCATGGCCGTCGCCCAGTTCATCCGCGACCCCGACCCCATGATGCTGGGCTTCGCGGCCGGCCTCGCCCTCTTCGCCTTCCAGGCGGCGGTCTCCCCGGGCCCGCTCGGGCGCGGCGCGCGCTGGGCGTGGACCTACACTTTCGTCAGTTCCGTGCTCGGCCTCACCGGCGGCATCCCGGCCATCGTGATGGGACTCATGGGGTTCGCCTCGCAGTCGTGGCTGCTGCCGTTCGGCCTGGTCTGGACCGGGCTCTACTGCACCGCCATCACGCTGCTCTCCACGCCCGAGGTTCGCGCGTGGATATTCGGTCGAACCCTGGGACGGTGAATTCCAGGATTTGGACGGTCGGCGGTCCGTGAGGAGCTGTTAACGCGTTCGACATACCATTGGCCGCGACGACGCAGCGCCGCGCCCGGTCCGCCGTCCTGTCTCCATACCTTTGCGAGGTACGTACCCATGACCGAACCCAAGCCCGTCGTGGTCGTCGCCGACCCGCTCGCGCCAGCGGCCATCGAAGTCCTCTCCAGCGACTTCGACGTCCGGGAGATCGACGGAACCGACGTCGGTTCGCTCCACTCCGCTCTCGTCGACGCCGAGGCCGTCATCGTCCGCTCCGCCACCACGATCGACGCGCCCGCCCTGGAAGCGGCGCCGAAACTCAAGGTCGTCGCCCGCGCCGGGGTCGGCCTCGACAACGTCGACCTGCCCGCCGCCACCGAGCGCGGCGTCATGGTCGTGAACGCGCCGACCTCCAACATCGTCTCGGCCGCCGAGCAGGCCATCACGCTGCTGCTGGCCAGCGCGCGCCACACCGCCCGCGCCGACGCCTCGCTGCGCGAGGGCCGCTGGGACCGCAAGAAGTTCACCGGCGTCGAGATCCAGGGCAAGACCCTCGGCGTGGTCGGCTTCGGCAAGATCGGCCAGCTGGTCACCACCCGCATGCAGTCCTTCGGCATGGACGTGGTCGCCTACGACCCCTACGCGCTGCCCTCGCGCGCCGCGCAGTTGGGTGTGCGGCTGGTCGAGCTCGACGAGCTGCTGTCGGTGGCCGACTTCATCACCGTCCACCTGCCGAAGACGCCCGAGACCGCCGGGCTCCTCGGCGAGGACGCGTTCAACAAGGCCAAGCGCGGCGTACGCATCGTCAATGCCGCCCGCGGCGGCCTGATCGACGAGTCCGCGCTGCTGGCGGCCCTCCAGGACGGCCGGGTCGCCGCCGCCGGCCTCGACGTGTTCGACTCCGAGCCGTGCACCGACTCGCCGCTGTTCGAGCTCGAGAACGTCGTGGCCACGCCGCACCTGGGCGCCTCGACCCGCGAGGCCCAGGACAACGCCGGGCTCGCGGTCGCCAAGAGCGTCAAGCTCGCCCTCTCGGGCGAGTTCGTCCCGGACGCGGCCAACGTGCAGGCCGGCGGCGTGGTCGCCGAGGACGTGCGCCCGCTGCTGCCGCTGGCCGAGCGCCTCGGCCAGACCTTCACCGCCCTCGCCGGCGGCGCCTTCCAGTCGGTGACCGTCGAGGTCCGCGGCGAAGTCGTCGACAACGACGTGACGGTGCTCCAACTGGCCGCCTCGAAGGGCCTGTTCACCGACGTGGTCGACTCGGTCACCTACGTCAACGCGCCGCTCGTGGCCGAGCAGCGCGGTGTCGAGATCGGCCTCTACACCTCCGCCGAGTCGCCGGAGTTCCAGACCCTGGTGACGCTGCGCGGCGCGCTCGTCGACGGCCGGAGCCTGACCGTCTCGGGCACGATCAGCCCCACCGCGCACGCCGGGCTGCGGCTGACCGAGATCGACGGTTTCGAGCTCGACATCGACCTCGACGGCTCGCTGCTGTTCCTGCGCTACACCGACCGGCCGGGGGTCGTCGGCCTCATCGGCGGCACCCTGGGGGACCTGGGCATCAACATCGCCGCGATGCAGGTGGCACGCAAGGCCGCAGGCGGCGAGGCGGTCATGGCCATGGCCCTGGACGCCCCGGCGCCGGCCGAGGTGCTCGGCCGCATCAAGGAGTCGGTCGGCGCGACCGGGGCGAAGGCGGTCACGCTCAAGGACTAGTCGGTTCCATCTGCTGAGAGCCGTTTGTCGGAATGCGGGACGGGTGCGTTATGGTGAATGCACCCGCCCGCATTTCGTTCTCCGCCGGCGGGATCAGCGGAACCAGGCAATCCAGAGAGGCAGCATGAGCAGGATCGCGGTCATCCCCGGCGACGGGATCGGACAAGAGGTCATCGCCGAGGCGCAGAAGATTCTCGCCATCGCACTGCCCGGTTACGAGGCCACCGAGTACGACCTCGGCGCCCGCCGCTACAACGCCACCGGCGAAGTCCTCCCCGACAGCGTGCTGTCCGAACTGGACTCCCACGACGCGATCCTCCTGGGCGCCATCGGCGACCCCTCGGTCCCGCCCGGTGTCCTCGAACGCGGCCTGCTGCTGCGGCTCCGCTTCGAGTTCGACCAGTACGTGAACCTGCGGCCCAGCCGCCTCTACCCGGGCGCGGCCACCCCGCTGGCCGACGTCAAGCCCGGCGACATCGACTTCGTGGTCGTCCGCGAGGGCACCGAGGGCCTCTACGCCGGTGCCGGCGGGAACCTCCACGAGGGCTCCTCGGCCGAGATCGCCACCGAAGAGAGCCTGAACACCCGCTACGGGGTCGAGCGGGTCATCCGCGACGCCTTCGAGCGCGCCAAGCGCCGCCGCGGCCACCTGACCATGGTCCACAAGACCAACGTGCTGGTCCACGCGGGCGGACTCTGGCAGCGCGCCTTCGACGACGTCGCCGAGGAGTACCCCGACGTCGAGACCGCCTACCAGCACGTGGACGCCGCCGCGATGTTCCTGGTGAGCCGGCCCCACACGTTCGACGTGATCGTCACCGACAACCTGTTCGGCGACATCCTCACCGACATCGCCGCCGCCGCGACCGGCGGCATCGGTCTGGCCGCCTCCGGCTGCATCAACCCCGACCGCACCCACCCCTCGATGTTCGAGCCGGTCCACGGCTCGGCCCCCGACATCGCCGGGCAGGGCATCGCCGACCCGATCGCCGCGATCGCCTCCACCGCGCTCCTGCTGGACCACCTGGGCCGCGGCGACGCCGCCGCGGCCGTCAACGCCGCCGTCGAGCGCGAACTCGCCGCCCGCGAGCCCAACGCGCCCGTACGCACCGCCGAAGTCGGCGAGCGAGTAGCCGCCGACGTCGCCGGGCAACTGCGCAAGTAGACGAACCAGCTCTCAAAGCGCCCGGCGAGTGACACTCGCCGGGCTCCTCTGCGTCTCGCGACCTTCGACGAGAAGCGCGTTTCCATGTCGACCGTCAACCCCGGCACGACGAGCCTGACGACCTGAACGAGCGGTAAGTTAGGCGAAAGACCGATATTCCAGGCTCTGACCGAAGGAAATACCCATGACCAGTGAAGGTCTTCCCGACCTGCGGCGCGAACCGCACCCGAACCCGACTCCCGCGGACGAACGCGAGCGCGTCCTCGCCGACCCCGGCTTCGGAACCCACTTCACCGACCACATGTTCACCATGACCTGGACCGAAGGACGGGGCTGGCACGACGCCCGCCTCGGCCCCTACGGTCCGATCACCCTCTCGCCGGCCGCGGCGGTCCTGCACTACGCGCAGGAGATCTTCGAGGGCATGAAGGCCTACCGTTACCCCGATGGCGGCATCGGCCTGTTCCGGCCCGAGGCCAACGCCAGGCGCCTGAACATCTCGGCCGACCGCATGGCCATGCCGCACCTGCCCGAGCAGTGGTTCATCGAGTCGATCCGCGAGCTGCTGTCCGTCGACGGCGACTGGGTTCCGGCCCAGGAGGAGGCCAGCCTGTACGTGCGGCCCTACGTGTTCGCCGCCGAGCAGTTCCTGGGCGTCCGCCCGGCGAAGGAGTACCGGTACATGGTGATCGCCTCCCCGGCGGCCGCCTACTTCAAGGGCGGGCCGAAGCCGCTGACCCTGTGGGTCTCCGAGGACTACAACCGGGCCGGGCCCGGCGGGACCGGCGCGGCCAAGGCCGGCGGGAACTACGCCGCCAGCCTGCTTCCGCAGGCCGAGGCGATCGATCACGGCTGCGACCAGGTGGTCTTCCTGGACGCGGTCGAGTACAAGTACGTCGACGAGCTCGGCGGGATGAACCTGTTCTTCGTCTACGAGAACGAGCAGGTCCTCTACACCCCGCAGCTGGGGACCATCCTGCCCGGTATCACCCGCGACGCGATCTTCACGCTCGCGGCCGAGTCCGGCTGGGAGGTCCGCGAGACCAAGTACTCGATCGACCGCTGGAGGAACGACGCCGAGTCCGGCGCGCTCACCGAGGCGTTCGCCTGCGGCACCGCCGCGGTCATCACGCCGGTCGGGACGGTCAAGGGCCGCGGAGGCGAGTTCCAGATCGCCGGCGGCGAGGCCGGCAAGTTCACCATGCAGCTGCGGCAGACGATCCTGGACATCCAGCACGGCCGCGCCGCGGACACGCACGGCTGGACCATGCGCGTCGCCTGAGCCCGACTCAGGGCCGCCCGCATATCGGTCGGACCGTTTAAAGGTCAAACTGCGGGCAGAGTCTGGTTCCCTCCCCGTACCCTTGTATGCACGCGCGGGGGACAGGCGGGACCCCGCGTCTCGCGCGTCGAGGCTCGGGGAGGGGACTTGGGCGAGGTCACCATCCGGTTGAACCGGCTCGGTCTGGAGAAGGGGCGCATGTGGCAGGCCCTGGCCGCCGCCATCGCGATCGTGCTGCCGGTGTTGGCCTGGACCGGCGCCGAGCGCCTGGTCGGCGAGCCGGTCGAGCAGTTCGCCCCCGGTGAGACGATCACATTGGAGTCCACTCCGGCCCCGAACGCGCAGTTGCAGTTCCTGCCTCCCGGCGACGGCTGGACCACCGAGCTCAATCTCTCGCGCTTCCGCATCAACCTCGAACGCGGCAAGATCTCGGCCTCGGTCCAGGTCGACACCGATGTGGGCAGCCTTCGCACGCTGCTGGACCGGCGCGCCGAGCGCCTGACCACCACCCAGCCGGGCCTGGCGGCCACCAACGTGCGCGAGTACCGCAACGCGGTCAACGGCCTGACCGGATACCGGGCGGACCTGTACGGCCGCAGCGTCGCCGGGTCGATCGTGGTGGTCGGCAACGGCGACGGCGCGGCGGCCACGCTGATCCTGCTCTCACCGGCCGGTCAGCTCGACGGCGGCACGGCGGTCGCAGACGACTTCGTCTCGAGCTTCGTGCTGAGCGGCCGATGAACGTCCACACCGAACGCCTCGTCATCGAGAGCCAGGGCGCCTTCATCCGGGTGCGCCGGCCGGCCTACTGGCTCTACGTCGGCTGCCTGGCCTTCGGCCTGATCGGACTCGGCCGGGTGCTCTCGCCGGACTACGACGACATCGCCGGGGCCCTGTGGGCCTCGATCGGCGTCAACGCGGTGCTGGCGATCGTCTTCCTGTGGATCCTGGCCCGCCTGGACCTGTTCGAGCGCGAACCTGTCACCGTCAGGGCCGCCGCGATGTGCTGGGGCGGCCTGGCCGCGGTGTCGTTCGCGATGATCGCCAACAACGCGGCCCTGGTGGTCCTGGCCGACCTGGCCGGCACCGGCTGGGCCCGCACCTGGGGGCCGGCGATCGCCGGGCCGGTCAACGAGGAGTGGATCAAGATCCTCGGCGTGGTGCTGCTGGTCCTGATCGTCCGCGAGCACTTCGACCGGTCCATCGACGGCCTGATCTACGGGGCGCTGGTCGGGCTCGGCTTCCAGGTGGTGGAGAACCTCACCTACGCGATCAACTTCGCCGTCATCAACCCCAACTCGGACCTGTCGGGGTCGATGAGCGTGACCGTCACCCGCGTCCTGGTCGCCGGGCCGTGGTCGCACCCGCTCTATACCGGCACCGCCGGGCTCGGCATCGCCTACTTCGTCACCCAGCACCGCCGCCCGCTGCGGGTGCGCGCCGGGGTCGCGGCGGGCCTGTTCCTGCTGTCGGTGGCCATGCACGCCCTGTGGAACCTGCCGATCACCCCCGCGCTCAGCTCCTGGCTGACCGTGCCGCTGACCTACGGCAAGGGCCTGATCATCCTGGCGCTGTTCTTCGTGCTCTACCACCTGGCCGCGCGCGCCGAGTGGCGCTGGTTCGTGACCACCATGTCCGACCAGAGCGAGGCGGTCGTCACCACCGAGGACCTGACCACGATGCGGTCGCTGCGCAGCCGCCGCAGGGCCCGCAACGAGGCCGCCAGGCAGTGGGGCAAGCGCGCCGCGCACCTGCACGGGCGGCTCCAGCGCGAACAGGTGAACCTGGCGACCCTGCTGGCGCGCGAGCAGCGCCGCGGCGCCGACGGCGGCGAAGAGGCCCCCGACGTGGCCGCGGTCAAGCGCAACATCGCCGCGATCCGCGCCGAACTCTCCGAGGTCCGCACCGCGGCCTGACCGACGCTACGAGGACGGGTCCGGCTGCGGGCTCTCGCTCGGAGAGCCGGTGTCGCTCGGACTGGGCTCGTCGCTCGGCGTCGGGTCGTCGCCGGGTTCGTCGGTCGGTTCGTCGCTCGGCTCGGGTTCGGTCGTGGTCGTCGGGTCCGGGTCCGGTTCATCGGACTCGGTCGGGCTGTTCTCTTCCGAAGGAGTGCTCCCGCCCGGGGACTCGACCGGGTCGAGCCCCGGAGTCAGCGGATTCGACGGCTTGGTGCCGCCGGAATCGGGCCGGTCGTCGTCCCCGGGCGGGGCACTGGTCTGTCCGTCTCCGGCGGCCCGCGCGGAATCGCCGTCGCCGGGGCCTCCCGGAGGCTGCGGGTCGGGCTCGGCGTCCTGGGTCTGCGTGTCGGAGTCGAAGCCCCACCAGCCGTCGGTGATGCCCGACTCGTCCTGGTCGGACCCCACGCCCATGATCTCCGGGACCGGGCCGCGCAGGAGCGTCCCCGCGGCCAGGACCCCGCCGGCCACTCCGGCCACGGCCAGCACGCCGATCCTTCTGAACCGCTTGGAGTGGCGCAGGTCGTAGCCGACCGACCGCAATGCGCCCTTGGTCTCGCGCCCGACGGCGCCGAAGATCCCCACAGTCTCTGTCCCCACCGTTCGTTCGTTTCCCTCACAGGGGTCAACGAGCGGATCGACCGCGGGTTACCTCACCGTCACCCGCGCGAGTGGGCCCGGGGACAGAATGGTCCGTTCGGGCGAACCCCATCGGGCGGTTCGGGCCACGATCGGGGGTCAGAAATCGCGCTTGACGGCCTTGACCAGGAGTCCGGCGAAGACTTCGAGCGCGGCCCCGTCGACGGAGTCCCGTGATGCCTCCAGGGCCTCCTCGGCCCGGTCGGCCAGGGCCTGAATGCGCTGCTCGGTGTCGGCCAGCGCGCCGGTGTCCATCAGGATCGCCCGCAGCCGCGCCACGCCCTCCTCGCCCAGCTCCGGGTCGCCCAGGCCCGCCTCGAGCGCGGCGCTCTGGGCGGGATCGGCCGCCGCCGAGGCCCGCGCGACCAGGAAGGTGTGCTTGCCCTCGCGCAGGTCGTCCCCGGCGGGCTTGCCGGTCTGGGCGGGGTCGCCGAAGACGCCGAGCACGTCGTCGCGCAGTTGGAACGCCTCGCCGAGCGGGAGACCGATCGCCGAGTAGTGCTCCCGGATCCGCGGTCCGGCCCCGGCCAGCGACGCGCCCAGCAGCAGCGGGCGCTCGATGGTGTACTTGGCCGACTTGTAGCGGGCCACCTTGAGCGCGGTGTCCTCCGAGACGTCGCGGCGGACCTCCGAGAGGACGTCCAGGTACTGCCCGGCGCTGACCTCGGTGCGCATCAGGTCGAAGTCCGACCGGGCCCGCGCCACGGCCTCCGGCGCCATTCCGGCCGAGCACAGCAGCTCGTCCGACCAGGCCAGGCACATGTCGCCGAGCAGGATCGCCGCGGCCCGCCCGAACTCGTCGGCCCGGCCCGACCAGCCCTCGTCGGCGTGGAGGGCGGCGAAGCGGCGGTGGATCGAGGGGGCGCCGCGGCGGGTGTCGGAGCCGTCGATCAGATCGTCGTGCATCAGCGCCGAAGCCTGGAGCAGCTCCAGGGACGAGACGCAGGCCACCAGCTCCGGCGAGTCGCCCAGGCCGGCGCCGCGCGCGCCCCAGTAGGCGAAGGTGGGGCGGATCCGCTTGCCGCCGCCGAGCACGAACGACCGGGCCGCCTCGGCGTAGACCTCGAGTCGCCCGTCGATCCCGCCGATGACGGCGGCCCGGCGCTCCAGGAAGGCGGAAAGGGCGGATTCGATGCGGTCTTTGAGCTCCACGGTTCGACCTTATGCGTACAAGGGTCCGTCCCAACTATTGGGTGGAGACGCCTGCAGGTCAGGACACGTGTACCGGAACCGTTACCGTTGCCGTATGACCCTTGGAGTCGCCTCAGTGATGCCGCAGCAGACCGCCAAGATCGGCGATCTGCTCCGTTCCGGTACCCCGAGGTTCTCCTTCGAGATGTTCCCGCCTCGTTCGGAGAAGGACGAGGCGACCCTGTGGCGGACGCTCCGCAACCTCGAGCAGCTCGGCCCCGACTACGTGTCGGTCACCTACGGCCAGGGCGGCAAGACCAGGGACAAGACCATCGAGACGACCGACAGGGTCATCTCCGAGACCACCCTGCTGACCATGGCGCACCTGACGGCCGTCGACCACACGGTGAGCGAGCTGCGCAACCTCATCGGGCATTTCGCCAACGTCGGGGCCCGGAACATCCTGGCGCTGCGCGGCGACCCGCCCGGCGACCCCCAGGGCGAATGGGTCAAGTGCCCCGGCGGCATCGAGCACGCCCGCGAGCTGGTGGAGCTCATCAAGACCTCCGGCGACTTCAGCGTCGGTGTCGCGGCCTTCCCCGAAGGCCACCCCCGGGACGTCGACTGGGAGACCGGCGTGCGCCACTTCGTGGAGAAGTGCCGGGCCGGGGCCGACTTCGCGATCACCCAGATCTTCTTCGACGCCGAGGACTACCTGCGGCTGCGCGACGCGGTCGCCGCCGCCGGATGCGATGTCCCGATCGTCCCCGGCATCATGCCGGTGACCAACATCAAGCAGATCGAGCGGTTCGCGGTGCTGACCGGCATGGTCTTCCCCGAGGATCTCGCCGAGCGGCTCCGCGCGGTCGAGGACGACCGGGACGCCATCCGGGACATCGGCGTCGAGGTCGCGACCGATCTGGGACGGCGGCTGCTCGACGAAGGGGCGCCCGGTCTTCACTTCACCACCTTGAACCACTCCCGCTCCACCCGTCGCGTCTGGCAGAACCTCAACGGCGGCAAGAGAGGGACTAGGGCGCACGCCTGAGGGCGAAGTCTGCTAGAACATCTCCATGCGAACCCGCTTGCCCGCCGACTCCCTTGTGGGCAGGGCCATTCTGTCGACCCGCATCGGTCCCGGGGCGGTCGTCGGCCTCGGTCTGACCGCCAGCCTGCTCGTGCCCGTCATGGTCGGGCTCGGCGGAGGCTTGGTGCTGGTGTCGCTGCCGCTGATCGCCCTGACGGCCCTGGCCGACTCCTCGCTGGCGCTGCTCGCGAGCCGCGCGACCGGATTCTCGCGTCGGGTACTGGTGTTCGACACGCTTGCGGCGCGTCTGTCGGAGGGCGCCTGGCTGCTGGCCCTGTGGAACCTCGGCGCGCCCGGCCCGGCAGTCGTGTTCGCCGGGGCGCTGTGCTGGATCTACGAGCAGACGCGCGCCCGGGCCCGCCAGGTCGGCCTGCGCGACCTCGGCATGGTCACGCTGGGGGAGCGGTCGGTGCGGCTGTTCACGGTCGCCGTCGGCCTCGGCGCGGCCGGCGTGATCACCTTCGCGGGCGGCGGCGAGTACGAGACCTGGGTGTCGGGATCGGTCACCATCGCGACGGTCGGCTGGCTGCTCATGGCCGCGCTCGGGCTGCTCCAGCTGGTGATCGTCGTCTCGGCGGCGCTGCGCAGAGAGTAAGGAATTCACCGGGCGCCGCCGTTGTTGGTCCGATCATGCGCCACGACCAGATCACCGACGACCAGATCGCCGCCTTCATCGATTCGGCCTCGCGGGAACGCCAGGTACCCGAGGAGACGCAGCGTCTGCGGGACGCCGAGGAGATGCTCGCCAAGCGCGACCCGCTGGCGGCGCTCAAGTTCCTCGAACCGCTCCTGCGGGACCACCCGGAGCATCCGGACGTCATGCTGACCGCGGCGCGCGCCTACTTCAAGAGCGCGCAGCTGAACCGGGCCCTCGCCCTGTCCGAGAAGATGGTCGATTCGAACCCGGCCGACTTCTACGCCCGGATGCTGCTGGGCCGCACCCTGCAGCGCCTGGGCCGCCGCGACGAGGCCAAGGGGCACCTGAACATGATCGAACAGCTCGGTGAATAGACCGAGCGACCAGGGCCGCACCGGATCTTCCGGTGCGGCCCTTTTTCGTTGCACCGCAACGCACAAGCTGTCCGATTGACGACAGACGGTAGCCTGACGGCGATTTCCGGTAGCCGTGGGGGTTCAAATTGTCGGACCCATGTGGTTCCATATTCCTCGAACGCAAGTTCGAACACGGTTTTATGGAGGCCCCCATGGCTGCTTCTCGACCCGGAGCCACCCGGTCCACCGCTCGCCTCGTGCAGGCCGGGACGGTCTCGAACACCCGCCTGCGCATCCCGGCCGACCAACTCCCGAACCGCTCCCCGCTCCAGCTGCTGGCCGGAGCGCGAGCCGACCTCGACGACGCCGCCGAGCAGTCCCGTCCAGGCCAGCGCTACGCCGAGGCCCACATGGCGGCCCTGCGCGTGGCCGCCGCGGTGCTCGCGGTGCGAGCCGGAGACGTGGCCATGAGCCGCCGCAGACCCGGACGCCCCTCCAGTACCTGGGAGCTGCTCAAAGGCGCCGCCCCCGAGCTGGAGGAATGGGCCTCGCACTTCGCCCGCACGGCCCGTAAGCGCGTCCTGGCCCAGGCCGGCATCCCCGACATCGTCACCCCAGAGGAGGCCGACACGATCGTCGCCGACGCGCGCCGCTTCCTCGACGTGGTCGTCCGGCTCCTCGGCTTCAGCGCCATCCCGCGCTAGCGACCGCGTGATGCCCGACACCGCGAGGCGGTCGGGCACGCACAGCGGCAGGCGGCGCATTCCGAGGCCCGGGCGGGCGGATATACGATTGCTGGCGGTGCAGGCCGTTCGCGACAATGCAACCAGAGACCGGTGGCCCTCGCGAACCATCGACCAGCAGCCGACCATTCATCCGCCAGATCCTTCGAGGAGTTTTGAGCCCGTGTATCGGACACACCTCGCCGGCACCCTGAGTGCCGCTGACGTCGACCAGCAAGTCACCCTCGCCGGATGGGTGGCGCGGCGCCGCGATCACGGCGGGGTGGAATTCGTCGATCTGCGCGACGTCTCGGGCGTCGTCCAGGTCGTCTTCCGGGACTCCGAGGCCGCCAAGGCCGCACACGAGCTGCGCAATGAGTTCTGCATCCAGATCACCGGCGTCGTCGCCCGGCGCCCGGCCGGCAACGAGAACCCCGAGCTCCCCACCGGCGAGATCGAGGTCACCGCCGAGTCGCTCACCGTCCTGTCCGAGGCCGCGCCGCTGCCGTTCCAGATCGACGACCACATCGATGTCTCCGAGGACGTGCGGCTGCGCCACCGCTACCTCGACCTGCGGCGCACCGCCCCGGGCGAGGCGATCCGCATGCGCTCCCAGGCCAACCACATCGCCCGCAACCTGCTGGCCGAGGACGGCTTCGTCGAGATCGAGACGCCCACGCTGACCCGCTCGACCCCCGAAGGCGCCCGCGACTTCCTGGTCCCGGTCCGCCTCCAGCCCGGCAACTGGTACGCCCTGCCGCAGTCCCCGCAGCTGTTCAAGCAGCTGCTCATGGTCGGCGGCTTCGAGAAGTACTACCAGATCGCCCGCTGTTACCGCGACGAGGACTTCCGCGCCGACCGCCAGCCCGAGTTCACCCAGCTCGACATCGAGGCGTCCTTCGTCTCCCAGGAAGACATCGTCGACCTCGGCGAGCGCGTGACCGCCGCCCTGTGGAGCGAACTGGCCGACTACGAACTGCCGCGCCCGCTGCCGCAGCTGACCTGGCACGACGCCATGGACCGCTACGGCTCGGACAAGCCCGACCTGCGCTTCGGCCAGGAACTGACCGAACTGACCGACTACCTGCGCGGCACCTCCTTCCGCGTCTTCTCCGGCGCGATCGAGGCCGGCGGCTACGTCGGCGCGGTCGTCATGCCCGGCGGGGCCTCCCAGACCCGCAAGGAACTCGACGGCTGGCAGGACTGGGCCAAGGCCCGCGGCGCCAAGGGCCTGGCCTACATCGTCTTCAACGCCGAGACCGGCGAGCCCAAGGGCCCTGTCGCCAAGAACCTCTCCGAGGAGCACCTGGCCGGACTCGCGGCCGCCGCCGGCGCCGAACCCGGCGACGCGGTCTTCTTCGCCGCCTCGCCCGACCGCCACGAGGCCCAGGAGCTGCTCGGCGCCGCCCGCCTGGAGATCGGCCGCCGCTGCGGCCTGATCGACGAGGACGCCTGGGCGTTCTGCTGGGTGGTCGACGCGCCCATGTTCGAGCGCACCGACGAGGGCGGCTGGACGGCGATCCACCACCCGTTCACCTCGCCCAACCCCGAATGGATCGACAAGTTCGAGTCCGACCCGGGCAGCGCCCTCACCTACGCCTACGACATCGTCTGCAATGGCAACGAGATCGCCGGCGGCTCGATCCGTATCCACGACCGCGAGGTCCAGAGCAGGGTCTTCGACGTCCTCGGCATCACCCACGAGGAAGCCCAGGAGAAATTCGGGTTCCTGCTCGAGGGCCTGAAGTACGGCGCCCCGCCGCACGGCGGCATCGCCTTCGGCTGGGACCGCGTGTGCGCCCTGCTGGCCAAGTCCGACTCGATCCGCGAGGTCATCGCCTTCCCCAAGACCGGCGGCGGCTACGACCCGCTCACCGCCGCTCCAACGCCGATCACCCCCGAACAGCGCGCCGAGGCCGGAATCGACTTCGAGCCCGAAGCCGGGACCGACGAGGTAGACGAATAGTCATACGATGCCAGGTGAGCGGCTCGAGCCCCTCGGCTCGGGCCGCCAGCTGTTTCACGTGCCAGACTGCCCCTCAATCTCTTCCATCCCTTAAGAGCCTTGCGGGTCGAATTCGGGCGGGCAGAACGTGACTGATATATCTGACACCCGGGCGAGGCAGGAACAAGGAGCGATTCGACGTGCAGAGCGGGACCGAAGTGGCAGGCCGCTATCGGTTGGACGAACGGCTGGCCGCCGGTGGAATGGGCGAAGTATGGAAAGGCTTCGACACCAGACTCGGCCGCAGCGTCGCAATTAAAATACTCCATGCTGGACTATCGGACAACGATAAATTCCGCGCCCGCTTCCAATTGGAAGCCCGCGCCGTGGCGGCGCTCCAATCCCCCGGAATCGTCGCCCTCTACGACTACGGCGAAGAGGAAAGCGAAGACGGCACCCTCGCCTACCTGGTGATGGAGCTGGTCACGGGCCGATCCCTGGCCGAGATACTGCGCGAGCGCGGCCCCCTGCCCCCCGCCGAGGTCATGCGGATCGTCTCCACCGCCGCCGACGCGCTCGAGGTCGCCCACCGGGCCGACATCATCCACAGAGACATCAAGCCCGCGAACCTCCTGGTCGACGAGGAGACCGGCGCGGTCAAGATCGTCGACTTCGGCATCGCCGCGGCCCGCGGCGCCTCGGGCCTGACCGAGACCGGCACGGTCATGGGCACGCTCGCCTACGCCTCTCCCGAGCAGCTCAACGGCCAGGAGGCCACCGGCGCGACCGACCTGTACTCGCTGGGCGTCGTGGCATACGAGGCGCTGATGGGCCAGCCGCCGTTCGTCTCGGACACGCCGGTGGCCGTCATGAGCGGCCACATGCACCAGGCACCACCGCCGCTGAATCGTGACATCCCGCCCGGAGTCGCCCAAGTGGTCCTCCAAGCGCTCCAGAAGGACCCCGGCGCCCGATACACCTCGGCGGCCGACATGGCGCGCTCGGCGCGCGAGGGCCGAGTCGTCACCGGCGGCATCCCGGTGACGCCGTCGACCCCGCCGGAGGGCGCGATGGGCGCCGGCGCCACCCGGACGATGGGCGCCGTCGGAGACACCACCAGCCCGCAGCCGACCAACCGGCTCGAACAGGCCGGAGAGTCCAGGGGACGCGCCGTGCCGTGGCTGATCACCGGCGCGGTGACGCTGGCGGTGGCCCTGATCGTGTCCCTGATCTGGCTCCTGGGTCAGGATGACGATTCCGGAGACATCAATCCGGCCGAGGAAGAGACCAGTTCTGAGGCCCCCACCGAATCGGAGTCTCCCACCGAGGAGGAGACCACCGAGGAGGACGACACCTCCAACTGGGAGCCGACCACCGAGGAGCCCACGACCGAGGAACCCACGACCGAGGAACCCACGACCGAGGAGCCGACCACCGAAGAGCCCACGGACGAGGAACCCACGGACGAGGAGCCGACTGACGAGGAACCCACGGACGAGGAACCCACCGACAGCAATCCGACTACCGAGAACGAGAACACTTCGCCCAACAGCGAGGACTGACCTTGGCCGGTTACGGCGATCCTGGGGCTATGTCGCCCAGCGGCCTTCGATGTAGTCTGGGGATGGGAAACCCGACTCCTAGATATCGGAGGACATCGATGCCTATTCTCTCCGCCCGCCGGGCCGGAGGCACCGCTGCGATCGGTGCGATCGCCCTGGCCCTGGCCGCCTGTTCCGATTCGGACGGAGGCAGCAACGACGAAGCGGAGACCGACGGCAACGCCCAGCAGGGCGCCCAGGCCGCGGTGCTCGCTTCCTACGAGGGCCTGGACGACCAGTCGTACCAGATGGACTCGCACATGACCGTCGACGACATCGACTTCATGGACATGACCTTGCAGGTCGAGGGCGAGTCCTCGCACGCCACCCAGGACATCTACATGAGCGCGATCATGGAGGCCATGGGAGAGGACTTCTCCGGGGACCCGGAGATGGAAGAGATGATGGAGTCGATGTTCGCCGACGCCCACAGCGAGGCGATCGTCGTCGAAGACGTGCTCTACATGCAGTTCTCGGGCGGCGGCATCTTCGAGGCCCTGACCGAGGACTACGGCGAGGACGCCTGGTTCACCCTCGACCTCACCGACGACAGCGAGATCAGCCAGATCTACCAGCAAGTCGGCTCCTTCGATCTGCGTGAGCAGACCGAGCTGATGCTCGACGAGCTCACCGACGTCGAGGAGGTCGAAGAAGGGGTCTTCACCGGCACTCTCGAGGCCGACTCCGAGGCCATGCAGACGCTCATGAACTCCACGGGCGGCACTGCCAACGGAGCAGAGCTGGTCGACGACACCGAGGTCACCGTCACCGTCGACGAGGAAGGGCTGCTCGAGTCCGTCGAGACGACCCTCCCAGAGATCGAGGGCATGACGATTCACACGGTCAGCGAGGTCGTCGAGATCGGCGGGTCCTACGACATCGGCGCGCCCGAGTCGGACAACGTCCACACCTTCGAAGAGTTCGCCGGCTCGCTCCAGTAGCGGAGGCCGCGCGAAAGGGCCGCCGGGTCGATCCCCGGCGGCCCTTTCATGTCGCGCGCTACTTGGCGGCGCCCTCCTCTTCCAGGTCTTCCGACGGCGCGTTGCGCGCCGGGCCCTTCCGTGTGGACCATGCCTCTGCCAGAGCTCGGGCCGCCTCGACGATCATCCAGATCGCGAGCAGGAAGATGACCGCGTCCAGCGGCGCGAGCACCCATTCCCCGGCGTCGATGAAGTTCCGCAGGTTGGTGATCAGCGCCCAGCTGGTCATCGCGACCAGGAACACCAGCGGCACCAGCATCGCCAGCGGGTTGGCGCGGCGCTTGAGCACCCAGACCGCGATCACCGCCAGCGCCAGGCCGGCCAGGAGCTGGTTGGTGGTGCCGAACAGCTGCCACAGCACCCCGAAGGCGTAACCGGCGTCGCCGCCGCCCGGGATGAGCGCTAGCGCCAGCGGCGCGGCGACCGCGATCAGGCCCGCGACCGTGAGGTTGCCGGCCAGTCGACGCCACCCGGCGAGCTGAGCGATCTCCTGGACCACATAGCGTTGCAAGCGGACCCCTGTGTCCATCGTGGTCGCCGCGAAGGAGATGACCACCACGGCCGCGAAGATCACCGCGTAGTCCAGCGGAATGCCGAGGTTGTTGGCGAACGAGGCCACGCCGTCCACGAAGTTCCCGACGGCCCCTCCGGACGCGGTCGAGAAGTCCGGGTACAGGCCGTCCCATTCGGCCTGCGTGGCGGCCACGCCCGCGCCGACGGCCAGGACCGAGCACAGAGCGAGCGTCCCCTCGCCGATGGCCCCGCCGTAGCCGACGTATCGGGCGTCGGTCTCCTTGTCGAGCTGCTTGGCGGTGGTGCCCGACGACACCAGGCAGTGGAAGCCTGAGATCGCGCCGCAGGCGATGGTGATGAACAGGAACGGGAAGATGCTCGGGCTGTCCTCGGGCACGGCGTTGATGGCCGGGGCGACCATCGTGTTCCAGCCGACTCCCACGCCCAGCAGCACGACCGCCAGCGCGATGAAGAGCTGATGGGAGTTGATGTAGTCGCGCGGCTGGAGCAGGACCCACACCGGGATGCGCGAGGCGATGAAGGTGTAGACGAACAGGATCACGATCCACACATTCCGGGTCTGCTCTACCCCGAGCGCCTCGGCCAGACCGGTGATCTCGATGGGCGCGGCCTGGCCGACCCAGATGAGCAGGTACAGGGCCGCCACGCCCAGCAGGCTCGGCACCAGGGCCGCGCCGCGCTTCTTGTAGACGTAGTAGCCGATGAGCATCGCGATCGGGATCTCGCCGAAGATCGGGATCACGGCGCCGGGATTGGCCACCAGCAGGTTGCCGATGACGACGCTGAACACGGCGTTCACCAACGTCAGCAGGAAGAAGATGAGGATCAGGAACAGCGTCCCGGCCCGGGCTCCGATGACGTCCTTGGTGAGGGTGCCGATGCCGCGGGCCCGGTGGCGGACCGACAGCACCAGCGCGCCCATGTCGTGGACGCCGGCGGCGACGATGGTGCCGATGACGATCCACAGCAGGGCCGGAAGCCAGCCCCAGAAGACGGCGATCGCCGGGCCGACGATGGGGGCCGCTCCGGCCACCGACGTGAAGTGGTGCCCGAACAGGACGTGCTTGTTGGTGGGGACGAAGTCGACGCCGTCGTTGTAGCGGTGAGCGGGGGTGGAGTAGGTGGGGTCGAGCCGGTAGACCTTCTGCGAGAGGTATCTGGAGTAGAAGATGAATCCGCAGGCGAACAGCGCTAGTACGGTGATCGCCACGAACAGTGCAGGCATGGGCCGGCCTCCATTTATATGAGCCGTATGAGGCTGAGCAAATTTATGGCTCGCAAGCTTCGCCAAGGGGGCAACTCAACGGTTAAGACACCGTAAAACCAGGCAAACTGCGATGTCAATGCCCGAGCACGGCAAACTGCCCGGAATGCCAGGAATTCAGGGTGTAAAGGGCGAAAAAGTTGCAGTTGTTCGCCGGGAGAACAACTCGCGCCGACGTCTCCAGAGTCGTTCAGGCACTCGACAACCCCCGGTGATGCAACATGCGCATACAGATGGCCTACGCTGGTTCTGACATGGATGCTCCAGGGCTGTTCGAAATCGCCGAGCCTTCCGAACCCAGGCGGGTCGAGGTTCAGGGGGCCGGCACGTCCTCCGGGGACGAGCCGCTTGCCGTGCGCATGCGCCCGCAGACCCTGGACGAGCTGGTAGGCCAGGACCACCTGCTCACCCCCGGCTCGCCGCTGCGGCAGATCGTCGAAGGCCGCCAGCCCATGTCCGTCATCCTCTGGGGCCCTCCGGGCTCGGGAAAGACCACCATCGCCCACCTCGTCGCACAGTCCGACGACCGCCGTTTCCGCGCCATGTCGGCCCTCAACTCCGGCGTCAAGGACGTGCGGGCCGCCATCGACGAGGCCCGCCGCGTCCGCCGCACCGGCGGCCCCCAGACCATCCTGTTCATCGACGAGGTCCACCGCTTCACCAAGACCCAGCAGGACTCCCTGCTCGGTGCGGTAGAGGACCGCACCATCACGCTCCTGGCCGCCACCACCGAGAACCCCTACTTCTCCGTGGTCGCACCCCTGGTCAGCCGCTGCGTCCTCCTGACGCTCCGCGAACTCGGCGACGGCGATGTCGGCATCGTCATCGACCGCTCCATCGCGTCCCCGCGCGGCCTCGACGGGGCCGTCAAGATCACCGCCGAAGCGCGCGACCACCTCGTCCGCACCGCGGGAGGCGACGCCCGCAAGGCCCTCACCGCCCTCGAAGCCGCCGCCGCCACCCTGGCCGACCAGGCGACCGAAGGAAACTCCCCGGACCTGACCGTCGATGTCGTCGAGGCCGCCATCGACACCGCCGCCGTCCGCTACGACCGCGACGGCGACGGCCACTACGACGTGGCCAGCGCATTCATCAAGAGCCTGCGCGGCTCCGACGTCGACGCGGCGATGCACTACCTGGCCCGCATGGTCGTCGCTGGGGAGGACCCCCGCTTCATCGCCCGCCGCCTGGTCATCTTCGCCTCCGAGGACATCGGCATGGCCGACCCGACCGCGCTCCAGACCGCCACCGCCGCCGCGACCGCCGTCGAGCGCATCGGCATGCCCGAGGCCCGCATCAACCTCGCCCAAGCCGTCGTCCACCTGGCCACCGCTCCCAAGTCCAACGCCGTCATCACCGCGATCGACGAGGCCATCGGCGATGTGCGCGATGGCAGGATCGGTCCGGTCCCGGCCGATCTGCGCGACGCCCACTACCGCGGCTCGGCGGAGCTCGGCCACGGCACCGGCTACGTCTACCCCCACAGCGACCCGCTCGGGGTGGTGCCCCAGCGCTACGCGCCCGATGTGATCGCCGGTCGCGACTACTACCGGCCCACCCGCCACGGCACTGAAGGCGAAGTTGCCGAGCGGCTCGCCAAACTGCGCAAGATCGTCCGGAAGGACGAGGATGAGCGGTGAGAGCGCCCCGCCGCCCAGATCCTGCCGCCGCACCTCCGACCGCCTCGCCGAAGCGCTGGCCGCCAGCGGGTCCCGCATCGAGCGTCTGCGGGTGATGGTCCTGGTGATCGCCGGGGTCGCGGTCCTGCTGGTCGGTGCGGTGCTGTGGCTCGGTCGCGCCGTCACCATCGACCCGACTCGCCGCGCGGTCGACGAACTCGACGTACCCGAGTGGGCCGCCACCAGCGTCGGCGACGAGACCTACGGGTCGCGGTGGTGTCTGGGGGAGTGCCGGGTCCGCGTCCGCGCCTGGACTTCCGAGGGCACTGTCGACGACACGCTCGGGGAATTCCGGCAGGCGATCCTGGCGCGCGGCTGGGCTCCTGCCGACGGGGCGACATGCGTTGGCGGGGAGGGCGAAGGCGGCTGCTACGTGCGCGACGAGCTGTTCCTGGAGCTGTGGGTGGTACCCGTGACCTGCGACGACCGTCTCGAATTGTGCGTGGGCTCCGAGGTCACCGCAGTGGTCGCCGCCCAGGCGGCGCTGCCGCGCCTGATCGAGGACAGGAGTAGCGCCTCCGAATCCGGGTAGCCGAGTCCGATGCGACTCCGGGACGCCCCGTTGCGCTTTCTGTCCGGTACCGCAAGGTAAGGTCAGGACCGCACAAATCTACGGCTCCGCAGGCGTCGCCGAGGGGTTGCTCATGTGCGGGAGCCAGGAATCACCATCGACCGCAGTCGGGCGGTCGGTTCTTCAGTCGAGGGGGAAATTGTGCCTGAGGAGTCATTGGCGTTGGAGTTCAACGACGGCTGGGATCTGTTCGCGGCCCTGACCGGAGTCGCCATCCTGATCCTCTGCATCGTTTTGAGCGTGGTCTTGATCAGCCTGCGCAATAAGATCGTCGTGAAGGCAGGCCAGACCCTGGACAAGGTCGACCGCGAGATCGGGCCGCTGCTGCAGAACCTCAACACGACGGTCACCAACGTCAACGGTTCCCTGGTCAAGGTCGACGGCGAGTTGGAGAAGGTCGGTTCGATCACCGGCAACGCCGCCCACATCTCCTCGCAGGTCGCGAACATCACCAGCCTCATCGCCGCCGCTGTCGGCACACCGCTGGTCAAGGCCGCCGCCTTCGGGTTCGGTCTGCGCCGGGCGGTCAAGAAGCGCGGCCAGGAAGTGGACGAAGAGCAGGTGCGCCGGATGGTCGAGGCTTCCAAGCAGACCAAGAAGGAACGCAAGAAGGCCCGCAAGACCTCGAAACGGCGCAAGAAATAAGCATTGGCGCCGATGAGCGACATCGGCGAGTATCGAATCAGGAGCAGCCGTGTTCAAGCGGATGATCTGGGTAGGCATCGGTGTGGCCGTCGGCGTGGTGGTGGTGCGCAAGCTCACCAAGGCCGCGGAGTCCATCACTCCCGGCGGGGTCGCCGACCGCGTGGGCGGCGCCGGTGCTGAAATGAAGGAATCGATCAAGGCATTCTGGTCCGACGTCTCCGAGGCGAAGCGGGCCAAAGAGACCGAACTGTTCGATGCCATCGAGCGCGGCGACGACATCGTGCCGCTGCTGACAGAGGAAGACGACCGAGCCGAAGCCGAGCCAGGCCGGCGCTAGAGCACTGAAGGAGGTGCCCCATGGAGACCGCTGAAATCCAACGTCGGTTTCTGAAGTTCTTCGAGTCCAACGGCCATACGGTGGTCCCCAGCGCACCCCTGCCGGCCATCGACGACCCCAACCTGCTGTTCATCAACGCGGGCATGGTCCAGTTCGTGCCCTATTTCCTGGGCCAGGCCAACCCGCCGTGGAACCGGGCGACCTCGGTGCAGAAATGCCTGCGGACCCCCGACATCGAGGAGGTCGGCAAGACCTCCCGCCACGGCACGTTCTTCCAGATGAACGGCAACTTCTCCTTCGGGGACTACTTCAAGGAGCAGGCGATCCGCTTCGCCTGGGACCTGTCGACCGGATCGGTCGAGTCCGGGGGCTTCGGCCTCGACGGCGACCGCATCTGGGCCACGGTCTACCTCGACGACGACGAGTCGATCGACATCTGGCACAAGGTCATCGGCCTGCCCAAGGAGCGCATCGTGCGCCGCGGCCAGGCCGACAACATGTGGTCGATGGGCATCCCCGGCCCTTGCGGGCCGTGCTCGGAGCTGTACTACGACCGCGGCCCCGAATACGGGCCCGAGGGCGGCCCCGAGGTCGACGAGGACCGCTTCATCGAGTTCTGGAACCTCGTGTTCATGCAGCAGGAGCGCGGCAAGGGCCCTGCCAAGGTGGACTACGAGATCCTCGGCGACCTGCCCAAGAAGAACATCGACACCGGCATGGGCATGGAGCGCATGGCGGCGATCCTCCAGGGCGTCGACAACATGTACGAGACCGACCAGGTCCGTCCGCTCATCGACAAGGCCTCCGAGCTGACCGGGAAGCGCTACGGCGTCTCCACCTCGCACACCGCCTCCGAGTCGCACCCCGACGACGTCCGGTTCCGGATCATCGCCGACCACGTGCGCTCCTCGCTGATGCTCATCGGCGACGGCGTGGTGCCCTCCAACGAGGGCCGCGGCTACGTGCTGCGCCGCATCATGCGCCGCGCGATCCGCGCCATCCGCCTGCTCGGCTACGACAAGCCGGCGCTGCCGGAGCTGCTGCCGGTCGCGCGCGACCGCATGTCGCCGGCCTACCCCGAGCTGGCCGACGACTTCGAGCGGATCTCCTCCTACGCCTACAACGAGGAGGAGTCGTTCCTGTCCACGCTCAAGCGCGGCACGGAGATCCTCGACATGGCGGTCACCGAGACCAAGCGCGGCGGCGGACAGTCCCTGTCCGGCTCGAAGGCGTTCGAACTCCACGACACCTACGGCTTCCCGATCGACCTGACCCTCGAGATGGCCGAGGAGCAGGGCCTGGCGGTCGACGAGAGCGGCTTCCGCCGCCTGATGTCCGAGCAGCGCGCCCGCGCGAAGGCCGACGCGGAGGCCCGCAAGACCGGGCACGTCGACCTGTCGGTCTACCACGAGATCCGCGACACCGGCGGCACCTCGTCGTTCACCGGCTACGTCGAGGACCGCCGCGAGACCGACGTGCTCGCGATCGTCGGCGCCGGCGGACGGGTCCGGGACGCCGAGGTCGGCGACGAGGTCGAGATCGTCCTCAAGGCGACCCCGTTCTACGCCGAGGGCGGCGGCCAGCAGGCCGACACCGGCCTCATCAGCGTCGGCGGCGGAGAACTGGAGGTCTACGACGTCCAGACCCCGGTCGACGGCCTGATCGTGCACAAGGCCAAGGTCGTCACCGGCGGCATCGTCGAAGGCGAGACCGCGTACGCCCGGATCGACCGCAGGCGGCGCGGCGCGATCTCCCGGGCCCACACCGCGACGCACCTGGTGCACACCGCGATGCGGAACTACCTCGGCGAGAGCGCGACCCAGGCCGGTTCGCTCAACGCGCCCGGTCGGCTCCGCTTCGACTTCAACACGCCGGGCCAGGTGCCCGAGTCCGTGCTGAGCGACGCCGAGCAGCAGGTCAACGAGATCCTCGAGCACGACCTCCAGGTCAAGGCGTTCACCACGACCATGGCCGAGGCCAAGGCGCTCGGCGCGATGGCGCTGTTCGGTGAGAAGTACGGCGACGAGGTCCGCGTGGTCGAGGTCGGGGACTACGCCCGCGAGCTGTGCGGCGGCACCCACGCCGACCGCTCCGGCCAGCTCGGGGTGGTCAAGTTCCTCTCCGAGTCCTCCATCGGCTCCGGCGTGCGCCGCGTCGAGGCGCTGGTCGGCATAGACGCCTTCCAGTTCCTGGCGCGGGAGCACGCCCTGGTCAACCAGCTCGCCGGGCTCTACAAGGTCCCGAACGACCAGGTCAAGGACCGGGTCGAGCAGACCATCGCCCAGCTCCGGGACGCCGAGAAGGAGCTGGGTCAGCTGCGCAGTCAGATCGTGCTGTCCAAGGCCGCCGACTACGCGGCCGAGGCGCGGCAGGTCGGCGCGGTGAAGG
The DNA here is from genome assembly GCF_016428645.1 of Glycomyces salinus. GTDB lineage: Bacteria > Actinomycetota > Actinomycetes > Mycobacteriales > Micromonosporaceae > Glycomyces > Glycomyces salinus. The sequence goes on along the minus strand of NZ_JAELXW010000001.1, from coordinate 53,662 downwards.
TCGCGACCGTCAAGGCCCCCGACGGCACCGGAGGCGGCGACGTCCGCAAGCTCGCCATGCAGATCCGCTCCCACCTGAGCGACAACGAGCCGGGCGTGGCGGCCGTGGCCGCCACCTCCGGCGGCAAGGCCAGCCTCGTCGTCGGCGTCAACGCCGCGGCGAAGGCCCAGCACCTGAGCGCGGCCGACCTGGTCAAGACCGCGCTGTCGGGCCGCGGCGGCGGCAACGACGACATCGCCCAGGGCGGCGGCGTCCCCGCCGACCAGGCCGACCGCCTGCTCGACGACGTCCGCCGCGCCGTCGCCGAATAGCGCTCGCGTGAACGACGTGCACAACGGCCCCGCCGCAGTTCAATGGCGGCGGGGCCGCCGTCTCGGCATCGACCTCGGCAAGGCCCGCATCGGCGTCGCGACCTGCGACCCCGACGGCCTCCTGGCCACCCCGGTTGCGACCGTCCGTCGCGACATGAGGACCGGTGGCGAGGAGATTCCACGCGATATACGCGAACTCGCGGAAATCGCATCCGAATACGAGGTAGTGGAGATCGTCGTCGGCCTACCCGTTACCCTTTCGGGTGAGGAGGGATTGGCCGCCGGCCACACCCGGGAATGGGTGGAGCTGCTGGCCGACCATGTCTCCCCCGTGCCGGTAACCCTGACCGACGAGCGGCTCACCACGGCCGTCGCCACCCGCAGACTTCATGAGGGAGGCGTCCGCGGCAAGCGGAAGCGCTCCGTCGTCGACCAAGCCGCCGCGGTGGAGATCCTCCAGCAATGGTTGGATCAGCGGCGAAGGAATTGAATCGACATGCTCGGCGACCTGGACTCCCAATCGGAACACGCGGACGCGCCGAGGCGGCACCGTCGGCGCGAATCGAGCAGCTCCCTGATCGCCATGACGCTCGTGGTGGCCCTGTTCGGCGTCCTGGGCGTCGGAGGCTGGTGGGCTTACAACAACGTCATCAAGGACTTCTTCATCGCCGAGGACTACGAGGGCGACGGCAACGGCACCGAGGTCACCGTCGAGATCGAGCAGGGCTGGTTCGTCGCCGACATCGCCAACCACCTCTACGACGAGGGCGTGATCGCCTCCGCGAAGGCGTTCACCGACGCCTCCGAGGACGACGGGGACATCGGCCAGCAGATCCAGCCGGGAACCTACGTGATGCAGGAGGAGATGTCGGCCGCATCGGCGCTCGAATTCCTGACCGAACCGGAGAACAGGCTGGTCAACGCGTTCACCGTGGTCGAAGGCAAGACCTCCTTCGAGATCTTCGACGAACTCGCCGAGTTCACCGGGCTCCCGGTCGAGGACTTCGAGGCCGCCGCCGAGGACCCGGTCGCCCTCGGCGTCCCCGAGTTCTGGTTCGAGAACTTCGAGACCGACCAGCAGGTCTCGATCGAGGGCTTCCTGTTCCCGGCCACGTACGAGATTCAGGAAGACGCGACCGCCGCGCAGATACTGACCGAAATGGTCACGAAGTTCAACGAGGTCATGGACGAGATCAGCTTCGTCGACACCGTCCGGAACGAGCTCGAACTCGAACCGTGGATGGCGCTGCAGGTCGCCTCGATCATTCAGGCCGAGTCCGGCACCCCCGAAGACGACGCCAAGATCGCCCAGGTGATGTACAACCGGCTCTACTCCGACGGTGCGGTCGCGGAACTCAGCTGCAACTGCCTCGGCAGCGAAGCGATCTGGAACTACGGCCGCGAATTCGAAGGACTCGATCCCATCCCGTCGGGCGACATGAACGGCGACGAGATGTGGGACGCGGACAACCGCTGGGCCGCGAGCGTCCAACCGGGCTATTTCCCCACACCCATCGGCAACCCCGGCCAGGCGGCGCTCGAAGGCGCGATGAGCCCGGCCGAAGGCTCCTGGCTGTACTTCGTTACCGCCTACCAGGACGGCCGGGCGCTGTTCGCCGACACCCTGGCGGAGCATGAGGACAACACCGACGTCGCCGAGCAAAACGGGATCCAATAATGCAGGCAGCCGTCTTGGGCAAACCGGTCGAGCACTCGCTGTCCCCGGCGATCCACAACGCCGGATACCGGGCCGCCGGGCTGAACGGCTGGATCTACACCAAGCACGAATGCGACGAATCCGGGCTCGCCCGCTTCGTCGACGGCCTCGACGAGACTTGGGCCGGCCTGTCGCTGACCATGCCGCTCAAGGAGATCGCGCTCGCCGTAGCCGACGAGACCACCCCTTTGGCCGAGGCCATCGGCGCGGCCAACACGCTGGTCCTGCGCGACGGCAGGCGCCTGGCCGACAACACCGACGCGCCCGGCATGGTCGACGCGCTCGCCGAGGTCGGCCTCGAACAGGCGAAGGAAGTGGCCGTCCTCGGTGCCGGCGGCACCGCCCGCGGCGCGCTGGGCGCCGCGTCCCAGCTGGGAGCCGAGGTCGTCACCGTCTACGCCCGCCGCCGCGAAGCCGTCGTCGAGCTCGAGGAGCCCGCCGAGCGGCTCGGCGTCGAGCTGCGCTCGGCCGGCTGGGACGAAGCCGTCATCGCCGGGCGCGCCGACCTGGTCGTCTCCACCGTTCCCAAAGGCGTGACCGACGCCCTCCGGCTCGACTGGAGGCCCGGAACGGTCCTGTTCGACGTGCTCTACGACCCCTGGCCCACCCCGCTGGCCGCCCAGGCCCAGAACGAGGGCGCGCGCGTGGTCGACGGACTGGCGCTACTGTTGGCCCAGGCGGTCCGGCAGTGGACCCAGTTCACCGGGACCGACCCGGCCCCGGTCGAGGCGATGCGCGAGGCGCTCTACGAGACGGCGAGGCGGCGATGAGACGAGCGGTGTTCCTCTACGACGGCGACTGCGCCTTCTGCACCGCGTGCGCCGACTTCCTGGCCGAGCACGTCCGCACCGAAGCCGAGGTCACGCCCTGGCAGCGGGCCGACCTCGCCGCGCTCGGCATTACCCGCGCCGAAGCCGAAGCGGCCGTCCAATGGGTCGAGCCGGGCCTGGTCAAGGCCGGACCGGACGCGATCGCGGTCCTGCTGCGCCGCGCCCAGTGGTACTGGAAGCCCCTCGGCTGGCTCGCCTCGCTGCGACCGGTCTCCTGGCTGGCCTGGCCGGTGTACCGGGTCGTCTCCCGCAACCGCCACCGGCTGCCCGGCGGCACTCCCGCCTGCTCGATGCCCCAGGCCGACCGGGACCGCCTGGCGGGCGGCCCCGCGGCTTCCTGACCCGCGAGAAAACCAGTGGCTCAGGATCGGAGGTCTCGCTTACGGTCGGTGCATGCCGATTCTCGAGGCTCGATCCCTCAGCAAGCGCTTCCGCCGCCCCGACAAGAAGTCGGGGTTCAATGGCGCGCTCAAACACCTGGTGCAGCGCAAATACAAGAACTTCACCGCCGTGGACTCGATCGACCTCGAGATCGACGCCGGCGAGTCGGTCGCGTACGTCGGCCCCAACGGCGCCGGGAAGTCCACCACCGTCAAACTGCTGACCGGGATCCTCAAGCCCTCCGAGGGGACCGTGCGCGTGATGGGCCGCGACCCGCACACCGAGAGAATCGCCAACGCACACGACATCGGCGTCCTGTTCGGCCAGCGCACCCAGTTGTGGTGGGACCTGCCGGTGGAGGAGAGCCTCAAGCTCCTCAAGCACATGTACCGCGTCCCCGAGGCCGAGTACCGGCTCCGCATCGAGCGCTTCGACGAACTGCTGGGCCTGGGCGAGTTCATGCCCGCCCTGGCCCGCACGCTCTCGCTCGGCCAGCGCATGCGCGCCGACCTGGCGTGCGCGCTCATCCACGCCCCCAAGATGGTCTACCTCGACGAGCCCACCATCGGCCTGGACATCTCGGTCAAGGACCGGCTGCGGGCGTTCCTGCGCCAGCTCGTCGACGACGGCACCACCCTGCTGCTGACCAGCCACGACCTGGCCGACATCGAGGAGGTCTGCGACCGCATCGTCATCCTCGACGAGGGCAGCATCGCCTACGACGGCCCGATCTCCGAGCTCAAGGCCCGCTACATCACCACCAAGGCCGTCCACCTCATCCTGGACGGGCCCGCCGACCTCGACGCGCTGCGCGAGAAGTTCCCCGAATACGAGTGGGCGGCAGGCCAGGCGGCCAGCGAGGCCGTCGCGACCTATGAGACCGTCCGTTCCACCACCGCAGAGGTCCTGGGCCACCTGACCGCCCGGCTCGCACCGCGCGACCTGTCGCTGTCCGAACCCGACATCGAGGACGTCATCCGACGCCTCTACGCCGGAGAACTCGCCAAGTGACCACGCACAGCTTCGCGGTGGACCGTGCTTTCGCGATCATCGCCCTCAAACGGAAGCTGGCCTACCGCTGGAACTGGGCGTTCTCGATCGGCTTCGGAGCGCTCGGGCTCCTCGTCGGGCTCGCGGTGTGGCGCAGCCTGATCGGAAGCGGATCCCTCGGCGGCTACGACTGGGCGGACATGCGCGCCTACCTGATCATCGGCTTCCTCACCGGCACCCTCGCCTGGGGCGGTTCCGACTGGCAGATGGCCGACCGCATCCTCGACGGCCTCATCTCGATCGACCTGACCAAACCGGTCGACTTCCAGCGGGCCAGAGCCGCCGAGTACATCGGCAGCATGATCTCGGTAGTGCCGACGGCCGTGCTCGGCACCGTCGCCGCGTTCCTGCTGTTCCGACCAGCCCCGCCCGCTTCGGCCCTGGCGGCCGGACTGACCATCCTCAGCGTCCTGTTCATCTTCCCGATGGCCTTCTGCGTCAACTACCTGGCCGTCCTCATGTGCTTCTTCACCAGGCGCTATCTGGGCATCCAGTGGCTCAAGGACGGCCTGCTGTCGTTCCTCTCCGGCCTGGTGGTGCCCGTGGCGCTCATGCCGATCTGGCTCCAGGGACTGTGCTGGGCGCTCCCGTTCGTGCACTTCACCACCACACCGTCCAACATCTACCTCGGGCGGATCGACACGCCCGGGGCGCTCGGCCTCATCGCCGTCCAGGCCGCCTGGACCATCGTGATGTGGTACGGAGCCCGCCTGATCTGGCGTCAGACCATCAAGAAGGTGACCATCCATGGGGGTTGACGCGCGGCACACGGCGACCGTCTACGGACGGTCGCTCTGGGCGCACTTCCGTTCCGTCGTCGAGTACCCGGCCGACTTCTGGGTCATGGCCACGACCGGGATCTTCTGGCAGATCATGTCGTTCGGCTTCGTGACGATCCTGTTCCAGAACGTGAACGCCGTCGGCGGCTGGGGATACCACGAGATGCTCATGCTCGTCGGATTCCTCGCGGTCGCCGCGGGCAGCCCCGCCCTGTACTGGGACGGCATCTGGAGCATCGCCGACCAGGTCGCCGACGGAGGCATGGACTACCGCATCACCCGGCCCGCCCCGGTGATGCCCCAGATCGCCACCCTCCACATCGGCCTGCAAGGCGTCGGTGAGGTCCCGCTCGGCGCGGCCATGTTCGTCTACGGTTGGATCGGCGCCGGGGTGGGACTCGGCCAGATACCGGTGGCGCTTCTGCTGTTCGCCTGCGCCGCAGTGATACAGGTCGCCATGTACACGATCGCCAACTCGGCGAACTTCTGGGTCAAAGGCCGCGTTCCAGTGTTCGGCTTCTTCCTGGTCGAGATGCAGAACGAGGCGATGCGCTTCCCCCTCCCGGTGTTCCCCATGGCGGTGCGCGTGCTCCTGACCTTCGCGATCCCGCTGGCCTTCGCGAGCTTCGTGCCGGTCGAGATCCTCAACGGCAGAGCCTCGGAGTGGTGGCTGCTCGGCCCGCCGCTGACGGCCGCACTGCTGGCCGCGCTCGCCGTCTGGATCTTCCGCGCGGGACTGCGCTCCTACGACTCGGCGGGGCACTGACTTGACCAGCGTCGACCTCGCGCTCGCTCGAGCGACCTTCCTGCGCCGTGTCGCCTACAAGGGCAACTGGCTGTTCACCGTCATCGTCGGCGGCGCCGGGCTGCTGGCCTCGCTGGCGCTCTGGGAACACGTCCTGGCCGATGGCGACCTGGCCGGATACGACTGGCACGGAATGAGGGCGTACCTCGTCATCGGCTACTTCGCCATGACCCTCACCGTCGGCGCGGGGGACTGGCTGATAGCGACCCGCATCCTCGACGGACTGGTCGCCATCGACCTGACCAAGCCGATCGATTTCCAGCGGGCCAGAGCCGTGGAGTTCATCGGGGGCCTGTTCGCCACCATTCCCGGCGCGGCCGTGGCGATCGGCGCCGCCGCGGCCCTGTCCGGCCTTCCGGCTCCGGTCTCACCGCTCGCCGGTGCCCTGACCGGCCTGAGCCTGGCGCTGACGTTCCCGCTGTCGTTCGGCGTCATCTACCTGGGAGTCCTGACCTGCTTCTGGACCAGGCGGTACATGGGCGTGCTGTGGGCACGCGACTCGATCATCCTGTTCCTCTCCGGGATGCTGGTGCCGGTCGCGCTCTTCCCCGACTGGCTCGAGGTCGTCGCCTGGTCGCTGCCGTTCGTCCACTTCACCACCACGCCTTCCAGCATCTACCTGGGCCGAGTCGACACGGCCGGATCCCTGGGCCTGCTGTCGCTCCAGGCGGCATGGGTGATCGGCCTGTGGTGGCTGGGCCGACTGGTCTGGAGCCGCGCGATCAGGAAGGTGACGATCCATGGGGGATTACGGACGGCACGCCTTCAGCGTCTACCTCCGCTCGGTGAAGGCCCAACTCATGTCCATAGTAGAGTATCCAGCGGACTTCTGGGTCATGTCGGCCTCGGGGCTGTTCAGCCAGGTCACCACCTTCGGATTCCTGGCCGTCCTGTTCGGCTCGATCGACTCGATCGCCGGATGGGACTTCCATGAAATGCTCATCCTGGTGGCCTACATGCGGATCTCGGGAGCCCTGGTGGCCCTCGGCTGGGACGGCATCTGGAGCATGGGCCAGATGGTGGTCGAGGGCGACCTGGACTACCGGATCACCAGGCCCGCTCCGGTCGTGCTCCAGGTCGGCACCAGCCACATCGGATTGCAGGCGTTCGGGGACCTGCTGGTGGCAGGCGCCATGCTCGTCTACGGCTGGCACGGCGCCGGGATCGGTCCCGACCCGGCCGCGATCGGGAGCGCCGCCCTGCTCATGGCCTGCGCCACCGCGATCCAACTCTCGCTGATGACCTCGCTCAATTGCATCTGCTTCTGGATCAAGGGCCGGGCGACGCCGTTCGCGTTCACCGCCGTCGAACTCGAGGGCACGGTGGGCCACTACCCGATGGACATCTACCCGGCCGTCGCCAAAGCCCTGCTGACCTTCGGCCTGCCGTTCGCCTTCATCAACTTCATCCCCGCCCAGATCGTCACCGACCGCTTGAGCGCCACCTGGATCCTGGCTCCGGTCGCGGCGGCGCTGACCTCGCTGGCGATCATGGGCCTGGTCTTGAAGGCGGGCCTGCGTTCCTACGAATCCGCAGGTCATTAATGAGTTGCCAAGGCCGATTCGGTGCGCTACTGTCGGTCCGATCGCCCAAGAGCGTCGAAATGCTTGGGCCCGAGCGTGTTTGGAGGTGTGTACTGATGGCTGTGACTGTGTTCCGTCCCGCCTCGATCACCAGTTCACCTCCCGTCGGCTCGCTCTGATCTGGACGCGTGCCGCGGACTTCCTTCCAGGAGCTCAACCAGTGGCACGCAAGCCCGACAATACTTCCACCTTCGAATCCACTCGTCGCCGCAAGAAGCGCAGCCCGGCCGAGGTCTTCAGCCCCGAGGATCGGGCCAGGTACGAGGCCATGCGCTCGGAGATCGACGAGGGCCCGATCGACGACGGACCGCCCGAGGGCGACCGCTGGTCGATCTGGGACGAATCCGAACCGCTCCAACGCGGCCCCGAACCGTGGCCGGAGTGGGTCATCACCGACCTGGGCGCCGTCGACCACGAACTCGGCGTCCTCAAGACCGGCAAAGAGGCCGACGTCTTTCTCATCGAACGCGCCGTCCCGGGCACCGACCGGGCCGTGATCCTGGCCTCCAAGCGCTACCGCAGCGCCGAGCACACCCAGTTCAACCGGGCCGGCGACTACGTGGCCGGGCGCGGCACCAAGCGCTCGCGCGACGCCCGCGCGCTGGCCAAGCGCACCACCTTCGGCCTCGACCAGGCCGCCATGCGCTGGGCCTCCGCCGAGTTCGACGCGCTCAAGCGCCTCCATGTCGCCGGGGTTCCGGTCCCGTACCCGGTCCAGATCCTCGGCCGGGAGGTCATCATGGAGTTCATCGGCGACGACCGCACCGCCGCCCCCAGGCTCTCGGAGATCCGCCCCGACGAGGCCGAGCTCGAGAGCCTGTGGGACCAGGCCGCCGAAGCCCTGCGCCTGATGACCGAGCAGGGCTTCGCCCACGGCGACCTCTCGTCGTACAACACGGTCGTCCACGAGGGCCGCCTGATCGTCCTCGACCTGCCCCAGGTCGTCGACATCTACGCCAACCCGATGGGGCTCGACTTCCTCAGCCGGGACGTGGAGAACCTCGGGAACTGGTTCACCGCCCGGGGCCTGGACCGCCTGGAGGTCGACGAGCTGCAAGCCGAGCTGATGAACATGGTGGTCAGGGCTTAGCGGCTGCGCTGTCGGGCGCGGGATATAGCCTTGTCCTGTGGCAGTTGATTACCGTCCCGCGCCCGGCACGATCCCCACAGAGCCGGGCGTCTACCGATTCCGCGACCGGGACCGCCGGGTCATCTACGTCGGGAAGGCCAAGAACCTCCGCAATCGGCTCAACTCCTACTTCGCCGACGAGACCCGCCTCCACGAGCGCACCCGCCGCATGGTCAACACCGCCCGGTCGGTCGAGTGGACCGTGGTCGGCACCGAGGTCGAGGCCCTCCAACTGGAGTGGACCTGGATCAAGGAGTACGACCCGCGATTCAACGTCATGTTCAAGGACGACAAGTCCTACCCCTGGCTCGCCGTCACCGTCGGCGAGGAGTTCCCCCGCGCCCAGGTCATGCGCGGCTCCCGCCGCAAGGGCGTGCGCTACTTCGGTCCCTTCGGCTCGGCCTGGGCCATCCGCCAGACCCTCGACCTGCTCACCCGCGTCTTCCCGATCCGCACCTGCACCGACACCGAATTCAAGCGCTGCAACCGGATCGGCCGCCCCAACCTCCTGGCCGACATCGGCAAGTGCTCGGCCCCGTGCGTCGGGCGCATCTCCGCCGAGGAGTACCGCGAACTGGTCGACGGCTTCTGCGCCTTCATGTCCGGCGACACCGCCCCGGTCCGCAAACGGCTGCTCGCCGAGATGCAGGACGCCTCCGAGAACCTCGACTTCGAGAGGGCCGCCCGCCTGCGCGACGACATCGCCGCCCTCGATAAGGTCATCGAGCAGCAGGTCGTCGTCCTCGCCGACGACGTCGACTGCGACCTCATGGCCGTCGCCGACGACGAACTCCAAGCGGCCGTCCAGGTCTTCCACGTCCGTCGCGGCCGCATCCGCGGCCAGCGCGGCTGGATCATCGACAAGCCCGAACCGGTCGACCTGGCCGGGATCGTCGAGCGGTTCTGCACCCAGTTCTACGGCGAACAGGGTGAAACCGTGCCCCGCGAGGTCCTGGTCCCGGCCCGGCCCTCCGACTCCGCAGCCCTCACCGAGCTCCTGTCCGAGCGGCGCGGCTCCAAGGTCGACCTGCGAGTGCCCCAGCGCGGAGACAAGCGGGCCCTGGCCGAGACGGTCGAGAAGAACGCCCGGGAAGCCCTCCAGCGCCACAAGCTCAAGCGCGCCGGCGACATCACCGCCCGCTCCAAGGCCCTCGAAGAGCTGGCCGAGGCCCTCGAACTGCCCGAGGCCCCGCTGCGCATCGAGTGCTACGACGTCTCCCAGTCCCAGGGGGACGACGTCGTCGCCTCGATGGTGGTCTTCGAGGACGGCCTGCCCCGCAAGAGCGAATACCGCCGCTTCGTCATCAAAGGGGAGCGGAAGGACGACCTGTCCTCCCTCCAGGAGACCCTCCGCCGCCGCCTCTCGAAGCTCGACGAGCAGCCGGCCGGATCCCCGCAGGAGGAGGACGAGGGTGACGAGGAGCCGCGGAAGGGCTTCCACTACCCGCCCCAGCTGCTGGTCGTCGACGGAGGCCAGCCGCAGGTCGCCGCCGCCGAGGCCGTCATGGCCGAGCTCGGCGTCGACACGGTCAACCTCGCCGGGCTCGCCAAGCGGCTCGAGGAGATCTGGCTCCCCGGCGAGGACTACCCGGTGATCCTCTCGCGCACCTCCGAGGCCCTGTACCTCATGCAGCGCGTCCGCGACGAGGCCCACCGCTTCGCGATCTCCCTCCACCGCAACCGCCGCCGCAAGCGCATGAAGCTGTCCGCGCTCGACGGCGTGCCCGGCCTCGGCGACTCCAAGCGCAAGGCCCTGCTGCGCAAGTTCGGCTCGGTCAAGCGCATCCGCGAGGCCGAGGTCGAGGACCTCGAAGCGGTCCCCGGCATCGGCCCGAAGCTCGCCGAGGCCGTCCAGACACATCTGCGTAATCCCGAGGACAACGCCGATTGAGACTTCAGTGGTACTTATGCATACGTCCACCAGGCGCCGTGTCATGGCGTGAACAAGATCAACCTCGGGAATACTTGAAGCTATGAGTGTGGCAGTTGAGCAGTCCGCGTCTGTCGAACGCGAGAGGAGCGAATTGGACCTGGTGATAGTTACGGGCATCTCGGGCGGCGGCCGCTCGACGGTGGCCCGCGCCTTGGAGAACGTCGGCTACTACGTCGTCGACAACCTTCCGGAGTCCCTGGTCGCGCAGGCGGCCGAGCTGGCGGCCGCGGGCGGCCCGGAGACCAGCCGCACCGCGATGGTCCTGGACGTGCGCGCCAAGCCGTTCATGACCGACCTGGTCGGCGTCATCGAGGAGCTGCGCAAGGCCGGATTCAAGCCCCACCTGGTGTTCGTCGACGCCGACGACGACGTGATCATCCGGCGCTTCGAGAAGGTCCGCCGCGCCCACCCGCTCCAGGGGGACGGCCTCATCACCGACGGCATCGCCGCCGAGCGCCGCCTGCTGGAACCGGCGCGCGGCTCGGCCGACACGCTGTTCGACACCACGCACCTCAACGAGAACCAGCTGCGGGCGCGCGTAGAGGAGGCGTTCCTCGCTCCGTCCACTCCCGGACTCCAGTTCACCTGCATGTCATTCGGGTTCAAATACGGCATCCCGCGGGATGTGGACTTCGTGGCTGACGTACGATTTCTTCCCAACCCGTACTGGGTTCCGAGTTTGCGCGAGCACACCGGCACCGACCCCGAAGTCTCCGATTACGTCCTCGGCCAGGACGGTGCGGAGGCGTTCGTCGACGCCTATGCTGAACTGCTGCTCGGCACCACCCAAGGCTTCGAGCGGGAAGGCAAGCGCTACATGACGATCGCCATCGGATGCACCGGCGGCAAGCACCGCAGCGTGGCGATCGCCGAAGCCCTGGCGAAGCGCCTGGGCGCGGCCGGCTTCCCGGCGAACACGCATCACCGCGACCGAGGGAATGAATGACCCACACCCGTCGCCCCGCCCGCCGGCATCGCAAGCGATACCGCTCCCCAAACCGGAGTGATCGCTGATGGCCAAAGTCGTCGCATTCGGCGGCGGAAGAGGCCTATCGGCCTCCCTTCGCGCGCTCGCCCGGCTTGACATCGACTTGACCGCCGTGGTGACCGTCGCCGATGACGGCGGCTCCTCCGGAGTCATTCGGGCCACCCGGCCGATCCTGCCGCCGGGCGACCTCCGCAAGGCGCTGGTCGCCACCGCCGATCCCGAGCGGGCGGCGGCGGCAGAGCTGTTCGCGCACCGCTTCAGCGGCGAGGACTTCCTGTCCGGGCACCCGGTCGGGAACATCGTCCTCGCCTCGCTGCTGGAACGCTACGAGAACCCCGTCACCGCGCTGGAACAGGCCGCCGAGCTGCTGGGTTCGCGTGCCCGCATCCTTCCGATGTCCCCCGAGCCCCTGCACATCCAGGCCGATCTCGTCGAGGGCTCCGGATCGCGCACCATCCTCGGCCAGCACGACGTGGCCGTGGCCGACGGCCAGGTCACCGCCGTGCGGCTCCTGCCCTCCGACGCGCCCGCCTGCCCCGAGACCCTCGAGGCGGTTGCCGAGGCCGACTGGCACGTGTTCGGGCCCGGCTCCTGGTACACCAGCGTCATCCCGCACCTGCTGCTGCCCGAACTCTGCGAGGCGATCGCGGCCTCCTCGGCGCGCCGCGTGGTGGTGCTGAATCTCTCAGAGGAGAAGGAGACCGACGGCCTCACCCTCGCCGGACACCTCGACGCTCTGGGGCGTTATGCCGAAGGTGTCCGGTTTCACTACGTCGTCTCGGGGGAGACCCGAACCCTCGACGACCCTCGCTCGTTGAACAGTGCGGCACAATCGTTGCAGGCGGAACTGGTCGTTTCAGACCTCGCCGCGGACGTCGTCACCCACGACGTGGCCGCGCTCGCCGCCGTATTGGGAAACCTGCTCGTCGAAGATGGTGGTTAACAGATGGCGATGACCTCGGAGGTCAAGGACGAACTCAGCCGGATAGAGGTCACCAAGTCCTGCTGCCAGCGCGCCGAACTCGGTGCGCTCTTCAGGTTCGCCGGCGGTCTCCACCTGGTCGGCGGTTCGAACGTCGTCGTCGAGGCCGAGGTGGACGCCGGGAACGTCGCCCGCCGCGCCAAGAAGATGCTCTCGGAGCTGTACAACTACGACTCCGAAGTCCATGTCCTGGTCGCCGCCGGGCTGCGGCGAAGCAACCACTACCTGCTCCGCGTGATGGCCGACGGCCAGGCCCTGGCCCGCCAGATCGGCCTGACCGACCAGCGCGGCTATCCCGTCCGCGGCCTGCCCGCCCACGTCGTCGGCGCCTACCCGTGCTGTGCCGAATCCGCCTGGAGGGGCGCGTTCCTGGCCCGCGGCTCGCTCACCGAGCCGGGCCGGTCCTCGTCGCTCGAAGTGACGTGTCCCGGCCCAGAGACCGCGCTCGCGCTGGTCGGGGCCGCCCGCCGCCTCGGCATCGGCGCCAAGTCCCGCGACGTGCGCGGTGTCGACCGCGTGGTCATCCGCGACGGCGACGCCATCGGTGAACTGCTCACCCGCCTCGGGGCGCACTCCTCGGTGCTGACCTGGGAGGAGCGCCGGGTTCGCCGCGAGGTGAGGGCGACGGCCAACCGCCTGGCGAACTTCGACGACGCCAATCTGCGCCGCAGCGCCCGCGCGGCCGTGGCCGCGGCGGCGAAGGTCACCCGCGCCCTGGAGATCCTCGGAGACGACGTGCCCGAGCACCTCGCGAGCGCCGGCAAGCTCCGGCTCGAGCACCGCCAGGCATCCCTGGAGGAGCTGGGGGCGCTGGCCGATCCGCCGCTGACGAAGGACGCCATCGCCGGGCGCATTCGCCGCCTGATCAACATGGCCACCAAACGCGCCGCCGACGAGGGCGTCCCGGGCCCGGATGAGACTGTGGCCGAAGAGGAGACGCTCGCGGCGTAATGCCGTCGCGCCGCTTGTTGATAGCGCTTTCTTAACCGCGATGTCATACCGCTGTGGCGAGTGTGACATGATCTGGGGGTCCCGCCATGAAACCCCGCTCTCAGCCGGGGCGGTAGGGTCAAAGAGTGCTCGGCGACGAGGCCGAACAGCGCGATCTGTTCCACCGTCGCTCTTCGGAAGAACAGGTCGTTCAGTCAGATATATACACCTTCTGTTCTTAGCGAGGAGATGGGCACGTGACCATCCGTGTTGGCGTCAACGGCTTCGGCCGAATTGGCCGCAACTTCTTCCGGGCGGTTCTCGCCTCCAAAGCCGATGTTGAAGTCGTCGCCTTCAACGATCTGGGCGACGCCGAGACCATCGCAAACCTGCTGAAGTACGACTCGATCCTGGGCCGCCTTCCTTACGAGGTCAAGGTCGGCGCCGGTGAGATCACCGTCAACGGCAAGACCATCAAGGCCTTCGCCGAGCGCGACCCGGCCAACATCCCGTGGGCCGAGGTCGGAGCCGACGTCGTCATCGAGTCGACCGGCTTCTTCACCGACGGCACCAAGGCCGCCGCGCACATCAAGGGCGGCGCCAAGAAGGTCATCATCTCCGCTCCGGCGAAGAACGAGGACCTCACCGTGGTGATGGGCGTCAACCACGACAAGTACGACGCCGAGAAGCACAACATCGTCTCGAACGCGTCCTGCACCACCAACTGCCTGGCGCCGATGGCCAAGGTCCTCAACGAAGCCGTCGGCATCGAAAAGGGCCTGATGACCACCATCCACGCCTACACCCAGGACCAGAACCTGCAGGACGGTCCGCACAAGGACCCGCGCCGCGCCCGCGCCGCCGGCCTGAACGTGGTGCCCACCACCACCGGCGCCGCCAAGGCCGTCGGTGTGGTGCTGCCCGAGCTCAACGGCAAGCTCGACGGCTACTCGCTGCGCGTCCCGATCGCGACCGGCTCGATCACCGACCTCACCTTCGAGGCCTCCCGCGAGGTCACCGCCGAAGAGGTCAATGCCGCGCTCAAGGCCGCCGCCGAGGGCCCGCTCAAGGGCATCATGGCGTACACCGAGGACCCGATCGTCTCCAAGGACATCGAGACCGACCCGCACTCGTGCATCATCGACGGCCTGCTGACCAAGGTCATCGGCAACCAGGTCAAGGTCTTCGGCTGGTACGACAACGAGTGGGGCTTCTCCAACCGCGTCGTCGACCTCGTCAAGCTGGTCGGCGCCTAGCCCGATGAAGACACTCGACGAACTCCTGAAGGAGGGCGTCTCCGGTCGGCGCGTCCTGGTACGCGCCGACCTCAACGTTCCTCTGGACGGCAAGACCATCACCGACGACGGCCGCATCCGCGCCGTCGCGCCCACGCTGAAGGCGCTGGCCGAGGCGGGCGCCCGCGTCGTGGTCTGCTCCCACCTGGGCCGCCCTAAGGGCGAGCCCGACGCGGCGTTCTCTCTGGCCCCGGTCGCGGCGCGCCTGGGGGAGATCCTGGGCCGCGAGGTCGCCTTCGCGACCGACACCGTCGGCACCGACGCGGAGCAGAAGGCCGTCGCCCAGGTCGACGGCGGAGTGCTCATGCTGGAGAACCTCCGCTTCAACAAGGGTGAGACCAGCAAGGACGACACCGAGCGGGCCGAGTTCGCCGGCCAGCTCGCCGCCTTCGGCGACCTGTACGTGGACGACGCCTTCGGCGCGGTCCACCGCAAGCACGCCTCGGTCTACGACGTGGCGAAGCTGCTGCCGCACTACGCGGGCTGGCTCATCGCCAAAGAGGTCGAGGTCCTCTCCAAGCTCACCGGCTCTCCTGAGCGCAAGTACGTGGTCGTCCTCGGCGGTGCGAAGGTCTCCGACAAGCTGGCCGTCATCGACAACCTGCTCGACAAGGTCGACACGCTCATCGTCGGCGGCGGCATGGCCTACACCTTCCTGGTCGCCCAGGGACACGAGGTCGGCAACTCGCTGCTCGAGAAGGACCAGGTCGAGACCTGCAAGTCCTACCTCGAACGGGCCGAGAAGCTCGGCGTCGAGCTGCTGCTGCCGGTCGACACCGCCACGGCGGCCGAGTTCGCCGCGGACGCCGAGCCGCAGGTGGTCCCGTCGACCGAGATCCCGGCCGACCGCATGGGGTTGGACATCGGCCCCGAGTCGGCGGGCCTGTTCGCCGAGCGGATCGCCGCGGCCAAGACCGTTTTCTGGAACGGCCCGATGGGCGTCTTCGAGTTCCCCGACTATGCTCACGGCACGAAGGCCGTAGCGCAGGCGCTGGTCGACTCGGAGGCGTTCTCCGTCGTCGGCGGCGGCGACTCCGCCGCGGCGGTGCGCATCCTCGGCCTTCCCGAGGACGGGTTCGGCCACATCTCGACCGGCGGCGGCGCGAGCCTCGAGTACCTCGAAGGCAAGACCCTGCCCGGCCTTGACGCTTTGGAGAACTTATGAGTGAGACTCGCAAGCCGCTGATCGCCGGCAACTGGAAGATGAACCTCAACCACCTCGAGTCGATCGCGCTGGTGCAGAAGCTCGCCTTCAGCCTCACGCCCGAGCAGCTCGAGGCCGTCGAGGCCGTCGTCGTGCCGCCGTTCGTCGACATCCGCAGCGTCCAGACGCTGGTCGACGGCGACAGGCTCCAGATCGGCTACGGCGCACAGGACGTGTCGGCGCACCCGTCCGGCGCCTACACCGGTGAGATCGCCGGCTCCATGCTGGCCAAGCTCGGCTGCTCCTACGTGGTGGTGGGGCACTCCGAGCGCCGCCAGTACCACGAGGAGTCCGACGAACTTGTCGGCGCCAAGGTCCGCCAGGCCCTCAACAACGGCATCAGCCCGATCCTGTGCGTCGGCGAGGCGCTCGAGGTCCGCGAGGCCGGCGACCACGTCACGCACACCGTCGGCCAGCTGCTGGCCGCGGTGGACGGGCTGACCGAGGAGGAGCTGGCCAAGGTCGTGGTGGCCTACGAGCCCGTCTGGGCGATCGGAACCGGCCGCACGGCCACTCCCGAGGACGCCCAGGAGGTCATCGGTGCTCTCCGCGGCGCGCTGGCCGACAAGTTCGGCGCGGTGGCCGACCGGGTCCGCGTCCTCTACGGCGGCTCGGTCAAATCGGCCAACATCGCCCAGATCATGGCGAAGCCGGACGTCGACGGCGCCCTCGTGGGCGGAGCCAGCCTCGACGCCGAGGAGTTCGCCAAGATCATCCGCTTCCCGGAGCACGCACAGAGCGCTTGAGGAAGCCTATGACTGGGGCCGCTGTACAAGGGCGTACGGCGGCCCTACTCGCATCTATACCCGTATACAGCTTGAGTTAGACTCGGGGCCGGTTGCCCGCTGGGCGGGCGTTCCGACCCTTTGGAGAGGACACCCGATCGCCGATGATGACGGTACTGACTTTCGCCCTGCTGATCCTGCTGCTGGTCTCGAGCGGAGCGCTCGTGCTTCTTGTGCTGCTGCACAAGGGCAAGGGCGGCGGCCTGTCGAGCATGTTCGGCGGCGGCATGTCGTCGGTGGCCTCCGGTTCGTCCGTGGCCGAGAAGAACCTGACCCGCATCACCATCGGCGTGGGCGTGGTCTGGTTCGCCAGCATCATCGCCTACGGCCTGATCATCCGGGCCCTCCTCTAGGCACCCAAGCTTTCCGATGGCCTCGCCGGGCGGTGCTCGGCGGGGCCTCCGGCTTTGTCCCGCCTGGGAGCCAGCAACAGCAGCACCAGCAGCAGCGGGATCGGCAGCAGGAATGCCGTCCGCAGATCGATGCCGGTGTCGAGCCAGCCGAGGACGGTCGGCGCGGTCAGGATCGCGGTCCCCGAGGCCAGGGATCCGATCGACGCCGAGTGGCGCGAGTCCAGGTTCGGGACGTCCACCAGCTGCGCCAAGGTGATCGGGTACAGCAGGGAGATGCCCAGGCTCGACACCGTGATGCCGACGGTCACGGTGGCGGGGTCTGCGCCCGCGAACACGACGGCCGTTCCGGCCATGGCCGTCGCCGTCGCGGCCGTGACCGCCCAGGACCGCTCGGCGAACCTCGGGCCCGCCAGCCTGCCGAAGGTCATGCCGATCACGAAGCCGGTGGAGAGCACCGATGCGGTGCCCAGCGACACGCCCGTGTCGACCAGCCGGGCCACCCCCCACACTACGAAGCAGAACTCGCAGGCCACCGCCAGCACGATGCGCAGCCAGCCGATCGAGGCCGGACCGAGCGGGATCGCAGTGCGGTCGCCGTGCCCGCTCTCCTCGGTCGCCACGGTCCTGGCGGCGGCGACCACGAGCAGGATCGGCAACGGGGCTACGAGCGCGAGCCTGCCCGGAAGCCCGGCGTACTCCAATAGGCCGAATGCCAGCGGCGCACTGATCCCGGCCGTGCTGGCGAAGGCCACTGCTCGCGTGAGCCTCCCGGCCGCGCCCGGCCCGCGCAGCATCGCCGGAGTGACCAGCACGATCGCCGCGCATCCCAGGCCGACCAGCGCCGAACCCGCCCCCGCCACCGGCAGCGTCGGACTCGCCGCCATCGCGGCCGCCCCGATCGCCATGCCCAGGCAGGAGAGTCGCAGCACCGCCCCGGCTCCCGCCCGCAGCGCCGCCGGTCCGAACAGGGCCGCCAGCAGCAGCCCGACACCGAACGTCGAGGTCACCCACACCAGCTCGGCCCGCGGGCGCTCCAGTTCGCCGGCGAGGGACACCAGGTAGGGGCCGAAGGACGCGACCGCGAAGCCCAGCGCGATCTGCGCTCCACCGATGGCGCGGTCCGCCCGCTTGTCGGCCCGGACTCCGAGCTCCCGGCCTACCATTCCCGGTCACGATCGAAGAGGTCGGCGTGCCGGGCGCGTTCGACGAGGGTGCCGTCCATGTCGTACAGGACCGCTTTGACGTTGTTGTAGTTTCGCATGGTGCCATCCGGGAGGTAATAAACTCGTATGGCGAGAGTAATCGGCGGAGGGACGGGATGCAACCCAGAATCAAGGTCGGTCGCGCCGAGGCGGCCCGGTGGCTGGGAGCCCTGGACCTGCTGCGGCTCGTCCGCGCCCGCCCGGGGGGCACCCGGGCCGAGGCGGCCAGGTCGCTCGGCATCTCCAGCGGATCGGCCACCGAGATCTGCACTCGCCTGCGCGATCTCGAACTGCTCTCCGAAGAGCCCGCGCCGCCTACCGGGCGCGGGCGCCCGACCACGGTGCTGCGGGCCCATCCGAGCGGGCCGCTCGGCGTGGCGGTCGACATCCGGCACGCCGACTGGCGCGTCGCCGCGGTGGACCTCGAGGGCCGCCTGAGCGACGTGGTCTCCGAGCGCCACCGCGACCGGCGCCCCGAGGCCGTCGTCGCCGACCTCCGGACCGCCGTGGGGGAGTTGTCCGAAAGGTACGGTCGGCGCCTGCGGGCGGTCTCGGTCGCGGCCTCGGCGACCGTCCAGCACGAGCGCGTCGCGCAGGCCAGCGGCCTCGGCTGGCGGGACTTCGGGATCCGGCCGCTGCTTCCGGGTGTGCCGCAGTCGCTCCAGAACGACGCCACGCTCGCCGGTCTGGCCGAGGCGCGGCGCTCGAACCCCAACCGGGTAGTGCTCTACCTGCACATCGAAGTCGGTATCGGCGGCGTCTTCGTTGACCGGGGCGACGCGGTCACCGGAGCCACCGGCGCCGGAGGCGAATTCGGCCACCTGCCCCTCGGCGACCCGGCCGTGGCCTGCCCGTGCGGCGCGACCGGCTGCTGGGACATGGCCGTAGACGGCCGGGCGATGGCCCGGCTGCGAGGCGAGAGCGAACCGGACGACCCCCGGGCCTACGCCGTCGCCACCCTGGCGGACTCGTCTCCCGACGCGCGCGCGGCCCTCCGGGAGTGCGCCTCCCGTCTGGGGCGCGGCGTGGCCGGTCTCGTCAACGCCTTGGACCCCGAGATCGTCGCGCTCGGCGGGCTTGCTCCCGGACTGCTCGACGAGGCCGGTCCGGCGCTCGAGGAGGCGTACACGTCCGGTCTGATGCGGTTCCGCCGCACGAATCCGCCGCCGCTGGTGCCTTCCTCGCTCGGCTCCGACGGACCCCTGCTGGGCGCGGCCGAGTCCGCCTTCGACGAGATCATCACCGAGGACGGACTATCCCGCTGGGCCCAGGAGCGGCGCTGAATCACCCTTTCCCTGCCCCGCAAGTGATGCGAGTGGACACTGGCTCCTTCACCTCGGTCTCGTCACAGAATGACGAGGGATACTCACCCTTGGCTTTACAAGGTGTGCCGTGCGTCATAGAATCGCTTCGGGCGGTCCCCCAACCGCCACGACCAGATCCGGTCGAGATCCACAGAAGATTCTCCATCTGTGAGGAGCGAACCATTCATGTCCAACGGACACGCCATCCGTGGCACCCGTATCGGCGCGACTTCGGGACTCCACTCGGAGCGCGGCGAACCGGTGCCACGGCAGAACGTGAGTTATTGGTGCGCCAACGGACACGAGACTGACCGGTCATTCGCGCTGTACGTCGAGATACCCAACGAATGGGATTGCATCCGCTGCGGCTGGCCCGCCAGCCGCGACAGGACCAATCCGCCGGAACGTCGGACTGTCAAACCCTACAAGTCGCACCTCAAGTACGTTCAGGAGAGGCGCAGCGAAGAAGAGGCCGAAGACCTGCTCGCGGAGGCGCTCGCGGCCCGCGCGGCGAGTCGCGGCGAAGTCTTCGGGTACTGAGGACCGCCGCCGGATGGTTGGGCCGGACGGCGGTACGCATTGCACTGAACAATGATCCCGGTCCGATGGTGGGAGCGGCCGGGACAGGCGAACCGGAACCGATCAGGGCCCGGCGACCGCGGTCGCCGGGCCCTGATCGGTTCCAGTTCGCGAGAGGCGGAGCCTCAGAACTCCAGGTGCTTGAGTTCGGCGGCGGCCTCGGCGTCGATGAGCCAGCGGGTGTGGCCCTGCGCCTCGACCCTGCCGGCCGGCAGGGTCCCCTGTGCCAATTTACGGCTCGCAAGCTTCGCCGAGGCCGAGAGCGCCTTGTCGACCGCCTCGGACTTGCCCGCGCCCGAGGCGATGATCCAGGCCGCGGTCGCGGAGTTGAGCGTCGGCATGGTCAGCGAGACCCGCTCCGGCGGCGGCTTGGGGGAGTCGCGCACGGCCACCGCGGGCTCCCCGTCGGCCTCGAGCGCCGGATTGCCCGGGAACAGCGACGCCACGTGGCCGTCCTCCCCGATGCCCAGCAGCACCAGGTCGAACGGCGGCAGTCCCTCGCCGTCGGCCACCCCGCCCAGCTCCGCGGAGTAGACCGTGGCGGCCTCCTCCGGCGTGTCAACCGAGTCGGTCCCCGGGATCGGGTGGACCCGCTCGGGGTCGACCGGCAAGCCGTCCAGGAGCGACTGCCTTGCCAGCGTCTCGTTGCGCTCGGGGTCCCCCTCCGGCAGGAAGCGCTCGTCGCCCCACCAGAAGTCCACCCGAGACCAGTCGACGATGTTCCTGATGCGGGAGCCGAGCACCTCCGCGTAGACCTTCGCGGCGATCCGGCCCCCGGTCAGCACCAGCGACGCCTCGCCCCGCTGGGCCTGCGCGTCGGCCAGCCGGTTGATCAACCGGGCGGCGACCGCCTCGGCCAGCACCTCCGCCGAGTCGTGGACGATCACCGCGCTGCCCCGGCTCATGCTCCCGCCTCCGCGGCTTCCTGCCGCTGGGCGTACTCGTTCTGGAAGGTGTCCAGAACCCGCCGGTAGGCCGTGTCCGGGTCGAGGTGCCGCAGCTCCTCGGCCAGCAGCTGGCCCAGCGTCCGGCCCTGGAGCGACTGGCGGCGCTTGGGCAGCCCCTCCTGGCGCAGGACGGTCTCGCCGTCGGCCTTCCGCTCGACCTCCATCGTCTCGCCGCCGGCCATCGTGAACGACACCGACACGATCGCCGGAAGGTGTTCGGAGTTCCGCTCGACCTCGGTGTCGACGATCTCGGGCGACACACCGAGCCTGGTGTGGAGCCAGGCCGCCATCAGCTGCGCCGACGGGTCGTTCCGGTTGGCCTTGACCTCGATGCTCTCGACCTCGTGGCTCACCCCGTCGAAGGCGCTGGCGATGAGCGAGCGCCACAGGCTGATCCTGGTCCAGCAGATGTCGGTGTCGCCGGGCACGTACGACTGCGCGCGCCGGTACAGCGACTCGACCGGGTCGGCCGCCCGCGCCGAGTAGGTGATGCGCCGGTCGGCGAAGCTGCGCAGCTCCTGCGCCAGACCGAACTTGACCGGATCGAGCAGCCACCAGGTCACCACCGGCACGTCCGGCGCCAGCATCGGCAGCACGATCGAGGTCAGGCGGGCGGTGGCCGCGCCGTCGAGCCGCAGGATGATCGCCTCGGCCGCGCCCAGGCGCTCGCCGAGGGTCACCTCGGCGTCGATGCGCGGCGACTCGGCGTCCACGTCCCGCGGGATCGCCAGGATCAGCCGGTACGGGTGCTCCTGGGCGGCCTGCGAGGCCGCCTGCTCGACTTCTTCGCGCTCGTCCTCGGTGGTCAGCGCCACCAGGTTCAGCGCCAGGTTGGAGGTCCCGCCGACGTCGTGCAGCAGCTCGCCGAGGGCTTTCATGATCTCGCCGGTGGTGGTGTCCTTCAGGTGCACTTCGGGCTCCTCATCTACGCTTCTAGGCCCGCCGCCAGCGTCGACCGGACGCATGCAGCATCAGGTCGGCCCCGGACGGACCCCACGTCCCGGCCTCGTACGGCTCCGGCTTGGTCCCGGCCCAGAAGTCCTCGAGCGGGTCGACCACGGCCCACGAGGCGTCCACCTCGGCCGCGTCGGGGAACAGGGTCTTGTCGCCCAGGAGGACGTCGAGGATGAGCCGCTCGTACGCCTCCGGGCTGGACTCGGTGAAGGTCTCGCCGTAGCCGAAGCCCATGAGGATGTCGCGCAGCTCCATGCCCGTGCCCGGGACCTTCGACCCGAACTTCACGGTGATGCCCTCGTCGGGCTGGACCCGGATCACCAGCTGGTTGTTGCCGAGGATCTGGGTGTCGTAGTCGGCGAAGGGCATGTGCGGGGCCTCCTTGAAGACCACCGCGATCTCGGTGGTCCGCTTCGGGAGCCGCTTGCCGGTGCGCAGGTAGAACGGAACCCCGTTCCACCGCCGGTTCTGGATGCCGACCTTCACCGCCGCGTACGTCTCGGTCGTCGAGCCGGACGGGATGTTCTCCTCGGAGTGGTAACCGTGCACCGGCTGCCCCTGGACCCACCCGTCGGCGTACTGGCCGCGGATGGCCGTCGCCTCCAGGTCGTCGCCGATCTTGATCGCCCGCAGCACCTTGAGCTTCTCGATGCGGATCTCCTCGGCGTCGAACCCGACCGGCTGCTCCATCGCCGTCAGGGCGAGCAGCTGCAGGACGTGGTTCTGGAGGACGTCGCGGGCGGCGCCGTTGTCGTCGTAGAACCCGGCGCGGGTCCCGATGCCGACGTCCTCGGCCATCGTGATCTGCACGTGGTCGACGTAGTTGGAGTTCCAGATCGGCTCGAACATCGCGTTGGCGAACCGCAGCGCGAAGATGTTCTGGACGGTCTCCTTGCCCAGGTAGTGGTCGATGCGGAACACGTCGGGGGCGGTGAAGACCTTGTCGACCAGGCCGTTGAGCTCGCGGGCGGACTCGCGGTCGGTGCCGAACGGCTTCTCGACCACCACGCGGCGCCAGCCGCCGCAGTGCTCGTTGTCGGCCATCTTGGTGCGCTGGAGCTGCTTGAGCACCGTCGGGAACGCCTGCGGCGGAATCGAGAAGTAGAACGCCGCGTTGCCGGGGATGCCGTGGCTCTCCCGCAGTTCGTCCAGCGTGTCGGTCAGCTTGTCGAACGCCGCGTCGTCGTCGAACGTGCCCGGCACGAACTTGAAGTTGCCGCTGAGCCGGTTCCAGACCTCCTCGCGCCAGGGCGTGCGGGCGTGCGACTTGGCCGCGTCGCGGGCCATCTCCTCGAACGTCCCGTGGTCCCAGTCGCGGCGCGCGAAGCCCAGGATCACGAACGAGGCCGGGATCAGGCCCCGGTTGGCCAGGTCGTAGATCGCCGGGATGAGCTTCTTGCGTGCCAGGTCGCCGGTGACGCCGAAGATCACCAGTGCGCACGGCTCGGGGATGCGCGGCAGGCGCCGGTCGGCCGGGTCGCGCAAAGGATTCTGCGCGGGCGCAGCCCGTTCCGGTTCGGGGCTGTGGGTGGGGCGACTGGCGGGCGGATTCGAAAAGACTGCTTGGTCCATCGTGCTAGCTCAGCTCCCTAACCGCGTGGATCAGCTGATTGACGCCCCTTTTGCGGTCGGTCAGGTGCAGCCGCACCAGCGGGCGGTTCCGGGACTGGAGCGCCTGCCGGTCGCCGGCGGCCTGCGCGGCCTGCAACTGGGCGAAGGTGTACTCGCGCCCGGGGATCTCGACGTCCTCGCCGACCGCGCCGGTCAGCTGGAGGAACACGCCGGTCTGGCGGCCGCCCTTGTGGAACTGGCCGGTCGAGTGCAGGAACCGCGGTCCCCAGCCCCAGGTGACCGGGGCGCCGGTGCGGTCGGACAGCAGCGAGCGCAGCCGGGCCGCGTCGGCGTCGTCGATGCGGTCCAGGTAGGCCATGACCGCCACGTACGCGTCGGCGCTGTCGGCGTCCACCAGCAGCTCGCCGATGGCGCCGCCGACGGTCTCGGCGTGCGAGCCGTAGATCTCGATCGCGCCGTCGACCGCGTGCGGGCGCTCCTCGGGCAGGCCCTCGGCCAGGATGCGCTTGGTGTTCTCCTTGGACTCGGTCACGTTCGGCTGGTTGAACGGGTCGATCCCGATCAGGTAGCCGGCGTAGGCCGTGGCCAGTTCCCAGACCAGGAACTGGGCGCCCAGCGAGCCGTTGACGACCGTGTCGGGCATCGCCAGCGACGAGCCCGAGTTCGGCAGCCCGGTCGAGGAGCCGCCGACGGTGGTGTAGACCCGGTCCGAGCCGCGCGCTCCCGGCGCGGCCGGCCCCTCCAGGACCACCGGCAGGGTTCCCTTGCCGTCCTTGCCGAGGGACTCGGCGATCAGCTGCTCGGCCCAGTCTCCCAGGCCCACGATCCCCGAGCCGTCGTCGGCGACGGTGATCGTCGGCTGGGCGGCGATGACCGCGCCCAGGACCACGGCCGGGTTGTCGCCCTCGTTGGTGATGGTGGTGGCGAACTCCTCGGCCTGCTCGATCAGCTCGGAGATGTTCGCGCCGGCCAGCGCCGTCGGCACCAGCCCGAACGCGGTCAGCGCCGAGTAGCGCCCGCCCACGTTCGCGTCGGCCAGGAACAGGTGCGAGCCCCGCTCGGCGGCCAGGGCCTCCAACTGCGAGCCGGGGTCGGTGACGAACACGAACCGCCCGGCGTGGTCGGTGATGCCGAGGCCCTCGAATGCGGCCTCGAAGGCGCGCCGCTGCGAGTCGGTCTCCACCGTCGAGCCGGATTTGGAGGAGACGACCACTGCCGTGCGCCGCAGCGACTCCTCGCCGATCTCGGCCAGGATCTGGCCGGGGTCGGTCGTGTCCAGCACGCTCAGGCCCAGGTCGAGGGTCCGGGAGATGACCTCCGGAGCCAGCGACGAGCCGCCCATGCCGCACAGCGCGATGTGGTCGATGCCCTGCTCGCCGAATTCGGCGCGGAGCTTCGCCAGCGGCGCCACCAGTTCCTTCGAACGCTCGAAGGTGTCGACCCAGCCCAGGCGGATCGCGGCCTCGGCTTCGGCCTCGGTGCCCCACAGCGTGGGGTCCTTCGCCGCGACCTTCGCCGGTACGCCTTCGGTCTTGAGTCGCTCGACGTTAGCGCCGACGTCGATTCCGGTCGTGACGGCCAGGCCGCCGGCCGCTTCCATCTTGCCCATCGGATCGCTCACTTCTGGTCTCCGCTCGACTCGAGCTTGGATTCGACTTCGGCCAGCAGCTCGTTCCAGCTGACGGCGAACTTCTCGACACCCTGCTCCTCGAGGAGACTCGTCACGTCGTCGAAGTCCACGCCGACGTGCTTGAGCCGGTCCATGACCTGCTGCGCGTCCTCATAGCCCGGTCGGACCGTGTCGGCCTCGACCTCGCCGTGGTCGGCGAAGTCCTCCATCGTCCCCTCCGGCATGGTGTTGACGCAGCCGTAGGCGATGAGCTCCTCGACGTACATCACGTCCCGGTAGTCGGGGTTCTTCACCGAGGTCGAGGCCCACAGGGGACGCTGGGGCTTGGCGCCGGCCTCGGCCAGGGCCTCCCAGCGGGCCGAGGAGAAGACCTCCTCGTACGCCTGGTAGGCCAGCCGCGCGTTCGCGACCGCGGCCTTGCCCTTGAGCGAGGCGGCCTCGTCGGTGCCGATCGCGTCCAGTCGCTTGTCGACCTCGGAGTCGACGCGGGAGACGAAGAACGAGGCGACCGACTGGATCTCGGAGACGTCGGCCCCCGACGCCTTCGCCGACTCGAGGCCGGCCAGGAACGCGTCCATGACCTCGCGGTACCGCTCCAGGGAGAAGATCAGCGTGACGTTCACGCTGATCCCCGCCGCCAGGGCCGCCGTGATCGCGGGCAGGCCCTCCTTGGTGGCGGGGATCTTGATCATCAGGTTCGGCCGGTCCACGGCCCACCACAGCGCCTTGGCCTCGGCGATCGTGGTCTTCGTGTCGTTCGCGAGGCGCGGGTCGACCTCCAACGAGACGCGGCCGTCGGTGCCGCCGTCGTTGTCGAAGACCCCGCGCAGCACGTCGCAGGCCCATCGGATGTCGTAGGTGGTGATCGCGCGGACCGCCTCCTCGACACTGACCTTCCGGCGCGCCAGGTCGGCGAGCTGCTCGTCGTACTCGTCCCCCTTGGAGACGGCCCCGGCGAAGATCGTGGGGTTCGAGGTGACCCCCGCCAGGCTGCGGGTCTCGATCAGCTCGGCGAGGCCGCCGCTGGCGAGCCGTGAACGGGAGATGTCGTCGAGCCACACCGAGATTCCGGCGTCTGTCAGCGCGGCGAGGTTCTCATTGCTGGTCACTGGTTTCCTCCAGCCGAAGATGGTCCTCTGTGGCCAATGTCTACTGTTGCTGTGCCTTCTTGATCGACGAGCGGGCCGCGTCGGCCACGGCCTCGGCGGTGATCCCGAACTCCTCGTACAACTTCTGGAACGGCGCGGAGGCGCCGAAGTGTTCCAAGGAGACGCTGACTCCCGCGTCACCCACGATGTCGTTCCACGGCATCGCGATCCCGGCCTCGACCGAGACGCGGGCCTTGACGCCGACGGGCAGGACCGACTCCCGGTAGGCGGCGTCCTGCTCGTCGAACCACTCGCGGGACGGCATGGAGACCACGCGGGCCTTCACACCCTCGGCGGCGAGGGTCTTGGCGGCCTCGACGGCCAGCTGGACCTCCGAGCCGGTGCCGATGAGGATCACGTCGGGCGCGCCCTCGGTGTCGGCCAGGACGTAGGCGCCCTTGGCGGCCAGCTCGGCCGAGGCGTACTCGGTGCGGTCCCAGGTGGGCACGGCCTGGCGGGTCAGCGCCAGGGCGGCGGGTCGGTCGGTGCGGCCCAGCAGCGTCTTCCAGACCACGGCGGTCTCGTTGGCGTCGGCCGGGCGGATGACGTCCAGGCCCGGCATGGCGCGCAGGGCCGCCAGGTGCTCGACCGGCTGGTGGGTCGGGCCGTCCTCGCCCAGGCCGATCGAGTCGTGCGTCCACACGAACACCACCGGCTGCTTCATGATCGCGCTCAGGCGCACCGAGCCGCGCATGTAGTCCGAGAACACCAGGAAGGTGCCGCCGTAGGGGCGGGTCGGCCCGTGCAGCTTGATGCCGTTGAGGATCGCGCCCATCGTGTGCTCGCGGATGCCGAAGTGCAGGGTGCGGCCGTACTTGCCGCCCGGGAACTTCTTGGTCGAGCGGTGCTCGGGCAGGAACGACGGCTCGCCGTCCATCGTGGTGTTGTTCGAGCCGGCCAGGTCGGCCGAGCCGCCCCACAGCTCCGGCATGACCGGGGCCAGGGCGTTCAGGACCTTGCCGGAGGCGGCGCGGGTCGCGACGCCCTTCTCGGAGGCCTCGAACTCGGGGAAGGCCGCCTCGAACCCGTCGGGGAGAGCGCCGGCCCACAGCCGGTCGTGCAGGGCCTTCCGGTCGGCGTTGGCCGCGGCCCAGTCCTCGAAGCCGGTCTGCCAGGCGGCGCGGGCCTTCTGGCCGCGCTCGATGGCGCCGCGGGTGTACTCGATGACCTCGTCGGCCACGGCGAAGGACTCGGACGGGTCGAAGCCCAGCACCGCCTTGGTGGCGGCCAGTTCCTCGCCGCCGAGCTTGGAGCCGTGGATCCCGCCGGTGTTCTGCTTGTTCGGGGCCGGCCAGCCGATGATGGTCTTCAGCCGGATCAGGCTCGGCCGGCCGGTGTCGGCCTTCGCCGCCTCGAGCGCCTCGAACAGCGCCTTCGGGTCCTCGCGGTACTCGCCGCCGGCCTTCCAGTCGACGGTCTGCACGTGCCAGCCGTAGGCCTCGTAGCGGGCCGCCACGTCCTCGGACAGGGCCACGTCGGTGTCGTCCTCGATCGAGATCTGGTTGTCGTCGTAGATCAGGACGAGGTTGCCCAGCTCCTGGTGCCCGGCGATCGCCGAGGCCTCGTGGGTGATGCCCTCTTCGATGTCGCCGTCGGAGGCGATCACGTAGATGTGGTGGTCGAACGGGCTCTCGCCCTCGGCGGCCTCGGGGTCGAACAGGCCGCGCTCGCGACGGGCGGCCATCGCCATGCCCACGGCCGTGGCCAGGCCCTGGCCCAGCGGACCGGTGGTGGTCTCGACTCCGGCGGTGTGCCCGTGCTCGGGGTGGCCGGGGGTCAGCGAACCCCACTGGCGCAGATTCTGGAGGTCCTCCAGCTCCAGCCCGTACCCGGCCAGGTAGAGCTGCACGTACAGCGTCAGGCTCGAGTGCCCGGCCGACAGCACGAAGCGGTCGCGACCCTCCCAGGTCGGCTCGCTCGGGTCGTGCCGCATGACCTTCTGGAACAGGGTGTGGGCGACCGGAGCCAGGCTCATGGCTGTCCCAGGGTGGCCGTTGCCGGCCTTCTCGACCGCGTCGGCGGCCAGCACCCGCGCGGTGTCGACCGCCTTCTGGTCGAGGTCGGTCCACTCGAACTGTGCCACTGCGTTACTCCTCGGTATTCGTTCGTATTTCGGGCCGGAGGCGTCTGCCTTCAGACCCTACCTACCTGGGCTGAACTTTATGCGCGGTCTCTCGGAGGGCGAAATCTCGGCTTCTGTGAACCCGCACACGAGCTAGTCTCCCATTGCGAAGGCGCAGGTCAAGGCACTGGCCCCGAAACCGGGGCCCCAGGTCGCGCGCCGTAGTCTTCAGCGTGATGAACGAGCACCCGACCACGGCCGGCGAGGTCGAACCCCCGACCGCCGCCGCCCGACCGCGAATCACCGTCCCCACCCCCGGCGCCGAGGCTCCCGAGCGTCCGAGCCTGGGCGCCCGCATCGGCGGCTACGTCTCGCTCACCAAGCCCCGCATCGTCGAGCTGCTCCTCATCACCACCATCCCGGCCATGCTGGTGGCGGCCCGAAAGGAATTCGAAGCCCTGCCCTCGCTGGCGGCCGTGGTCGCCACGATCGTCGGAGGCGCGCTCGCGGCCGGGTCGGCCAACGCCATCAACTGCTACATCGACCGCGACATCGACCAGCTGATGCGCCGCACTTCCCGGCGTCCGCTGGCCAAGCAGGAGATCTCCCCGAAGAACGCCCTGATCTTCGGGCTGATCATCGGCACCATCGCCGTGGTCGGCATGTGGGCCGTGGTCGGTCCGCTGGCCGCCGCGCTCACCTTCGGCGCGATCCTCTACTACGACGTGGTCTACACGATCTGGCTCAAGCGCACCACCCCGTACAACACCGTCTGGGGCGGGGCGTGCGGAGCCGCGCCGGTCCTCATCGGGTGGGCCGCGGTCACCGGGCACATGTCGTGGATGGCCTGGGTGCTGTTCGCCGTGGTGTTCCTGTGGCAGCCCCCGCACTTCTACGCCCTGGCGATGAAGTTCAAGGACGACTACGCCGCCGCCGGCATCCCGATGCTCCCGGCCGTCGCCCCCGCCAAGCGCGTCGCGGTCGAGTCGGTCGTCTACGGCTGGCTCACCCTGGCCGTCTCCCTGGTCGCCGTCCCGCTCGGCGCCACTTGGCTGTACGGGACCGTCGCCTTGGTGACCGGCGGCCTGTTCGTGCTGGAGTGCCACAAGCTGCTCGCCCGCGTGAACCGCGGCGAGGACCCCAAGCCGATGCGCCTGTTCCACTGGTCCACCAGCTACCTGACGTTGCTGTTCCTGGCCCTGGCGGCCGACTCCTTCCTGATGTAGGCCGGGCGCCGCCGCCACGACGGCACCCGGCCAGAAGGCTCAGGCCGTGATCAGCGTCAGGTCGTAGGCGTCCAGAATCGGATTGATCGGGTAGAAGAACGTGGTGGCCCGGTCGGGCTGCCCGCAGCCACCGGACCCGCCCGAGGTCACGCCCTGGGCGGACCCGCCGCCGGTGATGAACGGGCCGCCGGAGTCACCGCCGTCGGCGCACGCCGACGTCTGGGTCATGCCGTACACGGGCCCGTCCGCGTAGTTCACGGTCACGCCCTTGGCCTGGACGCTGCCGCAGTTCCAACCGGAGGTCGAGCCCGAACGGCACACCCAGGCTCCGATCGGCGCCTCGTTGCTGTTGCGGACGATCGCGTCGGTGCCGTTCCAACGGGTCACCCAGGCTTGTCCCGCCCACTCGGAGTTCGTGTCCACGTAGGCGTAGTCGCCCCCGGGGAACACCGATCCCTGGAAGACGCCGAGTGCGATGTTCTTGGCGTTGGTGTGCTGTCCGGCGTGCCCGCAGTGCCCCGCGGTGACGAAACCGGACTCGTTGCCCGGGCGCCACACCGAGAACCCGATCGAGCAGCGGTAGCCCATCGCGGGGATGTAGTAGGCCTCGCCGCCGCGGAGGTTCTCGTAGGTGGTGGTGGGGCGATCCGAGGAGATCTCGACGTCGATGTCGGCGGGCGACAGGCCCGCGGACCCGGCGAACGCGACGGCGTCGCGGCGGCTCTCGGCGGTGACGGCGATGGTGTTGTCGACGACGTCGATGCTCCAGCCGTACACCTCGTCGGGGATCTCGGCGGCGTCGAGCAGCGCCATGTCGGCGTCGAGGTCGGCCAGCGTCGAGTCGACGATCCGGGCGGTGCCGCCGAGCCGCTCGACGTCGTCGGCCAGCCCGGGGTCGGTGACGGCGACGACGATGTCGTCTCCGGTCTCGCTGACCCAGGTGCCGGCGTAGTCCTGCTCGAATTGGCGCTCGGCGAGGTCCTCGATGTCGGCGGCCATCGTGTCGGTGGCGAGCCGGTCGTAGACCTCCGAGGCGCTCACTTCGAACTCGTCGATCATCGCCGCGAGCATCTCGGAGTCGACCTGCCCCGCGATGTCGGCGCGCGCGTCCTCGAAGGACACCGATTCTGCGGAGGCGGGGGCCGAGGCGAGGGTGAGTCCGGCGGTGGTGAGTGCGGCCGCGGCGCCGGCGGCCACGAATCTGCGTGGAGTCATTGGGGGACTGCCTTTCGGTTGTCGGGGTGGGGGTGCAGATGTGGACTTGTCAGGATGTCTCAGGACAAGCCCTGATTTGTAAGGATTGTTAAATTTTGTAGTCGTCCTGTCAAGACATAGGCGACGAAGACGCCCGAATAGTCTCGTGGTCCGACGCCGCCGTCCGGCCTCTCGTGACCGTTGAGCTACACTGATCCGAGCTGGGCAATCCCCGGTTATCGCGAAGCTCGTCGGCCGAACACGGTCCGGGCTTCCCTCTTCTTTCGCCACCCGAACTGCCGGGGCGATACCGCCCCCGGATTCGGCGATTGGGCACTTGTCATCTGAGCAATGGGGCTTACATCATCGTGTTCGACCTGCAGGATCCGGTCTTCCGCGCCCATCGCGGCGGGAAGCTGCGCACCGCCGCCACCGTCCCCCTCGACAGCCGCCAGGACCTCTCGATCGCCTACACGCCCGGGGTCGCGCGCGTCTGCGAGGCCATCGCCGCCGACCAGGCCCTGGCCCGCGACTACACCTGGCGCTCGAACCTGGTCGCCGTGGTCACCGATGGCACCGCCGTCCTCGGACTGGGGGACATCGGCCCGGCAGCCTCGCTGCCGGTGATGGAGGGCAAGGCGGCCCTGTTCCGCGGGTTCGCCGGGGTCGACGCCGTCCCGATCTGCCTCGACGTCACCGACCCCGACGAGGTCGTCGCCGCCGTCAAGGCCATTGCGCCCTCGTTCGGCGGCATCAACCTCGAGGACATCTCGGCGCCCCGCTGCTTCGAGATCGAGTCCCGCCTCAAAGCTGAGCTGGACATCCCGGTCTTCCACGACGACCAGCACGGCACCGCCGTGGTCGTCCTGGCCGCCATGCACGGCGCGCTGCGCTTCCAGGGCCGCCGCCCCGCCGACGTCACCGCCGTGATCTCCGGAGCGGGTGCGGCCGGCGTCGCCATCACCCGCATCCTGCTCCAAGCCGGCGTCTCCGACGTGATCGTCTGCGACTCCCGCGGCATCATCCACCCCGGCCGCGACCACCTCAACCCGGTGAAGGCCGACCTCGCGAAGACCACCAACCGCTTCGGGCGCACCGGCGGCATCGCCGACGCGCTCAAGGGCGCCGACCTCCTGATCGGCGTCTCAGGCGGGACCATCGGGGCCGAAGCGCTCGAAGGCATGTCCGAGGAGGCCATGATCTTCGCGATGGCCAACCCGAATCCCGAGGTCGATCCGGCTGTCGCCCGCGACCACGCGGAGATCGTGGCGACCGGTCGCAGCGACTACCCGAACCAGATCAACAACGTCCTGGCCTTCCCCGGGATCTTCCGCGGCGCGCTCGATGCCGGGGCCGCGGCCATCACCGAGGAGATGAAGCTGGTCGCGGCCGAGGCGATCGCCGACTGCGTGGGCGACGACCTGGCCCCCGACCGCATCGTCCCCTCCCCGCTGGACCCGAGGGTGGCCGAAGCGGTGGCGGCGGCGGTCAAGGCGGCCGCTTAGACCGCGGCGATCCGCGCCGCCAGGCCCGCTATGGTCTCGCGGCCCTCCACGGCGGCGGCCCATTCGGCCGGGAGCGCGCCGTGGCCGTAGGCCGCGCCGAGGAGGTTGCCCGCGATCGAGGCCGTGGAGTCGGTGTCGCCGTCGTGGCTGGCGGCCGCGATGAGCGCGCTCCGTGCGTTGTCGGTGCCGAGGAAGCAGTAGACGGCGATCGCCAGGGCCTCCTCGGCGACCCAGCCCTGGCCGAGCGGCTCGGTCGAGTTGGGGCCCGGCGGGAGGTTCCCGGCCAGTTCGTAGGCCCGCCTGAGCGCGTCGAGGGTCTCAGAGGCGTCCAGGTTCCGGCGCAGGTGCAGCATCGCCTCCGAGACCGCCTTCTGGGGGGTCTCGCCGCGCACCAGAGCGGCGATCATCATCGCGAAGGCGCCGGCCGCCTCTCCGGCGGTGCGGTGCCCGTGGGTGATGGCCGAGCAGTCGCGGGCCAGCTCGAACGCCTTGGCGGGGGAGTCGGCCAGCAGGCCGAACGGGGCCGATCGCATGACGGTGCCGCAGCCCTTGGAGTCGGGGTTCACGCCCGGCTCTCCGCCCTGGGCCAGGCCGGTCAGGCACGCGTTTCCGGGGGCGCGCCGCATGTAGAGCCAGGTCTCGGCGGCGAGTCCGGTCGAGCCCATCGGGGGCATGTGCTCGGTCTGGGTGACGTACCAGCGCAGGTAGGCGCGGCGGACCGAGCCGAATCGGTCGCCGTCGACGGCTTCGAGCAGCCCTTCGGCGGTGAACAGGGTCATCTGGGTGTCGTCGGAGACTTGGTTGCGCCGCAACCCGGTCACGCCGTCCGGTCCCCACTCGTCGACGATCTGCGGCCAGGATTTGAACTCGACCTGGTAGCCGAGGGCGTCGCCGATGGCGCCCCCGATCAGGCAGCCGAGTACGCGGTCTTCAGGGGAGATCCGAGGAGCCATGAGCCGCATTGTATTTGTCGGCCGCCTCCCGGCACGACCGCCAGTCCGGATACGGGCGGATTTCCGGAATCGTTCCGGTAGCGGGATGGCCTTGACTGGCGGTTCTGTATCGGTAAATATATTCAAATGGTTAAAACAATTGATCCGGAGGGGTCGTCTCCTCCCGTCCGACTCAGAACCGTGTCCGCGGCCGCGGTACTCGCGTTGGCCGCCACCGCCCTCACCGCCTCCGGGGCCGGCGCGCACGGGGCCGACGCGTCCATCCAGGTCGACCTCGAAGACGCCACCGAGATTTCCGACAGCCTCTACGGACTGTTCTACGAGGACATCAATCACGCCGCCGACGGCGGCCTCTACGCCGAGCTCGTCCAGAACCGCTCCTTCGAGTACGCCCCCGCCGACGAGGGCTCCTACCACGCCCTGACCGCGTGGACCGTCGACGGCGAGGCCGCCGTGACCGACTCGGACGGCCTGAACGCCGACAACCGCAACTACCTGTCCGCCTCCGGCGGGACCACCATCGTCAACAGCGGCTACAACTCCGGCATCAACGTGGTCGCCGGCGAGCCGTACGACTTCAGCGTCTGGGCCCGGGCGGACGCGAACGCCAACCTCACCGTCCAGCTCCTCGACGCCGACGGGAACCCGGTGAGCGGCACCGCCACCGTCAACGCCCACGGCGGCGAGTGGATGAAGCTGGAGACGGTCCTGAACGCCTCCGAGTCCACGGTCGACGGCCGCCTCGCGGTCACCGCCGACTCCCGGGCCGACCTCGACATGGTCTCGCTGTTCCCGCGTGAGACCTTCATGGGCCGCGACAATGGCCTGCGCCCCGACCTGGCACAGATGATCGCCGACCTGGAGCCGTCCTTCCTGCGCTTCCCAGGCGGATGCATCGTCAACACCGGCTCGTTCGACCGCGACGACCGCGAACGCGCCTACAACTGGAAGGACACGGTCGGCCCGGTCGAGGAACGCCCGACCAACCACAACTTCTGGGGCTACAACCAGTCCTACGGCCTGGGCTACTTCGAGTACTTCCAGTTCGCCGAGGACCTCGGGGCCGAGGCGCTCCCGGTCGTGCCGGTCGGCGTGACCGGCTGCGGCGACGACTACCGCATCACCGACCCCGACGAGCTCCAGACCTGGGTGGACGACACGCTCGACCTCATCGAGTTCGCCAACGGCGGCACCGACACCGAATGGGGCGCGGTGCGCGCCGAGATGGGCCACCCCGAGCCGTTCGGACTGGAGTACATCGGCCTGGGCAACGAGGAGTCCGACCCGCAGTTCTTCGAGAACTACCCGGCCTTCCACGAAGCGGTCCGCGAGGCGCACCCCGACATCGAGATCGTCTCGAACTCCGGCTTCGCCTCCGAGGGTCAGCTGTTCGACGATATGTGGGAGTTCGCCCGCGAGCAGGGGGCCGACCTGGTCGACGAGCACTACTACAACTCGCCGGAGTGGTTCCTGTCCAACAACGACCGCTACGACGACTACGACCGGGAGGGCCCGCAGGTCTTCATCGGCGAGTACGCGTCCCAGGCAAACACCTGGTGGAACGCGCTGGCCGAGGCGTCCTACCTGACCGGCGTCGAACGCAACGGCGACGTGGTCGAGCTGGCCTCATACGCGCCGCTGCTGTCGAACATCGACTACGTCGACTGGGCCCCCGACCTGATCTGGTTCGACAACCACCAGACCGTGGGCTCGACCAGCTACGAGGTCCAGCAGCTGTTCAGCACCAACGCCGGAGACCAGGTCCTCGGCTCGGACCTGGACGCCGCTCCGGTCGAGACGCCCGACATCGCCGGCGGCATCGGCCTGGCCACCTGGAACACCGCGGCGGCCTACGACGACGTGCGGGTGACCGCCGCTGACGGCTCGGTCCTGTTCGAGGACGACTTCTCCGACGGCGCCGACGCCTGGTCCCCGTCCGGGCCCGGCGGGGAGCCGAACGGGACCTGGGAGGTCGTCGACGGCGCCTACCACCAGACCGACCTGGTCGAGGACGCGCGCTCGACCGCGGGCGAGACCGACTGGTCGAACTACACGCTCGAGCTCGAGGCCACCAAAAACGAGGGCGACGAGGGCTTCCTGATCATGTTCGGCGCCGAGGACTCCGAGAACTACTACTGGTGGAACCTGGGAGGCTGGGGCAACACCACCTCGGCGGTGGAGAAGGCGGCGGGCGGCGGCAAGTCGACGCTGCTCAACCACGACACGGTCATCGAGGCCGGCCGCACCTACGACCTGCGCCTGGAGGTGGACGGCCGCACCATCACCGGCTACGTCGACGGCGAGCAGGTCTTCAGCTTCGTCGATGAGCAGCGGATCGAACCGCTCTACCAGGTCGTCACCCGCGACGAGGAGACCGGACAGGTCACCCTCAAGGTGGTCAACGCCCAGGACCGGGCGATGGCGACCGACGTCGAGCTCGACGGCTACAAGCTCCACCACAAGGCCGAGGTCACGACCCTGGCCTGCGACCCGGACTGCGACAACATCCTCGGCGAGGAACCGGTCCTCCAACCCGAGACCGAACAGGTGAAACACCTGGGCAACGAGTTCACCTACGAGTTCGAGCCCCACTCGGTCACGTTCATAACCCTCACCCCGAAAAAACGCAGATGACCGACCCCGACCACCGCGGCCCGGCCGATCGGCCGGGCCGCACCCGGCCGCCAATTTGAAGGAGCGCGACCGAGCGGGCCGATAGGCGGCGTGAGCAGATCGCGCTCCCGCAGTCACGCGTTCGGGGCGGCCGTTTCCGTCCGGTCGAGGATTCGGTCGCCCTCTCTGGTCGCGTGGATCTCGTAGTGGAGGGTCTCGGCGCCCTCGGTCCGCGGGGTGCGGCGGCGCAGGGAGAAGCGGACGGCGAGGACGGCGATCCACAGCAGCGCCGCGCCGAGCATGTGCATGCCGACCAGGATCACGGGCAGGTCCGTGTAGTACTGCGTGTAGCCGATGACCCCCTGGAGCAGCTCGACCGCCAGCAGCAGGTAGGCGGTCCGGCGGGCCCGTTCGGGGGCCCTCACGGCGTGCAGTGCGGCGATCATCGCCACGGTCAGACCCAGCAGCAGCCACACTGCGTCGGCGTGGAGCTGCGACATCAGCGCCGGGTCGAGGCCGTTGCGGGGAGTCTCGGCGTCGCCGGCGTGCGGGCCCGAACCGGTGACGATCACGCCCAGCACGATCGTCACGGCCGCCGCGGCCACCAGGCCCAAGCCGAGGCCGCCGACCGCGCGGGGGACCAGCGGCTCCACCGGGCCGTCGGGCTCGCCCGAGCGGACGTAGAGCGCCGTCGCCGCCACCAGGATGCCGATCGAGGCCAGGAAGTGCAGGCCGACCACCCACGGGTTCAGGTCGGTCCAGACGGTGATGCCGCCGATGACCGCCTGCACCGGGACGATCATGAGCACGCCGAACGACAGCTTCACCAGCGACATCCGCCGCGGTCTGCGGTACCAGGCCGCCAGCAGCGCGCCCACCGCCACGGCCACCAGAACCCAGGTCAGGAGCCGGTTGCCGAACTCGATGGCGCCGTGGACGCCCATCTCCCGGGTCGCGACCAGCGAATCCGAGGTGCACTTGGGCCATTCGGCGCAGCCCAGGCCGGACTCGGTCAGGCGCACCGCGCCGCCGGTGACGATGATGCCGACATTGGCGATCAGGCTGGCCAGCGCCCAGACGCGCATCGCGCGCGGGTGGCCGAACCACCGCTGCAACAGGTTCACGAGCCGAATCTATCCTTGAGACTCCGCCGCCCCGCGCCAGGCGGGCCCGAGTGTGGGCCAGGGCCGAGTAAGCCCGAGTGAGGTTAGGCAAACCTGCGTGCCGGGTCTCACTACCTGCGCTATCGACATCCGGGAGCGAATTACGTAACATTTTCCTTGTGGAAATGGTGACGAGGGCTACCGGCAGCCACTCGACCGACGGGGAGACCCGCGGCCGGGTGACGCAGCTGCTGCTCGAGCGCGGCCACGCCACGGCCGCCGAGCTCGCCTGCGCCCTCGGCATCACCGCCACCGCCACCCGCCGCCATCTCGACGCGTTGGAGTCGGAGGGGCAGGTCGAGACGCGCGTGCTGAAGACCTCCAAGCGGGGTCGCCCGGCCAAGCAGTTCCAGCTCACGCCCAGCGCCCGCGCGTCCTTCGGCCACACCTACGACGACCTCGCCACGGAGGCGCTGCGCTGGATCCGCCGGTTCGAAGGCGAGGACGCCATCGGCGCCTTCGCCGCCGAGCAGGTGGCCCGGCTCGAGGCCCGCTGCCGCGCCGCCCTCGACCGCGTCGACGACGACCCGATGGCCAGGGCCCAAGCGCTGGCCGACGCGCTCTCCGGAGAGGGCTATGCCGCCACGGCCTCGGTCCTCGCCACCGGGGGCCAGCTCTGCCAGCACCACTGCCCGGTGGCGGGAGTGGCGGCGGAGTTTCCGCAGCTGTGCGAGGCGGAAACCCGGGTGATCTCCAGGCTGCTGGGCGTCCACGTCCAGCGGCTGGCGACGATCGCCAACGGCGACGGGGTCTGCACGACCCACGTCCCCGGCCCGGTCCGGTTGCCCGCGCCCGAGCGGAAGCCGACGGAACGACCGGACTGACACCTACGACAGGTCAAAGGTGAGACTTGACATGACCGACACGCAGAAGACCGAGCCGCTGAGCCAGGCTGGGCCGCTTTCTCAAGAGGAGGCCCTCGCCTCCCTGGAGCGGTACGAGTACGGCTGGTCCGACTCGGACGTCGCCGGCGCGAACGCCAAGCGCGGACTGACCGAAGAGGTCGTCCGCGACATCTCCACGCGCAAGAACGAGCCCGAGTGGATGCTGAAGCGCCGTCTCAAGGGCCACAAGCTGTTCGGTCGCAAACCCATGCCCAACTGGGGCGCCGACCTGTCCGGCATCGACTTCGACCGCATCAAGTACTACGTCGAGGCGTCCGAGAAGCAGGCCGACTCCTGGGAAGAGCTGCCCGAGGACATCAAGAAGACCTACGACAAGCTGGGCATCCCCGAGGCCGAGCGCCAGCAGCTGGTCTCGGGCGTGGCCGCCCAGTACGAGTCCACGGTCCTCTACCACTCCATCCGCGAGGACCTGGAGGCCCAGGGCGTCATCTTCATGGACACCGACACCGGCCTGCGCGAGCACCCGGAGATCTTCGAGGAGTACTTCGGCTCGGTCATCCCCACCGGCGACAACAAGTTCGCCGCGCTGAACACCGCCGTGTGGTCGGGCGGCTCGTTCATCTACGTGCCCAAGGGCGTCCACGTCGACATCCCGCTCCAGGCCTACTTCCGGATCAACACCGAGAACATGGGCCAGTTCGAGCGCACGCTCATCATCGCCGACGAGGGCTCGTTCGTGCACTACATCGAGGGCTGCACCGCCCCGGTGTACTCCTCGGACTCCCTCCACTCGGCCGTGGTCGAGATCGTCGTCAAGAAGGACGCCCGCGTCCGCTACACCACGATCCAGAACTGGTCGTCGAACGTCTACAACCTGGTCACCAAGCGCGCTGTCGCCGAGCAGGGCGCGACCATGGAGTGGGTCGACGGCAACCTCGGATCCAAGGTCACCATGAAGTACCCGGCCGTGGTCATGACCGGCGAGTACGCCAAGGGCGAGGTCCTGTCCGTCGCGATGGCCGGAGCGGGCCAGCACCAGGACACCGGCGCGAAGATGACCCACGCCGCGCCGCACACGTCCTCGACGATCATCTCCAAGTCGATCTCCCGCGGCGGCGGGCGCACCTCCTACCGCGGCCTGGTCAAGGTCGACGAGGGCTCGCACCACGCCAAGTCCACCGTCAAGTGCGACGCGCTGCTGGTCGACACCATCTCGCGCTCGGACACCTACCCGTACGTCGACATCCGCGAGGACGACGTCGACATGGGCCACGAGGCCACGGTCTCCAAGGTCGGCGAGGACCAGCTGTTCTACCTCATGAGCCGCGGACTCACCGAGGACGAGGCGATGGCCATGATCGTGCGCGGCTTCATCGAGCCGATCGCCAAGGAACTGCCCATGGAGTACGCCCTCGAACTCAACCGGCTGATCGAACTCCAGATGGAAGGCGCGGTCGGCTAAAGCGGGCCCCGTAGAGGACGACAAGGAACCAGAAGACGCATGAGCATTGAAGTGGCAGCCCGCCCGCACACGCACGGAGCGGGCGAGGTGCCTCCGAAGACGAAGTCGCAGCTGCTGCGCTCGTTCGATCCCGCCGAGTTCCCGGCCCTGAACGGCCGCGAAGAGGAGTGGCGGTTCACGCCGATCAAGCGCCTGGCCGGCCTCGACGACGCCGACACCGCGCCCGCGAAGGCGGCCGTCGCCTACACCGCCCGCGCCCTGCCCGAGGGCGTCACGGTCGAAGCGGTCGGCAAGGACGACGAGCGCGTCGGCTCGATCCTGACCCCGTTCGACCGCCCCAGCGCGGTCGCCTGGGCCAAGACCGACAAGGCCCTGCTGGTCTCCGTGGCCCCCGAGGCCGAGATCGCCGAGCCGGTCTGGATCGACGTCACCGGAGGCGGCCTCGACGGTGCCAGCTGGGCCCACACCTACATCGAGGTCGGCCACCACGCCGACGTCACGCTGATCATGAGGCACACCGGCGCGGCCAGGCTCGGGGACAACATCGAGATCGCGGTCGGCGACTCGGCCCGCCTGCGGCTGGTCTCGGTCGCCGAATGGGACCGCGAGTCGGTCCAGGTCGAGCACCAGAAGGCCCGCCTGGGCACCGACGCCCGGCTCGACCACATCGCCGTCAGCCTCGGCGGCGACCTGGTCCGCCAGTACCTCTCGATCGACTACGCCGGGCGCGGCGGCTCGGTCGACGCCTTCGGCCTGTACTTCGCCGACACCGGGCAGCACCTCGAGCACCGCCAACTGGTCGACCACTCGGTCCCCGACTGCCGCTCGTACGTCAACTACCGGGGCGCGCTCCAGGGCGAGACCGCCCACACCGTGTGGGTCGGCGACGTCCTCATCCAGGACGCGGCCACCGGCACCGACACCTACGAGATCAACCGGAACCTGGTCCTCTCGGACGGAGCCCGCGCCGACTCGGTCCCGAACCTCGAGATCGAGACCGGCGAGATCGTCGGCGCCGGCCACGCCTCGGCCACCGGCCGATTCGACGAAGAACACCTGTTCTACCTGCAATCTCGTGGTATCCCTGAAGATGAGGCGCGCCGTCTGGTCGTCAAGGGCTTCTTCAACGAGATCGTGCAGAAGATCCCGTCCGAGCGGCTTCGCGAGGAGCTCACCGAGACCATCGTGGCCCGCCTCGACGCCGGACCGGTCCTCGGCTCCGCGAACGTCGCCGAGGGAGGGGCGGGTTCGGCCGCATGAGCGAGGACTTCGTGCGCGTCTGCGCGCTCGACGAACTGCCGGACGCCGAGGCCGTCGCCGCCGACATCCACGGCACGTCGATCGCGCTGGTGCGAAAGGGCGAGGAGGTGTTCGCCGTCTACGACGAGTGCAGCCACGCGGCCGTGGCCCTCTCCGAGGGCGAGGTCGAGGACTGCACCCTCGAATGCTGGCTGCACGGGTCGATGTTCGACCTGCGCACCGGCAAACCGACCGGGCCGCCCGCCACAGTGTCCGTGGCGACCTACCCGGTCGAGATCCGAGACGGCGACGTCTACCTGAGCCTGAAACCAAAGACCACCGAGTAAGAGGACCAGAACCACCATGAGCAAGCTCGAGATCCGCGACCTGCAAGTCTCGGTCAGCACCGACGAAGGCGCCAAGCCGATCCTGCACGGCGTCGACCTGACCATCGAGTCCGGCCAGACCCACGCCATCATGGGCCCGAACGGCTCCGGCAAGTCGACCCTGGCCTACTCGCTCGCCGGGCACCCGAAGTACGAGGTCACCGGCGGCTCGGTCCACCTCGACGGCGAGGACGTGCTGGCGATGAGCGTCGACGAGCGCGCCCGCGCTGGCCTCTTCCTGGCCATGCAGTACCCGGTCGAGGTCCCCGGCGTGAGCGTCTCGAACTTCCTGCGCACCGCCAAGACCGCCGTCGACGGCGAGGCCCCGAAGCTGCGCACCTGGATGAAGGACCTCAAGGGCGCGATGAACGCGCTGAAGATGGACGAGGCGTTCATCAACCGCAACGTCAACGAGGGCTTCTCCGGCGGCGAGAAGAAGCGCCACGAGATCGTCCAGATGGAGCTGCTCAAGCCCAAGATGGCGATCCTCGACGAGACCGACTCCGGCCTCGACATCGACGCCCTCCGCGTGGTCTCGGACGGCATCAACCACGCCAAGGAGACCACGGACTCCGGGATCCTGCTGATCACCCACTACACGCGCATCCTGCGCTACGTCAAGCCGGACTTCGTGCACGTCTTCGTCGACGGTCGCATCGCCGAGGAGGGCGGCTCGGAGCTGGCCGAGAAGCTCGAGGCCGAAGGCTACGAGTCCTACGTCGGGTCGAAGGCGGCCTAGAGAGAGGGAAGCCATGGCGGCTGCTCCGCAAAGTCACGACTCCGCAGGCGTCGGCGCGGGCAAGCTCGACGTCGAGGCCATCCGCGCCGACTTCCCGATCCTGGAGCGCAAGATCGGGGACCGGCCGCTGGCCTACCTCGACTCGGCTGCCACGTCCCAGAAGCCGGTCCAGGTGACCGAGGCGATGCGGCGCTTCACCGAGCACTCGAACGCCAACATCTCCCGGTCGGTCCACACGCTGGGCTCCGAGG
The DNA here is from genome assembly GCF_016428645.1 of Glycomyces salinus. Lineage (GTDB taxonomy): Bacteria > Actinomycetota > Actinomycetes > Mycobacteriales > Micromonosporaceae > Glycomyces > Glycomyces salinus. The sequence goes on along the minus strand of NZ_JAELXW010000001.1, from coordinate 11,633 downwards.
CGACCGCGGCCTACGAGGGCGCCCGCGCGGCGGTCGCGGCCTTCATCGGCGCGCCGAGCGCCGACGAGGTCGTGTTCACCAAGAACTCGACCGAGGCGATCAACCTGATGGCCTATGCCTTCCAGAACTCGACCATCGAGCGCGGCTCGGACCCCCGGTTCGTGCTGCGGCCCGGCGACGAGATCGTGGTCACCGAGATGGAGCACCACGCCAACCTGGTGCCGTGGCAGCAGCTGTGCGAGCGCACCGGTGCCACGCTGCGCTGGATCGGCATCACCGACGCGGGCCGGCTCGACCTCGAACAGGTCGAGGAGGTCATCAACGAGCGCACCAAGGCCGTCTCGTTCGTGCACGTGTCGAACCTGCTCGGCACGGTCAATCCGACCGAGCGAATCGTCGCCCGCGCCAGGGAGGTCGGCGCGATCGTGGGGATCGACGCCTCCCAGTCGGTGCCGCATCTCCCGGTCGACGTGGCCGAACTCGGCGTCGACTTCGCGGCCTTCACCGGCCACAAGATGCTGGGACCCACCGGGATCGGCATGCTCTGGGCCAAGGCCGAGCTGCTCGACGCGATGCCGCCGTTCCTTTCCGGCGGGTCGATGATCGCGACGGTCACCATGGAGCGCACCACGTTCGCGAAGGCCCCGGCCAAGTTCGAGGCCGGAACGCCGCCGGTGGTCGAGGCCGTGGGCCTGGCCGCCGCCGTCGACTACCTCCGGGCGCTGGGCATGGACAACATCCGGGCCCACGAGAAGGAGCTGGCCGGCTACATGCTCGAGGGGCTCGAGAGCGTCGCCGGGCTGACCGTCATCGGCCCGCGCGTCCCGATCGGACGCGGCGCGACCGTCTCGTTCACCTTCGAGGACGTCCACCCGCACGACGTGGGCCAGGTCCTCGACTCCGAGGGCATCGCCGTGCGAGTGGGCCACCACTGTGCCAAGCCGACGTGCGTCAGGTTCGGCGTCGCCGCCACCACGCGCGCCTCGGCGTACGTCTACACCACCACCGACGAAATAGACCGGCTCGTGTCTTCGTTGGAGAAGGTGCGGAAGGTGTTTGCGTGATGGATCTCGACGAGCTGTACCAGGAAGTCATCCTGGACCACTACAAGAACCCGCGGGGCGCTGGCCTGCGGGAACCCTACGAGGGGGAGTCGCACCAGGTCAACCCGACCTGCGGCGACGAGATCACCCTGCGCGTCCACGTCGAGGGCGGCGAGGTCGCCGACGTGTCCTACGACCACACGGGGTGTTCGATCTCCAAGGCCTCGGCCTCGGTGCTGTTCGAGCTGGTCAAGGGCGCGTCGGTCGACGACGCCCGCGCCCGGTTCGAGGAGTTCTCCGCGCTGATGAGCTCCAAGGGCCTGGGCGAGGCCGACGAGGACACCCTCGAGGACGCCGTGGCGTTCCAGGGTGTATCCAAGTACCCGATGCGCGTCAAGTGCGCGCTGCTGGGATGGATGGCGCTCAAGGACGCGCTCATCCGAGCTGAAGCCTCTGTCCCGACTCCAGGAGGAGCCGAGTAATGACCGAAGCCACGAAGGCCAAGGAAGATGACATCTTCGAGGCCATGAAAGACGTCGTCGACCCCGAGCTCGGCATCAACGTGGTCGACCTCGGCCTGATCTACGGGGTCCACGTCGACGACGAGAACATCGCGACCCTGGACATGACGCTGACCTCGGCGGCCTGTCCGCTCACGGACGTGATCGAGGACCAGTCGCGGTCGGCCCTGTGCGGAGGGGCCGAAGGGGGACTGGTCTCCGACCTGCGGATCAACTGGGTGTGGATCCCGCCGTGGGGCCCGGACAAGATCACCGACGAGGGCCGCGACCAGCTCCGGGCGCTCGGTTTCAACGTCTGACGAGGTCGGACGTGAATTCGAGACCGGGCGAGGCCCGATGACGAAGGTCCGCCCCGCCCCGGGCGGCGGCAGGATCGTCGAGGTCGAGCCCGAGCGGCTTCCGAGGTGGGTCGCGAACTTCGCCGAACGCAACGGCGGCATCGCGGCCCACCATGCGGAGGGCGACGCCTGGACGATCGAGGCGAACGACGGCACTTCGGCAGAGGTCGCCTGGACGCTGGCCGGAGGCCTCCCCGCCGACTGGCTGCTGGACTCCGATCCGATCAAGGCGGCCGAGCACCTGCGTGACTACGCCCTCGAACCCCGTCGCATAGCGGTGCTGCTTGCCCGCAAGGGCGCCTACTCGGTCGGCGTCATATCGGACGGGCGTCTCCTCACCTCCAAAACCGACACGGCCTACGTGCAAGGCAAGACCAAAGCGGGAGGCCAGTCCCAGCAGCGCTTCGCGCGCCGCCGCGAGGGCCAGGCCAAGGCCGCCGCCAAACGCGCCGCCGAGGCGGCGGCAGCGGTACTCACCGGCGTCGAGTTCGACGCCCTGGTCACCGGCGGCATAGTGGACGACCTCCTCAAAGACTCTCGCCTGAACCACCTCGCCCCGGCCGCCCACTTCGGCGACATAGCCGAACCCAGGGCGGCCCTGCTCACGGAGACGGCCTACCGCGGCATCGGCTTCACCATCACGGTCCATTAGGCACCGTTCAGCCGAGGTCCGTTCGATGGCGGGTTGCCGTGGTGCCGGCCGAGGCCCCGCATCGGGACGACGCGGTGTGTGTTCGCTGGTTGGTCGCGCGGTTCCGGCTATGGTCGGCGTTGCGCCGCGCGTCCGGTGTGCCTCGTTCGGAGCACTCGCAGCCGGGTCGGGGTGATCCCGACCGGGCCGTCTCCCACCCAATCCCGCCGGTATCGGCGTAGAACGCTGCGGGACCCGATAGCACGAGAGGGGAAGCCCACCCGCCCGGTCGGGGCGGCTGTGCTCGGAACCGGTCCGGTTGGCCAGTCGGCTAGAGGCTTGTCTCAGTCTGCTTGCACCCACTCGACCCCTGGTCCGAATTCCGTGCCCTTGTGCGTACCTCAATTGTCTCTGCTCCGGGCCGGATCCGCATCGCCCGATCAGGGCCAATACGTTCACGTTCGATGCCGGATTCCCACGGCCGCAACGGGACTGGTCCTGTACCCCGCGGCCGGGAGTGTCGCTCCGCAGTATCCCCCCGTTCGATCGTGCCTGTGCGATACGACATCAGGCCCGTTCACCCTGAGTCGGACACGGCGACCGGGATCGTCCTCACCGCTTCGGCGCCAACGGCTTTGACCTAACCGAGCGCGAGTTCCACCAGTCGTTCGGCGTGGATGCGGGTGGTGTCGAAGACCGGGACCCGGCTGTCGGCGGCGCCGACCAGCAGTGGGATCTCGGTGCAGCCGAAGATGACCCCCTCGCAGCCGTCCTCGGCCAGATCACGCATGATGCGCCGGTAGGTCTGCCGTGACTCCTCGCGGACGACGCCCTGCGTCAGCTCGTCGTAGATGACGTCGTGGACCTCGTCGCGTGCCTCGGCGGGCGGAGTCTTCACGGTGATCCCGTATTCGGCCAGGTGAGCGGCGTAGAAGCCCATCTCCATGGTGAAGCGGGTGCCCAGGAGCCCGACCGTGGTGGGGCCGTCGGCCCGGATGCGCTCGGCGACGGTGTCGAGGAGGTGGACGAACGGGACGCCGATCGCGGCCTTGATCTCCGCGGCGTTGAGGTGCATCGTGTTGGTGCACAGCGCGATCAGATCGGCTCCGGCGCGTTCGAGCGCGGCCGCGGCTGCGGCGAGCCGCTCGCCGCTGGCCTTCCAGTCGTCCTCGCGTTGCATGGCCTCGATCTCGGCGAAGTCGACGGTGACCATGATGCTCTCGGCGTTGTGCTGCCCGCCGAGCCGGTCATGGGTCAGTTCGTTGATGAGCCTGTAGTACTCGGCCGAGGATTGCCAGGACATCCCGCCGATCAGTCCGATCGTCCGCATCGGTCGATTCTGCCACCCGGGAGGCGAATCGGCCTCGGAATAACCGGCGGTCACGGCGAGGTGTCGGACTCGCTGGATCCGGTGGCCCGCCGAGGACCCGACCGCGCTATGGCGGAGGGGGTTCAAGCAGCTCGGCCTGGCCCAATGCGTGTTCAATCGATCGCCACGAAGAATCTTTCACCGTCGTTCCAGTAGTCCTTGACACTGATCACGGCTTCCTCGGCACTATCGCTCGGAACTGCTACGCAGGCGTTCCCGGATGCCGTTCCGTCCGCATACACTTCGGGGGCATCAAGAAGATCGTCAGGGATCACTCCGCACCATTCGGTGTGGACGGCGTTGTCGAATGCGACTCCGAGCTCCAGCTCGTCCCAGGCGTAGGCGGAGTCGGCTCCCAAGTACGTGGCCTCGACGCGGTACATGAAGTACTGGTAGCCGTCTGCCGGCGGTTCGTTGAATTGATTCTCGTTGAGCACCGTCTCGGTGGCATCGGGAACGACATCGCTGAATGAGACCCTCCAGTTTCCGGTCTCGACTTCGCTTCCAGCCGGGAGCGGAGAGTTCAGGTCGGTGCCGTCGGGGCCGCCGAGATCCTCCTGAACGTCGGGGCCGTCCTCGGTATCGGTGTCATCGAGTCCTTCGGTGTCCTCGGGCGAATCCTCGAAGGTCGTCGGCCAGTCCTCGACGACCTCATCTATGGCACTGCCGAGCGTGATAGTGACGATCACCGTGACGATCAGGCCGACCACCGCCAAGGCGATGCCGAGGATGGCCATCAGTCTGTGGGACTTGAAGATACCGATGACGCCCAGCACGATCGCGGCGACACCGAAAAGGCCGCCGAGGAAGATCCCGGCCACCGGAATGATCCCGAACAGCAGTGCGACTCCACCGAAGGCGAGAGCCAGAATCGAGATCGTCTTGGGCGGCTCGGCCGGTCTGGGAGGTGGTGGAAAATAGGGCGGCTGGTCTGGCGGAGGCGGCGATCCAGGCGGTGGCTGGGGCGGTGACCCGGGTGTCTGTGTCATGATGCCCCCAATCCTGCGGTGGGGCTGTGTCCCTCGTCACTACCATGACAACACGGATTACAGAGGAAGTCTCAGTTTTCACCCGCATACATGGTTTCCCACGCCTCTCCGATCTCAGGCAATTCACGGCCTGGCGTCAGCTGGACCGCTTAACGACACTCCAGCCGCCCGCCGGGACGACCAGGTCGCCGATCCGGGCCTCGGCGTCGGTGTGGTTGACGACGTATCTCCACGGCCCCCGGTCGACCACGTCCACGCCGGGCAGTCCGGGCCCGGTCAGCTCCAGCGACTCGAACAGCCGGTCCCAAGCCTCGTCGACGAGCTTGCACGAGACGTACCAGGCCTCGCCCTCGCCGAAGGGGTTGACGGTCACCGCCGGTTGGTTCTCGATGACCTGGCCGGTGGCGTACTGGGTGACGCACTGCGCGCCGCGCAGCTCCACGAGCTCGCAGAACCGCTCGGCGGCCCCGAAGTTCCACAGCGCCCTGGTCTCCCCGGCAGGCTGGGGGAGGTGCTCGGTGACGCGGATGCCGAACATGTCGGTCAGGCCCCCGAGGTAGCCGTCGAGCCAGATCTGGCAGTGCTCGTCGACCGCGCCGGTGAGGTAGGAGGCGACCAGGCGGCCGCCGCCGGCGGTGAACCAGCGCAGGTTCTCGGCGGCGGCGCGGCTGAGCACGTAGGTGCTGGGGGCGATGACGGTCCGGTAGTTCGACAGGTCGCCCTCGGGGCGGACGAAGTCGGCCACCACGCCCCGGTCGCGCAGCACCCGGTGGATCTGGGCGACGTTCTCCAGGTAGTCGACCCGCGCCGGCAGGGAAGCGTGGTCGCCGGTGGCCCACCACGAGTCGGGGCTCCACAGGATCGCCACGTCGGTCTCGATCGGCTCCTCGGCACCCTGGGCCAGGCCCGGCAGCGCCTTCCCGAAGTCGACGACCTCGCGGAACATGCGGGTGTTCTTGCCGGCGTGGGGGACCAGCGCCGAGTGCCACTGCTCGGAACCGCCGCGCCCCGAGCGCCACTGGAAGAACATCGCGCCCTTGGAACCGCGCCCGATGTGGATCATCGAGTGGCGGGCCATGCGGCCCGGGGACTTGGCGATCGCGCCGTCGGGGCTGTGGATCGAGGCGGCGGCCTGCTCCATCAGCAGCCACGGGCGCCCGCCGGCCCACGACCGGGACAGGTCGGCGTGCATGGCGCTCTGCCGCTCGGCGGTCTCGTCGGGGGAGCTGGGGTAGGAGTCGAAGGCGATCAGGTCGACCTCCGCGGCCCACTTCCAGGGGTCGACCGGGGCCCACTGCCCGAACACGAAGTTGGTGGTGATCGGGATCTCGGGGTTGGCCTGGCGCAGCAGGTCGCGCTGGGCGATGTAGTGGCCCAGCAGGGCGTCGGAGGTGAAGCGCTTGAAGTCCAGCGCGTGGGCGGGGTTGGACAGGTACTGGGTGGCGCGCGGGGCCAGGATCTGGTCCCAGTCGCTGTAGCGCTGGCTCCAGAAGGCGCCCCACCAGGCCCGGTTGAGGTTGTCGAGGCTGCCGTACTTGGCCTGCAGCCAACCGCGGAAGGCCCGCTCGGCGTGGGCGGAGTGGCTGGTGGAGCCGTACTCGTTGTGGACGTGCCACATCGCCAGCGCCGGGTGCTCGGCGTACCGCTCGGCCAGCTCGGAGGCGATCCGGAGCGAGGCCCGCTGGTAGGCGGGGGCGTGCACGTCGTAGGTGTCCCTCGACCCGTGGACCTGGACGGTCCCGTCCGGGCGCGTGTTGAGCGCGTCCGGGTGGGCCAGGGTGAACCACGGCGGCGGGGAGGCGGTCGGGGTGGCCAGGTCGACCTTGACGCCGCCCTCGCCGAGCTTGTCCATGACCCGGTCGAGCCAGCCGAAGTCGAACTCGCCCTCCTTCGGCTCCAGGCACGCCCAGGAGAACACGCCGACGGTCACCAGGTTGACCCCGGCCTCGCGCATCAGCGCGACGTCGTCGTCCCAGACCTCCTCGGGCCACTGCTCGGGGTTGTAGTCGCCGCCGTAACACAGGCCGTCGACTCCGCGGGGCCAGTCCATGTGGGTCCTCCAGAGCGGGGAAAGGTGGGGAGTGTTCGTTGCCCGCCTAAACTATCCCGTTCCGGCCACATCCGGCCAGGTGATCTATCCCGCCCCGCTATTCGGGAGCCAGCGCCGCGAAGCGCTCGGCGCGCAGCCGCTCGGGCCAGGTTTCGTCGATCGGCGGCAGCGCGCCCGGGGCTGCGCCGACGGCCCAGGACAGCAGCAGGTCGGCCAGCCGCGGGTTGCGCGCCAGCGCCGGTCCGTGCATGTAGGTGCCGATGACGTGCCCGGCCCAGGCGCCCTCGGTGACGCCCTCGTTGCCGATGCCGGCCGAGACGTGCGCGAGCGGCTGGACCGCCTCGCCCAGGTGGGTGCGGCCGCCGTGGTTCTCGAAGCCGGTGATCGGGCCGATGCCCAGCGCCGGAATGCCCTCGCCGGCGATCTCGCCGACGGCCCGGGACTCGCCGCGGTCGCTGCGCAGGTCGAGGATGCCCAGGCCCGCGTAGCAGCGGCCGTTGGCGTAGAACGACTCGCCGAGCAGCTGGTATCCGGCGCACACGGCGAACACGGGCCGACCGTCCTCGGCGGCCTTGGCCAGCGCGCCGTCGTCGATGAGCCTCTCGGCCGCCACCGCCTGCGGGCCGTCCTCGCCGCCGCCGATGAGGTACATGTCGGCGCCGTGCGGGACGTGCTGGTCGCTGCGGACCTGCATCGGCTCGACGTCGATGCCGCGGGCGCGGGCGCGGTGGGCCAGAACGAGCAGGTTCCCCCGGTCCCCGTAGGTCGACAGCAGGTCGGGGTAGAGCCAGACGATGCGCAGGGTGCTTGTTGACACAGTCAATCCGCCTTCTCAGCCGTCAGTTGACGCGGTTGAATTCCGCTCGGATGTCTTGGAACGCCGTGTAGTTCGCCACGACCTCGACCGGCCCCGGGGCGACTTGGCCGATGGCGGCCCGTATGTCCTCGGCGACGGTGAAGTCGACCCCGTCGACCTCCAGGCGCACCGCCAGGTCGGTGCGGCGGTCCCCGGTGAGGACGACCTTGCGCCCGACCAGCGAGGTGAAGTCCACGTCGTAGATCCAGGAGGTGTCGAAGCCGTCGACCTCCCGGGCGTTGAGCGAGAGCACCACCGGCTGGGCCTTCTCGATCATGTCGAACGACTCCAGCCAGCCGGCGGGGTTCTTCGCCAGCAGCAGGCGCAGCTGGCGGCCGTCGCGCTCGACCCGCGCGTAGCGCCCGGCCACCGAGGCGACCTCGGACAGCCGGGGCGCGGCCTGGCCCGGTTCGACCCCGAACAGGCTGGCGATGGCCAGCGCCGTGGCGGCGTTGGCGCGGTTGATCCGTCCGGGCAGTTGCAGCCGGAGTTCGTAGCGGCGTCCGTCGGGACCGACGACGGCCTCCCCGGCCGGGGCGACCGACCACTGGGGGCTGGGGCGGTTGAGCCCGCAGTTGGTGCAGCGCCAGAACTCGCCGAAGCGGTCGAGGTGGTTGCCGCAGTTGGGGCAGATCGCCGAGTCGGCCGTCCAGTTCTGCCCGGCCGCGACCCACACGACCTTCTCGCACACCGAGGCGGCCCAGACGATCAACGGGTCGTCGGCGTTGGCCACCACCGTGGTCTGCGCGGCCGACACCTGGAGGGTCTGGCGCCACTTGGCCGCCAGCGCGGTCACCTCCATGGCGCGGTCGAGCTGGTCGCGCGACAGGTTCAGCAGCGCCACCACCTTCGGGGAGGCTGCGTCCAGCAGCTGCCCGAGGTAGTGCTCGTCGCATTCGAGGGCGGCGTACTGGGCCTTGCGGGCCTTGGCCAGGGCGGTGGTGTGCCCGGTCGGCATGTTGGCGCCGAAGGAGTTCGTGGCGACCTGCCCGATCGCCTCCAGGGCCGCGGTGGTGAAGCGGGTGGTGGTCGTCTTGCCGTTGGTGCCCGAGATGAGCACCACGTGCCGCCCGTCGGCCAGCAGCTCCAGCAGCCGGGGTTCGACGATCAACCCGACGCGCCCGCCGATGACCGAGCCGTCGCCGCGGCCGGTCGCTCTCGACATCGCCGCCGCGGTCCGTAGCAATGCAGTGGCGAATTTGGCGCGTGCAGGGAGATTCGCGCTCATGCGGGCTCGCTTTCCACGTGATCGACTCGACGACTCTGCCAAAGAGTTTGTCACATGGTCCGCCCCGGGCTTTCCGCGTGGCCGGACTCGGTGACTCGGGATGCGCTGGGGCTCGGGAAGGGATCGACGGCCTTCGACCCCGGCCCCACCCGAACGAATGAACATGAGCGGTACTCGCGACTACGTCTGTGGGTGTCCCACCCGTCACTCCACCACGCTCCACCGCGATGAGCAGCGCCTTCACCAGACGACTCATGGATTTGGCCGCGAAACAACCCCCAGGGGTGGGTGGAAGTGGAGTAATGTGGGGCGCATTGGTGGGGCGGAGGTCCCGCCGCGCGGTCGGAGGGGCCGCGCAGCCGCACAGTCACGGGGGGGTGACGCCGATGTTCCTCGGCACCCATACCCCGCATCTGGACGACAAGGGCCGCGTCATCCTCCCCGCGAAGTTCCGAGAAGCGCTCGCGGAGGGAGTGGTGATCACGAAGGGCCAGGAGCGGTGCCTCTACGTCTTCCCCATGGACGAGTTCACCCGCCTGGCCGACGCGCTCCAGCGAGCGCCCATGTCCAGCAAGGCCGCCCGCGCCTACAACCGCGTGTTCTTCGCCTCGGCGCACGACGAGACGCCGGACCGCCAGGGCCGGGTGACCATTCCGCCCCGCCTGCGCGAGTACGCCGGGCTCGAACGCGAACTGGCCGTCATCGGCGCCTCCAACCGCGTCGAGATCTGGAACAGCCGCACCTGGGACGAATACCTGGAGGCCTCCGAGGAGGCCTTCGCCGACATCGAAGAGGGCGACCTGCCCGAAGGACTGTGAGGAGAAGGAGGTGAGCGTCGTGGACGCACCGCACGTGCCCGTCATGCTCGACGAGGTGCTCGAATACCTCGCGCCGGCCGCATCGAGGCCGGGCGCGGTGGCCGTCGACGCCACCCTCGGGGCCGGAGGCCACACCGAGGCCCTCCTCACCGCCCACCCCGAGCTCACCGTCATCGGCGTCGACCGCGACCCCGGCGCGCTCGAACTGGCCTCGAAGCGCCTGGCGCCCTTCGGCGACCGGTTCGTGCCGGCCCGCGCCGTCTACGACGCGGTCCCGCGCGTCCTGGCCGAGCACGGCTACGAGGCCGCCGACGCGATCCTGTTCGACCTCGGCGTCTCCTCGATGCAGCTCGACCAGCCCGAGCGCGGCTTCGCCTACGCCCAGGACGCCCCGCTGGACATGCGCATGAACCCCGACGACGCCCTCACCGCCGAGATCGTCGTCAACACCTACGCCGTGGCGGACCTGACCCGGATCCTGCGCGTCTACGGCGAGGAGAAGTTCGCGCCCCGCGTGGCACGGGCCATCGCCGCCGCCCGCGACAAGGCCCCGATCACCTCCAGCAGGGAGCTGGCCGACCTGGTCCGGGACGCGATCCCGGCCGCGACGCGCCGCCGCGGCGGCAACCCGGCCAAGCGCACCTTCCAGGCCCTGCGCATCGAGGTCAACGGCGAACTCGACACCTGGGCGGCCGCGTTCCCGGCCGCGCTCGACGCCCTCGCCCCCGGCGGCAGGGTCGCGGTGCTGTCCTATCACTCCCTGGAGGACCGCATCACCAAGCAGGAGCTGGCCCGACGGGCCAGCTCCAGCTCTCCGGCCGGCCTGCCGGTCGATCTCCCCGGAACCGAGCCCACCTTTCGACTCCTGACGAGGAAAGCCCAACAACCTACCCAGACCGAACTCGACCGAAATCCGCGAAGCGCGCCGGCCCGGCTGCGCGCCGCCGAGCGGATCGCAACGTCCACCGGAGAAGGAGGCGACTCATGAGCAACGCGCCCTACCGTCGGCCCCAGGCAGACGCCGACGAGATCATCAAGGCCGCCCGACGCCGGGCCCGCGCCGCGTCCTCGCGGCGCCGCGCCTTGGTCGGCGAGGCGAACGAGGCTCCTGTGGTGGACGGCTCTCTGGCGGTGCAGCCCGAGGCCGCTCCGGTCGAGGCTCCGGTCGCTCCCGGCGAGCGCAGGACCGAGCCGATTCCGGCCGCTCCCGCGCCGCGCCGCGCCGAGCGCCCGAAGGCCGCCCCGGCCCCCGAGCCGGTCGAGGTGCCGCGCCCGGCCTTCATCGGTGGAGTGCTCGCACTGGTCGTCGCCGGGATCGTGGGGCTGCTGCTGCTCAACACCGTCATCAATGAGGACGCATACCACCTCCAGGACCTGCGGGGGGAGTCGGCCGACCTCGCCCAGACCGAGCAGGAGCTCACCGACGAGCTCTCCAGGCTGACCTCGCCGAACAACCTGGAGGCCATGGCCGACCAGTACGACATGGAGAAGCCGGGGAAGGTCACCTACCTGTTCCTGCCCGAGGGCGAGACCGCCGAGGTCCCCTGGAGCGGGGAGAGCGGAGAGTAAGCGCCGATGACCGAATCCGATCCCCGTCGCCGGCGCGACCCCTCCTCCATCAGCCGTGCCCGGAGGTACACGCCTCGCGGACGCACCGTCCGCGAGGCGGCCTCCGGGAACGAGGACAACCGCGCCCGCGAGCACGGCGCGCGCGACCGCGAGGCCGCGCGCCGTGCCCGCAAGCGCGCCGCCGAGCAGCCCGACGAGGACGCCGCCGCCAAGCGCCGCCG